>JAWWOO010000101.1:0-13967 GCA_033851545.1 Frankiales bacterium | reverse complement strand
GTCCGGTGCGGGCAGTCGCCCGCACAGTCAAGACCTGACCTTCGCGCAGCCTCGGTGATCGAGTCCCTCCGGACAACCCCGGGCCGCCTGAGATCACGACTTGATCAAAGCTCAAGAGTTATACAAGTGCCCTCTGGACGGCGTCCCGCCGAAGGGCTAGCGTCCGGCGTCGGAAACGCTTCCGTAACACGGCGGCCTCCGAACCGGTCCAGACCGACCCAGAAGGCAGGATCCATGCCAGCACTGCACGCGCAGGTGGACGGCGGCAGCACCCCCCGCCGACTCCGTACCCCCCGCTTCCGACGCATGCTCGTCGGCGTCACCGCGTTGACGACCGCTCTGACCACGGCCGGCGGCATCGCCGGCAGCCCGGCTGCCCACGCCTCCCCGTTCGACTGGATCGGCACCAGCACCCCCAATCTCGGCGCGAACGTCCTCGTCTTCGACCCGAGCATGTCGACGGCCGACATCCAGGCCAAGGTCGACGCGGTTGCCGCGACGCAGGTCGACAACGAGATGGGCACGCAGCGCTACTCCCTGCTGTTCGAGCCCGGCACGTACGGCACCCCGACAGCACCGCTGGACTTCCAGGTCGGCTACTACACCGAGGTCGCCGGTCTCGGCGCCTCCCCGGCCGACGTGACGATCAACGGCCACGTCGACGTCTACAACCGCTGCCTGACGCCCACCAACTGCATCGCGCTGGACAACTTCTGGCGCTCCATCTCCAACCTGACGATCAACGTCGCCGGCCTGTCGGGCTGTCGATCCTCCGCAAACTTCTGGGCCGTGTCCCAGGCGGCTCCGATGCGCCGGGTCAACATCACCGGCGGCAACCTGACGCTGATGGACTACTGCACCGCCGGCCCGCAGTACGCGAGCGGCGGCTTCATCTCCGACTCCAAGACCGGCTTCATCATCAACGGGTCGCAGCAACAGTTCCTGGTCAAGGACAGCAACATCGGCGGCTGGTCCAACGGCGTCTGGAACCAGGTGTTCGCCGGCACGGTCGGGGCCCCGGGCCAGAACTTCGCCAGCCCGTGGGACGCCAGCAAGGTCTACACGAACCTGCCGGCCGACCTGACCAGTCGGGAACGGCCCTACCTGACCGACGACGGCAGCGGCAACCAGGCGGTCTTCGTCCCCGCGGTCAGGCAAGGCGCCGTGGACACCTCGTGGTCCTCCGGCCCGACCGCCGGCACCTCGATCCCGATCAACAAGTTCTACGTAGCCAAGCCTTCCGACCCGGCGTGGAAGCTCAACATCGCGTTGGCGCTGGGCCAGAACCTGCTCTTCACCCCCGGCATCTACCACCTCGACCAGGCGCTGCAGGTCTACCGCCACGACACGGTGCTGCTGGGGCTCGGCTTCGCCAGCCTGATCCCGACCCGCGGCAACTCCGTGATCAAGGTCGGCGACGTCCCCGGCGTCAAGCTCGCCGGTCTGCTCATCGACGCGGGCCCGGTCAAGTCCCGCAACCTGGTCGAGGTCGGCAACCGGCTCGACGACGACGTCTCGGCCGCCGTGCGCTCGCACCTGAGTGACCCCAACGACCCGACGACCCTTTCGGACGTGTTCTTCCGGATCGGTGGTGACATCGCCGGAAAGACGGAGACGGCTCTGACCGTCAACAGCGACAACGTCCTGCTTGATGACATCTGGGCCTGGCGCGCCGACCACGGCCTGCCTGGCACGGTTGGCTGGACGGTCAACACCGTCAACCAGGGCGTCGTCGTCAACGGCAACAACGTCACGGCCACCGGCCTGTTCGTCGAGCACTTCCAGAAGTACGACGTGACCTGGAACGGCGAGGGCGGCAAGATCGTGTTCTTCCAGAACGAGATGCCGTACGACGCCCCCAACCAGGCGGCGTGGCAGCACAACGGCGTCAACGGGTTCGCGGCGATCCACGTCGACAAGCATGTGAAGACGTTCGAGGGCTGGGGGCTCGGCAGCTACATCTTCACCAACGTCGACCCGACCCTGCACTCGGCGAGCGGCTTCGAGGTTCCGGTCACCCCCGGTGTCAAGCTGCACGACGTCCTCACCCTGTCCATTGCGGCAGGCTTCATCGACCACATCGTCAACAGCACCGGCGGCCAGGTCACCCCGACCGACGGAGTCGTCCCGCAGACGTTGGTCAGCTTCCCGTAACCGCACACCCAAGCTCTGCCCGTACGGCCCTCCGCAGCTGCGGGGGGCCGTACGGCGTGCTGCGACTGTGGGATGCTGGGGACGTGACGCCGGAGGATGTCGCCCACCTACGCCGGGCGCGCGACTTCATGGACCGGGAGTACGCCCGCCCCCTCGACGTGCCCGCGATGGCGCGGACCGCGCTGATGTCGCCGGCCCACTTCTCCCGCCAGTTCAAGGCAGCGTACGGCGAGACCCCCTACTCCTACCTGCTCACCCGGCGCATCGAACGAGCGAAGGCCCTGCTGCGCAGGGGTGATCTCAGCGTGACCGACGTCTGCATGATGGTCGGTTGCACGTCGCTCGGGTCGTTCAGCTCGCGGTTCACCGAGATCGTCGGCGAGACGCCGAGCGCCTACCGGGCCCGTAACCACGCGGCGACCTGGCGGGTGCCGGCGTGCTACGCGAAGGCGATGACCCGCCCGGGACGCTAGGGCTGGCGCGTGATCAGCCGGCGGCCGGAGCGCGGCTGAAACGGCGTCACGCTGGGCCCGTGACCGGAAGGCCCGTGGGCCGGCCGGCTCCCTTCGCCCGGTCCAGGTGCTAGTCCTGGCCGCCGAAGAGGCCGCCGACGGCGCCGAGACCCGTACGACCGTTGTCCCCGCCGCCGCGCATCATCGACTTGCGCAGGGCCGTGGACAGGCCCTCGAGGGTCATCGACTGCAGGATGACCTTGCCACTGCCCGACAGGGTCGCGAGGTTGAGCCCCTCGTGACCGAAAGCCATGCTGGTCAGACCCTGCATGTTGAGACCACCGACGCGGGTGATGTCGTAGCGCACGCCCTCCTCGAAGGCCACGATGCAGCCGGTGTCGACCTTGAGCATGCCGCCGAAGTCGTCGAGGTTGAGGTCGATGAAGTTGCCGGCACCACCGATGAGCACGGTGCCGGTGCCGGTGAACTTCTCCAGGATGAAGCCCTCGCCGCCGGCGAAGCCCTGACGCAGGCCCGAGAACGCGATGTCGAAGTCGACGGTCGACTCCGCCGCCACGAACGCGTCCTTCTCCGCGTACCAGCCGCGCGTGCCGTGGAGCTCGAGCGCCCGCAGCTCACCCGGCAGCACGCCGGCGAACGAGATGACCTCTGCCTCGCGGCCATTGTTCGTGAAGTACTGGAACGCGAGGCTCTCGCCCGCGAGCATCCGCTTGCCCGCGTCCATCGCGGTCCGCATCAGGCCCTGCAGCATGCTGCCCTGACCGGCCTGACCGGCAGCGGAGGGCCTGGACAGCCGGGTCACCGCCGTGAGGCCGGCGGTGGAGAACAGGAACTTGCCAGCCTCGCAGTAGACCGTCTGGCCGGGCTGCAGCCGGCAGACCGCCATCTGCATCGCGTTGCCGACCAGGTCGAGATCGAGGCTCATGATCCGTTCCTCCGGGTTAATCTCACGCGCATCATCTGACACGATGACCCTATGACGACCTCCTCCATGGCCAAAGGCTCGAACACCCCGGTCACCGCCGGCAGCGTACGTGTGGTCCTGGGTTGGTCGACGCCTGCCGACGTGGACGCCTCCGCGCTACTGCTCACCGGCGGGGGCAAGGTCCGCAACGACGCCGATTTCGTCTTCTACAACCAGCCGGCCAGCGCGGACGGCTCGGTGACCCACCGCGGCAAGGCGCAGGACGCGACCGGGTTCTACGACGGCGTCGACGTGTCGCTCACGGCGGTCCCCGCAGCGATCGAACGGATCGTCCTGGCAGCCAGTGTGGACGGGACCACGTTCGGTGCCGTCACGGGCCTGCACCTGGTGCTCTTCGACGGCGACACCGACGCCCGGATCGCCCGGTTCGACATCGCCGACGCCTCGACCGAGACGGCGTTCGTCTTCGGTGAGCTCTACCTGCGCAACGGGCAGTGGAAGTTCCGGGCAGTCGGGCAGGGCTACGCGGACGGGCTGGCCGGTGTGGCCCGGGACTTCGGCATCAGCGTCGACGACACGCCTTCGCCTGCTCCCGCGAAGGCGCCCGTCCCGGCGGCGACCCCTTCCCCGGCCCAGGGAGTTGCGCCGCTGCAAGGGTTCGCCCCCCAGCCGCCCGCCGCCTTCACCCCTCCGCCGGTCGTCGCGCCGGCCCCGACCCCGGCAGCGGCCACACCCGGGATCAGCCTCAAGAAGCAGCAGCAGATCAGCCTCGAGAAGCAGGCCGCGGAGACCGCCCCCCAGCTGGTCAACCTGATCAAGCACGCGGCGGTCAGCCTGGGGAAGAAGGGCCTCGGCGAGCACACCGCCCGCGTGGCCCTGTGCCTCGACATCTCGGCGTCGATGAACGGCCATTACAAGTCCGGCCGGATGCAGACCCTGGTGGAGCGGGTGCTCGCCCTCGGCCTGCGGTTCGACGACGACGGCGAGGTGGACGTCTTCCTGTTCGGTCGCGAGGGACACATGGCCGGTACGGTCAGCCTGGCCAACATCAACGGCTACGTGGACCAGTTGCTCAAGCAGTACCGGCTCGAGGGCGCCACCTACTACAGCGAGGCGATGCGGCTGGTCCGGCAGCACTACTTCGGCGACTCCAGCCTGCGCTTCTCGCCGCTGCAGCAGGAGCTACCGGTCTACGTCATGTTCGTGACCGACGGGCAGACCAATGACGAGGGGCACACGCGCGACCAGATCCAGTCCTCGAGCTACGAACCGCTGTTCTGGCAGTTCATGGCGATCGGCCTGTCGAACAAGGCGGCCGGCCGCCGCCGCGGGGCGTTCGGGAAGGCGAGCGAGTTCCGGTTCCTCGAGGAGCTCGACGACATGCCCGGCCGGCTGGTGGACAACGCGAACTTCTTCAGCGTCGAGGACCCGGCGCAGATCAGCGACACCGAGATCTTCGAGCTGATGATGGAGGAATATCCCGGCTGGCTGCCACAAGCCAAGGGCAAGGGCCTGCTACCCAGGACCTGAGCGGCCCAGACCTGGGCCACGGTCGGCGTCGTCAGGCAGCGGCTTCGGCGTCGGCGGCTTCGGCGTCGCGCCGGCGGTTGGCGGCGATCGAGGACAGCAACGCTGCGCCGATGAAGCCGACCCCGATGAGACCGGTGATGATGTCGGGCACCTCGACCGTGATCGACACGGTCAGGAGCACTGCCAGCGCGCCGATCGCATAGTGCGCCCCGTGCTCGAGGTAGACGTACTCCGCCAACGTTCCGCGGCGTACGAGGTAGACGGTCAGGGACCGGATGTACATCGCACCGACGCCCAGGCCGGCAGCGATGATGAACAGCCGGTCCGTGACGGCGAAGGCACCCACGACGCCGTCGAAGCTGAACGAAGCGTCGAGCACCTCGAGGTAGAGGAAGAGGAAAAGCCCGGGCTTGGCCAGCATCCGGGCAGGCACCTTGGCGGCCAGGGCATCAGGCGCGGCGGCGGCCTCCGCATCGCCGTGGATGCCGGCCCGCTGAGCGTCCTCCTGGGCCTCCTCCTCACCCTGCGCCTCGGTGAACTCGGCAAGGGAATTGACCAGCAGGTAGGTGCCGAGGCCGGAGGCACCGGCGACCAGCACCTGGAGGGCATGGTCGTGGGCCGAGGTCTCGGCGACGGTGATCAGGGCGAACAACGCGATGATGACCGAGACGTTGTCGAGCTTGCCGACCCGGGCGAGCGCGTCCTCGATCGGTCGCAGCCACACGATGTCGCGCGACTCGAACACGAAGTCGGCGAAGATCATGAACAGGAACATCGCACCGAACGACGCGATCGCCGGGTGGGCAGCCTTGAGCTGAATCGCGTACTGGTGCGGGTGGTTCAACGCCAGCTGGACGACGCTTGACGGCGAGATGTGCCCGGCGATGGCGACGACGGCGACGGGAAAGACCAGCCGCATGCCGAAGACGGCGATGACGATGCCGACGGTCAGGAAGATCCGCTGCCACTTCTCGCTCATCCGCTCCAGCACGGTGGCGTTGATGACGGCGTTGTCGAAGCTCAGCGAGATCTCGAGGATGGCCAGGATGCCGACGAGGGCCGCGTCACGCGGGCCGCCGATGATGCCGGCGAGCACGAGGACGACGATCGTCAGCGGCAGCGCGTACCGGAAGGTGCGCAGCAAGGGTCCCCCCTGAGTCAGAACCGGACAGCCAGGCGGTTGCCGGGCAGGCGAACCTGGCTAGCCGACGTTGACCCCGAAGTCCTGCGCGATCCCCCGCAGCCCGGTCGCGTAGCCCTGGCCGACGGCACGGAACTTCCACTCCCCGGCGTTGCGGTAGAGCTCGCCGAAGATCATGGCGGTCTCGGTCGACGCATCCTCGGAGAGGTCGTAGCGGGCCAGCTCGACGTTGTCCGCCTGGTTGATGATGCGGATGAACGCGTTGCGCACCTGCCCGAAGCTCTGCTGGCGGGTCTCGGCGTCGTAGATGCTCACCGGGAAGGTGATCTTGTCGCACTCGGCGGGGACCGCCGCGAGGTTGACCTTGATCTGCTCGTCGTCGCCCTCGCCACCACCGGTGAGATTGTCGCCGGAGTGCTCGACCGAGCCGTCCGGGCTCACCAGGTTGTTGAAGAAGACGAAGTGGCCGTCGGAGAGCGTCTTGCCGTTGACGTCGCACATGATGGCCGAAGCGTCGAGGTCGAAGTCGGCGCCCGTGGTGGTGCGGGGGTCCCAACCAAGACCGACGATGACGGCGGTCAGCCCGGGGGCGCTCTTGGTGAGGGAGACGTTGCCGCCCTTGCTGAGGCTCACACCCATGCCGAATCCTCCTGTGTCGAGTGACCCCTACCGGGCCGAGATCAACCTACCCCCGACCGGCCGGGATGAGCGACGCGGGCGACGATCAGACCACGGTGAACTGGGCGATCAGCCCGGCCAGCTCGGCGCTCAGGCCGGCCAGCTCGTCGGACGCGCGCTGGGTCCCGCCGACGGCGCCCGCCGTGCTGGCGGCCGCGGCGGCCACGCCGTGGATGCTGTCCGCGATCTCGGCCGAGCCCGAGGCCGCCTCCGCGACCGACCGCGCGATCTCCGCGGTCGTCGCGGTCTGCTCCTCGACGGCGGCGGCGATCGTGGCGGTGTAGCTGTTGATCTCGGTGATGACCTCGCTGATCCGGCCGATGGCCGCGACCGCGCCCGCGCTGTCGGCCAGCAGCACCTCGATCCGGCGGGCGACGTCCTCGCTGGCCTCAGCGGTCTGACCGGCCAGGAGCTTCACTTCATCTGCCACTACGGCAAAGCCGATCCCGGCATCACCGGCCCGCGCCGCCTCGATCGTGGCGTTCAGCGCCAGGAGCTTGGTCTGCTGGGCGATGTCGGCGATGACCTTGACGATGTCGCTGATCTGGGCGGAGGAGGCGCCGAGACTCCCCACCGTACGGTTGGCTGCCGCCGCGTCGGCGACGGCACGGGCCGCCACCTGCGCTGCTTCGGCTGCGCTGAAGGCGATCTCGCGGATCGACGTGCCCAGCTGCTCGGCACCGCCGGCAACCGTCTGGGTGCTGGCGCTGATCTGCTCGGCCGTGCTGGAGACCTGCGTGGCCTGCGCAGCCGCGAGCTCCGACGAGCTGCCGAGCTGCGCCGAGATGGTGGTGAGGTCCCGGCTGGAGCCGGCCACGGCCTCGGCGTTGCGGGTCAGCGTCGCGACCGTCGAGCGAAGGGTCGCGATCGCGATGTTCAGCGACCGGCCCATCCGGCCGACCTCGTCGTTGGAGCGGACCGACACCTGACCGGTGAGGTCGCCGCGGCTGACCTGCTCGAGCACGTCCATCACCGCCCGTACGGGACGGGCGATTCCCCGGGCGACCAGCAACCCGAGCACGGTGGCACCCGCCGCCCCCAGCACGAGCAGGACCAGCAGCCACACCAGCGCGGAGTGGTACGTGGCCGCAGCCTCGGCGGACTGCGCCCGGGCCGACACGTCCTCAGCGGCGAACAACGCGTCCAGCGGCGGGCCCATGTCGTTGTCGGCCTGCTGCAGCGGACCGGAGACGGCTGCCTGGGCACTGGTGTCATCGCCCTTGTCCACGGCGGCCAGCACCTGGTTGTCCCGGATCTGCCGGTAGGCCGCGAGCTTGCCGGTGAACGTGGCCATCAGGGTGCGACGGCTCCCCAGCGCGCCCGCGCCGCGGGCGAGGAAGGCCGCGACGTCGGCGTCGAGCTGGGCATCGGTCTTCTTGATCGCCGCGCGCAGCGACGACCGGTCGGTGATCCCGGCTGCGAGCAGGTAGTCCCGGGTCAGCCAGCGGGTGTCCCCCTGCATGTCGCGCAGGTCCGCCAGGCGGCCCATCGGCTGAACCTCGGTCGTGTAGAGCGCGGAAGCGCGCTGGTTGACGCCCCGTAAGGACAGCGCACCGAATACGCCCACCACCAGCAGGGCCACCAGCCCGACCGCGACCGCGGACAGCACCTTGACCGCAAGCCGCCTGCTTCGCCCTTCCACCGACCGCACCATCCCCGAACACCCCTCGACAACCTGTGAGCCCCGTCAACCGAGATCGTCTTGATCCTCGACCGGCTGGCCTAGTACTAAAGGGGCCAAGCCGGGATAGTCAGTTCGGCTCATGCGGCTTCGACGCCGGCCGCACGAAGCCGAGCAGGATCGGAGAAGCACCCGGGGGGCCGTGGGCCTAGCCTTCCGGGCATGGACCTCACCGTTTCCCACACGTTCCTGACCGTCGACGACCAGGACAAGGCGCTCGCCTTCTACAACGGCGTGCTCGGCCTGGCCGTCATGAACGATGTCGAGTTCGAAGGCATGCGCTGGCTGACCGTCGGCTCGCCGGACCAACCCGGCGTCGAGATCGTCCTGCTGCCACCGCTGGGCCCGATGGCCAGCGAGAAGGAGGTCATCCTCGACCTCATGCGCAAGGGCGCCATGAACGGGCTGATTTTCCGAACGGCCAACCTGGACAAGACGTTCGAGGAGATCCGGGCCGCCGGCGGCGAGGTCATGCAGGAGCCGATCGACCAGCCGTACGGGCGGGACTGCGCCTTCCGCGACCCGTTCGGCAACTCGCTCCGGTTCTCGGAGCTAGCCGCCGGCTGACCTGCCGGTTGCGGTGGCCGTGCCTACGTTTAGCAAGGCCACCGCGGGCTAGACCAGGCACGTGCCACTCACGGGTGCGTTCTTCGGGTTGCCCGGGTGACGGCTGTCCATCCGGCGCCCTCCACCGACCCAGGCCCTGAGCCGGATGCCTCGGCCCTGGCCGACCCCGCCCGCGTCGCGGCAGCGGCTCGGCTCGTCGGAGCCGGCCCGTTGTCCGGGGCTGCGCAGCGCCTCGTGGACCTGACGGCCTCACTGATGGACACCGCCTGCGCGCACGTCAGCCTGCTCACCGAGGAGCGGGTCATCGCCGGCAGTCACGGCTACGACCCGACCCCGGACCGGCCCGTGGGCCCGCTCGAGGACGACCTCTGCACCCGCACAGCGGCCTTCGGCGCGCTGCTCGCGATCGAGGACACGGCTCGGCATCCCTGGGTGGCCGATCTGCCGCCGGTCGCCGCCGGAACGGTCGGCAGCTACATCGGGGTCCCGCTGGTCGATGGGGCCGGGCACGTCCTGGGCACCCTGTGCGCGTACGACCGGGTGCCGCGGTTGTGGAACGAGACCGACCGGATCACCCTGCGCACGCTGGGTGCCGCCGTAGAAAATGAGCTCGGCGTGCCCGTGACGCGCCCGCTGCTCGATGGCAACGGGCCGGCCCTGGCCGCCGCCGACATCGGCAGCTTCGAGCTGGATGCCGCCACCCGGCGACTGGCCGCCGACGCGAGATTCGCGGCCTTCTTCGGCTTTGCCACGAACGACACCGATCAGCTGGCGGAGTACCTCGCGCGGATCCACGAGGAGGATCGCGAGCGCATCCTCCGCGAGCTCGAGGAGGCGATCGAGCGGCGATCGGACTACCTCGTCGAGCACCGCATCAGCCTGCCCGACGGTGAGGTGCGCTGGCTCTCCGTACGCGGCCGGGTCCTCGCCGACATGCTCGGTCGCCCGACGAAGCTGTCAGGGATCGCCTACGACACAACGGTTCTGCGGCACGGACGCGACCAGTTGGCCCGGCTGCTCGAGACGATGACCGACGCCTTCTTCCGCCTGGACCGGCAGTGGGTGTTCAGCTATGTCAACCCCGAGGCCGAGCGGATCCTCAACCGCCGGCAGGAGGAGCTGATCGGCCGGTGGATCTGGGAGGCGTTCCCCGAGGCGGTCGGGTCGCAGTTCCAGCAGCAGTACGAGCTCGCAGTACGGGCCGGCGTCCCGGTCAGCTTCGAGGACTACTTCTCGCCACTCGACATGTGGTACGAGGTCAGGGCGACGCCGGACGCCGACGGCCTGTCGGTGTTCTTCCACGACGTCAGCGACCGCAAGCGGGCAGAGCACCAGCGCGAGCTGGCCAACGGGAGGCTGGCCCTGCTCGCCGAGGCGACCTCGATGATGGCCGCCACCCTCGACGCCGACGTCGGTCTCGAACGACTGGCAGCCCTGCTCGTCCCGACCTTCGCGGACTGGGTCGTGATCAGCCGGCTCGACGAGGACGGCGTGCTGCGTCCCGCCGGCTGTCGCCACCACGAGGGCCGCGAGGAGGAGCTGGCCGAGTTCGTGGCGCTCAACGCGGCTTCGCTGCCGGACGACTCGCTGACCGGTCGGGTCCTCTCCGGCGGCCCACCGGTCCTGCTGCGGTCGATGGACGAGAAGATCGTCAAGGTCGGCGCGACGGGCGGGAAGTTCGCCGAGCTGACCGCCCAGCTCCAGGACAGCTCGTTCATCGTGGTGCCGCTGATCGCGCGGGGCCGGGTCCTCGGCACGATCGGCCTGGTCGCCACCCCGCCACGGTGGTTCACCGCCGAGGACCTCGAGGTGGCCACCGACCTGGGCCGCCGGGCCGGGCTCAGCCTGGACAACGCCCGGTTGTACGCCCAGGCTCGTACGGCGCAGGTGCTGGCCGAGGCCTCGAGTGCCCGGCTCTCCCTGGTCGCCGAGGTCACCAGGTCGATGAACAGCACGCTCGACACCGAGGAGGCCATGCGCCGGCTGGTCACCCTCGTCGTGTCGCGGCTGGCCGACTGGGCGGTGGTGACGCTGCGCGACGACGACGGGCGCATGGCCGACGTCTTGGCCAGGCACCGGGACGCCGGCCGTGCGGAGGTGATCGAGCAGCTGGCGGCGGCTCACGTGGGACATCCGCACGAGGAGTCCTACGTCGCGCAGGTGGCCCGTACCGGCGAGCCGTTGCTCGTCCGCAATGCCGCGCCTGGGCCGGAGACCACGGTCAACGACCGCCCCGAGCTGCCGCTGCTGCTCGAGGCGGTCGGCCTTGCCTCACTGGTGGTCGTCCCGCTGATCGCCCGCGACCGGATCCTCGGCGTACTGGTGCTGGGGCGGGACGAGGAGTCGCAGCGGTTCGGCGACGACGATCTCACCACCGCGGTCGACCTGGGCCGGCGCGCGGGCCTGTCGCTGGAGAACGCCCAGCTGTACTCCCGCCAGCGACGGGCCGCCGAGGTGCTCCAGCGCAGCCTGCTCACCCGGCTGCCCGAGCCGGACCACCTCGAGGTGGTCGCGCGCTACCTGCCGGCCGCGGAGGAGGCACAGGTCGGCGGCGACTGGTACGACGCTTTCCTGCAGCCGGACGGCGCCACGGTCCTGGCGATCGGCGACGTGGTCGGCCACGACATGGGAGCCGCCGCCGCGATGGGGCAGCTGCGCAACCTGCTCCGTGGGACGGCGTACGACCGCGAGGACACCCCGGCGCACACCCTGAGCCGGGTCGATGCCGCGATTCGCGGCCTGCAGGTCGACACGTTGGCGACGGCGATCATCGGCCGCATCGAGCAGACCCCGTCGGATCGGGCGCTCAAACGCCGCCTCATCCGGTGGTCCAACGCCGGCCACCCGCCGCCCATGCTGCTCAGCGCCGACGGCAAGGTGACGACGCTGGACCCGGAGGCGGACCTCCTGCTCGGGCTCGACCCGCACACCGAGCGCCACGACCACGAGGCGTTCCTCGACGACGGCGCCACGCTGCTCTTCTACACCGACGGGCTGGTCGAGCGCCGCGACTCACCGCTCGATGCCGGGCTGGCCCGGCTGCGGCAGGCTCTCGGCGCGCTCGCCGACCGCCCGCTGGAGACGCTCTGTGACGAGCTGCTGGCCCGGCTGCTGCCGGGCGAGGCGGACGACGACGTCGCGCTGGTGGCCGTCCGTGCGCATCCCGAGGACCGGCCCCGGCCCACCGACATTGCGCCGATCCAGGTGCCCGAGCTCGTCAGGGCAGAGGTCGGTCCGACCGAGGCGCGGGACCCGGAGCCGGCGGTGGTGGCCCCGCACGCAGCCCACCTGCACCTGCACGGCGAACCGGCTGACGTGGCCAGGGCGCGCCGTTTCCTGCGCGGCGCCACCGGGGCGTGGCAGATCCGGCCCGAGGCCGTCGATGCCGCGGCCCTCGTCCTGTCAGAGGTGGTCACGAACGCCATCCGGTACGCGCCCGGCCCGATCGACGTGAGCATGACGCACTCCGCCGGAGTGCTACGCATCGACGTGGCCGACAACGCACATGACCTCGGACTGCGGCGGCCCCCGGCGACCATCGGGCAGCTGCGCGTGGACGCCGAGGGCGGCCGGGGACTGTTCCTGGTCGAGGCGCTCAGCCAGCGCTGGGGCAGCACGCCGCTCGCCGGTGACGGCAAGCTGGTGTGGTTCGAGATCGCGGTCTAGCGTTGCATGATCGTGGCGCCGGCGGCGGTGGACCGCCAAGCAGGCGCGGCTGCAGCTGACCGGTCAGTCGCAGGCGGCCTTGAGTCGGCTGTACGGGTCGGCAGCCGAGCCCCCGCCTGGCCAGAACTCGAAGTGCAGATGGGTCGGACCGCCAGCCGCGTCTCCGGTGTTGCCGACCTTGCCGATCAGCTGACCGGCGCTGACGCGCTCGCCGGTGTGGACGAGGTTGGCACTCTGGTGGGCGTAGAAGAAGGAGTTGCCGCTGACCCCGCGCAGAATGATCTCGTTGCCGGCCAGGTTGCCGCGCGCGGCCTTGCCGATGACGCCCGACTCGACCGCGTAGATCGGCGAGCTGCGCGGGGCCATGATGTCGTCGCCCTCGTGGTGCCGGCCGCCTGGCCTCGGGTCGCCGAACGAGTCGGTGACGTCGTGGCTCGGGCCTACCGGGCAGATCCATCCGGCCCGCGTCGTGCTCCGGCTTGCCCGCTTGGGCTTGGTGGCGGGCTTGACCGGCTTGGCGATGTTCTTGGTCGCGCGCTGCTTGCCCAGCAAGGCGTTCCAGGTGGCGGCGCCGACGATCCCGTCCGGCGTGAGGTGGTGTACTGCCTGGAAGTGCTCCACCGCCTTGAGGGTGCGCGGCCCGTACGTCCCGTAGCTGCCGCCCGTCTTGACCCCGAGATCGCGCTGCAGCCAGCTGACCGCCGGCCCGGTGTCACCGGGGTGGATGACCACCCGGTGCTGCACCCCGGCGGGCAGGCTGGACGCCGAAGCCGGTGAGACCACGGCGAACGGCAGGCCGACAGCGGCGACGAGCGTCAGGACCGCGGGCGCGGTGCGGCGCAGCACAGCAGGCATTCGGATCTCCGCCGCCTGCGAGGTGAGCTGTCGGGTTCGGGCTGGAGCTGCCCGGCCGCACAAGCGGCTTCACCCCAAGGACCGCGCAAGCGGTCCGCTGCGACCCTGGCGGGCCGCGGTGGTTCCCCCACTCCTGCCTGGCCGGGACACCGGGGGCGGCAGGACTAGGCGTACCCCGGGCGGATCCCGTACGGGCGACGGGAACCCGGACAGGCTAACCCGCCGGTGGTACGCGAGTAAACCCGTGTGACGAGGTGGACTCCCGGCGGCCAGGCAGCGGGTCACCACCCTGGCGAC
>JAWWOO010000094.1:0-12272 GCA_033851545.1 Frankiales bacterium | reverse complement strand
CCCGATCCTCTACGTCGGCTCGTACAGCCAGTGGTCGCGCTCCGCCGAACCCGTCATGACCGGCCCCGAGCCGGGCGAACCCCCGCCACCCCGCTGACGCGACGCCGGGCGGCGCCGCCCCGGGGCTAACCACCTACTCGAGGTAGTCCTTGAGCTTGCGTGAGCGGGAGGGGTGGCGCAGCTTGCGGAGGGCCTTGGCCTCGATCTGGCGGATCCTCTCGCGGGTGACGTTGAACTCGCGGCCGACCTCCTCGAGCGTCCGTGCCCGGCCATCCTCGAGGCCGAACCGGAGCTGGAGGACGCGCCGCTCGCGACCGGTCAATGAATCGAGCACCGCCTCGACCTGCTCCTTGAGGAGCTGGTGCGACGCCGCCTCGGCCGGAGCCAGGGCGCCGCGGTCCTCGATGAAGTCGCCGAGGTGGGAGTCCTCCTCCTCGCCGATCGGGGTCTCGAGCGAGACGGGCTCCTGCGAGACCTTGATGATCTCGCGGACCTTCTCGGGAGTGACCTGGACCTCCTGGCCCTTGGACATCGCCTCGGCGATCTCCTCGACCGTCGGCTCGCGGCCGAGCTCCTGGAGGAGCTGGCGGGAGACGCGGATCAGGCGGTTGATCGTCTCGACCATGTGGACCGGGATCCGGATGGTCCGGGCCTGGTCGGCGATGGCGCGGGTGATCGCCTGGCGGATCCACCAGGTCGCGTAGGTCGAGAACTTGAAGCCCTTCTCGAAGTCGAACTTCTCGACCGCCCGGATCAGGCCCAGGTTGCCTTCCTGGATCAGGTCGAGGAAGAGCATGCCGCGGCCGACGTAGCGCTTGGCGATCGAGACGACGAGTCTGAGGTTGGCCTCGACCAGCTTCTTCTTGGCTAGCTGCCCGTCGCGCTCGATCCACTCGAGGTCGTGGCGCATCTTGTCGTTGAGCTTCTTGCTGGTCGCGAGCTTCTCCGACGAGAACAGCCCGGCCTCGATCCGCTTGGCCAGGTCGACCTCCTCCTCGGCGGTGAGGAGCGGGACCTTGCCGATCTCCTTGAGATACATCCGTACGGGGTCGTTGGTCGGCGCCTTGAGCGCCAGCTCCTCGGCCTCGCGGCGGGAGACCGGGGCCTCCTCGTCGGCGTCCACACTGTCGACGACCTCGATGCCCTCGTTGGTGAACGCCTGGAGCACCGCGTCCATCGACTCCGGCGGGAGCTCGGCGGAGGCCAGCCCGGCGGCGATCTCGTCCGAGGTGAGGAAGCCCTGCTCCTTGCCCCGGGTGATGAGGTCCTTGACCTCGTCGACCTGGGCCTCGCGCGGCAGTGCAGTGGGGCTCACAGTGTGCCTCTTTCGAAAACCGTGCGGCCAACCGGTGACAGTCCGTGTTCCGACCTAGTGTGCCTCGCCATCATCGATGATGCCCCTCCTGCCTGGTCGAGCATGATCACAGGTCGCCGATCGCCTGTTCGCGCAGGGCCCGGCGGTACTGCTCGAGAGCGAACAGCTCGCCCGCCAGCTTGTTGTAGGCCTCGGCCTGCTCCAGCGGATTGATCCGCTGCAGCCGGGACTTTACCTCTTCCAACCGCCGGGTGACCGCCCGCAGCTGCAGGCTGGCCAGCTGCATCCCGACGTACTTCTCGTCGACTTCCCGGTCAGTGAGGATCGGCTCGACGGCGAGCTCGGTCGCCAGGCCCTTGGTGAAGTCGGTCAGGGCGGCGTTGGTCACCGCTTGTATCCAACCCGGACCGCCGGCGGTCGAGGCGCAGCCGCCGGCGGCGGCAACCGCAGCCCGTACGGACCGGTAGGCCGGCGAGGTGTACATCTCTGCCTCGAGCGCGTCGAAGACCGGGCCGGCCAGGACCGGGCGCTGCATCGCGATCTTGAGGGTCTCGCGCTCGCTGAACAGCTCGCGGTCGTGCGGGCCCGGTCGGTCGTCCTGGGTACGCTGCGCGGGCGGTGCCGCAGCCGGGCGCCGGGACGGCTGCGCCCCCGGCGGGTGGGCAGCGACCTCGGCGACCTTGGTGAGCACGGTGTCGATGTCCATGCCGAGCCAGCCGGCCAGCTGCCGCGCGTACTCCGGGCGCAGTGCTCGGTCCTTGAGCTGGGCGACGACGGGGGCGGCCGCCGCCAGGGCCTGCACCCTGCCCTCGGGAATGTCGAGGTCGTAGCGTCCGAGGACCGTCCGGATGGCGAACTCCGCGAGCGGGATCCGGTGCTCGACCAGGTCGCGTACGGCGGCATCGCCCTTGGTGACCCGCAGGTCGCACGGGTCCATGCCGCCCGGCTCGACCGCGACGAAGGTCTGGGTGACGAACTTCTGGTCGTCGGCGAAGGCCCGCATCGCCGCCTTCTGCCCGGCCGCATCTCCGTCGAAGGTGAAGATGATCTCGCCGCGGAACTCGTCCTGGTCCATCAGCAGCCGGCGCAGCACCTTGATGTGGTCGTCGCCGAAGGCCGTGCCGCAGGTTGCCACGGCCGTGGTGACGCCGGCCAGATGTGCTGCCATCACGTCGGTGTAGCCCTCGACGATCACTGCCCGGCCCTGGCGCGCGATCTCGCGCTTGGCGGTGAACAGGCCGTACAGGACATGACTCTTCTTGTAGAGCGCGGTCTCCGGGGTGTTGATGTACTTGCCCGGCATCGTGTCGTCGTCGTAGAGCTTGCGGGCGCCGAACGCGATGACCTCGCCGGAGATGTCGCTGATCGGCCAGATCAGCCGGCCGCGGAACCGGTCGATCGGGCCGCGTTGTCCCTCGCTCGCCAGCCCGGAGTCGATCAGTTCCTGAGCCGAGAACCCTTGTGCACGAAGGTGTTTGACCAGATTGTCCCAGCCCTTGGGCGCATAGCCCACATTGAACTGCTCGGCGGCGGCCTGGTCGAACCCGCGCTTGGCGAGCTCCTCACGGCCGATCGCCGCCTCGGCCGAGACCCGCAGCTGCTCGGCGTAGTAGTCCCTGGCCGCGGTGTTGGCGAGCACCAGCCGGGCCCGCTGGTTGTGCTCCTGGCGGGGGGCGGCACCACCCTGCTCGTACCTCAGCTGTACGCCGACCCGCGCGGCCAGTCTCTCGACGGCGTCGCGGAAGTCGAGGTGGTCGATCTTCTGGACGAAGCTGATGACGTCGCCGTTCTCAGCACAGCCGAAGCAGTGGAAGAAGCCCTGCTCGGCATTGACGTTGAACGACGGGGACCGTTCGTCGTGGAAGGGGCACAGGCCGGTCAGCCGGTTGCCGACCCGGCGCAGCTGCAGGTGCTCACCGACGATCTCTGCGATGGGTGCGCGCTCCCGTACCAGCGCCACATCCTCGTCACGGATCCGTCCGGCCACGAGCGCCCGCCACCTCCCCAGCCGGTCGGACAGCACCTCCCGGACCGGGACGAGTATAGGCGCGGACGTAGGCTTGCCGGCATGTCGCCAACGGAGAAGCTGCCGCCCGGGCCGTACTACGAGCCGGTCACCAGCTGGCGCGAGATCACGTTCTGGCTGGTCGGCATCGCGGTGATCGTCACCGCGGCGACGCTGGCCCTGATCTACCTGACCTGAGCCTGGCGTGCCAGGCCGCGGCCGAGGGATCGGTGAGCGAGGCGACCTGGTCGATGACCACCCTCAGCCGCTGCAGGTCGTCGCCGCCCTGGTGCCACACCTCGGCCAGGGCCGGCTCGAGCTGGTCGGGGCGGGCGGCCAGCAGGTCGACCAACTCGGTGAGCAGCTGCCGCTGCTGCTCCTGCACCGCCCGTCTGCCCAGCATCACGTAGTGCACGGCTATCGCCTTGAGCAGCTCGCACTCGGCCCTGGTCCGCTCCGGCACGACCACGTCGGCCTCGTACCGGATGAGCGGTCCGTCGCCGTACTCCGCCCTGGTGGCCCGTACGACGGCCGCGGTGAGCCGGGCCGTGAGCTCACTGGTCATCCGCTTGACGGCGGCCTGGGCCCGCAGCGTCCCGTCGTACTCGTGCACCCACCACGGCTGCGCGGACAGCTCCTGGTAGAGCTCGTCGAGATCGGGCGCGCTCGCGCAACCGGTCAGCGCGGCGAGGTGGACGACGGCGTCGACGTCGATCTTGTGCAGCGGCACCTGGCCGGAGTGGATGCCGTCCTCGAGGTCGTGCACCGAGTAGGCGACGTCATCGGCCCAGTCCATGACCTGCGCCTCGACGCACCGCCGGTCGCCGGGCGAGTCCTCGCGGAGCCAGGCGAAGACCGACAGCTCGTCGGCGTAGGCGCCGAACTTCGTGGTGCCCTCCCTGCGGGGCCAGGGATACTTGGTGGCGGCGTCGAGCACTGCCCTGGTCAGGTTGAGGCCGGCCGAGCGGCCGTCGGCGTCCAGGACCTTGGCCTCCAGGCGGGTGAGGATGCGCAGGCTCTGGGCGTTGCCCTCGAAGCCGCCGCAGGGCTCGGCCGCGAGCGCGAGGGCGGTCTCGCCGTTGTGCCCGTACGGCGGGTGGCCGAGGTCGTGGGCCAGGCAGGCGGCGTCGACGAGGTCGGGGTCAGCGCCGAGGGCACCGGCCAGCTCGCGGCCCACCTGCGCGCACTCGAGGGAGTGGGTCAGCCGGGTCCGCGGGAAGTCGTCCTCGCCCACGCCGACCACCTGGGTCTTGGCGGCCAGGCGGCGCAGGGCGGCGCTGTGCAGGACCCGCGCCCGGTCGCGTTGGTACGGCGACCGGTAGGTGTCGGTGGCCTTCGCCGGCTCGGCGACCCGGCGTTCCGCCTCGCGTGTCATGCCCTCGACCCTAGTGCCCCACCGTGGTTGCGGGATTTCCGTCGCCGGCCGAGTGCTGCGCCCCAACCACGGGTCGTCCCCAGGGGCCGAAACTGTCCACAGGGAGCATCGGCCTCTGGCCTTCGTCGGTCACGAGCGGCCAGCGTGGCTGCATGGACCAGGCATACCGACAGTTGTTGTCCCGACAGAAGGGCCTCCTCACGGCCCAGCAGGCCATGGCGCTCGGCATTGACGACGCCGCCATCCGTCGGCGCACGCAGGGCGAACGTCCGCGCTGGCGTCGCGTGGCGCCCAGGGTTTACGCAACCTTCCTGCATCCGTTGACCTTCGAGCAGAAGGTCAACGTTGGCTGGCTCTACGCCGGCGAAGGCGCCGTGCTCACGGGTGCGGCCTCCCTGCACTGGCGGGGGATGCTCTACCTGCCGACCGAGGTCAAGACACTGCCGGTGGACGTGTTGCTGCCAGTGGACCGCGAGTGCAAGGGCACGGAACTGGTCCGCGTTCAGCGCACGATCCGCATGCCGATCGCCACCAACTTCGACCATGTGCACTGCGCCCCCGTCGATCGCGCCGTGGCTGACTGCGCCCGCAGGCTCCGTACCCACTCCGGTGTGTTGGGGCTGCTGACCTGCGCCGTCAACAGTGGGCAGGTCACGCTCGAGGCCCTGGCCACCGAGCTGGCCCAGGGCCCGGTCAGAGGCAGTCGCCAGCTGAGACGTGCGCTGGACGTGGCGTCGTCCGACATCCGTTCCGTACCCGAGGCCGATCTGCTGCGACTTCTGTCCAGCGCCGGGGTGCCGTCGCCTCTGGTCAACGTTGCGATCATGGTTGAGGGTCGGCGTTTCCTCCCCGACTTCCGTTGGGGCATGGTCATCGTCGAGGTGGATTCGCATCTGCATCATGTGCTACGTCCGGGCGGCTTGGCAGCGACAGAGCGCCGTCGGCTGATTTTGCAGGCTGCCGGATATCACGTGATCCCCGTAACGCCCGAGCAGATCCGGCAACAGCCCACCGAGGTGCTCGCGGCCATCGTCGCCGCCCTGCGGGCTATCGGCGCGATGTGACTGCGGGATTCCCCTCGCTGGACGAGAGGAATCCCGCAACGACGGGCGCGGGCGGGGTCAGACGGCGCCGAGGTTGTTGAGGAGGAAGCTCTCCACCTGGTCCAGGCCGACCCGCTGCTGGGTCATCGAGTCCCGCTCGCGGATCGTCACGGCCTGGTCGTCGAGGGTCTCGAAGTCGACGGTCACGCAGTACGGCGTGCCGATCTCGTCCTGCCTGCGGTAGCGGCGGCCGATCGCGCCGGCGTCGTCGAACTCCACGTTCCAGCGCTTGCGCAGCGTTGCGGCGAGCTCCTTGGCCGCCGGCGAGAGCCGCTCGTTGCGGGACAGCGGCAGCACCGCGGCCTTCACCGGCGCCAGCCGCGAGTCGAGGCGGAGCACCGTACGGGTCTCGACGCCGCCCTTGCCGGTCGGCGCCTCGTCCTCGGAGTAGGCGTCGAGGAGGAAGACCAGCAGCGAGCGGTCGACGCCGACCGCCGGCTCGATGACGTACGGGGTGAACCGCTCGCCCGCGGCCTGGTCGAAGTAGGACAGGTCGGTGCCGGACGCCTTCGAGTGCGTGGTCAGGTCGAAGTCGGTCCGGTTGGCGATGCCCTCGAGCTCGCCCCACTCGTTGCCGGCGAAGTTGAACCGGTACTCGATGTCGACGGTCCGCTTGGAGTAGTGCGAGAGCTTGTCCTTGGGGTGCTCGAAGAGCCGGAGGTTCTCGGTCTTCACGCCGAGATCGGTGAACCAGGCCAGCCGGGTGTCGATCCAGTACTGGTGCCAGGTCTCGTCGGTGCCCGGCTCGACGAAGAACTCCATCTCCATCTGCTCGAACTCGCGGGTACGGAAGATGAAGTTGCCCGGCGTGATCTCGTTGCGGAACGACTTGCCCTGCTGGGCGATGCCGAACGGCGGCTTGCGGCGGGCCGCCTGCTGGACGTTGAGGAAGTTGATGAAGATCCCCTGCGCCGTCTCGGGTCGCAGGTAGGCCAGCCCGGACTCGTCCTCGACCGGGCCGAGGAACGTGCGCAGCAGGCCGTTGAACATCTTGGGCTCGGTGAACGAGCCCTTGGTCCCGCAGTTGGGGCAGTTCAGCTCGACCAGACCGGCCGGCGGGCGGCCGTGCCTGGCCTCGTACGCCTCGGTCAGATGGTCGGCACGGAACCGCTTGTGGCAGGACTGGCACTCGGTCAGCGGGTCGACGAACTCGCGGACGTGGCCCGACGCCTCCCAGACCTCGCGGGCCAGGATCACGCACGAGTCGAGGCCGACGATGTCGTCGCGGCCCTGGACCATGGAGCGCCACCACTGCCGCTTGATGTTGTTCTTGAGCTCGACGCCGAGCGGCCCGTAGTCCCACGAGGCGCGCAGGCCGCCATAGATCTCGCTGCTCGGGAAGACGAAACCCCGCCGCTTGGAGAGGCTGACGATAGTGTCCATGCGGTCAGCGTTCTTGCTGTTCGCGGGTGCGGGGGCCATGGGGAGCTCCATCCGGCTGGCGGTCGGCGGGTGACCACGTAGGTTACCGCAGCCGGGAGAACTGTCCGCAGGCGCGGCTAGGGTTTTCCCCGTGACCCCTGCCCTGCGCACCCTCGAGACCGAGGAGCTCGTCAGCGTTTCCCGCGGCCATCCGCTGGTCCGCCACCTCGCGCCGCACCGTGTGGCCGGGGAGACCGCCTGGTCGTACGGGGACGCGGTCGCGCTGGTCAACGGTTACTGGGACGGCGTCGACCAGGGCGGCGACATCATGGTCGTCGGCCCGGCCCAGGACGCCGCCGGCCTGACCGAGCTGCTGGCGAGGGGGCAGCGCCGGCCGATGTCCGTGCCAGCCGCTGCCTACGCGCTGCTGCCTGACGGGGTGCTGACCCAGCCGCACGGGTGGGGCTTCCGCTGGCTCGAGACACCGACGTCCCCGGCAGTGGAAGGCGTCGCGTGGCTGCCCTCGGAGGCCGAGGACGAGGTGCAGCGACTGCTCGGCGACGCGTTCCCGGAGGCATCGTTCAAGCCGGGTGACCCGCGGGTCCGGCAGTGGGCCGGCATCCGCGACGGGAACGGCAGCTTGGTGGCCTGCGCCGCCGACACCACCGAAGCGCCGGGCGTCGGGTTCGTCGCCGCGATCACCACCCGGACCGAGCTGCGCGGACAAGGCCTTGGCCGGCGGATCACCGGGTGGACGCTCGACCGGCTGGTCGAGCGCGAGGGACTGGCGGCGCTGTGGCACTACGGCGGCAACCTGGCCGCTGCCAAGGTCTACGACGCGCTGGGCATGCGGCGTCTCGACATGGTGGCCGCCGAGCCGGCCCTCAGCTGACCGCCCGCCCCGGGCCTGCGGTGTCCGCATCCGCGGCCCTGGCGCTGGTGCCCTCGCCCACCGGGTCGAGACCGTCCGCGAGCAGGACCTCGTACGCGCTCGCCTCGTCCAAGGCCCGCCCGAGCAACGGCGCGGCGTGCACCTTGACCTCGTACGCGGACAGCGCCCTGCGGTAGGCGCCGACCCCGTCCCACTCCGTCTGCACGATCCAGGCCAGCGGGTCCTCGACCGCCCGGCCGACCCGGCCGCTGCGGTAGCCGGGACACGAGGCCAGCGCCGCCAGCGCGCGCCCGGCATCGGCCAGGAATGCCTCACCATCCGGGGTGGGGACGTGGAAACGGGTGACGACCAGCACGGGCACTCCTGGAGGGGCGGTGGGCTTCTGGCAGGATCGTCCCACCCGCCGAACCCGACAGGAGCAACGCGTGTGAGCTTGTCGCCGTTCATGACCCCCGACGCCGGGCCGGTCCGGACCCGGATCGAGCGCCGGTCGGCCCTCGTCATCGTCTGGCTGGCCCACCTCCCGCGGATCATCCCTCCGCTGGTGATGGTCCTGGTGTTCGGAGGCGGACTGGTGCTGCCGGGCGTCTTCGGCGCCGTGCTGCTGCTGGTCAGCGCAGCCGTGCTGGGCCTGCTGAGCTATCTGGCCTGGCCGTCCGTACCAGCACCGTTGCGGCTGGTACGGCTCGTCATCCTGGCCGGCGTGGTCGCCTTCGCGGTCTACAAACTGACGTAAAAGTCGCAGATAGCCTTTCGTAGCCGCCAAGTCAGGGTCTGCAAGGTTCCAGTAAGCGAGTTGAAAAGCCGAATGACTCTGGTACGAGTGCTGCACGACCGCGGCACCGGATCAGGAGGACCTCGCGTCATGGCCACAACCCTGCGCAGCGCAAGCGTGCTGCTGACCGCGCTCGCCGCCGGCTTCGCCTTCGTCCCGTCGGTGAACGGTACGCACGTGTCCACGCCGGCCGCCCGCGCCGAGGCCGGCGCCGCGACCCAGCCGGACATGGTGCTCCAGACCCCGGGGTCCCCCCACTGGTACGGCAAGAACATCACCGCGTCGCACTACTCCTCCCCGGCGGTGGCCGCGGTCGGCCCGAACCACGCCATGGAGGTCGTCGACGGCTTCCCGGACGGCACCGTCCAGGGTTGGGCGCTCGACGGCACCCGCCTCTGGTCGTTCAACACCGGCGCGGGGGCCGTCCAGGCCTCCCCGGTCATCGTCGACCTGAACAAGGACGGCCGCCTCGACATCGTCACCGCGAACACGGCCGGCAACGTCTGGGCTTTCACGCCGTCCCTCGGCAACAAGGTGATCTTCCACAAGAACACCGGTGACGGCGTGCACGAGCCTGGCGACTTCGCCACCCCCGCCGTCGCGGACATCAACAAGGACGGCAAGCTCGACATCGTCGAGACCAGCTGGGACCACCACATCCACGTGTGGAGCGGCAAGGGCACCCACAAGGAGCTGCCCGGCTTCCCGGTCTTCCTCAAGGACACCGTCTGGTCGAGCCCCGCGGTCGCCGACATCGACGGTGACGGCTGGCCCGAGATCGCCTTCGGCTACGACTGCGCCGGCGTCAAGGGCCAGGACTGCTACAAGCACCCGGGCGGCTACGTCGGCGTACTCCGCCACGACGGCAAGTGGCAGAAGGGCTGGCCCAAGTGGGAGCCGCAGGTGATCTGGTCCTCCCCGGCGATCGTCGACCTGTTCGGCAACGGGAAGAAGGAGGTCGTGGTCGGCACCGGCGCGATGCCCTTCAGCACCGGCCGCCGCGTCCTCGCGTTCACCTCCGGCGGGCACAGCATCCAGGGCTTCCCCTCCGCGCAGAAGGAAGAGGTCACCGCCTCCCCGTCGATCGGTGACGTCGATGGTGACGGCAAGAAGGACATCGTCTACGTCAGCAACGACGGCATCCTGCACGTGATGAACCGGGCCGGCAAGATCACCGCCAGCACCTGCCTCGCCGGCAGCTGGCACACCTGCCCGATCAGCTACCGCGCCAACGCCGCCATCGCAGACGTCAACAACGACGGCAAGATGGACATCGTCGTCGGCAACGAGCTGAGCATCGTCGTCTACGACAAGGTCGGTGGCTCGCTGGTGAAGAAGCACGTGTACGGGACCTACGGCTACCAGCCCGGTGCGTTCGTCGGGAGTCCAACCGTCACCCAGGTCGGCAACCAGACCTGGATCGTGGCAGCGACCACCAAGCCCGGTGCGCTCAACGTCGGCAAGATCTTCGTCTGGAAGCTGAACAACCCGCTCGGCAAGGCACCGTGGCCGACGTTCAAGCAGTCGTTCGCCCGCCTCGGCGTCGCGCCATAGCCACCGCTCAGGGCTGTACGGGTGGGGCCACCTCGTTGGGGATGGCTCCCCCGTACCGCCGGTCCCTGCTCGCGTAGACCTCGAGCGCACGCCAGAACGCCCGGCGGTCGTAGTCGGGCCACAGCGTGTCCTGGAACACCATCTCGGCGTACGCGGACTGCCACAGCAGGAAGTTCGACGTCCGCTGCTCACCCGAGGACCGTACGAACAGGTCGACGTCCGGCATCTCGGGCTCATCGAGGTAGCGGCCCAGCGTCTTCTCGGTGATCTGCGACGGGTCGAGCCGGCCGGCGGCGACCTCACGGGCCATCGCGGCGGCAGCGTCGGCGATCTCGGCCCGGCCGCCGTAGTTGACGCACATCGTCAGCGTCAGCTTGTCGTTGTCGCGGGTGAGCTCCTCGGCGATCTCGAGCTCGTGGATCACCGAGCGCCACAGCCGCGGACGGCGCCCCGCCCACCGGACCCGTACGCCGAGCTCGTGCATCTCGTCCCGGCGCCGCCGGATGACGTCGCGGTTGAAGCCCATGAGGAAACGGACCTCCTCAGGCGATCGCTTCCAGTTCTCGGTCGAGAACGCGTAGGCGGACAGCCAGCCGACGCCGGACTCCAGCGCGCCCTCGACGACGTCGAACAGGGACGCTTCGCCGCGCGTGTGCCCTTCGGTACGGGGCAGCCCGCGCGCCTTGGCCCAGCGGCCGTTGCCATCCATCACGATCGCGACGTGGCGGGGCAGCAGCTCCCTGGGGATGGGCGGGGGCTGGGCACCGGAGGGGTGCGGGGTCGGCGGCCGGTACTGCCGGTGCGACCGAGGGCTCACGCCCGCTCCACCAGCGACAGCGAGCGCAACCCGCGTTCGAGGTGCCATTGCAGGTAGGCCGCGACCAGGCCACTGCCCTCGCGCCGGTGCCGGAGCTCACTGGCGTCCGCACTGGCCCAGTCACCCCCGAGCAGGGCGGCGATGAGGTCCATCGACTCCCGCGACGGCGTCACCGCGCCGGCCGGACGGCAGCCAGCGCAGACCACCCCACCGGCGGACGGCGCGAAGTAGCGGTGCGGGCCCTCCATGTCGCAGCGGGCACAGGTGTCCAATGACGGCTCGTACCCGGAGACCGACAGCGCGCGCAGCACGAAGGCATCGAGGACGAGTACGGGCTCGTGGGCACCCTCGGCGAGTGAGCGCAACCCGCCGACGAGGAGCAGGAAGAGCCGCATCGAGGGCTCGCGCTCCTCGGCGGTGAGCCGCTCGGCGGTCTCGAGCATCGCCGTCCCTGCCGTGTAGCGGCCGTAGTCGGTCACGATGTCGCTGCCGAAGGGGGTCACGATCTCGGCCTGGGTCACGATGTCGAGCTCGCGTCCGGCGTAGAGCAGGCAGTCGACGTGGCTGAACGGCTCGAGGCCGGCGCCGAACTTGCTCTTGGTCCGCCGGACGCCCTTCGCCACGGCGCGGACCCGCCCGGTGCGCCGGGTCAGGATCGTGATGATCCGGTCGGCCTCACCGAGCTTCTGCACGCGCAGCACGACGCCGTCGTCTCGGTAGAGGGTCACCCCTGCATTGTCACCCGTCCCGGTGGCGCGTGTGCGTGTGACATGCGCAGGGTCGGCCTCCGGTCGGGAGCTGTTGCTCCGGAGACTCTGCGTTGCCCGTAGATCGCGGGCAACGCAGAGTCCCGGCCGGAAAGGTCCAGGAGGTCGTCAGCGCTGGAGAATCCGGCGGAGGGCCTTGGCCTGCCCTGCGGTCAGAAACCCAGCTTTCGCAGCTGTTTTGGGTCGCGCTGCCAGTCCTTGGCGACCTTGACGTGCAGGTCGAGGTAGACCTTGGTGCCGAGCAGCGCCTCGATGTGCTTGCGCGAGTTGGTGCCGACAGAGCGCAGCCGGGTGCCCTGAGGGCCGA
>JAWWOO010000079.1:0-47121 GCA_033851545.1 Frankiales bacterium | reverse complement strand
GCAGCGCGGCTTGTTCCGCGGCGGTCGTCCAGGCCAGCTGCGGCTGCCACAGCTGCACCACCGTGAGTTTCTGCTCGTCGGTCAGCGGCTGCCCGCGCAACGACACCAGCAGCCGGGCCGCCTCCGGGCCGGGGCCGGCCGCGCCGATCGCCAGCAGGGTTTCCGGCACCGACAACGGACTCAGCTCGGCCGTCTCGGCCCACTTTTCCGGGCAGCCCACGGTGTCCGTCTCGGCGACAGCGTTCAGCCACCACGGGGCCTCAGCCCAATCGGTAGCGGTCACGTCGTCCATACCAAGGACACTAGAGCAGGGGTACGACAGTTTCCGGCCCCGAAGGCACATCCCCTGGAGACATTGAAGAATTACTCGACGCCGGCGACGCCTATGAGCGTGCCCTCAGGGTCCGTGAAGTGACCGACGACAAGGCCGCTCGGTGACGTCGCCGGGCCCATCACCCGTGCGCCTCCGAGGCTTTCCGCGCGCTGCAAGGCCGCCTCGACGTTAGGAACAGCCACGTAGAAGACAGCATGGCTGGCGTAACCGGGTCCACCTCCGACTCCACCGCGGATGCCTGTGCCATCCGCGGAAGTGATGAGATCCACGAACCCGTAGCTTCCCGGCTCGGACACCTCGTAGGCCACCGGTGAAGGGGTGTCGAACTCCCACCCGAACAGCTCGCCGAAGTAGTCCCGGAGCCGCTGCGGATCCTTGCCGATGACTTCAAAGTGCACGACCGGTTGCGACATGCCAATTCCCTCCTGGTCCTGACGTCCGGTGCCGAGCCGCACCCACCTTGTGTACACCCCTCGCCCTGCTGCCGTACCTATCAGGCGGTGAGCTGTCAGCGCAGAGGTCGGCTTCCGTGGTCGCGTACGGGAGGGGTGGTCAGCATGGCGCGGTATGGCCGGACCTAAGAGAAGGCCCAAGGCGCGTTCGGCTGGCCCTCGTCGAGCCGGCCGCCGGCCCTGCAGTCCGAGGTGCGGTAGTCGTCCGGCATGTACGGATAGACGCCGTGCCAGTAGGCCCGGGTCAGGAACTGCGCCTGCCGGTCGTTGGCGCCGAGCAGCATCGCCGTCTGGTAGTCGCGCTGGACGGCAGCGCACTCGGCCTGGGCCTCGTTGGTGATGCCGGAGATGTGCATGGATTCGTGGGTGAGCACGTGCACGGCGGTGATCTCGTCGAGGCTGGGGTGGTCGCGGCCCCCACCGAGGTAGGACGCCAACAGTCCGCACTGCGCGTGCTTTATCAGGGTGGAGTGCTCGGGGACCCCGTCCGGGCCGTACTTCACGAAGCCCAGCTCGTTGCCGACGTCCACCCACTCCCCGGTGCCGCTCTGGCAGTGGACGGTCGCCTTGGTGCCCGACAGCACGGACGCCGCATGGCTCAGCCGGGTCTCCTCGTTGTGGTGCCTCACAACCGGGATGGCGACGATGCAGCCGAGCAGCGGCAGCATCCAGGCCGACCAGGGCAGCGCCACCTTGCGGCCGATGGCGTCGACCCGGTGCAGCCACCATCGACCGGCGACGACGGCGCCGGCGGCGAGGAGGGCGAAGGCCAGCAGCTCGAGCACGCCACGTATATCGGTCGCACCCCGCGCTGACCGTAGGGGCATGATCGTCGTTTCGGGCACGGGCACCGGTAGGGTCTTGCAATGCCTTCACCCACGCGTGCTCTCGCCGCCCTGACCACCGCCGTCGCACTGTCCGCCCTCACCTCGATCGGCGCCTCCGCGGCCCAGGCAGCAGCACCGGCCAAGGTCGTCGTCACCCCGGCGCAGGCGCTGGCGGTCGTCGGCTCGGTGGCCAGGACGCTGAACAAGGCCGACCTCGACTACAACACGGCCCTGCAGGACACGGTCGAGACCGGCGCCGCCCGGGTGGCGGATGACGGCGACTTCCGGATCTCCAAGCTCGTGGGCTTCCCGCCGTACCGGCCCTTCAGCTATGTGGGCACCCGGATCTACCTGCCGCGCCAGACGCACTACCCCGCGCGGTTCCTGGCCCTCACCCACGGGAAGTCGGCCGGCCAGCCGGCGTCCAAGGACACCGTGGCACTGGTCTTCCAACGTGCTTCGGCATCCTCCCGATGGAAGCTGTCGGCTGCCGTGTCGTTCGCTCCGGCGGCCGTCCCGGCGATCACGGTCGGCAAGGACGGCTACCTCCCGGACCTGGCACCGTCCACCCTGGCAGTGACCCCGAAGGCGATGTACCCGGCCCTGCTCAAGGCGCAGGGCATTGCCGCGAGGGGTGGCAAGCCGTCTGCAGCGTGGGCGTACAACTCCCTGTGGAGGTCCCGGCTCTCGCTCCCGGCGGCCCAGGCAGTGGACACCCACGAGACGTTCAGCTCCACCCACCTGGCGCCGATCTGCTTCGCCAGCAAGATCGGCGCCCTGTGCCTCACCTCGACGAAGGTGGTCCGGCTCGAGACCTCGACCGCGCAGGAGCTCGCCGCGGGGGTCTATTGGAACGTCAACAGCCCGGACGACCGGTACAGCGAGGGCGGCGTAGCCCAGGGCCGCTACAGCGCGATCCGGACGGTGGCCCAGCGCCAGCTGGCCGTCGTGATCCCGCGCAAGCAGGCCAAGACCAAGCTCGCGGTCACCGCTGAGAACTGGAGCCCGATCAGCGGGAGGGGCACTCTCGTCCCCTTCGCCTGAGGCGTGCCTCCCAATCGTTCGTAACGCGTGGGAGAGGATCGTGGAATGTCCGGCGGCCGTCTCATGCGCATTCATAGCCCCGAGTTCCAGGCCATGGCCAAGAGGGTCCTGCTGGTCACCGAGCTCACCTCGCGGCTGAACGTCCTGCCCTTCGAGGACGAGGCGGGTAAAGCCGCCTTGTTCGAGCAGATCCTGGGCCGGCCCCTCCCCGCGAGGGTCACGATCTACCCGCCGTTCTACACGGACCACGGGCTCCGCCTGGACCTTGCCGAAGGCGTGTTCATCAACCAGGGCTGCACGTTCCTGGACTACGCCGGAATCCGGCTCGGCGAGCGCGTGATGATCGGTCCGAAGGCCACGTTCATCACCGGTGGTCACCCGGTCGACCCGGCCGAGCGCAGGCTGTACCTCACCGGTGCCCCCATCGACGTGGCGGAGAACGTGTGGATCGGCGCGGGGGCAACGATCCTGCCCGGTGTCAGCATCGGGCGCGACGCCGTGGTCGCCGCCGGGGCGATCGTGGCCGACGACGTGCCGGCGGAGAGCTTGGTGACCGGCACAAAGGCCACCGTGCGCCGACGCTGGTGACGACCTCCCACGGCCCTGACGAGCTAGGCGACATCCCCTAGCAGCTACCAGGGCATCGCGATGAACGGCGAGGAGTAGGCCGGGTCGGCGAAGGCCGGCGCGAGCATCTCCTCGGCCTGGTCCCTGCTGATCTGCGTCGAGGCCTCCTCGGCCCGGAGCAGGGCCGGCAGCAGCCGTACGTCGCCGGCGGTCGCGATGCCGGTGATCTGCGGGAACGACAAGGCCCAGCTCACCGCCGCGGTGATCGGCGTCTCGTCCTCGAACGGCTCGTACCAGGTGGCGTAGGTCTGCTCGTCCCCGGCCGGCCAGTTGCGCCGCGCCACCGTCTTGATCGTCATCAGCCCTACGTCCTGCCGCTCGACCTCGGCGACCAGCGCCCAGAAGTCAGCGGCGTAGTCCTCACGCCGGGCGAGCACCGGATTCCACGGCGTCAGGACGGTGGCGAACGGGTAGCGGCGCAGCGCCTCGAGATGGGTCGCCGGCGCCTCATGGCCGTGCCCGGTGATCCCGACGGCGCCGACCAGTCCCTCTTCCTGGGCTCGTACGGCAGCCCGCAGCGCCCCGTCCTCGGCGAACACCTTGTCCAGCTCGACGAGGTCGCCGATGGCGTGCAGCTGGAGCAGGTCGACCCGGTCGGTCCGCAGCCGCTCGAGCGAGGTGTTGATCTGGGCCCACGCGGCGTCGTACGTCCGCTCGCCCGTCTTCGTGGCGAGGAACACCCGGTCCCGGATGCCCTCCATCAGCGCGCCGAGCCTCAGCTCGGCATCGCCGTAGCCGGCCGCCACATCGAGGTGGTTGATGCCGGCGTCGAGCGCCAGCTGCACCGAGGCGTCGGCGGTGTCCTGCGACACCTCACCGAGCGCGGCGGCGCCATAGATCAGCACCGAGCTCTGGTGCTCGAGGCGTCCTAGTCTGCGGTAGCGCACGTCCGCTCCTTTCGTCCGGCTTCTACCGTAATCCCTCCGGCGCGACCTGCCCTCGCCAGCCCGCAGGTCCCGCGCCCTGCGGGGATCCGGCCCGGTTCGCTAGCATGGGCACCCGCAAGCGATCGACCCATGACGGATCAGCAGGAAGCCGGTGCGATCCCGGCGCGGTCCCGCCACTGTGACCGGGAGTTCCCGGGAGCCAGAGACTGCCCCGTCGTCCCTTCGACCCGGGGCGTGGACACCCCGAGGGAGGCTGGCCCCCGTGCCGTCGTACCCGTTCACGGCCGTGGTGGGCCTCGAGGACCTGCGCCTCGCCCTGCTGATCAACGCTGTCTCGCCAGCCGTCGGTGGAGTTCTCGTACGTGGCGAGAAGGGGACCGCGAAGTCGACCATCGTGCGCGCGCTTGCCGGCCTGCTGCCGCGCGTCGACGTGGTCGCCGGCTGCCGGTTCTCCTGCGACCCGGCGGTCCCCGACCCGCTCTGCCCGGACGGGCCGCACCTCAGCGATACCGGCGACGTCGGCGTCGATGTCCGCGACGCCCGGCTGGTCGAGCTGCCGGTCGGTGCGAGCGAGGACCGGGTGGCCGGGTCGCTGGACATCGAGCGGGCGCTCACCGAGGGCGTCAAGGCCTTCGAGCCCGGCCTGCTGGCCGCTGCCCACCGCGGTGTGCTCTACGTCGACGAGGTCAACCTGCTGCACGACCACCTGGTGGACCTGCTCCTGGATGCTGCAGCACTCGGCACTGCCTACGTCGAGCGCGAGGGCGTGTCCGTACGGCATGCCTCGCGGTTCCTTCTGGTCGGCACCATGAACCCCGAGGAAGGCGAGCTGCGGCCGCAGCTGCTGGACCGGTTCGGGCTGACTGTCGAGGTCAGGGCGAGCCGCGAGCCGGCCGAGCGGGCCGAGGTCGTCCGGCGCCGGCTCGCGTTCGAGGCCGACCCTGAGGCGTTCGTGCTGCGCTTCGCCGAGGACGAGGCCGCCCTCGCGGCCCGGATCGCCGGCGCCCGTACGCGGCTGACATCGGTCACCCTCGGCGACGACGCGTTGCGCGAGATCACCACGGTCTGCGCGGCCTTCGACGTCGACGGGCTCCGGGCGGACCTGGTGACAGCGCGGGCCGCGATCGCCCTGGCTGCGTGGGCCGGCCGGTACGAGGTGACCACGGACGACGTACGGCAGGCGGTGCTGCTGGCCCTTCCGCACCGTCGCCGCCGCACCCCGTTCGAGGAGCCGGGGCTGGACGAGTCCCGGCTGGACGAGGCACTCGAACGGGCTCAGCAAGCAGGGGACGAGCCGGAGCCGGATCCCGATGGCGGTGGTGGGGCGCCGCCAACCGAGCAGGGGTCCGCCGACGGGCCCGAGGCGGCCGAGGGCGAGAGCCGGCAGCACCAGGGCGGTGGCGGTGAGTCCACGTCGGCCATGGGCGCGACCTTCCGGCCGATCGAGCTGCGGGTGCCCGGCCGCAACCACGAGTCGGGTGTCGCCGGGCGGCGGAGCAGGGCCGAGGGCAGCAGTGGCCGGCTCACCGGCGACCGGGTTCCGCGCGGCCACCCCGGCCCGTTGCACCTGATGGCGACCGTACGCGCCGCGGCCCCGCATCAACTCGAGCGGGGACGCCGAGCAGGTTCACGGCTCGAGCTGCGCCGCGACGACCTGCGCGAGGCCGTCCGCGAGGGCCGTGAGGGCAACCTGGTGCTGTTCTGCGTCGACGCGTCGGGGTCGATGGCGGCGCGGCAGCGGATGAGCGCGGTCAAGGGTGCGGTCCTGTCCTTGCTGACCGATGCCTACCAACGCCGGGACAAGGTCGGGCTCGTGGTCTTCCGCGGGCACGAAGCGACCGTGGTGCTGCCGCCGACCTCGAGCGTCGACGCCGCTGCCCGCCGGATGTCCGAGCTGCCCACCGGTGGCCGCACCCCGCTCGCCGCCGGGCTGGCCCGGTGCGGTGAGCTGCTGGCCGTCGAGAGGGTACGGGACCCCCGCCGTCGTCCGCTGCTGCTCGTCGTCACGGACGGCAAGGCCACCAGCGGGCCTTCGCCGGTCGACGCAGCGCGGGCTGCCGCATCGAGGCTGGCCCGGCAGCGGGTCGCATCGGTCGTGGTCGACGCCGACGACGGGCACGTCCGGCTGGGCCTGGCCGCCGACCTCGCCGGGCATCTCGGCGCCCCGTGCCTGCGGCTCGACCAGCTCGTGGCAGCCCAGCTCACCGGGCTGGTCCAGTCCATGACCGGGCGGGCCGCCTGATGCCGCAGGGCAAGCCGGACGTCGTGCCGGCCGACGGTCTCACCACCCGCACGCGGCGGGCCAAGCCGCGGTTGATCGTGCACACCGGCGACGGCAAGGGCAAGTCCACCGCGGCATTCGGGCTGATGCTGCGCGGCTGGGCGCAGGACTGGCCGGTCATCGTCTTCCAGTTCGTGAAGTCGAGCAAGTGGCGGGTCGGCGAGGAGAAGGCGGCCGAGGCGCTCGGCATCTCCTGGCACAAGATGGGGTCGTCCTGGTCCTGGATCCAGCGCGAGGAAGCCACGTCCGAGCAGCTCGCCCAGGATGGCTGGAACGACGTCAAGGCCGCCATCGCCGCCGGGACCTACCAGCTGCTGATCCTCGACGAGTTCACCTACGTCATGGCCCGCGGCTGGGTCTCCGTCGACGAGGTCCTCGACGTCCTCGCGAACCGTACGGGCACGCAGCACGTCGTCATCACCGGCCGGCGCTGCCCGGCCGAGATCATCGCCGCCGCCGACATCGTGACCGAGATGGCCAAGGTCAAGCACCCGTTCGACTCCGGCGAGAAGGGGCAACGGGGGATCGAGTGGTGAGTCTGCCCCCCCGGTTGGTGATCGCCGCGCCGTCCTCCGGCAGCGGCAAGACCACCGTCGCCATCGGCGTGATGGCGGCGCTGCGGGCCCGCGGTTCCCGGGTGGCGCCGTTCAAGGTCGGACCCGACTACATCGACCCGTCCTACCACGGGCTCGCGGCCGGGCGGGTGGGCCGCAACCTCGACCCCTACCTGTCCGGAGCCGACCGGATCGCTCCGCTGCTCGCGCACGGGTCCACTGGCGCTGACATCGCCGTGGTCGAGGGCGTGATGGGGCTCTTCGACGGTCGTCGCGGCACCGACGAGGCCTCCACCGCCCACGTCGCGGTCCTGCTCGGCGCTCCGGTGATCCTCGTCGTCGACGCCCGCTCGATGTCCCGGTCCGTCGCAGCGCTGGTGCACGGCTTCACCACCTACGACCCGCGGGTACGGGTGGCCGGCGTCATCCTCAACATGGTCGGCTCCGACGCCCACGAGGAGATGCTCCGCACTTCCCTTGCCCCGCAGGCAATCCCCGTCCTCGGGGTCATCCGGCGGCACGGCGACCTGGTCACCCCCAGTCGGCACCTCGGCCTCGTACCAGTGGCGGAGCGGGCCGAAGCAGCCCTCGCCATGGTCGCCGCGGCCCAGCACATCGTCGCCCGCTCGGTCGATCTGGACGCCGTCGCCGCACTGGCGCGGACGGCCGAGGCGGTCGACGCGGAGGCCTGGCAGCCTGAGGTTGCCGGTGATGGGGGGCGCGGGCTGACCGTCGCCGTGGCCCGTGGCGAGGCGTTCAGCTTCGAGTACGCCGAACACGCCGAGATCCTCGAAGCGGCAGGGGCGCGCGTGGTCGGGTTCGACCCGCTCACCGACACCGAGCTGCCCACAGGGACCGACATCCTGGTGATCGGCGGCGGCTTTCCCGAGGAGCATGTGCCGGCCCTGGCCGACCAGCGGCCACTGCTACATGCCGTACGGGACTTCGCGGGGGTGGTCTACGCCGAGTGTGCGGGCCTGCTCTACCTGGCGCGTACCCTCGACGGCGTGCCCATGACCGGCCGGCTGGCGACCGATGCCGCGATGACGACGCGGCTGACCCTCGGCTACCGCGAGGCGGTCGGGGCGACCGGCCTGCTGGCCGGAGTTGCCGTACGAGGTCACGAGTTCCACCGCACCCAGTGCCTGCCCGGAGCCGGCGAGGAGCCGGCGTTCCTGGTCGACGGCCGGCCGGCCGGGTTCGCCGAGGAGCGGCTGGTCGCTTCCTACCTGCACCTGCACTGGACCGGGCTGCCGGGCGTGCCGGCCGCCCTGCTGCAGGCCGCCCGGACGGTGGCAGCATGAGGCTGGTCGGCGTCGGCGTGGGTCCTGGCGACCCAGAGCTGGTCACGGTCAAGGCGGTCCGCGAGCTGCGCGAGGCGGCGGTGGTGTTCGTGCCGGTGACCGACACCGGTGAGGTCGGCCGGGCCGAGGCGACGGTGCTCGCCTATGTCGACGGGTCCAGCGTGCGCAGGCTGAGGTTCGCGATCCACGACGACGATGCCCGCAACACGGCCTGGGACCGGGCAGGGGCCGAGGTGGCCGAGGCGTTGCGGCACGGCACAGCGGCGTTCGCCACCATCGGCGACCCCAACGTCTACAGCACGTTCACCTACCTCGCCGGCACCGTACGCGACCTGGTTCCCGAGGTAGAGATCTCCACAGTGCCTGGTATCACGGCAATGCAGGACCTCGCAGCCCGCAGTGGCACGGTCCTCGTCGAGGGCACCGAGACGCTCGCGCTGCTGCCGTTCACCGCGGGCGAGCAGGTCCTGGCACAGGCGCTGGCCACGTTCGACACCGTGGTCGCCTACAAGGGCGGCCGCAGCTTCGAGGCGGTCCTCGACGTGGTGCGCCGGGCGGGCCGGATCGAGGAGGCGGTGTACGGGGCCCGGCTGGGCCTCGACGGCGAGCAGGTGCAGCACGCCGCTGAGCACATCGGGCCCGCCCACTACCTGTCGACGCTGCTGGTGCCGGCCAAACGCACAGGCCGCGGAGGCCGGCTGTGACCGGCAAGGTTGTGTTCGTCGGGGCCGGCCCCGGAGCTGCCGACCTCATCACCGTGCGCGGCGCCCGGGTCATCGCGCAGGCCGACATCGTCATCTGGGCCCGCAGCCTGGTCCACGAGGATGTCCTGGCCGAGGTCAAGCCGGGCGCCGAGATCGTCGACTCGGCACTCCACCCGCTCGAAGGCATCCTGCCCTTCTACCAGCGCGCGGCCGACGACGGCCTGCTGGTCGCCCGGGTGCACTCCGGTGACCCCGCGCTGTGGGGCGGCGTCATCGAGCAGATCGAGCGCTGCCGTGGGATGGGGCTCGAGACCGAGGTCGTGCCAGGGGTCTCCGCCTTCACCGCCGTCGCCGCGATCGAACAGCTCGAGCTGACCGTCCCCGAAGTTGCGCAGTCGGTGATCCTCACCCGCCTCGAAGGCGGCAAGACGCCGATGCCGCCGCGGGAGAAGGTCCGCGAGTTCGCCCGGCACGGCACGACGATGGCCCTGTTCCTGTCCGCGGCACGAGGCAGGCAGCTGCAGGACGAGCTGCTCGCCGGCGGCTACGACGGGCAGACGCCGTGCGTGGTCGCCTACCAGGCCACCTGGCCGGACGAGCTGATCGTCCGCTGCGTGCTGGCCGACCTCGAGGCCACCCTCAAGGAGCACAAGCTCTACAAGCACACGCTCGTCCTCGTCGGGCCCGCCCTCCGCGGGGCACAAGGCACCCGTTCGCACCTCTACCACCCCGGTCACTTCCACGAGCACCGGCGGGCAGATCCGCTGGCCCGTCAGCAGCTCCGTGCCTCACGGGCGGCCGACGGATGACAGCCCCCGACCTCCCCGACCTGCCGGAGCTGCGTGACCCCGACCTGCCGCGCACCATGAAGGTCCGGCCCGAGGCTCTGCGCACCGGCTGGACCACTGGCACCTGCACCGCCGCCGCCGCCAGAGCGGCGGTCATGATGCTCTCGACCGGACAGGCGCCGACGACGGTCGAGGTCGTGCTGCCCGCCGGCACCCGGGTGCCGTTCGCCGTCGACAGCTGCGTCCGATCGACGGACGGGTCGGTGACGGCCGTGGTGGTCAAGGACGCCGGCGACGATCCCGACGTGACGCACGGCGCACACCTCACCGCGACCGTCTCCTGGGCCAAGCCACCGGGCCTGCTGCTGGAGGGCGGCAAGGGCGTGGGCACGGTCACGAAACCAGGGCTCGGTCTCGAGGTGGGCGGGCCGGCCATCAACCCGGTGCCCCGCCGGATGATCGCCGCCAACGTCGCCGAGGTGGTCGACCTGAGCACCCGCGGCGTCAAGGTGACCGTCTCCGTACCCGGTGGCGAGGTGATGGCCCGCAAGACCACCAACCGCCGGCTCGGCATCATCGGCGGCATCTCGATCCTCGGCACGACCGGCATTGTCCGGCCGTTCTCCACGGCTTCCTGGCGGGCCAGCGTGGTCCAGGCGGTCGACGTGATGGCAGCCCAGGGGGAGCGGACGCTGGTCCTGTCCACGGGCGGCCGGACCGAGAAGGCGGCCGTACGGCTGCTGCCCGACCTGCCAGAGGTCTGCTTCGTCGAGGTCGGCGACTTCACCGGGGCGGCTCTGCAGCGCGCTGTCGAGCGCGGCCTGGCCGAGGTGGTTTTCGTCGGCATGGTCGGCAAGCTGACCAAGCTCGCATCCGGCGTGTTGATGACGCACTACACCCGCTCCAAGGTCGACCCCGAGCTGCTTGCAGCGCTGACCGCCTCCGCCGGCGGGGACGCGGCCACGGTGGACGCGGTACGAGGGGCCAACTCGGCCCGGCACGCCTACGAGATGTGGTCGCAGGCAGGCATTCTCCGTGCTTGCGGCGACCTGCTGTGTGCCCGCGTCGCCGCTGTGCTGGAGGCGTTCAGCGAGGCCCGGCTGGCAGCCGAGGTGGTCATGGTCGACTTCGAGGGCCGGGCAGTGGTCGCGGGCACGGGCCGGTGGGCCGCATGACCGCAGAGGTCACCGTGATCGGGCTGGACGGCAGTGGGCTCGGAGCCGAGGCCAAGGTCGCGCTGTCCGGGGCCGCATTGGTCGTCGGTGGGCGACGACACCTCGACCAGGTCGGGATCCCCGCAGCCGCAAGGGTTGTCGAGATGGGAGACCTGCCGGCAGCACTCGACGCCCTGGTTGCAGACCAGGGCCAGAGCGTCGTGCTCGCCAGTGGGGACCCCGGCTTCTTCGGCATCGTACGGGCCCTCCGCGACCGAGGTCTGCAGCCCCGGGTCCTGCCCGCCGTCTCCTCGGTGGCTCAGGCGTTCGCGCGGGCCGGACTGGCGTGGGACGACGCGGTCGTGGTCAGCGCCCACGGCCGGCCGATGGGGCCGGTGGCCGCGGCCTGCCGGGCACATCCCAAGGTCGCCGTCCTGACCGCTCCCGGCTCGGGGCCGGCCGAGCTAGGAGCTGCGCTGGCCGGGGCAGCGCGGACCTTCGTCGTGGCTACTTCCCTTGGTACGGACGGGGAGTCGGTCGTCCGGGTCAGTCCCGAGGCGGCCGCACAGCGTGACTGGGACCAGCCTTCGGTCGTCCTGGTCCTCGCCGCCGGGACGGACAGCGCCCGCGGCTGGATCGCAGGGGGTGAGCAGGTCCCTGACGGCTGGGCCCTGCCGGAGCACGACTTCGACCACCGCGACTCCATGGTGACCAAGGCCGAGGTGCGCGCCCTCGTGCTCGCCCGCCTCGCGCCGCGCACCGGCAGGGTGGTCTGGGACCTCGGCAGCGGCAGCGGGTCGGTGGCGGTCGAGTGCGCCCGGTTCGGGGCCGACGTGGTCGCTGTTGAGCGGGAACCCGCTGCATGTCAGCGGATCGCGGCCAACGCCCGCCGGTTCGGGGTCACCGTCGACGTCGTGCAGGGGCGCATGCCCGAAGCATTGACCGGGCTGCGCGACCCGGATGCCGTCTTCCTCGGCGGCGGTGGCGTTCCTGTCCTCGAAGCGGCCCTCAAGGTCGGTCACCCGACCAGGGTCGTGGCGGCCCTCGCGGCGATCGAGCGCGTAGGGCCTGCGCTCGACGTGCTTGACCAGCAAGGCTTCTCGACGGGTGGCACCCAGCTGGCCGGCTCGCGACTGGCCGCCCTGCCGGACGGGTCGCGCCGTCTGGTGGGGACCAACCCGGTGTTCGTCGTGTGGGGGGAGCGGTCGTGATCGGGCTGGTCGCGACGACGGCCGCAGGTCGCCGGCATGCCGACCGGCTGGCGGAGCTGTGGCCGGACGCCAAGGTTTTCGGCGGACCCGCGTCCTCAGCGCTCCCCGAAGCCTGGGCCGAATGCACCGGCCTCGTGGCGTTCCTGTCCGTAGGCGCCACGGTGCGGCTGCTGGCGCCCTATCTCGGCGACAAGCACGCCGATCCCGGTGTCGTCTGCGTCGACGAGGCCGGCCGCTGGGCCGTCTCCGTGCTCGGAGCCCACGCGGGACACGCGAATGCTCTGGCCGTCAGGGTCTCCGAGGCGCTGGGCACTGCCCCCGTCATCACCACAGCCACCGACAGCGTCGGCGTGAACGCGCTCGACCGGCTGGGCTGGCCGGTCCAGGGAGACATCGCCGCGGTGGCTCGGGCGATGCTCGACGGCGAGGACGTGACCCTCGCCGCCGACCGCACCTGGCCGATGCCTGCCCTGGCCGTGCGCAGGGTCGCGTACGAGGACCTGACGGCTCCCGCCGTGGTCGTCACCGACCGGGTGCTGGGAGACCTGCCCAGCCCGTCCGCCGTGCTCAGGCCGCCGTCCCTCGTCCTCGGCATCGGCGCGTCCCGCAACGCGTCCGCCGACGAGATCGACTCCCTTGTCGCCGATGTGCTCGGATCCGCTGCGCTGTCGGCACTGTCGGTGGGTGCGGTCACCACGGTGGACGCCAAGGCCGACGAGCAGGGGCTCCTCGAGGTCTGTGCCCGGCACGGTTGGCAGCTGACGACCTATGCCGCCGAGCTGCTGGCGGCGGTCGCGGTGCCCAACCCGTCGGTGGCCGTCCGGCAGGCCGTCGGCACCCCCAGCGTGGCCGAGGCGAGCGCCCTCCTGCACGCCGGCCCCGGTGCCGAGCTGGTAGTGCCGAAGCAGGCCTCGGCGATGGCAACGGTCGCCGTGGCCCGCAAGCGCCCGCGAGGCCTGTTGACCCTGGTCGGACTCGGGCCAGGCGCTCGGGACCTGCTGTCGCCCCGCGCGGCAGCTGCCTTGGCCCAGAGCGGCTTCGTGGTCGGGCTCGACCAGTACGTCGTGCAGGTGCGCGACCTGATCCGCCCCGGCACCGTCGTCCTCGAGAGCGGCCTCGGTCAGGAGGAGGCCCGCGCCCGTACCGCCACCGACCTTGCCCGCGAAGGCAACGCCGTGGCCCTGATCGGGTCGGGGGACGCGGGTGTCTATGCCATGGCCAGCCCGGCGCTGGAGATGGCCGACGACAGCTTCGACGTGGTCGGCGTTCCCGGCATCACCGCCGCACTGGCCGCGGCTTCGCTCCTCGGCGCACCGCTGGGGCACGACCACGCGGCGATCAGCCTGTCCGACCTGCATACCCCGTGGCCCGCCATCGAGCGGCGGGTCAGGGCAGCCGCCGAGGGCGACTTCGTGGTCACGTTCTACAACCCGCGCAGCCGCGGCCGTGACCATCAGCTGCCCGACGCGCTCGAGATCCTGCGCGAGCACCGCCCGCCGGCCACGCCCGTGGGACTCGTACGAGACGCCTCGCGCCCCGCCGAGCGGGTCGTCCTGACCACGCTCGCCCAGGTCAGGGCCGAGGAGGTCGACATGCTGACCGTCGTCGTCGTCGGTTCCTCGCAGACCGTCGAGGTCGCCGGCCGGATGGTCACACCCAGGGGTTACCGATGGGCGTGACCTACCACGTCTCCAACGCCTGCACGGCTTGTGGTGCCTGCCTGCTCACCTGCCCCGACCACGCGATCCGGCCCGACCCGGTCGCCCTCAGGGTCCTGGACCGCTGCAGCGACTGCGGCGAGTGCGTCGAGATCTGCCCGGTCGACGCCATCAGCCGCCTCGATCCCGCGGGAGCAGGAGCATGACCGCCAACCCGTCCTATCCGTTGTTGCTGCGGATCGAGGGCAAGCCGGTCCTCGTCGTTGGCGCCGGACCGGTGGCGGCGCGGCGGGCGGCCGCCCTCGTGGCGGCGGGGGCCGACGTGCTGGTGGTCGCGCCGGTCATCGGTGCCGATGTGCGCCGGCTGGCCGACGACGGCGCCCTCCAGGTCGCGGAGCGCCCCTACAACCTGGGCGACCTCGACGGCGTCTGGTTGGTGCATGCGTGCACCGACCAGCCGGCGGTCAATGCCGCCGTGGCCGCGGACGCCGACGCCGACCGGGTCTTCTGCGTACGCGCTGACGACCGCGAGGCCTCGGCCGCCTGGGTGCCGGCCGTCCACCGGCAGGGCGACGTCGTCGTTGCGGTCAACGCCGGCGGAGCGCCCGCGCGGGCGAGGGCGCTGCGCGACCAGATCGCCGAGGCCCTGGTCTCCGGGAGCCAACCAGAACCCCGCACCACCAGGGCAGCTGAGCCGACCGGTGCCCTCGGGGTCGTACACCTGGTCGGGGCCGGTCCTGGTGACCCCGGACTGCTCACCCTGCGGGCCCGTGACGTCCTGCGCGAGGCCGACGTGGTGCTGCTCGACCGGCTGGTCGACCGCGCGATCCTGGCCCACCTCCGGCCGGAGGCACTGGTCATCGACGTGGGAAAGCGCGGCTGGGCAACGAAAGCAGGCCAGCAGCAGGACCAGATCGAGCGACTGATGATCGAGCACGCCCGCGCCGGGCGCAGGGTCGTCCGGCTCAAGGGGGGCGATCCGTTCGTCTTCGGCCGGGGCGGCGAGGAGGCGCTGGCCTGCGCCGCCGCCGGCATCCCGTTCGACGTCGTCCCCGGGGTCAGCAGCGCGATTGCGGTGCCCGCCTACGCCGGGATCCCGGTCACCCACCGCGGGATCACCCACGACGTCGCGGTGCTCTCCGGTCACCTCGACCCTGACGACCCGGCCTCGCAGATCCGCTGGCGAGCCCACGCACAGAGCGCCGGGACGCTGGTGGTCCTGATGGGGCTGTCCACGCTCGGCGAGGTCTGCGCGACCCTGATCCGCTACGGCCGCAGTCCCACCACCCCCGCCGCCTCGATCGCGAGGGGGACGACGGTCACCCAGCGGGTCGTGGTCAGCGACCTCGAGGGTCTCGCCGCCGCCGTCGAAGACGCCCACCTGCCATCGCCGGTCGTCACCGTGATCGGCGACGTGGTGCGACTGCGTGAACGGATGCGCTGGTACGCAGGGGAAGTAGAGGCCAAGCCGTGACCCGAGTAGTCCACCCGATCGAGGTCCAGAGCTATGCGATCCTCAGGTCCCGTACGGACACGTCCGGCCTCCCCCCATTGACCAAGGCCGTGGTGGAGCGGGTCATCCACGCCAGCGCCGACGTCGGCTACCGGGAGGACCTGGTCTGCGACGAGGAGACGCTCGCCCAGGCGCAGGTGGCGCTGCGTGGCGGTGCCGCCGTCGTCTGCGACGTCGCGATGGTCGCCGCCGGCATCACCGGCGTAGCCGCGCGCTGCTGGCTGAACGACCCGCGCACCGCTGCCCTGGCCAAGGCGCGGCAGATCACCCGCTCTGCCGCCGGGATGCGTCTGGCACTCGACGCAGTCGGCCCTGGGGCAGTGTGGGTCATCGGCTGTGCTCCCACCGCGCTGTTCGAGCTGCTCGCGCTGGACGCGGCGCCGGCGTTGGTGATCGGGCTTCCGGTGGGCTTCGTGGGCGCGGCCGAGTCGAAGGCCGCGCTGCGCGGGTCCGGGCTGCCGGCCGTCAGCAACCGTACGGAGAAGGGCGGATCGTCCGTAGCGGCGGCGGCCCTCAACGCGCTGCTCTACAGCGAACCTGCCGACCACACCGAGGAGCCGACATGAGCATCGGTCCCGGTCTGGTCATCGTCGGTCACGGCACCAAGAGCGACGACGGCGTCGCGGAGTTCGGCAGCTTCGTCGACCTGGTCGCGCAGCTCGCGCCGTTCGACGTGGCGGGCGGTTTCCTCGAGCTGTCCTCGCCGCCGATGACCGACGCGGTCGCCGAGCTCTACGGCCACGGGCACCGGCGGCTCGTCGCCGTGCCCCTCGTCCTCGTCGGCGCCGGGCATGCCAAGGGCGACGTGCCGGCCGCGCTGGCCCGGGAACGGGACCGCCGGCCCGGGCTCTCGTTCGGCTACGGCCGCCCGCTCGGACCGCACCCCACCCTGCTCGAGATCCTCGACGAGCGGATCACCGAGGTGCTGAGGCCGGGCGAGCGTGCCGACACGGCTGTCGTGCTCGTGGGCCGTGGCACCACCGACCCCGACGCGAACGCCGACGTCGCCAAGACGGCGAGGCTGCTGTACGAGGGACGCGGTTTCCGCAGCGTCGAGACCTCGTTCGTGTCACTGGCTGACCCGGGCGTGCCCGTTGCGCTGGACCGGGCCCGGTTGCTGGGCGCCCGCCGGGTCGTGGTGTCCCCGTACTTCCTGTTCTCGGGTGTCCTGCCCGACCGGGTGGGCGCGCAGGCGCTCGCCTGGGCGGCCGAGCACCCGGAGGTCGAGGTCACGGTCGCGGGCGTGCTCGGTCCGGACGAGCGGGTCGCCCGGCTGGTCCTCGACCGCTACACCGAGGTGCTCACCGGCGACGTGCGGATGAGCTGCGACACCTGCATCTACCGGATCGCCCTGCCCGGCTTCGAGAGCCGGGTGGGCGCGCCGCAGCTGCCCCACCACCACCCGGACGACCCGACGCACCACCATCACCACTACGACTGAGCGGATGTATCTGGGGGACAGCGTGGCCCTCTGTTGGTCACGGCAGGTTGCCGAATCACTAGGGGGTTTGTGATGACCATTCACATCGAGGACAAGGGCCTGCACGTGCGCCAGCTGGGCGAGCGGGTCGAGCTGCTGAAGCAGGCGTACGCCGACCCGGCGGCGGCGGAGGAGTACAGCGAGCTGTTCAAGATCATCCACTTCCCGGGCTACACCACCCCGGTGCAGCTGCGGCTCATCCTGGCCCTCGTCGAGGCCGCCGAGGTCAACGTCCAGCAGGCGGCGCTTCTGCGCGGCGCCCTGCTCGAGGGTAGCCGGGCCATCATCGAGGAGTCGGCCCAGGTCTCGGTCTGAGCTACCGCCTGCCAGGATGGTCCGCATGGACCTGCGGCACCACGGCGACCGCGAGGCGCGACCCGGACTGGTCGACCTCGCGGTCAACGTGCGTACGGCCGCGCCGTCGCCCTGGCTGGCCGCGGCCCTGGCCGCCGGGTTCGCCGACCTCCGCAGATACCCCGACCCTGCGGGCGCTACGGCAGCCATCGCGGCCCGGCACCACAGGGATCCGGCCGAGGTCCTGGTCACCGCCGGCGCGGCTGAGGCCTTCGTCCTGATCGCCCGCGCGTTCACGCCGCACCGGCCGGTCGCCGTACACCCGTCCTTCACCGAGCCGGAGGCGGCGCTGACCGCCGCCGGCCACCTGGTCGGGCGCGCGATTGCCGCAGCTCCAGGCTTCTTGCTGCCCGATGTCGACGACGAGGCCGATCTGGTCGTGCTCGGCAATCCGACCAACCCGACCGGCGTCCTGCACCCTCGGGAGTCCGTACGGGCCCTGGCCCGCACCGGCCGGACCCTGGTCGTGGACGAGGCGTTCATGGACTTCGTCCCCGGCGAGACCGAGTCCCTTGCCGGGATGTCCGACGTACCAGGCCTTCTCGTGATACGCAGCCTCACCAAGATGTGGGGTCTTGCCGGGTTGCGGATCGGCTACGTCCTGGCCGAGCCGACAGTCATCGACCGGTTGCGGGACCAGCAGCCGCTGTGGGCGGTGTCGACGCCGGCGCTGCACGCTGCCGTGGCCTGCATGCCGGACGAGGCCTTGGCGGAGGCGACCGTCGCCGCGCGCGAGACAGCTGCAGCCAGGGATCACCTGACCGGGCTGCTCCGTACGGTGCCGGGGGTCAGCGTCTCGCCGGGGGCCAGCGCAAACTTCCTGCTCCTGCATACGGCCGACGGCGTCGGCTTCCGGGATCGCTTGCTGGACAGGGGATTCGCCGTACGACGCGGCGACACGTTCCCTGGACTCGGCCCGGACTGGACCCGGGTGGCGGTGCCGTCACCTGACGTGGCCGATGCGTTCGTGGCAGCAGTGAAGTCCTCGTGAAGCCTCGCCACCGGACATGCCGTCCCAGGCCTTGACGTACTCTGCGCGCCGCTGGGGCATTGTGCGTGCTACCGGCCGCGGCTAGTCTGCGCTCGTGCGGGGTCCACGATCGGGGTCCCATGGCCTGGGAGGCCCGATGCTCCGCCGTCTCGTTCCCTTGCTCTGCTTGGCTCTGCTCGCGCTGCCGGCTGTACCGGCGAAAGCCGTCTCCGGCGAGGTGACGATTCAGGACGCCTACGCCCACGAACGAACAGGTGGCAGAGCGTTTCTCGCAGTGATTGCTACCTCCACCATTCCTTGCACCTTCTGGACCTTGAACGCCTCAATCTCGACGCCGGTCGCCGGGGGTGTGCCTTTCTATACCGCGCCGATGGAGGCGAACTGGGGATTCACCATCAACGAGGAGCAGGGGCCGGGCAACGACATCTACACGGTGCAGGTGTCGGCGGTCTGCGGGCTCGGCAACAACCTGACCTCCCAGAAGTTCCCAGTGCAGATTCCCCGCTACAAGCCGCCAAGGAAGGTGCCGGTGCCGAAGTCACCGGACGCGTCCTCGCAGGGAAAGAACAAGCGGGCGGGCAAGAACTCTGCCGGTTCTACCAAGCAGCGAGCGAAGCTGTTGTTGAGCCGTCCCGACCACATCGCCGCTGGGCCGTCAGCCGGTCTGCTCGACGTCGACCCGGCGGCCTCCATGGTCCTGGCCTCGGCAACCGCGAGGGACGCCTGGAACGCTGACCTGTTAACCGGACTGGGCAATGTTCAGGCACCGGCCGGGCCTTTTGCCCAGGCCGTGCTGGTCGGCTCTCCGCCACCGGCGCCGAGCCTCCCTGCGGCTCTGACCGGCAGCAGCGCCAGCGCCGTGCAAGCGGCCCTGGCCAACCGAGGTGACCAGATCGCCGTGGGTACGGCAGCGGACGAGGCGCTGGCCCGGCGCGAGGCCGCGGTCGATGCCGGAGACACCGCCAACGCCGTTCAGCGGGGGCTCGAGGCTGCCGGGTTGCTCGAACGCTGGGCCTCGGTCCTTGGCGGTCAGGCTGCGCTTGATGCCACGGCGCAGGCGGCAATCGCGCCGCTGGTGTCTCCGGTCACCCTCACTGCCGCCGAGCTCAAGGCGGCAGCCCGTGCCGGGGTGCCACCGGACGTCGGTGCTGCGCTGACGCAGGCCGGGGCTCCGTTGACCGTGGGTCTGGGCGTCAGGTCCGACCTGGTCGACCTGACGACCGCAGACGTCACCAACATCCAGCCGACCCTCGCCGACCCGGTGGTCGCAGCAGCCGACGTACAGACGGCGCTTGACCTGCGCAAGCTGGCCGCGGCGCTGCGTTCGCCTGGCGACGGTGCGGCGACCGCTCCTGCGCCAGGGGCGCACGAGGCCAAGGGGATCGGCCAGCTGCGGCGGGTGAGCTGTGTCAGCGCGACTCCGGCGAGTGCGCCCGGCTGCGTGAAGGCGCGGGGCATGTCCGGCGCCAAATACGCGGCGACCAGTCCGGACGGCAAGTTCGTCTATGTCGGCAGCGACGGTTCGCCCGGCGCGGTCGCTGTCTTCGCCCGCAGTCTGAACACCGGCAAGCTCACTCAGCTGAAGGGCAAGGCCGGCTGCTACTCGGCGGCGATCCCCGGCTGCACCGTCATCCCGCACTCAGCCAGGGTCGCCGACCTCACCGTCAGCCCGGATGGCCGCGGACTGGTGGCTGCGCTCTACGGTGACGGCTCCGTCGTCTCGTTCACCCGCAACCTGACTACCGGCGCCCTGCGCTGGGCGGGCTGCATCGGGCAGGCTACCGGGTGCAAGAAGGGCCCCGGGAAGACGATGAGCCGGGTCAAGACCGTCGCCGTCTCCCCGGATGGGCGCAACGTCTATGCCTCGACCCAGGACGGGGTTTCGGTCGTCGAGCTGTCGCGCAACGCCCGTACCGGTCGACTGGGCGTCGTCGGCTGCATCGGCCGCGCCGACTACGGCTGCACCGCCTCTCGGGCCATCCAGGGGCCCGGCGGGGTCGCCGTTAGCAGGGACGGCCTCTACGTGTACGAGGCCGACCAGGACGGCTGGTCGGTCAGCTCGCTGCGTCGTGACGTGCGGACCGGGCGGCTCACGGATGCCGGCTGCATCGCCGGCCGGGACGGGGTCAGCTCCATCCTCGGCTGTGCCGCCGGCCTCGGGCTGGCCGGCCCGGAGTGGGTGACCGCCGGCCCCGGCAACACCCTCTGGATCGGCGCCGCCCAGACGTCGTCGGTGGTCCGACTGGTCCGGGACAAGGACGGTGGGCTGGCCATGGCACCAGTCACCGGAGCCTGCACGACTGATCTGAAGATCGCCTTCGGCGGGGCAGCGTTGTGCAGCGGCCAGGCTGGCCTCGGGGGTGCGTACGGCATCGCTGTCTCCCCGGACGGACTCAACGCCTACGTCGGCGGCTATGCCCCCGGCTCTTTGTCGGCCTACCGGGTCGACCCGGCGACGGGTGCGCTGATCGGGGTGGGTTCGTGCGTGGGTGTTGCGGGATCCGGCTGTACCACGACCAAGGGCCTGGCCCATGCCGGCCACACCATCCTGTCGCCGGACGGGCGCAGCGTGATGGTGCTCGCCCCCGACTCCTCGTCGCTGCTCGTGTTCAGCCGCCGGTTGAAGCCGAGCACCGTGGCGCTGCCGACCGCCAAGCAGAAGCTGCACAAGGGTCGCATCGTGGTGACGGTTCGCTGTCCGGTGACGGCGACTGCCTGGTGCTTCGGCTCTTGGACGGCCCGGCTGCTGGCCGGCTCCAAGGTCGTCCTGCGCACCAAGGCGGTCGAGCTCGTCGTCCGGCCGGGTGGCAAGGGGCAGCTCGTCGTCAAGGTGCCGGCAGCAGCGCTGAAGCGGTACGGATCCAAGGTCAAGCTGCGGCTGCTCGTGGTCGCCGTCGCCCGGGAGCCGTTCGGCACCAAGGCGGTGATGAGGCGCTCTCTGCCGGTGACCCGGGCGTGAAGGCCGGAGCAAGCCAGAACAAGGATTGTGTGTGCAAACTGTGAGGAATACGCTCCGCCGATGAAGCGACCACGTCCGGCTCGCCTGCTTGCCCTCTTCGTCGCGGCCTCCGTCGCCGGTGTAACGTCGGTCGATGCGCCACCGGCCCTGGCGAACCACGTGGTGACGACGTTCTCCGCCGCCCTCGGCGTGGCACCCGACCCGACGATCACCGGGGCCTACCGGGGCACGGTGCTCATCGGCTGGCGCTCCACGAAGCCGTGCACGCACTGGGAGTTCAACATCAGTGGCACCATCCCGGCCTTCGTGTCGGGCAGTGGGTCCTCCACCTCGGAGTACACCCAGGCGGTCGCCCTGATCCCGCCGGGCGGCACCGTCACCGTGACCGGCAGCGTGCTCTGCCGTACCGGCGGCCTCGACTCGCCGATCCCCAGCTTCCCGACCGTCACCCTGACCGCGCCGCCGGGACCGCCGACGCTGCCGTCCCAGCTGACCAACGACGACAAGGCCGGCCTCAACCGCGGAGCGGCCGTCAATGCCGGCCTGGCCGCCGGGCTGGGTGTGGCCGCGGCCTTGGTGGCCGCCATCGCCTGCCCACCCTGCGCTCTCATCGGGGTGTTCCTCGCCGGGATGAGCGGAGGTTTCGGCCTGGTGAGCGCCTACGCCTGGTACGAGTCGGCCGACCCACCCGACCCGAACTACACCGTGATCGACCAGCCGCGGGTCCTCACGGAGCCGCCGGCCAAGGTCGGGCCGGGGATCAGCGACGACCTGGCCGCGGCGATGAACACCGCATTGGCCAACTCCGCGGACCAGGTCAGCCTGTCGCGGTCGTTCCTGGTCAGCCTCGAGCGTGAGTGGGGGGCCCACAACGCCGGCGACGGCAGTTGGGAGAGGAAGCAGGCGGTGGCCGTGCGCGACTACGCCAGCCGCTACGCCGACGCACTGGCGCGGGGGGCGCAGCTGCGCCGGGCGGTTGCCGACCTGATCGACGCGATTCCCTCCAGCGGTCTGCCGAACGACATCGGGCCGTACGTCCCGGCCGCCATCGACAGCGTCGTCGCCAACCCCTACCCCGAGCCGGCCGCCGGCCTTTTCGGCCAGTCCGGCCAGAGCGCAGCGGAGCTCGCCCTCGCCCGTCAGCGCCAGCAGGCCTTCGCGCTCGGCCAGTCCCACCTCATCGGCAAGGTGACCGCGCTGCTGCGGGCGAGCGACGGCTCCTCGGAGATGGTCACGGCGCTCCGCGCGCTGGCCGCCAAGGGACTCCCGGCGCCCGGACCCGGCAAGCTGCCTCTGCCGCCGGCCGGCAAGGCGGGCGCGGGATCACTCAAGGTCGGCCCGTGCGTCACCCTCTCCGCACGCAAGGGCTGCACCACCGCCAGGGGGATCAGCGGCGCAGCATTCAGTGTCATCAGCAGCGACGGCCGGTCGATGTACGTCTCCGGCCGCAACGAGGCGACGATCGCGGTCTTCCGCCGCAACCTCGTCACCGGGGCGCTGACCCAGCTGGCCGGCAAGAAAGGCTGCGTCCACGACCAGGCGATCCGGGTCGACACCGGCTGCGGCGCCGGCCATGCGCTCGGTGGGGTCAGCCAGCTCGCGGTCACCCGGGACGGCAAGGGTCTCATCGCGGCAGGGCGGGGTTCGAACGCGATCAGTGTCTACCGCCGCGCCAAGGACGGCAGCCTGGTCTACCTGCAGTGCTTCCGGGACAGCCGGTCCGGGGGGGACCCGCACTGCAAGCAGGTCGTCGGGCTGGGGGACAGCCAGTCAGTTGCCGTCTCGGCCGATGGGCGCAGCGTCTATGCGACCGGCGGCTCGACGTCGACCCTTGTCAGCTTCCGGCGCAACCCCAAGACCGGCAAGCTGGCGCCCGCCGGCTGCCTGACCTCCTCCTTCGTCGCCGCCTATGCCTCCTGCGGGCCGGCCGTCGTGCTTGGAGGAGCCAACCGGCTGTTGCTCGCACCCAACGGTCGCCGGCTCTTCGTTGCCGCCGAGGCGTCGGGCGCCGTCTCCGAGCTTGCCCGTGACCCCAAGACCGGCAAGCTGACCGAGGTCAGCTGCATCGGGGGCGACGACTACTCCGTCGATCCGGCCTGCGCTGCCGGTCGGGCGATCCGGGCGCCGCAGGGACTGGCGCTGTCAGCCGATGGCCGGCAGCTCTACGTCACGGTCACCCAGGGCATCGTCACCCTGCTGGTCAACCCGGTGAGCGGCGCGCTGAGCCAGCCGGCAGGGACGGCAACCTGCCTGTCGTTCAACGAGAACCACGACCCCGACTGCGGCGTTGCGGGCTCGCTCGACGGTGCGTTCGGCATCGTGGTCACGCCTGACGGCCACCAGGTCTACGTCGGCGCGTACAACTCCAATGCCGTCACGCAGTACGGGCGCAACCTCGCGACCGGACTCCTGACGCCCATCTCGCGTTGCGTCTCCTTGGATGCCAAGGGATGTCAGCACCTGACCGGGCTCGAGCACGCGGGCTTCGTGACGATCAGTCCGGACGGCCGGTTCGTCTATGTCAACGCGCCCTACTCCGACGCCCTGGTGAGGTTCGCCCGGCGGCTGCCGCTTGCCATCCCCAAGCTGGTCAAGGCCAAGGTCAAGTCGGCTCATGGGGTCATCCGAGTCAAGCTGCTGTGCCCCAAGGCTGCGTACGGCGGCTGCTACGGCACGATCGCCGCCGTGCACGGTGCCAAGGTGGCGAAGGCGGCCGCGTACTCGATGGCGGCGGGCCGAACGGCCGGTGTCGCGGTCCCGGTCGGCGCCGGCTGGAAGCAGGGCACCGCCCTTAAGGTGGTGGCTCGCGAGCCCGCCGGCGGCAAGAAGTCCGGCAGGCTCAAGGTCTCGATCAGCTGAGCGTTCAGCCAGTGAGCCGTGTGTGAGCACATCATGAGAGAATCGGTTGACCCGGCCGATTCCGTGTTCTCATGAGAGCGTGAAGATCCTGGTCGTCGAGGACGACGTACGCATGGCAGGGCTCCTGCGCCGTGGGCTCACCGCCCAGGGCTGGCAGGTCGACATCGTGGGCGAGGGATCGACGGCGCGGGTGGCCGTGCTCTCCCAGCCCTACGACGCGGTCGTGTGCGACATCATGCTGCCGGGACGGACGTCCGGCCTGGACCTGTGCCGTCAGGTACGCCGGGCCGGGGTCTGGACCCCGTTCCTGATGCTCACCGCCCGCACCGCCGTCGAGGACCGGGTGGCCGGCCTGGACGCCGGGGCCGACGACTACCTCACCAAACCGTTCGCGTTCACCGAGCTGGTCGCCCGGCTGCGCGCGCTGGTGCGCCGCGGCGAGGTCGAGCGGCCGGCCGTGCTCACCGTCGGGCCGCTGAGCCTGGACTCCGTACGGCACGAGGTCACCAGCGACCAGGGTGTGCTCGACCTGACGGCCCGCGAGTTCGCCCTTCTCGAATACCTCATGCGCCGGCAGGGCGAGGTCGTGACCAGGGGCGACATGCTCGACAACATCTGGGACTACGCCTACGACGGGCTGTCCAACGTGGTCGACGTCTACATCGGCTACCTGCGGCGCAAGTTGCGGGCGCACGGCCTCGAGAGCATGGTGCGCACCATCCGCGGCGTCGGCTACCGGATGGATCCGCCGGAGCAGCCGGTGGTGGCAGCGGCCCCCGCGGACGCTCGGGTCTGAGGTGCTTGACCGGCTGCCGCTGCGGTGGCGCCTGGTGGTCGCCACCATGGTCGGCACCATCGCCTTCGCCACCGGTTTCGGCGCACTGGCCGTAGGCGAGATCGAACGGCTCGAGCAGCACTCGGTGTCCACGGCACTGCAGGAGCGGCTCGACCTGTTCCTGCCCCAGCTGTCCAAGGAGGGCACGCTCGACGCGCTGGAGGACTCGCCGCGCACCAACATCGGCCAGGTCGTCGGCCCCGACGGACGGGTTCGTGACGCGACGCCCAGCCTCATCCACCAGCCCGCGATCCTCGACGTGGCAGCGGTTCTGGCCCACCCAGGCGGCGTCCAGCGCACCCTGGACCTCAACCGGTCGAGGGTCGTCGTACGCGGGGTGAAGGTCAAGCTCGGGGCCACTGCGACCAGCCCGGCGGGGGAGGGTGCGCTCATCGTCGGGGTGGACTCCGAGGGCTTCGAGGATGCCGGTCACCAGCTGCGCGAGATCCTGCTGGTCGGGCTGGGGGTCGTCGTCCCCCTGGCCGGTCTCCTGGCCTGGCTGCTGGCCGGACGGGCGCTGCGCACGGTCTCCGACCTGACCGAGGAGGCGGAGGCGGTCGGCCTGTCCGACATCGGCCGCGGGCTCGACGTCGCCGCCGGCGACCCGGAGCTGGCCCGGCTGGTTGCCGCGCTGGACCGGATGCTGGCGCGGGTGGCGGCCGGCCTGGAACGCGAGCGACGGTTCGCCGCCGACGCGAGCCACCGGCTCCGTACCCCGCTGGCGACCCTGCGGGCCGAGGCGGAGCTGGCTCTGCTCGAGGGGGACCGCACCAGCATGGCGGAGGCCCTGCGCCGAGTCATCGACGATGCCGACGACCTCGGCGAGCTGGTCAACCGGCTGCTGGCCGCGCACACGGCCCGGCGCAGCGAGCCGATGCCCCTCGGCGAGGCGCTGGCCAACGCGTCGGAGCGCTGGGAACGACAGGTCGCCACCTGCGGCGCGCGGCTCGAGACCGACCTTGGGCAGCTCGACGACGATCTCCGCACGGTCGACCCGCACCTGCTGCGTACGGTGATCGACCCCCTGGTCGAGAACGCCGCGCAGCACGGCAGTCTGGATGGCCAGGTGACCGTGTCCGCCTCGGCGCAGGACGGTGGCCTGACGGTCCGCGTGATCAACGACGGGCCGGGCGTCGACCCCTCCGTACGCGAGCGGCTCTTCCAGCCGTGGGTGACCTCGCGCCCTGAGCGCGGCGGCGCCGGCCTGGGGCTGTGGCTGTCGCAGGAGGCGGCCCGTGCGGTCGGCGGTGACGTCGCACTGGTCGCGTTGACGGGGGTTCCGATGGGCAGGACCTGCTTCGAGGCACGGATCCCACTCTCGGGCGACTGACTTCAGGAAAACGGGGCGCCCGCCGAGGACCTACCCGGTATGCTTGTACCAAGCAACCAGTTGGGGGTGGCAACGCGGTGACCGACAACACCGACAAGGCCGACACGATCGGCCGCGAGCTCGGCACCCTGATCCGAGGCGCCAAGGAGCTGCACTACCTGCTCTCCGACCGTGGCCAACCGGTCGTCGACCCGCCTGGCTTCATGCTGCTGAGCCGGATCTCCGAGCACGGGCCGATGCGGTTGTCGGCTCTTGCCGGCTGTGTCTTCCTCGACGTGTCGACGATCAGCCGGCAGGTCCAGGACCTCGAGCAGTCCGGTTGGGTCGCGCGCGAGCGTGACCCGCAGGACGGCAGGGCCTCGCTCCTGCGGTTGACCCCGGCCGGCGAGGCGACTCTGGAGGCCGGTCGGGACGCACGCAGCCGGGCGCTGCGTCAGCTGCTCGGCGACTGGACCGACGAGCAGTGCCAAGCGTTCGCCGAGCAGCTCGGCCGCTTCAACCAATCCATCGCCGCGTTCCGCACAGCGGTTCAGCTCAGCTCAGACCAGCGACAGGAGAACGCCTCGTGAGCACCGCCTCCACCGCGACCCCCGACAGCCGGACAGGGGCGCTGAGCCACAAGCAGATCATGACCATCCTGACCGGCCTTTTGCTCGGCATGTTCCTGGCCGCGCTCGACCAGACCATCGTCGCCACGGCGATGCGGACCATCGCCGACAAGCTGGACGGGCTGACCGCGCAGGCGTGGGTGACCACGGCCTACCTCATCACCTCGACGGTGTCGACCCCGCTCTACGGCAAGCTCTCGGACATGTACGGCCGCAAGCCGTTCTACATGTTTGCGATCACCATCTTCGTCGTCGGCTCCATGCTCTGTGGCACCGCGCACTCGATCTACGAGCTCGCCGCCTACCGCGGACTGCAGGGCATCGGCGCGGGTGGCCTCATGTCACTCGCCTTTGCCATCGTCGGCGACATCGTGCCGCCGCGAGAGCGTGGCCGCTACCAGGCCTACTTCATGGGCGTCTTCGGAGCCTCCAGCGTCATGGGTCCGGTGCTCGGCGGTTTCCTCGCCGGGCAGACGAGCATCCTCGGCGTCGCCGGCTGGCGTTGGATCTTCTACATCAACGTCCCGATCGGGATCGCCGCACTGGTCGTGGTCTTCCGGGTCCTCAACCTGCCGCACGTCCGCTCGCAGGCCCGGATCGACTACTGGGGCGCACTTCTGCTCACCGTCGGGGTCGTCCCGCTGCTGATCGTGGCCGAGAAGGGCAACGCGTGGGGCTGGGGCTCCGCCACGTCGCTGTCGTACATCATCCTCGGGCTCGTCTCGCTCGCGCTCTTCGTCTGGCGGGAGAACAAGGCCGGGGATGATGCGATCCTGCCGCTGCGGTTCTTCCACAACTCGGTGTTCACCGTCACCAGTGGGATGGGCTTCCTGGTCGGTGCAGGCATGTTCGGCGGCCTGTCGTCGATCCCGCTCTACCTCCAGATCGTCAAGGGCGAAAGCCCGACCAAGGCCGGATTGTTGCTGATCCCGTTGATGGTGGGCATCATCGGTGCCTCCACCGCCTCTGGCCGGATCATGATGAAGACCGGCCGTTACAAGATCTTCCCGATCATCGGCAGCTTCTGCCTGCTGCTCGCGATGGCGCTGTTCTACACGTTGCAGGTCGACACCCCCCTCTGGGTCGCCTCGGCCTTCATGGTTGTCATGGGCGCCGGCCTGGGTCTGAGCATGCAGACTCTTGTGGTGGCGGTCCAGAACGCCATGCCCCCCAAGGACATGGGTGTCGTGACCGGTGCCAACACGTTCTTCCGCTCGATGGGTGGCACCTTCGGCACGGCCGTGTTCCTGTCGATCCTGTTCAACTCGATCAGCGGCAACATCCAGCACCGGATGGCGACCCTGACCAAGTCCGACCCGGCGGGCTATGCCGCTGCGGTCAAGTCGCTGACCAAGGTGCAGGCGGAGAAGCTCAAGGGGGGCGGCAGCTCCAGCTCGCTCAACGACTCCGGCTTCATCTCCGGACTGCCGCCGTTGATCAAGAACGTGTTCCTGCACGGCTTCGCCGACTCGATGCACGAGGTGTTCCTGGTCGCGACGGTGCTGATGATCCCGACCTTCGTGCTGTCGTTCTTCATCAAGGAGGTGGCGCTGCGTTCGCAGGGCGGCCTGGCCGCGGCCAAGGCCGAAGCCGCCAACGGTGACTCCAGCGATGCCGCTCTCGCGGCCGCCGGCGGCGCCGAAGCGGTGGACGGCGGCAAGGCCAAGTCCGGGACGGCCATCCTCTAGTCGCGTCGAGCCTCGAGCTCAGCCGCGTCGAGTGCCTCGATGATCGCCTTGGTGACCTCGTCGGGGGGCAGCATCGCGTCGATCCGCACCAGCAGGCCGCGCCGCTCGTAGTAGTCCACGAGGGGCGCGGTCTGCTCGGCGAACACGGCCAGCCGGTGGGCGATCACCTCGGCGTTGTCGTCCACCCGGCCGTCGACGTGCGCGCGGGCGAGCAGCCGGGCGACCAGCGCTTCGGCGTCGCCGTCGAGGTAGACCGCTCCGTGGGCGGTGACGCCGGCCTCCTTGCCCATCCGGTAGGCGGCCTCAGCCTGGCCGACCGTACGGGGGAAGCCGTCCAGGACGTAGCCGCCGTCGCGGGCGGCTTCGACGATGCGGCCCCACAGCAGCTCGATGACGAGGTCGTCCGGGACCAGGTCGCCCTTGCTGAGATAGTCCTGGATCCGCAGCCCGAGCTCGGTGCCTGCGGCCAGCTCGGCGCGCAGCAGGTCCCCGGCGGCGATGTGCACCGCCCGGTAGTGCTTGGCCAGTCGCACCGCCTGGGTGCCTTTGCCCGACCCGGGTGGACCGATGAGCACGACCCGCACGTGTTCCGCCTCTCGCCACGCCCGGCGGGATGGTCCCGGCCGTTCGTCTGATGCTAGGGGTCGGGACTCAGGGACGGGGCAGCGGGCCGGACAAGCCGGCGATGATCGGGCCGAGCTGGTTGCAGATCATCCGGGCCCTGCGGATCTCCGTACGAGTCCAGGCGCGGTCCTGGCGAGCGTAGACCTCAAGCAGGCCGAGAGGGGTCTCGCGGCAGCTCACCGGCAGCAGCAGGACGGAGCGGTGACCCATCCGGGTGAGCACCGCGCGTTCGGACGGGTCGGCCTCGGGGTCGTCGCGCAGCACCTGGGCGATCTCCTGGAACTCCAGGACGCGGTGCGTCAACGGGTAGTCGGCCAGGTGGTAGGAGTCACCGGTCGCGGCCCAGCCGCGCGGGCTGACCGTGTGCAAACGGCCGGACAGGGCGTCGAGACGGGACAGCACGACCTGGTCGGCGTGCAGCATCTCGGCCACCGGGCGAACGACCTGGGCCAGCATGTCGCGCGAGCTGACCGTTGTCAGCCACTGGCTCAGCCGTTCCATCCGCTGGTCGCCGTCGTCCCCGCGAAACGCGTGGGACGCCGGGGTGCCGGCGAGCGCCTGGGTCATCGCGGCACGGCACAGGGCCGCGGCCGGCTCGGGGACCTCGGACCATGCCTGCTCCGGCATCCCCAGCAGGTGGCCCTGGCCGAGCATCACGTCGAGGTCGGCGAGAGTGAGCAGCTCCTCGGCGGACTCGATGCCCTCGGCGCAGATCTGGGCCCCCGTGCGGCGGGCGAAGCGGACGAGTGCCTCGACGAGGGCGATCTTGGCCGGGTCGCGGTGCAGGCCGGTGACCAGCGCCTTGTCCAGCTTGATGACGTCGGGCTTGATGGCGAGCATCCGCTGCAGGCCGGCGTAGCCGGCGCCGGTGTCATCGACAGCGAGCCTGGCTCCCCGGCTACGCAGCTCGGTCAGCACCTCCTGGAGCGGGCCGTGCTCGACTGTCTGCTCCTGCTCGGTGATCTCGACGACGAGCTCGTCCAGCCGTGGCGGTAGCTCGTCGAGCACGTCGGAGCTGATCAGGGCCGAGGGGCTGGCATTGAACGAGAGGTAGCGGCCGGCCGGCCGGTCGGCCACCGCCAGAGCCGCGGCGATTGCCTTGGCCTGCAGCTGGCTGCCCAGTCCGAACCGCCGGGCCTGCGCGAACCACACCGGCACCGTACGGGAGGTGGCGGAGCGGAACCGGCTCAGCGCCTCGTAGCCGGCGACCCGGCCGGTGGCCAGCTCGACGATCGGCTGGAAGACCGGGGCCAGGGCACCCGCGCTGGCCAGCACGTCCTCGATGTCACGTCGGGAGCGAGCCTTCCGCGCGGTCGTCTGGGCCGGCAGATGACGCAGCAACGGGGTGGGTTGGTCGGTGTCGGCGTCAATGCGGGAGGTGCGGTCCGAGGCACTGCTCTGCACGACACCTCTCCCGCCTGTTGATCGTCGGGGAGGGACGTTACTCCTTTTGGGCCAACCTCAGCATAAGTTGGACCCATGGACGAGTACGCGTTGGCAGCAGTCGAGGGCGCTTTGGCCGCGGGTGCCCGCTATGCCGATGCCCGGGTGATGTTTTCGAAGTCCGAGTCGATGTCGGCACAGAACGGTGTCGTCGAGCGGCTGGCCCAGGACGAGTCCGCCGGCCTGGGGGTGAGGGCGCTGGTTGGGTCGTCGTGGGGGTTCTTCGCCACGCCGACGCTGACCCGCGAGGCGGTGGCCGACGCCGGCCGGCGGGCTGCCGAGACGGCACGGGCCAGCGGGCTGGTGGCGGGTCCCGACCTGACGCTGGCTCCGGCCGGTGTCGAGGGCAAGCTGGTCGCCTCCTGGACCAGCGGCTGCGAGGAGGACCCGCTGTCGGTGCCGCTGTCGGAGAAGGGCGACCTGATGGTGGCCGTCACCGAGGCGATGCACGACGCCGGAGCCCAGATAGCGCAGGCCGCCTACTCGATCTGGGACACCCGCAAGTGGTTCGTCTCCAGCGAGGGGCACCACATCGACCAGCACATCCGCGAGTGCGGTGCGTGGTCCAGCGCCACCGCTGTCGGCGAGCACGAGACGCAGCGCCGCTCCTACCCCGGCGTGCGCGGGCAGTTCGGGACACGGGGCTGGGAGGTCGTCCGCGAGATCGACCTGCTCGGCAACGCGCCGCGGCTGGCCGACGAGGCGCAGGCCCTGCTCCGCGCGCCGGTCTGCCCCAGCGGCGAGACCACGCTCATCCTGGGGTCCGGCCAGATGGCGCTGCAGATCCACGAGTCGGTCGGCCACGCCACGGAGCTCGACCGGATCCTCGGCTGGGAGGCAGCCTTCGCCGGCACCAGCTGGCTCGACCTGGCTCAGCTCGGGACTCTGCGGTTCGGCTCGCCGTTGATGAACGTCATCGCGGACGCGTCACTGCCCGGCGGGCTGGGGTCGTTCGGTTACGACGACGAGGGAACGCCGGCGCACCGGGTCGACATCATCAAGGACGGCATCTGGGTGGGGGTGCTGTCGGGGCGCGACTCTGCCGCGCTGATCGGCATTCCCAGTGGTGGCTGCGTGCGCGGCGATGGCTACAACCGGCTGCCGATGGTGCGCATGACCAACATCGGCCTGCTGCCCGGTGACTCCTCGACCGAGGAGATGATCGCCGACACCGACGACGGGGTCTTCATGGACACCAACAGGTCCTGGTCCATCGACGACCGACGGCTCAACTTCCAGTTCGGCTGCGAGATCGCCTACGAGGTCAAGAAGGGCAGGCGTGGACGGATGCTGCGCAACCCGACCTACACCGGCATCAGTCCCACCTTCTGGGGCTCGATGGACCGGGTCGGCGGCCCGGACGAGTGGGTGGTGGCGGGCACCCCCAACTGCGGCAAGGGACAGCCGATCCAGACCGGGCACACCGGGCACCCGACGGTGCCGTGCCGGTTCCAGAACGTCCGGGTCGGAGTGACCGGATGACCGAGCAGCACCTCGACCTCGCCGAGCGGGTCGTCACGATGTGCGACAGCACTGCCTCGGCCGAGGTGACCGTACGCACGGGGCAGCACGCGCTGACCCGGTTCGCCAACTCCTTCATCCACCAGAACGTCGCGGAGACCGTCGCGACGGTCTCCCTTCGGCTCTCCTACGACGGCCGCAACGCGAGCGCCACGACGACCTACAGTCCGGGGGCGCAGCGGGCGGAGCTCGACCAGACCCTGCGCTCGCTGGTGAGCCGCACGGCCGAGGCCGCCCGGCTGCGCCCGGTGGACCCGGAGTGGCCGGGCCTGGCCCTGCCGGCGCCGACCACGTTCACCGGCTCCTTCGATCAGGGGACAGCCGAGGCCTCGCCGGGTGACCGTGCCGCCCTCGTACGCGACTTCGTCGGCGCAGCAGGCGACCTCGAGACGGCCGGCTACTGCGAGACGGTCGGCCAGGTGGTGGCGTTCGCCAACTCCGCCGGCCAGCGCGTCGCGGGGCAGGCGACGTGGACGACGCTGGACGGCGTGGCGCGCACCCAGGGGGCGGACGCCTCCGCACGGCGCAGCGCCAGCTCGATCGCGGACCTCGACGGTGTGGTCCTCGGCCGGCGGGCGGCGACAAGGGCACGGTCGGCGCTCGGAGCCGAGGACATCGATCCCGGACACTACGAGGTCGTCCTCGAGCCGAGCTGCGTGGCCGACATGGTGTTCTTCCTTGCCTGGCAAGGATTCAACGGGCGCGCGGTCAACGAGGGACGGTCGTTCGTCCGGGTCGGTGAGATGCAGTTCGACCCGCGCATCCAGCTGTGGGACGACGCCGCGGACCCCCGTACGGTGGCCTTGCCCTTCGACGACGAGGGCACGCCCAAACGGCGGGTCGACCTGGTCCGGGACGGTGTCTCGGTCGGGCTGGCCCACGACCTGCGTACGGCCAAGGTCGCCGGGGTTTCCTCGACGGGTCACGGCATCGAGGGCGGCGAGTCCGAGGGCGCGCTGCCGTGCAACCTGCTGCTGGGCACCGGTCAGCACGACACCGACGACCTGGTCTCACAGATGGAGCGCGGGCTGCTGGTCACCGACCTGTGGTACACACGGGTCCTCGACCCGCGCACCCTGGTAGTGACCGGGCTGACCCGCAACGGCGTCTTCCTGGTCGAGAACGGCGAGGTGGTCCGGCCGGTGGCCAACCTGCGGTTCACCCAGTCCTACGTCGAGGCGCTCGGCCCCGGCCAGGTGCTCGGGGTGGGCTCGGTGCCGGAGATGCAACGGCACTACATGGCGACCTACTCCGTGCCGCCACTCCGCCTGGCGTCGTGGAACTTCACCGGCGGGGCGAGAGGCTGACGAGTGCTCGACGTCGCACGCAAGATGGGGTTCGCGGTCTTCGGCCGGCTGCCACGACGGCTCCGGGTGCTGGCCGTACGGGCAGGCACACCAGGGTTCACCGTCGGCGCCCTCGTCCTGCTCCAGCGGGCGGGGGACGCCTCCTCGGTCCTGCTGGTGCACCAGCGACACACCCGCCAGTGGGCGTTGCCCGGTGGTCTGCTCCGGCGTGGTGAGGGCGCGGCGCAGGGGCTGCGCCGCGAGGTGCTCGAGGAGCTGGGGCTGACCCTCGACACGGTGCAGACCGCCCACGCCGTCGGTGTTCTCGTCGATGCCCGCTCGCGGCGGGTGGATGTGCTGTTCACCTGCTGGCTGGCCGCCGACGCACCCACTCCCACCCCTGCGCACGTCGAGGTGGACTCGGTGCAGTGGTGCTCCATGGCCGGCCTGCCTCGCATCACGGCGATCACCGCCGAGGTGCTGGCGGAGTACACAGCACTGGGACTGCTGGGCGGTGACTGAGCTCTGCGGCGTCGCACTCGCCGCGGGGTCGGGCGCCAGGCTGCGGCCGCTGAGCCTCGAGCTGCCCAAGGCGTTGTGCCCGGTCGGGGGCGTGCCACTGATCGACCTTGCACTGGAACGCCTGGTATCACTGGGGATTGGTTCGCTCGCGGTCAACACACATTCCTTCGCCGAGACGATGGCAGCCCACGTCGACGGGCGGGCCCACGTGTCCGTCGAGTCCGGCCAGGCACTGGGCACGGCCGGTGCGCTGGGGCAGCTGCGGCCGTGGATCGCCGGCAGGGCAACGGTTGTCACCAACGCGGACGCCTACCTTCTCGGGCCGGTCAGTCCGCTGCTCGATGGTTGGAACGGCTCGTCGATCCGGCTTGGCGTGGTTCACGACGAGGACTCCCCGGACTTCGACGGCCGCTGGCGTTACGCCGGCATTTGCGTCATGCCCTGGGCGGAGGTCTGCCTGCTGGAGTCCGTACCGTCCGGCCTGTACGAGGTGTCCTGGCGTGCCGGCCTGGCCACCGGCCGGGTCGAGCTGGTGCCGCTGCCGGGGCCGTTCGTCGACTGCGGGACCCCGGCGGACTACCTCGCCGCGAACATGCTGGCCTCGGGTGGCTCCACGGTGATGGGGGAGGGCGCAGTGGTCGAGGGCTCGGCCGTGCGCTGCGTGCTGTGGCCACGGGCCAGGGTCGCCGAGGACGAGCACCTCGTCGACGCGATCCGTACCGCCACTGGCCTGACCGTCCAGGGATGATGTGAGCGTGCTCGAGATCACCGACCCGGCCGACCCGCTGCTGAGCGACTACCAGGACCTGACCGACGTCGCCCTGCGGACGGCGCTCGAGCCCGAGCACGGCATCTTCATCGCCGAGGGTGAGCTGGTGATCCGCCGGGCGCTGCGGTCCGGCTACCGGATGCGGTCGGCCCTGATGAGCCGACGCTGGTACGAGACGCTGGACCCCGCACTCACCGAGGCCGGCGGCGAGCTCTACGTCGCGGCCGAGGAGGTGCTCGAGCAGGTCACCGGCTTCCACGTTCACCGGGGCGCCTTGGCGTCGTTCGCCCGCAAGCCGCTGCCCGCCGCCGCCGAGGTGCTCGCCAGCGCCTCTCGAGTTGCCGTGCTCGACACCGTGAACAACCCGACCAACCTCGGGGCGATCATCCGTTCGGCCGCCGGGCTCGGGATGGACGCGGTCCTGCTCTGCCCGCGCAGCGTCGACCATCTCTACCGCCGCTCGATCCGGGTCTCGATGGGCGAGGTGTTCTCGCTGCCGGTCGCCCGGCTCGAGCCGCCGTGGCCGGACGGCCTCAGGGTGGTGCGCGAGGCCGGCTTCCGGATGCTGGCCCTGACACCGGGGGAGCAGGGCATCCCGTTGGACCGGCTCACCCTCAGCGCCGAGGACAAGGTGGCGCTGTTGTTCGGAGCTGAGGGTCCGGGCCTCTCGCCGCGGGTGCTCGCCTACGCCGACGACACGGTACGGATCCCGATGGCGCGCGGCGTCGACTCACTGAACGTCGGAGCCGCTGCGGCGGTGGCGTTCTACGCGGTCGGGCGCCGCTGACGCGGCGTCACAGGACGAGCAGGGCGATGGCGATGTAGTGGCAGACGGCCGCGGCCGTCACGTAGGTGTGGAACACCTCGTGGTAGCCGAAGATCCGGGGCCACGGATCCGGGCTGCGCCGGTTGAGCGACAGGCCGCCGAGGACGTACAGCACCCCGCCGACGACGTACAGCACAGCGCCGGCGACTCCGATGTGCTCCCACACCGCGGGCACGGCCAGCGCCCCGACGCTGCCGAGCGCGGCGAAGGCGGAGCCGACCACCCAGTCCGACGCGTGCATCCAGAGGAGGTGGACGCACGCCGCCACCGCGGCCATCAACCACACCACGATGAGGCAGACCAGACCGAAGGGGCCCGGTGCCGCGAGCAGGAACAGCGGCGTGGCCGTGCCCGCCATGAGCACGAAGATCATCAGGTGGTCGAGCCGTTGCAGGGTGCGGTGCAGGCCGGGCTTCCACGTCCCACGGTGGTAGAGGGAGCTGACGCCGAACAGTCCGCTGACGCTGACGGCATAGATCGTGACCGCCGTCGTGGCGACTGCTCCCTCGGCCGCCACGATCAGCAGGGTGCCGACGACGAGCGACACCTCGAAGAACACCAGGTGCATCCAGCCGCGCCATCGGGGTTTCGCCGGTCCGAGACCGAGCGAGCTGCCCGCAGGGGCGGCGCGTGGCCTGCGACCGGCGGTGCCCATGGCAGGCACCGGCCGGTACGGGCCCGCGGCGCCCCCCGTCAGCGGCCGGGCCGTCGCCGGCGGGCTGATGGCCCGGACCTCTGCCACAAGCCGCGCGGCGAGGTCCGCGGCGGTGTCATCGACCTGGCGGGCCCCCAAGTCCGGTAGGAAGAACGACGCCCGAAGCCTCGGCCTGCGCGGGAACCGCGACATGCCGACAGCGCCGGTGATGGCGACGCAGACCAGCCGCGCAGAGGGGACGGCAAGGGCGAGGCGCCCGGCACCGCTGTGGGCGCGCAGGGTTCGGCCCCTCGAGACGGTTCCCTCGGGGAACAGCCCGACGCAGTCACCGGCCTCCAGGTGGGCGACCGCCGCCTCGATCGCGCGGGCGCTGCCCTTTCCCCGGTCCACCGGGATGGCGCCCAGCCGGTCCATCAACCAGCCGAGGGGCCACCAATGCCACAGCGAGGACCTGGCCAGCGCATGCACCTGCCGCCGGCGCACGGAGGCCACCCCGATGATCAGCGGGTCCCAGGCACTGTCGTGGTTGGCCACCAGCAGCACCGACCCCGAGCTGGGCAACAGCTCGGCGCCGGTGACCTCGAGGCGCCCCCACCAGCGCACGAAAGGGACGAGACACCGGACCGCCAGCCGGTAGAGCGCCGACGCGTCGGATCGGGCAGGACGACCATCGAGCAGTCCAGGGCCCGAGGTGCGACTCGACGTCATGGTCCCCCGCCCAAACTCCTCCGTACGGAGGATAGGCCGACGTTGTCCGGGCCGGACTAGCCTTCGCTCTTCGCCTTGTCCTTCCAGAATTTCGCACGTCCCTTGGGGCCCATGTCGAAGAGCTCCTGGCACTCGGGGCACACGGGGAACTTGTTCGGGTCGCGACCGGGCACCCACACCTTGCCGCACAGGGCAACGGTCGGGGAGCCGGTCATCGCCGACTCCAGGATTTTGTCCTTGAGCACGTAGTGCGCGAAGCGCTCGTGGTCGCCGCTGTCGGGCAGGTAGGCCGGGACCGTCTCCTCGATGACCCGGGTGCCGGTCTCCTGAATCGTCTCCGTCATGTGTCCAGCGTGCCACAACGTCCTGTGACCGGCACACGAGAGGAATGTTGCGAATGCAACTATCGTTCCGGCTGATCGTCAGCGTCATCCCGCACCGTCCGGAGGCCCAGATGCCAGCCGTCACCGTCCGCTCAGAAGACCTGCTCGTGCTGCCCCGGATCTCTGCTCAGGGCCCGGCTGCCGTGCAGCGCCCGGTGGTCACCACCGTCCAGAGCCGGGAGACCTATGAGGGCGACGGCTTTCCGGTGCGCCGCCCGTTCCCTGGCCGGCTGGCGCTGTCCGTGACCGACCCGTTCCTGCTGCTGGACCAGATGGGTGCGGTGGAGTACGCACCCGGCGAACCCAAGGGCACGCCGTGGCACCCGCACCGTGGCTTCGAGACCGTGACCTACATCATCGACGGCGCCTTCGAGCACCAGGACACGAACGGCGGCGGCGGGCTGATCGCCGACGGCGCGACGCAGTGGATGACGGCGGGTGCCGGCCTGCTGCACATCGAGACCCCGCCGGAGCGGCTGGTGGCCAGCGGTGGGCTGTTCCACGGCGTCCAGCTCTGGGTCAACCTGCCCAAGGCCCTGAAGATGACGCCGCCGCGCTACCAGGACATCTCCGCTGGTCAGGTGTCGCTGCTCACCAGCGTCGACGGCGGCGCACTCGTCCGGGTCATCGCCGGCGACCTGGCCGGGCACCAGGGACCAGGCATCACCTGGACCCCCATCACGTACGCGCACGCCACCATCTCCGCCGGCGCCGGGCTCTCGCTGCCGTGGCGGCCGGACTTCAACGCCTTGGTCTACGTCCTGTCCGGCCGCGGCACGGTCGGTGTCGAGGCGACCCCCGTGAGCACCGGTAGCCTGGCGGTCTTCGGCGAAGGCGACGCGATCACCGTCGCGGCAGACCGGCGCCAGGATGCTCCCAGCCCGTCGCTGGAATTGCTGCTCCTGGGCGGTTCTCCACTGCGTGAGCCGATCGTCCACCACGGTCCCTTCGTGATGAACTCGCACGCCGAGATCGCCCAGGCGATGGACGACTACCAGTCCGGCCGGATGGGTCAGATCCCGGTGAGCCGGGTCGGCGCATAACCTGATCCCATGGCGGGACCAGCAGACATCCACGCCACGCTGAGGCAGTGGGTCGACCAGCGCGGCTTCTCCGGTTCGTTGCTGGTCACCCGGGGTGCCGACACGGTGTTGGAGGGGTCGTACGGACTGGCCAACCGGGCCGATGGTGTGCCGGTCACCCCGCGCACCCGGTTCGGGCTGGCCTCGTTCACCAAGATGTTCACTGCGGTGGCCACCGTGGGTCTGCTGCAGGAGCACCGTCTCCCGTACGACACATCCGTGGTGGGCCTGCTGCCGCCGGCGCGGAGGCCCTCGACGCTGCGTGACGACGTCACCGTCCACCAACTGCTGACGCACACCTCAGGCATCGCCGACTACTTCGAGGAGGCGGACGACGACGCGGACTTCGGGGCTCTGTGGGCGGAGCGGCCGTCGTACGCGATGTGCCGGCCGGCCGACTTCCTGTCGCTCTTCGGCGACCGACCCCCGTACCGGCCGCCCGGAACCGCCTGGCAGTACAGCAATGCGGGCTACGTTCTGCTCGGCCTCGTGATCGAGGAGCTGGCCGGATTCCCGTACGTCGAGGTGGTGCAGCGGCGGGTCTTCGACAAGGCAGCCATGCCGGCAAGCGGCTTCTTCCGGCTCGACGAGGTCGTCCCCGACGTCGCCGTCGGTTACCTGCCGCCGGCGTCCGACGGCCTTCCGTGGCGCTCCAACGTCTTCTCGGTGCCGGTAGTCGGGGGCGCGGACGGCGGTGCGTTCGCCACCGCGCGCGACATCGACCGCTTCCTGCGCGCGTACGGGGACGGCACCCTCCTGGGTCCGGACCTGCGGGACCTGATGCTGCGGCCTCACGCGGCGGCGGATCCCGGCATTGCCTGCGGCTACGGGGTTTTCGTCTACGAGGCCGATGGCAGGTGGGGTCACGGCGGGGGAGACCCGGGTGTCGAGGTGTTCGGCTACCGGCTGCCCGAGCAGGACGTCGACCTGGTCCTCCTGTGCAACGTCGCGGGTTTCACCGCAGAGGTCCGAGAGCTGTTGCTCGAGGCGTTCGCCATCCCGGCCGGGTGACTCAGGCGGTGCCGCGTCGCGCGGCGATGCCGCCGAGGTCGGGTCGCCACAGGTCGGTGATCCGGTAACCGAGGTCGGCGAGCAGTCGGCGCAGCAGCGGAAGCGACAACCCGATGACGTTGCCGTGGTCGCCGTCGATGCCGTCGACGAACGGTCCGGCCAGCCCGTCGATCGAGAACGCCCCGGCCATCTGCAGCGGCTCGTCGGTCGCGACGTAGGCGGCCAGCTCGACCGGGTCGGGACTGCCGAACCGTACGACGGTCGTGCCCACCGCCGAGACCTGGGCGCCGCGTCCCGTGTCGACGACGCAGTGGCCGGTGTGCAGCAACCCCGACCGGCCGGACATCGCGTGCCACCGGTCGACGGCGTCAGCGGCGGAGGACGGCTTTCCGAGGGCCGCACCGTCGAACTCGAGGACCGAGTCGCAGCCGATCACCAAGGCGCCGCTGCCGTCGAGCACGCCGGCTACGGCCGCAGCCTTGCGCTCGGCCAGGATCAGGCTGAGCGCAGCCGGGGCCGCGACGACGTCGTCCTCGGGCACGCCGCTGACCACCACCTCCGGGTCGAGGCCGGCCTGGCGCAGGACGGCCAACCGGCCGGAGGAGGCGGAGGCGAGGACGAGGCGGAGGTCTGTCGGCACGCCCAAGATTGTGGCCGTTTGCCCGCAGTTCGCCGAGTGTTAGGCCATTCGGAGCAGCCGGGTTCGGCCATTCGGCGGACAGAGACCCGGCAGTCGGCTTAACTTGCCGTATTCGGTTGAATGCCGACGGTTACGACGAGGGAGACCATTGGTGACCAGCACCAGCACGAGGACGGCACAGGACCTGATCGTCAGCCAGCGTGACCTGCGGGTGATCCACGACGCGCCGCCGGTCGTCGAGGAGTTCACCGTGTCGGTCGAACGCGTGCTGGCAGGCGCCGACGCCGATGCTGCCTGGGCCACCTACCGCGAGTCGCTCGCTCCGCTGGCCGGCGTGGCGGCGATGAAGCAGCAGCTGCCCGAGGTCGACCTGCGGGCCGCGCTCGCCGACCCGGCGATCCTGAAGTACGTGGGCAGGGACGGCGCCGGTGCCGTCGTCGCGGTGCTCACGGTGACGCCCAAGCTGACGACCGAGAACATCAACGCGGTCTTCTACCAGCAGCGCTACCCGGAGCACCACGCCGCCGGCCGGCTGCTCTACCTCGGCTTCCTGGTCGTCCGCCCCGAGGCCCAGGCCCGCGGCCTGATCATGCTCCTGGTGGGCCGGGTGACCGCCGACCTGGAGGCCGCGGGCGGGGTCGTCGCCTTCGACGTCTGCGGCTACAACGACGAAATGTTCGCCTTCGCCCGGTTGTGCCGGCTGGTGGCCGCTCGCACCCGCCCGGCCGTCCTGACCACGCTGGACGTCCAGACCTACTACGCGATCGAGGTCCCGCCGCTTCGCTGAGCCGAGGTCAGCTGGCGATCGCGGGGGACCGGTGGGTGCGGTTCCACGCGGCGGCCGCGTCGTCCGGCAGCATCGGGCGCCCGTACAGCCAACCCTGCGCATAGGTGCAACCCATGGCGCGCAGGACGTCCCGCTGCGCCGTGGTCTCGACGCCCTCGGCCACCACGGACAGGTTGAGAGCCTTCGCCATGCCCATGACGGCCCGTACGATGGCCTCGTCGTCGCGCGAACCCGCGCTGTCGAGGTCGCCCAGCGCGGAGACGAACGACCGGTCGACCTTGACCGTCCCGACCGGGAGCCGCTTGAGGTAGCCGAGCGACGAGTGCCCGGTGCCGAAGTCGTCGACGCTGATGTTGATGCCCCGGTCGCGCAGGACGTCGAGCATCTCGATGGCCATCTCGATGTCGTCCATCAGCAGGCTCTCGGTGATCTCGATGTGCAGGCAGCGTTCGGGTACGCCGTTCCGCTCGAGCGCCCCCAGCACCTCGGCGACGAACCCGTGCTCATGCAGCTGCCGCGAGGAGACGTTGACCGCGACGAAGACGTCGTCCATGTCCAGCCGCGGGTCGCTTCGCCACAGGGCGATCTGCCGGCACGCCTCATCGAGCACGAAGGCACCGATGGGCAGGATCAGGCCGGTGCTCTCGGCGACGGGGATGAACTCATCCGGGCGCAGCGGTGAGAAGCCGTCCGGACGCATCCGCAGCAGCGCCTCGTAGCCCCGCACGGTGCCGTCCACCAGGTTGACGATGGGTTGGTAGTGCAGCTCGAACCCGTCGGCGGCGACCGCCCGGCGCAGCCGCTGCTCGATCGCCACGTGCTCGGCGATCTCGGCGTGCATCTCCTCGACGAAGCGCACGCACCGGTCGCCGCCGCCGGTCTTGGCGCGGTACATCGCGGTGTCCGCGTCGCGGAGCAGGGTCTGGTTCGAGCTGTCGCGATCCGGTCGGAGCGTGCTGACACCCGCCGAGGTGGTCACGACCAGCTGGCCGGCGGAAACCTCGAAGACCTGCTCGAACGCCGACATCACCCGGCCGGTCAGCTGCTCGGCCAGCGGGTCGTCGACGGGCAGCCGCCCGGCGACGATGAACTCGTCCCCGCCGGTGCGCGCTACCAGCATGTCCGGCAGTAGGCTCAGCAGCCGGTCCGCCACGGCGACCAGCAGCTCGTCGCCGACACCGTGACCCCAGTGGTCGTTGATGACTTGGAACCGGTCGAGGTCGAGCAGGATCAGCCCGACCCGGCGGTCGGCCACCACAGCCCGCGGCATCTCGTCGGCGAGGAACTGGCCGACCCGGGTGCGGTTGGCCAGGCCGGTGAGCGCGTCGCGGGTGGCCAGCAGCGAGAGGTGGGCTTCCGAGGTCGCGTGCTCGTTGACGGCCCGGACCGACCGGCTGAAGACCGCCGACATCAGGACGGTGATCGCCAGCGCGTAGATGATCTGGTCGCGGGTGTGCACGGGCGGCCGCGAGAGCATGACGACCGCGGGCGAGATGACGGCGAGGGCGACGGTCATCAGCCGCCAGCGCGACATCGGCCGTACGGCGAGGGGCTGCGCGTTGGTCAGCAGCCACATGGACGGGTGCAGCGCCGCGGTGGCGAGGCCGCCGTACGCGACCAGGTACGGCGTGTCGAGCAACCGCGCGTACGGGTGGGCGACGCCGGCGAGCTGGACGGCATAGCCGGTGTCGCCGACCAGGATCGCTGCGAGGGAGAGAGTCAGGAACCAGAACGCCGGGGCGCCGGAGACGTCGGTGAAGGCCAGCTGCAGCAGGACCAGCAGGAGCAGGATGTCGATGGGCGGATAGACCGCCGAGACGATGTGCAGCAGGGCCGTGCCCGAGTGCTGCGCGAGGGTCGGTTCGACCAGGAAGGCCACCGCGACCAGGGTTGCCGCGGCGCCGACCACGACCGCGTCGGTCAGCGTCGCCGTGTCCTCGTTCGCCCGGCGGCTGCGCAGGAGGCCGACCAGTGCGAAGCCGAAGATCACGTAGCCCGGCAGGGTGAAGCTGTCCGGGACCAGTGAGGTCAGCTCCCCGTTGGGGTTGACCAGCGCACTGCGGAGGATCGCGCCGGCCAGGAAGAACACACCGGCTCCGGAGATCGCGTACCACGGCCAGCGGACGCGCGGGTTTAACCAGGTGGCGCCGGCGGACACGCCGACGATGCCGATCAGGGCGACGACCAGCAGGATCAGGCTCCGCGCGCCATCGCCGACGAACAGGTAGGCGACGGTCGCGAGCACGGTCACCGCGAATGTCGCCCACGCAATGCGTGGTGACGGCAGGCGGAGCTCGTTCTCGATCACTTCTCGTCCCCGTATGACAGTTTCATGGCGCCCGCGTCTGGCGACCGGATGAGTCGCCTCCGCTATCACTGTCGGTCACTTGGCCGCCTGTCGTGAGGGCCCGTCGAGGTCATGGCCGTAAAGGACTAGGAAAGATCGGCGGTCCTGGCCCGGCCTAGTGGTACGCGGGCCTGCGACCATAGACAGGTGACCACCCGAACCCGGCAAACCTCGGCACGTCAACCGGCGGTGGCGGGCAACCGGCGCAGCCGCAGAGCGTCCCTGACGCTGTTCAGCGAGGAGCACGTCGAGATCCGCAGGGACAGCGACCGGCCGAGCGGGCGATGGCTGTTCCTCGAGGGCATGGAGGCCAGCTACGTCGACCTCAGCGATGCCGAGCACCTGGAGTTCTCCTACGTGCGCCGGATCCGCGACGTGGTCGATGCCGTGTTCCCCGTACGGGACCGGCTGCGCGCCGTCCATGTCGGCGGCGGGGGTGGCACCTACGCCCGCTACCTGGCCGCGACCCGTGCGGAGTCCAGGTCCGAGCTGATCGAGGTCGACCCGGTGGTGGTCGACGTGGCGCGGCGGCACCTCGGCCTGCAGTCCGGCCCGCGGCTCAAGGTCCACCTCGGCGACGCCCGTACGAGGATGGTGGGGCGGGCCGACGACTCCGCCGACGTCGTCATCGGCGACGCGTTCGTCGACGGACTGGTGCCCGCGCACCTGGCGACGGCCGAGTTCGCCGGCCACGTGGCACGGGTCCTGACTCCGGGTGGGGTCTACGTGCTGAACGTCATCGACGCGCCGCCGCAGTACATCGCCCGGCGGGTCGCGGCGACCCTGCTCGGCGTCTTCCCCGAGGTGGCGCTGGTCGCGGCGCACCGGGTGTTCCGCGGCCGCGACGTCGGCAACCTGCTCTTCGTCTGCTCCGCCCGGCCGGTGCCACTGGACCGGCTGCGTTCCCGGGCCGCCCGCGACGGGGAGCCCACCGACGTGGTCGGCACGGACGAGGTGCGGTTCTACTCCGCCGGGGCCAAGCCGTTCACCGACGAAAGCGTGGGCTATCCCGGAGACGCTCCGCTACCTTAGATACATCATGGATACAGGGGCGGAGCGGGCGTACCAGCACCTCAAGCAGCGGATCCTCAGCCGGGAGTACGCCGGCGGGTCCCTGCTGACCGAGGGCGAAATCGCCGATGCCGTGGGGGTCTCGCGTACCCCGGTCCGCGAGGCGATGCTGCGGCTGTCCGCGGAGGGGCTGCTGCGGCTCTACCCCAAGCGAGGCGCGCTGGTCGTCTCCATCAGCGCGGAGGAGGTCCGCGACATCCTCGAGGCCCGCGAGATGCTGGAGACCCACGCAGTGGAGCTGGTCCTCGACGTTGCGGACGAGGCACTGGTCAAGGAACTGGGCGACCGGCTCGCGGAGATGCGCCAGTTTGCCGCGATCCGCGACGTGCAGCGGTTCATCCAGGCCGACCGGGACTTCCACCGGGCCATGGTCGCGGCCGGCGGCAACGACATCCTGACCAAGCTCTACGACTCGCTGCGGGACCGGCAGCTGCTGATGGGCGCCGTCCTGATGCGCGGCGCCCCTGCCCGGATCACCTCGGCAGTGGGGGAGCATGCGGACATCCTCGCGGCGGTCTCCTCCGGTGACCGGGCGGCGCTGCGGCAGGCCGTGATGACCCATCTGGCCACCGTGTCGGCCAACGTCAGCCTCGGCCGGTGAAGACCCGCTGGTACGTCTGGGGTCTGGGCTGTGCAGCCTACGTGGTGGCAGTCTTCAACCGGAGCTCACTGGGGGTCACCGGCGTCGAGGCGCAGCACCGGTTCCACGCCAGCGCAGGCGTTCTCGCGCTTTTCAGCGTCATGCAGCTCGCCGTCTACGCGGCACTGCAGATCCCGGTGGGGGTCCTGCTCGACCGGGTCGGCTCGCGCCGCATGCTCGTGGCCGGCGGTGTGGTCATGGCGCTTGGCCAACTCGCGCTGGCCACGACGCACAACGTCCCGGGGGCGATCGGTGCCCGGGTCCTGGTGGGTGCCGGTGACGCGATGACGTTCATCAGCGTGCTGCGCCTGGTGACCGTGTGGTTCCCCGCCCGCGAGATCCCGGTGGTGACTCAGCTGACCGGCATCCTCGGCCAGCTCGGCCAGCTGGCGGCTGCCTACCCGTTGGTCGCGCTGCTCCGGCACACTGGCTGGACCACGTCCTTCGGCACGGTGGCCGTGATCGGGCTGGTAGTGGCGGCCGTGGTTGCCGTCGGCCTGCGCGATGCGCCGCCGACGCTTGCCCAGCGCGCCGAGCCGGCATCGATGGCCGAACTCAAGACGCTGTTGGGGCACGCGTGGTCAGAGCCGGGCACCCGGCTGGGACTGTGGACGCACTTCGTCACGCAGTTCTCTGGTGTCTCGTTCGCGCTGCTGTGGGGCTACCCGTTCCTGACCGTCGGCGAGGGCAGGTCGGCTTCGGTGGCCGGTCTGCTGCTCACCCTGATGGTCGCGGCCGGCACGGTGATCGGGCCGCTGCTCGGGCAGCTCGCCGGACGGTGGCCGTTGCGCCGGTCCGCTCTCGTGTTCGGCATCGTCGGTTCCAGCGCGGCGGTCTGGACGGTCCTGCTGCTGTGGCCGGGCCGCGCCCCGCTGTGGCTACTGGTGCTGCTCGTGGTGACCCTGGCCTCGAACGGGCCGGGATCGATGGTCGGCTTCGACTACGCGCGTACGTTCAACCCCGCCGGGCGGATCGGCAGCGCGTCGGGGATCGTCAACGTCGGCGGCTTCGTCGCGTCGCTGGTAACCATCCTGGCCGTCGGCCTGATCCTGGATGTGCTGACACCGCACGGTTCCACGGCCTACACGTTGAACGCGTTCCGGGTCGCGTTCCTCGTGCAGTACGTGGGCTGGGCCCTCGGCCTGATCATGTTCTGGCGGGCCCGGCGCACCGTGCGCGCCCGGCTGGCGCTGGAGGGCGTTCACCCTGACGCGCTGCCGATGGCGGTGGCGCGCAGGATTCGGACGAGGCACTAGGAGCAGGCCGGGCATCCGCCTGGGGGTCAGCGTTCGCTGTCGGGTCGGTAGTCCCAGGGTTTGGTGGTGTAGGTGCGGCCGAGGGGGGTGGTGCAGTGCACGGTGCCGTCGGGGTCTTGCCGGGTGTGGTAGTGACCGTGGGTTTTGGCCCGGTGGGTGTACCGGCACAGGGAGGCGAGGTTGCGAGCGGAGGTGGATCCGCCTTGGTCGTCGGCCTGGTCGGGGTTGTCGTTGTGGACCTGGTCGTCGTCCCGTTCGGAGACGGCCTTCTGTTCGGGGACGGTCTTCTGTTCGGGGACGGTCTTCTGTTCGGGGACGGCCTTCTGCTCCAGGTCGTGTTCGTGCCCGTGTCGGAACGGTTGGGTGTGGTCGAGGTCGCAGTGCTCGGCGGGTCGGCTGCAGCCGGGGAACCGGCAGTGCCGGTCGCGGGCTCGGGTGTAGGTGTCGAGGTCTTTGGGTGGTCGGTAGGTGCGGGTGTGGTAGTCGAGCAGGTGTCCGTCGACTGGGTGGTAGATCATCCGTTGGAACTCGCTGTCGGTGGCCAGTTGGCGGGCCATCCCGGCCGGGATCTTGCCGTAGCCGGCCAGCTCGCCGGTGTCTTGGCGCAGCCCGAGCAGGGTCGGCAGGGAGATCAGCAGCCGGGTGATCACCTTGGGGGTCAGGGGGGTGGTCACATCGCCGGGGGTGGAGCCGAGCAGGCAGCCGATCAACGCATCGGCCATCCGCTCATCGGCGTTCCGGTCGTCGTCGGGGTCCGGGCTGGGCACCGCCGCGGCCCGCTGCAGGTGCTGTTCCATCGCGACGGCTTCGACGGGGGGGAGGTAGGCGTACAGCAGCACCAGCCCGTCCTGACCGCGGTGGTCGAAGCCGACCCGGCGGGTTTTGCGGTTCTTGGCGAACATCCGGACCCCCCAGTCCGGGTCGACCTTGCGGGCGGTGTCCCGCAACGCGGTGCGCAGCTCCGCCCCGGTCATCCCGGCCGCGTGGGGCAGGATCTCCGCCTCGACCTGGGCGGCGAGCTCCGGGGGCAGGGTGGTCAGGGTCTGCAGCATCAGCCACACCCGGTAGCCGTCGATCCGGCCCTGGGCGAGCAGCTGCTGGGTGGCGG
>JAWWOO010000054.1:0-2602 GCA_033851545.1 Frankiales bacterium | reverse complement strand
TTCGAAGTCGGCCACCGCTACCGGAGGGAGCGGTTCGGCACCGGCCGACTGATGTCCGGTCATCCGGCGCAACGACCGCACGTGCCGACGATCTCCAAGGTGTGCGCGATGTCGGTGAAGCCCGCCTTCTTCGTGACCCGGGTCAACCACTGCTCGACTTCGGGGCCAGCCAGCTCGACGGTCCGAGAGCAGCACCGGCAGATCAGATGATGGTGATGGTCGCTTCCGGCGCAGGACCGGTAAGCCAGCTCACCTGCTCCCGTCCGTATCACGTCCACGCTGCCCAGCTCCGCCAGCAACGCAAGATGCCGGTACACCGTGGTCTGCCCGATGCGGGCACCGGCCGCGCGCAATTCGGCGTACACGTCTTGCGCGGTCCGGAACTCCGACGAAGCGGCGAGTAGCTCGTCGACGAGCACCGCCTGCCGCGTTGTGCGCATGCGGCGCGGACGTTCCGCTGCGACCTCGGGCTGGCTCGACGTCATGGCATCTCGCCCATCCATGCGGGTTTCTGCATTAGTCCTCGCTCGTGCTCGCCGCTACCGTCATGAACACAGTAACGGAAACTATTACGGATAAGGAACCATGACGCGAGCGCTGGAAACCCGTCGACGGACCCGCGGCGCAGCCAGCCTTGGCACTGCGCTCCTGTTGCTGCTCCTCGCCGGGTGCGCGACGTCATCCCCGGCGTCATCGACCAACACGGGGAGCCGCGCCATCGAAGTCGTGGCAGCGGAGAACTTCTGGGGCAGCCTGGCTGCGCAGCTCGGCGGTAGTCACGTGCACGTCACGTCCATCATCAACAGCCCGGATGCCGACCCGCACGACTACGAGCCGACTGCCAGCGACGGCCGCCAGATCGCCATCGCCGACGTCGCGGTCGTCAACGGGATCGGCTACGACACGTGGGCCTCTCGGCTGCTCGCTGCCAACCCTCGACCGGCACGGACTGACCTGACCATCGGGCAGGTCGTCGGTGTCCCGACGAACGGCAACCCGCACCGCTGGTACGACCCAGCCAACGTACGGACCGTGATCGACACGCTGACCGCCGACTTCAAGAAGCACGACCCGGCCGACAGCGCCTACTTCGACACGCAGCGCACCCAGGTGTTGACCGTCAACCTGAAGACCTACTTCGATACCATCGCCCGGATCAAGGCCAAGTACGCCGGAACGCCGGTCGGGGCGTCCGAATCCATCTTCGCCCCGCTCGCCGCCGGCCTGGGACTGAAGCTGATCACGCCGGAGTCGTTCCTGGATGCAATCAGCGAAGGCACCGATCCGACCGCGCGGGACAAGGTCCAGATCGACGCCCAGATCAAGAGCCACCAGATCAAGCTGTACGTCTACAGCACCCAGAACGCGACGCCCGACGTGCAGACCCAAGTCGACGCGGCCCGTAAGGCTGGCATCCCCGTCGCCACCGTCACCGAGACGCTCACCCCAGCTGGCGCCTCCTTCCAGGACTGGCAGACCGGCCAGCTCACGCGGTTGGAAGCAGCACTCGCGCAGGCCACCGGCACGTGACCGTGACCCACGCCGTCGACGCCGGCGACCGCGTGGCGGAGCCAACCGTCAGGGCCATCGACATCCGAGATGCGCAGGTCCGCCTCGGCGGCCGCCCGATCTGGTCACACGTCAGCCTGCGCGTGGACCCGGGTGAGTTCGTCGCCGTCCTCGGACCCAACGGCGTCGGCAAGTCCACCCTGCTGCAGGTGATCCTCGGCCTGCTGACCACGAGCGACGGGCAGGTCAGCGTGCTCGGGCGGCCGCCCGGCGAGACCAACGAGCGGATCGGCTACCTGCCGCAACGGCGAACCTTCGACGCGTCGGTCCGGGTCCGAGGACTCGACGTCGTCCGCCTCGGGCTCGACGGACACCGCTGGGGTCTGCCGCGGCCCGGCAAGGCGGCCCGAGCCGCCGCCCACCGGGTCAGCGAGCTCGTCGATCTGGTCGGCGCGGCCGGCTACGCGTCCCGGCCGATCGGACAGCTGTCCGGTGGCGAGCAGCAACGCCTGCTGATCGCGCAGGCCCTCGCCCGGGACCCGCAGATCCTCTTGCTGGACGAGCCCCTTGACTCCCTCGACCTCCCCAACCAGGCGGCGGTCGCCGGACTCGTCAGCCGCTTGTGCACCGACCGCGGGGTCGCGGTGGTGATGGTCGCCCACGACGTCAACCCGATCCTGCCGTACCTCGACCAGGTCACCTACCTCGCACCCGGCGGCACCGCTACCGGCACACCCGCCGAGGTCATCACCACCACCACTCTGACTCGGCTCTACGGCATCCCGATCGAGGTGCTGACCACGTCCGACGGCAGGCTGGTCGTCGTAGGACAACCCGACGCACCCGCCCACCATGTCGACCGGCACGAACACGGTCACGCGTGACCGGACCGAGCTGGAACCCCGTCACCGACCTGCAGCAGATGTGGGCGCTGCCGTTCATGGTCAACGCCTACCGGGCCGGCACCATCCTCGCGATTCTCGCCGGACTGGTGGGCTTCTTGATGGTGACCCGCCGGCAGGCCTTCGCCGGCCACACCCTGTCCGCGGTCGGCTTCCCCGGCGCTGCAGGCGCCACCTGGCTCGGAGTGTCG
>JAWWOO010000031.1:0-12081 GCA_033851545.1 Frankiales bacterium | reverse complement strand
CTGGCCCTGCACGTCGCGGAAGTACTCCGCCATGGTAAGAGCTGCGAGTGCAACCCTGAGCCTCGTGCCCGGCGGCTCGTCCATCTGCCCGAAGACCAGCGCGGTCTTGTCGATGACGCCGGTCTCGGTCATCTCACCGATGAGGTCGTTGCCCTCGCGGGTGCGCTCGCCGACGCCGGCGAACACGGACACCCCACCGAAGTTCTCGGCGACGCGGTAGATCATCTCCTGGATGAGCACGGTCTTGCCGACACCGGCACCACCGAACAGGCCGATCTTGCCACCGAGCACGTACGGGGTCAGCAGGTCGACGACCTTGATGCCGGTGACGAACATCTCGGTCTTGGACTCGAGCTGGTCGTACGGCGGGGCGCTGCGGTGGATGGCCCAGCGCTCCTTGATGTCCAGCGTGCTGGTCTCGACGTCGAGGGACTCGCCGAGCACGTTGAAGACGTGGCCCTTGGTCACATCGCCTACGGGCACGGTGATCGCGGACCCGGTGTCGCTCACCGAGGTGCCACGGACCAGGCCGTCGGTCGGCTGCATGGAGATCGCACGGACCTGGTTGTCGCCGATGTGCTGGGCGACCTCGAGGGTCAGCGTGCGGGTCTCGTTGTCGAGGGTGCGCTCGACGTGCAGGGCGTTGTAGATGTCGGGGATGGAGTCCGGCGGGAACTCCACGTCCACGACAGGGCCGATCACCCGGATGACCCGGCCAAAACTGCTGCCGGCCTGGTCGTCGGTGGTGGGGGTGTCGAGTGTCGCGGTCATAGCTAGTCACCTATCCATAGCGTTGATCAGTCACTACCGGTTACGGACAGGGCCTCGGCGCCGCCCACGATCTCCATGATTTCCTGCGTGATCTCGGCCTGTCGGGCGGCGTTGGCCTGCCGGACATAGCTCTTGATCAGCTCTTCCGCGTTGTCCGTCGCCGACTTCATCGCCCGGCGGCGGGCCGCCGACTCCGAGGCCGCCGACTGCAGCAGTGCGTTCCAGACCCGGCTCTCGACATAGCGCGGGAGCAGCGCGTCGAGGACCGCCTCGGCCGATGGCTCGAACTCGTACAGCGGCAGCGGCTGGTCAGGCTTCTCGCTGGTCTCGGTGACGACCAGCGGCAACAGCCGTACGGCCTTGGGCCGCTGGGTCACTGCATTGACGAACTCGGTGTAGACGACATGCAGCTCGTCGACGCCGCCGCCCTCGGCCCCCAGCCGGAAGGCCTCGATGATCGTGTCTGCGGCCTCCTTGGCGTGGGAGTAGTCCGGCTGCTCGGAGAAGCCGGTCCACTGCCCGTCCATCTCGCGGCTGCGGAACCGGTAGAAACCGACCCCCTTGCGGCCGATGACGTAGAGCCGGGCGTCCTTGCCCTCGCCCTTGAGCCTGGTCACCAGCGACTCGGCGGTCTTGAGCGCGTTGGAGCTGTAGCCGCCGGCCAGACCGCGGTCACTGGTGATGACCAGGACGGCGGCGCGGGTCGGCTGCTCGCGGGAGGTGGTGAGCAGGTGTTCGGTGGTCGCGTTGGACGCCACCGCCTGGACCACCGCCGTCAGCGCCTCGGCATAGGGGGTCGACGCGGCGACCCGCTGCTGCGCCTTGACGATCCGCGACGCGGCGATGAGCTCCATCGCCCGGGTGATCTTCTTGGTCGACTGCACGGAACGGATGCGTCGACGAAAGACGCGCTGCTGGGCTCCCACGGGCTACCTCCTCACGGTCAGCTGGCGTTGGGGACTGGTCGTTACGGTGGCTACTGCCCGGAGGCTTGGCCGCCGCCATCGTCGGCCGGCTTTGGCTTGGGCTTGGGCTTGTAGGCCTTGATCGACTCCTGGCCCTCCTCCTCGAGCGCCTTGGCCTCAGCCTCGTTGATCTCTCGCTTCTGGGCGCCGGTCTCGAAGGTCTTCTTGAACTCCTCGATCGCGTTGACCAGCTGCTCCTTGACCTCGTCGGAGAGCAGCCCGGTGTTGACGATCTCGGCGTAGATGCCCTCATGGTCCCGAGCGATGAAGTCGAGGAAGTCGTGCTCGAACCGGCGGACGTCACCGACCTCGATGTCGTCGAGCTGACCGGTGGTGCCGGCCCAGATCGAGACCACCTGGCGCTCGATCGGGAACGGCGCGTACTGCGGCTGCTTGAGCAGCTCGACGAGGCGGCCACCACGGGCCAGCTGGTCCTTGGACGCCTTGTCGAGGTCGGAGCCGAAGGCCGAGAACGCCTCGAGCTCGCGGTACTGCGCCAGGTTCAGCCGCAGGGATCCGGCGACCGAGCGCATCGCTCGGACCTGCGCCGAGCCGCCGACGCGGGAGACGGAGATGCCGACGTTGATGGCCGGCCGTACCCCGGAGTTGAACAGGTCGGTCTCGAGGAAGATCTGGCCGTCGGTGATCGAGATCACGTTGGTGGGGATGTACGCCGAGACGTCGTTGCCCTTGGTCTCGATGATCGGCAGGCCGGTCAGCGACCCACCACCGAGCTCGTCGGAGAGCTTGGCGCAACGCTCGAGCAGCCGCGAGTGCAGGTAGAAGACGTCGCCGGGGTAGGCCTCACGACCGGCCGGACGGCGCAGCAGCAACGAGATCGTCCGGTAGGCCTCGGCCTGCTTGGACAGGTCGTCGAAGATGATCAGCGCGTGCTGGCCGGCGTACATCCAGTGCTGGGCGATCGCCGAGCCCGTGTAGGGGGCGATGTACTTGAACGCCGCGGGGAACGCGGCCGGGGCGGCGACGATGGTGGTGTAGGCCATCGCGCCGGCCTCCTCGAGCACCCGGCCGACCTCGGCGACCGTCGTGCCCTTCTGGCCGATGGCGACGTAGACGCACTTGACCTGCTTCTTGGGGTCGCCGGACTCCCAGTTGGCCTTCTGGTTGATGATCGCGTCGATGGCGACCGCGGTCTTGCCGGTCTGGCGGTCACCGATGATCAGCTGGCGCTGGCCACGGCCGATGGCGGTCATGGCGTCGATGGCCTTGATGCCGGTCTGCAGCGGCTCCTTGACCGGCTGGCGCTGCACGACCGAAGGCGCCTGGGTCTCGAGGTTGCGCCGCTCGGTGCTCTCGATCTCACCCTTGCCGTCCAGTGGGCGGCCCAGCGGGTCGATGACCCGGCCCAGGAAGCCGTCGCCGACCGGGACCGAGAGCAGCTGGCCCGTGCGGCGGACCGACTGGCCCTCCTCGATGTGCTGGGCGTCACCCATGATGACGCAGCCGATCTCGCGGGCGTCCAGGTTGAGCGCGAGGCCCAGGGTGCCGCCCTCGAACTCGAGCAGCTCGTTGGTCATCGTCCCGTACAGACCCTCGACCCGGGCGATGCCGTCGCCGGTCTCGGTGACCCGGCCGACCTCTTCGCGCGAGACCGCCTCCGGCTCGTACGCCTGGACGTACTCCTCGAGTGCGTCCCGGATCTCGTCCGGACGGATCGTGAGCTCCGTCATCTCGTCCCTGCTCTCCTGATACGCCGGTTCAAGGTCACCGGTGTTGCCTGGTCGTGGGGGCCGTGCGGTCCAGCAAGGTGGTGCGGGTCAGCCGGCGAGGCGCCGGCGGGCGTCTGCGAGCCGGCGCAGGATGCTGCCATCGAAGACGGTGTCGCCGATGCGGACGGTCATGCCGCCCACGAGCTCGGGATCGAGCTCGACGTTGAGGTGCACCTGCCGACCGAGCTGCGCGGCGAGCGCCTCAGCCAGCCTGGCCGTCTGTGCCTCGGTCAACGGTACGGCCACGCTCACCCGGGCGACGAGCCGGTCGCGGCGCTCCGCGGCCAGGCGCACGTACTCGGCGAGGTTGACCCCGAAAGTCTGCCCGCGCGGCGAGGCGACCAGCTCGCGGACGAGCCGCTTGGTGGTGTCCGTGGCCTTGCCGTCGAGCAGCCGGTTCACCAGCTCGAGCTTGCGCTCGGGGCTTGCCGCGGGGTCGGTCAGGGCCAGGAGCAGCGCCGGCTCGCGGTCGACGATCCGGCCGAACCGGAACAGCTCGTCCTCGACGTCGTCCAGCTTGCCCTCGGCCAGGGCCACGGAGTAGAGCGCCTGCACGGCAAGTTGCTCGACCGCATCGACGATGTCGCGAGGGGCTGCCCACGACGCGCTGACCAGGTTGGCCACGACGTCGGCCGCGGTCTCACCGATCTGACCGCCGAACAGCCGGCGCGCCAGGCCGGCCCGCGCCGCCGGGTTCGAGCTCGGGTCGGTGAACGCGCGGCGCAGCGAGATCTCGCGGTCCAGCACGTGCTGGACCGCGAACAGCTGGTCGGCCAGCTCCGCCACGTCGGCCTTGTGCATCCCGCCGTGGCTGATATGGCCGATCAGTGTGTCGAGGTCGTCCTTGGCCTTGGCCAGCGACGCCCTGCTCTCTCCCTGCAACTCAGCTCACCTGCTCCGGTGCACCCTCGAGCTCGCTCAGGAACCGGTCGACCGTACGGCGCTGGCGGGCCTCGTCCTCGAGGGACTCGCCCACGATCCGCCCGGCCAGGTCGACCGCGAGACGGCCGATCTCGGTCCGGAGCTGGAGTGCCGCCTGCTGACGGTCGGCCTCGATCGCCGCGCGGGCCTGCTCGAGGATCCGGTCGGCCTCGGCGCGGGCCTGGACCCGCCCCTCCTCGATGATCCGGGCCTGCTCGGCCTGAGCCTGCTCACGGACGCGCGAGGCGTCCCTGCGCAGCTCGGCCAGCTCGGCCTGGTACTGCTGGCGGGCAAGAGCCGCCTCTGCCTGGGCCTGCTCGGCCTTGGCGATGCCGCCCTCGATCGCCTCGGCCCGCTGGGCAAAGGTCGCCTCGAAGATCGGGAAGACCTTCCACTTGAGCACGGCGTAGAGCAGCCCAAAGGCGATGATGCCGGTGATCAGCTCGGGCAGCTCGAGGTGGAACGGGCTCGGCGCCTTGCTTTCCGCCAGCAGCCGGCCGGCTGCGTAGGAGATAACCATCGCCGGTTAGGAGAGGACGAACGCGAGGCCGATGCCGATGACCGCCAGAGCCTCGGCCAGAGCGAAGCCGAGAATGGCGATCGACTGCAGCATGCCGCGAGCCTCGGGCTGACGGGCGACACCGGCGATGTAGGCCGCGAAGATGAGGCCGATGCCGATGCCGGGGCCGATGGCCGCGAGGCCGTAGCCGATCATGTTCAGGCTGCCGTTAACGGTTCCGGTCATGCTGGGTGGTTCCCTTCTCGGTGACGCGATGGAGTGGGGCTGAAGGTGGGCGGGTCAGTGCTCGTCGGCGAGTGCGCCGCCGATGTAGAGAGCGGAGAGCAGGACGAACACATAGGCCTGCAGGAACTGGATGAAGGCTTCGAAGAACGTGAGCACGATCCCCGAGACGAAGCCCACCCAGCTCAGGTAAGGCAATGCGCCGGACGCGTGGAACATATAGGCCCCGCCGAGAATGCACAGGACCAGCACGAGGTGTCCGGCGAACATGTTGAGCTGGAGACGCAAGGTGAGCGTCACCGGCCGGATGATCACCGTGGAGAGGAACTCGATCGGGGAGAGCAGAACGTAGACCAGCTTGGGTACGCCGGGCGGAAAGCACATGTTCTTGAAGTAGGTGCCGAAGCCGACGCGCTTGATGCCGACGTAGTTGAAGATCACGCAGGAGATGACCGCCAGCATCAGCGGGAAGGCGAACTTCGATGTGGCCGGGAAGCCCACCAGCGGGAGCACGCCGGAGATGTTCATGACGAAGATGAAGCTGAACAAGGTGACGAGGTAAGGCACGAACTTGCGGGACCCGTGACCGATCGCCTCGCCTGCGATCGTGTTGCGGACGAATCCGTAGACCGCTTCGCCGGCGAACTGCAGCTTGCCGGGCACCACCTTGGCGTTGCGCGCCGCCAGCCAGAAGAACGCAGCGATCGCCAGTGAGCCGACGATGACGATGAGCATCGGCTTGGTGAGCACGGTGCCTTTGCCGAACAGCGGCGAGAACACGAAGTCGGACGGGCCGGGGGCTTGGAATCCCTTGCCTGCGGCGAGCACTGTCACGGCGTGTCCTCCTCAGTCGGCTGGGCGGTAGGCGGGGTCGACGGAACGGGTCGGGTCTGGAAAGCGGAGAAGTCGGGGTTCCCGGCAGGTGTCTCGCCGTGGAACACGACAGGACCACCCGTTACCGGCGGCCCTGACTGGGCCCTACCGTACCGGAGGTAGACAAGCAAGACCCCCAGCACCCCCCCGATGACGATGCCGACGCCGGTGTAGACGTCGGAGTGCAGCCACCGCGAGAAGCCCCATCCGATGAAACCCCAGAGCAGGACCCCAGAGATGATCATGCTCATCGCCGACCAGGGATCGGCCTCAGGACCGTGGTGCTCCCACCGGTTCGGCGTCGTCATCGACGTGCCTCTGCCGGGTGCGGCAGCGGCGCCGGCGCGATCACGAGGGTCGGCTGACGAGAGCTCAGGTGAGCACGGACCAGGTAACCGGTCCAGCCCAGCGCACCGGCGAGGACCGTTGCGGCCACGGCCTGGCGATCGAGCCACGAGGCCGCGCCGAAGTTGACCAGGACCACCAGCAGCAGCACCACCCGCAGGAGGTAGCCCACAGCGACGAGCAGGAAGAGCTGGCCGGCCGGTGTGAAGTTCGCCAGGAGCATCGGGGCGCGGCCGCCGGCGAAGAACAGCACCACCATCGCAACGCCGAGGGCTGCCCCGGCGCCGGAGCGGTTGCCACCGGCGATCCAGAACCCGGCGACCTCCAGGATCGGCGCAGCAGCCAACGCCGTACGGCGGGCGCTCGCGCTGATCTGCATGTTCGTCCCTGACTGTGACGAAGCCTCGCGGGCCGTTGATCGGCCGACGAGGCATGAGAGGAGGGTGAGAGCCGGGCCTTGAGTCCCGTCTGCCGCGAAATGTTACCACCGCGTGAACGTGCCTCACCGGCGGGGGTAGGCGCGCCACGAGCTAGGGCCGGCGGGCCGCCCGCAGCCTCGGGATGTTGCTCACGACCAGCGCGACCAGGGCGAACGAGCCGGCCACCGCAGCGATCAGCTGCCATCCCCTGCTGAAGGCCAGCGCGACCATGGCGGTGCCGACCAGGGCGGCCCAGAAGTACATCAGCAGCACGGCGCGGGTCTGCGAATGACCGATCTCGAGCAGCCGGTGGTGCAGGTGCAGCTTGTCCGGGCTGAACGGCGAGCGGCCGGCCCAGGTCCGGCGCAGCACCGCCATCCCGAGGTCGGCGAACGGTACGGCCAGCACGGCGAACGGCAGCACGATCGGCAGGTAGGCGATGTTGACGATCTGGCCCAGCTGCCCGGACTCGATGGTCCCGGTCAGGCTGACCGTCGCGCCACCGAGCACCAGCCCGAGCAGCATCGAGCCCGAGTCGCCCATGAAGACCCGCGCCGGGCTGAAGTTGTGCGGCAGGAAGCCCAGACAGGCGCCGGCGAGCAGGGCCATCACCAACGTGGGGGTCGCCATCACCAGGGACTTGTTCTTGAGCAGCACCTCATAGCTGTACGCGAAGAAGGTCAGCGCAGCGATCGCCACCACGCCGGCGGCCAGGCCGTCCAGCCCGTCGATGAAGTTGACCGCGTTGATCGTGACCAGGATGAACAGGATGGTGATCGGGGCACTGACCTCGGGTGAGAGCAGCAGCGGCCCCTTGGGCAGCGGGATGAAGTAGAGCTGGACGCCCTGCAGCACCGTGACGCCGGCGGCGAGGATCTGCCCGGCGAGCTTGGTCAGCGCGTCGAGCTCCCAGCGGTCGTCGATCGCGCCGACGGCGCAGATCACCACCGCGCCGGTCAGGATCGCCTGCGGCGGCGCGCCGGCATTGACGCTGTCGGAGGAGAACACGCCGCTCAGGGCCGGCAGGTGCCGGGCCACCTGCATCCCGACAGCGAGCCCGCCGAGGATGGCGAGGCCGCCCCAGCGGGGGGTGGCGATGGCGTGGACGTCGCGGTCCCGGACCTTGGCCAGCGCCCCGGCGACGGTGGCCAGCTTGCGGGCGATGGGCGTCAGGAGATAGGTGACGACCATCGCGACGAGGAGGACGGCGGCGTACTCACGCATGCCTTCCCCAATCCCCTTGCGCGCTGGTGCGTACCCCGACGGACACGTCGGAGCGTACGCCCCCGGACTGTACGGGAGTGGGCGCCGCCGTCACGGCACGCGGGGTCGCGCAGCTCCCAGCCCCGGTGCCCAGAGGTCGAGCGGGACCCGCAACAGTTCGACGATGTCCGCGGCGCAGTGCTCGAAGGCGCGGGCGGGAGCCCCGTACGGATCTGCCAGGTCGTCACCCTCAGGACCCGCAGGTGCGAGGCCCCGCCGGCCGGCGGCGGCGGCGACCAGGGCCTGTCCGCGCTCGACCGGGTCGGCGGGCAGCCCGGCAGGATCGACGCCTGAGGAGAGCCGGCCGAACTCGCGCAGGGTGAAGGTACGGGCGGCCGCCCGCGGCACCATCGTCACCACGGCGGCGCGGTGCTCACGTGAGGCGACCAGCACGAGGTCGGCCGACTGGACCATCTCGGTGGTCAGCTCACGGGCCCGGAACGCGGCGGAGCTCGCGCCGTCCAGGCCGAGCCGGGCCAGCGTGTCCAGCGCGAACGGCTCCATCGGCGAGCCCTCGTGCCCCCAGGTGCCCGCACTGTGGACCAGGACCCGCGACGCGCCGGCGCCCAGGCGGGTCGCGAGCGCCGCGGCGGCCAGGCGCTCGGCCATCGGCGAGCGGCAGATGTTGCCCGTACAGACGAAGAGCAGCTCGAAGGTGCCGGCCGTCATGGGAGGAGCAGGTCCGGTACGACGGAGAGCAGGTCCTCGGTCGCGACGGCACCGGTGCGGACCAGCCGGGGCACCGGACCGGTCAGGTCGATGATCGAGGAGGGTACGGGCTCCGCGCACGGCCCTCCGTCGAGATAGACCTCGACGGCGCCGTTGAGCTGGCTCTCGGCCTCGGCGGCGGTGATGGCCGCCTGCCGGCCGCTGACGTTGGCGCTGGAGACGGCGAGCGGGCCGGTCCGGTTGAGGAGCTCGAGCACCACCGGGTGCAACGGCATCCGCAGGGCCACCGTGCCGCGGGCCTCACCGAGGTCCCAGGCCAGCGACGACGTGTGCCGCAGCACCAAGGTGAGCCCGCCGGGCCAGAAGGCCTCGACCAGGTCGCGGGCGGCCTGCGACCGGTCGGGGGCAAGCCCGTCGAGGGTGTGCGCACTGCCGACCAGCACGGGTACGGGCATGTCGCGGCTGCGCAGCTTGGCGGCGAGCAGGCTGTCGACGGCCGCCGGGGAGAACGCGTCGGCGGCGATCCCGTACACCGTGTCGGTCGGCACGACGACCAGGCCGCCGCGGTGGATGACCGCGACGGCGGCGCTGATGCCGGCCTCGCGCTCGTCCGGGTCGCTGCAGACGAAGGTGCGGCTCACGGGGCCCTCCTGGCGGTGACAAAGCGTTCGCGTCCGGTCAGGTCGCGGTGGGTGAGCTCGCCGGTCCAGCTGGGCGAGTCCGCCAGCAAGGAGCGCACGACCGCGGCATGACGCTGATCATGCTCTACGACCATGACACCGCCTGGCCGGAGGAGTATCGCGGCCGCGGCGACCACCTCGCGGACCACGGTCAAGCCGTCCGGCCCGCCCCACAGGGCGAGGTCCGGGTCGTGGGCCACCTCGGGGCCGACGTCGGTGCCATCGGGCAGATAGGGCGGGTTGCTGACGACGACGTCGACCTTGCCGGCCAGCTCGGGCAGCGCCTCGGCTGCCGTCGACAGGTGGAGAGTCACCCGGTGGCCCGTGGCCTCGACGTTGCGAGCGGCCCAGGCCAGCGCCGCGGGGTCGGGCTCGACCGCGTGCACGACGGAGCCCGGCACCTCGGCGGCCACGGCCAGCGCGATCGCGCCGGTGCCGGTGCCCAGGTCGACCACCACCGCTGCCGGCAGCTCGCGCGCGGCCTCGACAGCGGCCCCGGCGACGAGCTCGGTCTCCGGCCGCGGGACGAGGGCACCGGGCCCGACCAGGAGCTCGAGGTAGCGGAAGCCGGTCACGCCGGTCAGGTGCTGCAGCGGCTCGCGGTCGACCCGCCGGGCGACGAGCGGCTCGTACGCGGCAGCGTCGATCGAGGCCAGCGTGGGCAGCGCACCGCGGCGTACGCCCAGCACGTGCGCCGCGAGCTCCTCGGCGTCGTGCCGCGGCGAGTCGACGCCGGCCGCGGCGAGCCGGCCGGCAGCAGCCGCGATGGCATCGGCCAGTGCGACGAGCGTCACGGCCGCCATCAGGCGTCCGTACCGAGAGCAGCGGCGTTGTCGGCGTCGACCAGCGCCTGGACCACGCCGTCAAGGTCACCGTCGAGCACCTGGTCGAGGTTGTAGGCCTTGTAGCCCACCCGGTGGTCGGAGATCCGGTTCTCGGGGTAGTTGTACGTCCGCACCCGCTCGGACCGGTCGACCGTCCGCACCTGCGACAGCCGGGCCGCGCTGGCTGCGGCATCGGCGCTCTCCTGGGCGGCGGCCAGCATCCGCGCGCGCAGCACCCGCATCGCCGACTCCTTGTTCTGCAGCTGGCTCTTCTCGTTCTGGCAGCTGACCACGATGCCGGTGGGCAGGTGGGTGATCCGTACGGCGGAGTCGGTGGTGTTGACGCTCTGCCCGCCGGGACCGGACGAGCGGAAGATGTCGATCCGCAGGTCGTTCGGGTCGATGTCGACGTCGACGTCCTCGGCCTCCGGGAGGACGAGAACGCCTGCTGCGCTGGTGTGGATGCGGCCCTGCGACTCGGTCACCGGGACCCGCTGGACCCGGTGGACGCCGCCCTCGTACTTGAGGCGGGACCACGGGGGTGCGCTGGTGCCACGGGTCTTGACGGCGACGCTGACGTCCTTGTAACCGCCGAGGTCGGACTCTGTGGCGTCGAGGGTCTCGGTCTTCCAGCCCTGGCGCTCGGCGTAGCGGAGGTACATCCGGAGCAGGTCGCCGGCGAACAGCGCCGACTCGTCGCCGCCCTCCCCCGCCTTGATCTCCAGGATGACGTCCTTGTCGTCGTTGGGGTCCTTGGGCAGCAGCTGCCGGCGCAGGTCGGCGTTGAGATCCTCGACCAGCGTGCCCAACGAGACGGCCTCCTCGGCGAACGACGCGTCGTCGCGGGCGTACTCGCGGGCGACCTCGAGGTCGGAGCCGGCCGCCTGGATCCGCCGGGCCAGCTCGACGATGGGCGCCAGCTCGGCGTAGCGGCGGCCCAGCTTGCGGGCCCGGCCGGCGTCGGCATGGATCGCCGGGTCGGCCAGCTCCTGCTCGAGCTCGGCGTGCTCGCGCAGCAGGTCCTCGAGCGACTCGCTCACAACAGACTCCAGGGCAGGGACACAGGTGGTACGGACACGGCAGCGGCGCCGGTCGCAGGGACCGAAGTCCCTGCTCCCGGCGCCGCGGAAGAGCTAAGCGTTGGTGTTGGCGTTCGTCGTCTTGCCGTAGCGCTTCTCGAACTTGTCGATGCGACCACCGATGTCGAGGATCTTCTGCTTGCCCGTGTAGAACGGGTGGCAGGCGGAGCAGACGTCAACGCTCAAGGCCGAGCTGGCGGCAGTGCTGCGGGTGGTGAACTCATTGCCGCAGGTGCACTTGACCGAGGTCTCGTGGTAGTTCGGGTGGATGTCGGGCTTCATCGGGTCTCCTCGAATGGGCGGTCGCCGGGTCGTACGGAACTCCGCACGTGAACCGGAACCAGGGGATCGGGTGCCAGTGTGACAGACCTTGGGCCTGAGCGGCCAGGTCGGTCACGCCGGATGTAACGCGAGCACGGGCCAGATAGTCCCGTACGTGATCATGGGCCGCGGCGGCCAGCGCTGACAGCGGCGATAGCGGCGCTATCGCCGCCCAGGGCCCCTTCAACCGCCGATAGCGGCGCTATCGGCGCCGCGCGCGGCGGCTGGCCCCGGGCGGCCGGCGGCTTGGGTCAGTCCTGCGGCAGCGACGTGGTCTTCTGGATCTGCATGAGGAACTCGATGTTGGAGCGGGTCTCCTTCATCTTGCCCAGCAACAGCTCGAGCGCCTGCTGCGAGTCGAGGGCGTGCAGCACCCGGCGCAGCTTCCAGACGATCGCCAGCTCCTCGGCCGACATCAGCAGCTCTTCCTTGCGGGTGCCGGACGGGTCGACGTCGACAGCCGGGAACACCCGCTTGTC
>JAWWOO010000016.1:0-147989 GCA_033851545.1 Frankiales bacterium | reverse complement strand
CCTTGCTGCTCTCCGCGACGGTCGGCTTCCTCGGGTTGCACGACGGGCTGAATGTGCCGTGGGCCGGCTGGTCCCTGATCAGCGAGCTCGTCGGATTCGTCGTCCTGCTCGCGGTGGCCGCGTTGGTGCTTCGACGGCGGTGAGCCACCTACCCCGTCGACTACTGCTGGCGTCCGCATTGATCGCGCTCGCGGCCGGCTGCGGCAGCCACGCCAGCGTCGACGGCATGGGAGTTCCGGTGCATCGACCGGTGACCCAGCGCGAACTACTCGCCCATCCCGAGTCCTCGCTGGTCTATCCCACGTCACGCCTCACCCGGCGGGTCGGCGCAGACGAGCAGGCACAACCAGGCGAGCGTGAACCCGACCCGGCCTACGCCGGAGTCATCGCCACCGCTCCCGTCTCCGCGACCGCACTGCTGAGCTGGTACGACCACACGCTGACCGCACGCGGTTACCGCCGCGCCACCTACTACCGCCAGTCGAACCAGGTCGACGGCGCCGCCTGGACCGTGCCGAACAGCAACGAGCAGGTCCAGGTCGGCATCTTCGGGTCAACCACGGACGTCGCCGGCTCGGCACCTCCCGGCCACCTCGCCTACCAGGAGATGCTGGTCAGCTATCGCGTCACCGGCCCCCCGCCACCGTGACGGTCCGGGTCATCGTAGTGTCGGGCCATGGACTGGAAAATCGAGCTCATCTTCGTCCCCGTCACCGACATCGATCGGGCCAAGGCGTTCTACGTCGAGCAGGTCGGGTTCCACGCCGACCATGACCATCGGGTCAGCGACGAGGTCCGCTTCGTGCAGCTCACACCTCCCGGGTCGGCCTGCTCCATCGCCTTCGGGCAGGGGATCGGCGACATGGCGCCGGGCTCTCAACGCGGCATCCAGGTCGTGGTGGACGACGCCGCCGCCGCCCGTGCTCACCTTGTCGCGCGCGGAGTCGCGGCCAGTGACGTCGACGTGCAGCCGTGGGGGTCGTTCGTCACCTTCGCAGACCCGGACGGCAACCGGTGGACGTTGCAGGAGCTCCCCGTCCGCGGCTGAGCCGCAGGCGGATCACTGCTGCTTCACCAGGAGACAGCGATGTACTTCGACTCGAGGTAGTCGAGCATGCCGTCGTGGCCGCCCTCCCTGCCGATGCCGCTCTGCTTGACCCCGCCGAAGGGAGCAGCCGGATCGCTGACGAGGCCGCGGTTGAGGCCGACCATGCCCGACTCGAGGGCCTCGCTCACCCGCAGTCCGCGGGCGAGGTCACGGGTGTAGACGTAGGCAACCAGCCCGTACTCCGTGGCGTTGGCGTAGGCGATCGCCTCGGACTCGGACTCGAAGGTCACGACCGGCGCCACCGGACCGAAGATCTCCTCGGTCAGGATGGCGTCGCCGCCGGCGACATCGACAAGGACCGTGGGTTCGAAGTAGTAGCCCTCGCGGGCCGGACGGGTGCCACCGACAAGGGCGGTGGCACCCGCGGCGACAGCCGCATCGACGAGCTCAGCCACCTTGACGGCGGCAGCTTCGTTGATCAGCGGCCCGACCTCGGTGCCGGAGTCCAGCCCTGGACCGACCTTGAGCGCCCCCATGCGGGCGGAGAGGCGTCGGCTGAAATCCTTGGCAATGCTGGACTCCACGTAGAACCGGTTGGCAGCGGTGCAGGCCTCGCCGGCGTTGCGCATCTTGGCGACCATCGCCCCGTCGATGGCCGCATCGAGGTCGGCGTCGGCGAAGACGAGGAACGGGGCATTGCCGCCGAGCTCCATCGACGTGTTCACCACGTTGTCGGCGGCCTCAGCGAGCAGGACCCGGCCGACCTCGGTCGAGCCGGTGAAGGACAGCTTGCGTACGCGCGGGTCGTGCAGCATCGCGGAGACCACCGCGCCCGACTTGCGTGAGGGCACGACGTTGACCACGCCCGAGGGGACTCCTGCTTCGTGCAGAATCGCGGCCATCGCCAGCGCGGTCAGCGGCGTGTCGCTCGCCGGCTTGAGGACCACGGTGCAACCGGCCGCGAGTGCGGGCCCGATCTTGCGGGTCGCCATGGCTGCAGGGAAGTTCCAGGGCGTCACCAGGACACAGATGCCGACCGGCTGCTGCAGCACCAGGATGCGGTTGGCACCCGAGGGCGCCGTCATCACCGAGCCCGCGGCGCGTACCGCTTCCTCGGCGTACCAACGGAAGAACTCCGCCGCATACGCGACTTCGCCTCTCGCATCGACCAGTGCCTTGCCGTTCTCGAGCGAGACCAGCCGGGCGAGGTCGTCGGACCTGGCCGTCATCAGCTCGAAGCCGCGGCGGAGGATCTCCGCACGCTCCCGAGGCGGGGTCAGGGCCCATCCGGAGGCTGCCGCGTCGGCCGCGTCAACGGCGGCGATGCCGTCGGCAACAGTGCCGTCGGCGACCGTGGCGATGGTCTTGCCGGAGGCGGGATCGAGTACGGGGAACCGGCCTTCGCCCTGTGCTGGCAGCCACTTGCCGCCGATGAACAGGTCGGTGTGCAGCTCTTCCTGGTCCTTCACGTTGGTCCTCACGATGTCGGGGATGCTCAATACGGGTTGGCGATGACGAGGTCCTGGGCGGGGAACAGGGTGAGGATGCGGGGTCCGTCGGCGGTCACCACCACCTCCTCCTCGATCCGGGCGGCAGAGAATCCGTCGCTGGCCGGACAGTAGGTCTCGAGCGCGAAGACCATGCCGACCTGCAGCTCGATCGGCTCCCGCATGCTGTTGAGCCGGGAGATGATCGGCCGCTCGTGCAGGCCCAGGCCGAGCCCGTGGCCGAACTGCAGGCCGAAGGCGGCCATCTCGTTCTCGAAGCCGAACTCCGTCGCGGCCGGCCAGACCGCAGCCACCTCGTCGGTGCCGACGCCGGGTTTGATCGCCTGGATGGAGGCGTCCATCCACTCGCGTGCCTTGACGTACGCGTCGCGCTGGCTCGCCGTGGCGCTGCCGACGCTGAAAGTCCGGTAGTAGCAGGTGCGGTAGCCGTTGTAGGCATGGATGATGTCGAAGAACGCCTGGTCGCCGGGGCGGATCAGCCGGTCCGAGAAGTTGTGCGGGTGCGGGTTGCACCGCTCCCCCGAGACCGCGTTGATCGCCTCGACCTGCTCCGAACCCATCTCGTACAGCCGCTTGTTGGCCAGCGCCACGATGTCGTTCTCGCGGATGCCGGGCTTGAGCGCCTCGACGATGTCCTGATAGACCCCGTCCACCATCGCCGCCGCCTGCGTCAGCAGCATGATCTCGTCGCTGGACTTGATCTGCCGCGCATCGAGCATCAGTTGTTGCGCGTCGACCACGTGCAGTCCCTGGCGCTGCATCTCGAACAGGAAGGGCGGTTCGACGATGTCGACGCCAACGGGCAGGTGGGCCACGCCGGCGTCCTCGAGCATGCCCTTGATCTCGCGGACGGCCGACTCCATCAGCCCGGCCGTCGGGGCGATCGCCCCGCGCAGCCCGAGCATCCCGGCCCGGCAGTCGTCCTGCTCGAGCCAGGGCGAGTACAGCCGGTGGTGCCGCGCGGCCGACCCGAAGTCCCACAGCGTCGGCCCACCCTCGCGGGTCAGCAAGGCGTACCTCGTCATCTTGTCGCCGAGCGCGCCGCCGATCCACGTCTGCGTGGTGTAGCGGATGTTGTAGAAGTCGAAGAGCAGGAAGGCGCCGCACTCACTGGCCTCCAGCGACGCCTTCGCCCGCCCCAGCCGGTAGCGGCGGAGCCGGTCGAAGTCGAGGCGCTGCTCGTAGTCGACGCCCATGTGCCCCGGCGCCGGCAGCGGCCTGGCCTGCTCGGTCACCGGCGGTTCCCCCCGCCGAGCCCGTCGTCCACCGGGACCCCTTCGGGCTTGAGCTTCAGGCCCGCGCTCGCGGCCTGCAGGTCGAGCAGGATGGCGAAGTCCTCGTCCACCCTGCCGCTGCTGACGCTGGCCTGGACCAGCTGGGCCGTGATGGCGGCGACCGGCATCGGCACGTCGAGGCTGCGCGCGGCAGCCAGGCCGAGGTCGAAGTCCTTGCGCAGCAGGACGGGCGTGAAGGTCGGCGTGTAGTCGAGGTTGACCAGTGCCGGGGACTTGTAGCGGGTGAAGACCGAGCCCATCACGCTGTCGTTGATGAACTCGAGGAAGGCCGAACGGGCGACGCCGCCGCTCTCGGCCAGCACCACGATCTCGGACAGCGACTGGATCACGACACCGAGGAAGATGTTGTGCGCCAGCTTGACCAGCCGGGCAAGGTCACCCTCGCCCACCCAGGTCACGGAGTGGCCGATCAGCGCGAGCAACGGCTCGACCTCGTCGTACGCGTCGCGCGGTCCCGAGACGGCGATCGACAGCCGCCCCGCCTTGACCACCTTGGCGTTCCCGCTCACTGGAGCGGCGAGGAAGACCGTGCCGTGCGCTGCGGCCGCCTCGCGTACGGTGGCCGACGTCGCGGCCGACACGGTGCTCGAGTCCACGAGGTAGCGCGGTGCCGTGTCGCCGCTGAACAGCCCGCCGGGACCGACGGTCACCGCGAGCAGGTCGGCGTCCGCCGAGACCATGGTGAACACGACGTCCCGGCCGGCCAGGTCGGCGACCGTCTCCACGACGGTGGCGCCCAACGGCACGAGATCGGCACACTTCGCCGCGGTCCGGTTCCAGACGTGGACGTCTTCCCCCGCCTTCAGGAGCAGGGTGGCCATCGCATGGCCCATCCGACCCGTACCGATCCAGCCGATGCGGCTGCCCATGGTGGTCATGTATTCGTCCTCTTTCGTCATCAGGATCAGGGAGAGTCGGTCGTCGGTGCGGGGACCCTTGTCCCAGCACCGAGATAGAGCCGGGCCACCTCGGGGTCCTGCAGCAGGCTGGCCCCGGTGGCCACCAGGCGCACCTGTCCTGCCTCGAGCACCGCTCCGAAGTGCGATGCGGCAAGCCCAGAGCGCGCGTTCTGCTCGACCAGCAGGATCGTCCGGCCGGTTGCGGACAGCGCGCGGATGCTGTCGAACACGATCTGCCGCGACTTCGGGTCCAGCCCGATCGACGGCTCGTCGAGCAGGATCAGCGTGGGGTCGAGGACCAGGGTGCGGGCCAGCTCGACCTGCTTCTGCTCACCGCCCGACAACGAGCCCGCGTGCTCGTGCGCCCGCGACTTGCAGATCGGGAACGCCTCCACGGCCTGCGCCATCCGGTTCCGGATGACCTGGGCGTCCTTGATGAGGTAGCCGCCCATGAGCAAGTTGTCCCAGACGGTCATCTGGGGGAACAGGCTGCGCTCCTGGGGGACGTGCACGATGCCCAGCCGCAGCCTGGCCTTCGTGGGCAGCCGGCCGATCTCCTGCCCGTCGAAGGTCACCGTCCCGCGCCGTTGGCGCAGGAGTCCGCTCACGGTCTTGAGCACCGTCGACTTGCCCGCCCCGTTCGGGCCGATCAGGCAGGTGATCGTGCCCTTCTCCACCTCCAGGTCGACGCCCTTGAGGATGTCGCCTGCCCCGTAGCCGGCGATGACGCCGGCGAGCTGCAGGATCGCGGGCACGTCAGCCTCCAAGGTAGGCGTCGAGGACGAGTGGGTTGTTCTGTACGTCGGCCGGGTGCCCGGCGAAGATCTGCCGACCGGCGTCGAGCACGATCACCGGGTCGCACAGCCGCATGACGAAGGTCATGTCGTGCTCCACGATGAGGAACGTGATGCCGGCTGCATGCCGGCTGCGGATGTGCCGCTCCATCGTGTCGATCATCACCGGGTTGACGCCCGCCGTCGGCTCGTCCAGCAGCACCAGCCGCGGATCGCTCATCAGAACCGCCGCGAACTCGAGCAGCTTGCGCTGGCCGTAGGACAGCTCGGCGGCCAGCAGATCGGCAACCGGAGCAAGCCGGAACTCCTCCAGCAGCTCGGCCGCCCGCCTGCGGTCATCCGCGGCGACCCGCCGGGTGAACAGCTGCGACCACCGGTAGCCGGCGGCGATGACGAGGTTCTCCTGCACACTGAGCTGCGGGAAGACCCTGGCCTGCTGGAAGGTCCGCGAGAGCCCACTGCGGTAGAGCTTGCCTGGATCCTTGCCCAGTACGGGCTTCCCGGCGAAGGAGACCTGGCCGCTGTCCGCCTCGAGGTAGCCGGTGATGATGTTGAACAGCGTGGTCTTGCCCGAGCCGTTGGGGCCGATGAGCGCCGTCACCGTGCCCTCGACGACCTCGAGCGAGCAGCCGTCGACAGCGCGTACGCCGCCGAAGACCTTGGTGATCCCGTCGACCTCGAGGAGCGCGCTCATGACCGTCCTCCCCGCTGCAGAGCGACGGACCCGCCTGGCCGTACGGCCGCGGCCGCGGCGCCGGTCCCGCCGGCGGCAGCGTCGACGCGGTGCGCCCGGCGGCGCATCCGGATCTTGTCCTGCAGCGTCGGCAGGATGCCACGGGGCAGCAGCAGCATGATGACCAGGAACACCAGCGCGTAGGCCACCAGGTAGAACTGGCTCGCGCCGAGTTGGTAGGCCAGCGTCTGTTGCCCGGCCTCGAGAATCACGGCGCCGAGCACGGGACCCCAGAGGGTGGCCCGTCCGCCGAGGAAGGTCATCAGCACCACGGCGATCGTGATGAGCGGGTCGACGGCGAACTGCGGGTAGATGAACGACTCGTAGTAGGCCCAGACCCCACCGACCATCGCCGTGAGGCCGACGCTGACGGCGAAGGCCAGGACCTTGACGCCGGTCACCCGTACGCCGATCCCGCGCGCCTTGTCCTCGTCGGCCCGCACGGCGACCAGGGAGAGACCGAGCTTGCTGCGCATCGCGCCGAAGGTGATCAGCATCGCGACGGCCAGCAGGAGGACCAGCACGTAGTAGAAGGGCCACTCGAAGTGGGCCAGCGCGAACGGTGGTACGGGCAGCGCCAAGCCCTGCGCCCCTCCGGTGATGCTGTGCAGGTTGAAGGCCAGGGTCTGCACCACGAACAGCAGGGTGATGGTGACGATGGCGAAGACGTCGGCCCTCGTCCGCATGGCAATCAAGGCGATCGGCCACCCGATCAGCGCCGCTATGAGGCCGATGAGCGGCAGGACCAGGAACGGCTCGTAGCCGCTGCCGAGCGTCTGCCCCTTGAAGATCAGCGCCATCGTGTAGGCACCGATCCCGAAGAAGGCCGCGTGCCCCAGCGACGGATATCCGGCGAATCCGCCGACCAGGTTCCAACCGCTCGACATCGTCGCGTACATCAGGACGAACACCAGCAGGTTGAGCTGCCAATGAGCCAGGCCGAGAAAGGGCAGGAGGATCAGGGCCAGGAAGAAGCCGCCACCCCTGGCGACGCCCGCGCGGCTCACAGGGCCCCCCGCCCGACGGTGCCGAACAAGCCCTGCGGACGAACCAGGAGGACCAGCAGCAGGATGACGAAGAACGTCATCTCCGACCAGGCAGGAGAAATGGTCGAGGCGACCACCGCCGAGGACGTGGAGACGATGACCGCGGCAACGACGGCACCACCGACACTGCCGAGGCCGCCAAGGACGACGATCGACAGCAGCCGCGAGATCAGGTCGTAGTGGCTGCCGGAGTAGAACGGGTAGAGCAGCCCGTAGACCGAGCCGGCCGCGGCCGCCGTGGCCGCCCCGAGCCCGAAGCCGAGCGCCGCCACCCACTCCGACTCGACGCCGAGCAGCCGGGCCGAGTCGGGGTTCTGGACGGTTGCCCGTACGGCCCTGCCGAAGCGGGTCCTGTTGAGCAGCAGGAAGAGTAGCCCCAGCGAGACCAAGGACAGGACGAAGGCCCACAGGCGGACCTCGGTGACCTGGTAGCCGAAGACCGTCCAGCTGGAGTTGGCATAGCTGGTGTTGATGCTGCGGTAGTTGGTCTTCCAGGTCAGGCTCATGATCCCCTCGAGGAGCAGGGCGACCGCGAAGGTGACCAGCAGGCTGAGCTCGGACTTTTCGTCACGGCGCAGCGGCCGCAGGAAGATCAGCTGTACGGCGACCCCGATGGCGAACATCGCCACCGTGGTGATCGGGATGGCCAGGAACGGGTCGATGCCGAACGAGGTGAACAGCTGGTAGGCGAGGTAGGCGCCGAGGATGACCATCGCACCCTGGGCCAGGTTGACGACCTTCATGATCCCGAAGATCAACGTCTGACCGGAGGCCATCAGCGCGTACACGCCGCCGGTCAGCACACCGAGGATCACACCTTGGATGAGGGCATGCATGCCGGCGTCACCCGCCCCAGCTGGGCTTGGGGTAGGCCGGCTTGGCCTGGGCGACGTCCGCGGGGAAGACCGGGAGAAGCTTGCCACCCTGCCACTGGACGAGGTGGAAGCTGCCCTGCGGCTGGCCGATCTTGTCCCAGGTGAGGTCCCCGAGCAGGGTCGGCCAGCTGCCCTGGTGCAGCGTCGAGATGATGGTCGCGTTGTCGAGCTTGCCGGTCTTTGCGGCGACCGCCTCCAGCAGCTGGCCGCAGGCATAGGCCTCGGCGCTGCTGTTGTCGATCGTGTCCGCCGTACCGCCGTGGGCCTTGATGTAGGCGGCGGTGAACGCGGCGCTGCCCGTCGCGGTGGATCCGGGGAACCAGTCACCTGCGGACATGATGTCCGTGGTGTTGGCTGCTCCCACCTTGCTCGGGAACTCCAGCGGGGAGTTGGCGCCGTTGGACATGAACATGAACTTGGGGCTGAACTTCAGCTGCACCAGGCTCTTCACCTGTCCGTACGCATCCTCGCTCTGCGTGCCGCTGACCAGCACGTCGGGCTTCGCCGCCGCGACCTTGGCCATGATCGGGGAGAAGTCCTGGGTCTCCGCGGGATAGATCTGCTTGTAGACGGTCTTGATGCCGGCTGCCTCGAACCGGGCCCGGATGCTCTCGGCGATCGGTGACGAGAAGGGATCGTCAAGCTCGGCGTACGCGGCGGTCTTGGGCCGGTCGGCGACCGGCAGGGACAGGACCCAGTCGGCGAACACATCTCCTGACTTCACGACCGGCGCCGGCTGAACGAAGAACATGTTGTCGAGCTTCTGGGCGAAGACCTTGGGACCGCCACCCGCCGACTCCAGGAAGGCGTAGCCGTAGCGCTTGGCGACCGAGGAGGCCGGCACCGTGAGCAGGCTGGAGAAGGGACCGAAGACGAGGTCGACCTTGTCCTTGTTGATGAGGTTCTGATAGTTGGTCACGACCTGGGACGGGCTCGACGTGTCGTCGACGATCTTGAGCTGCACCTGGCGGCCGAGCAGGCCGCCCTTGGCGTTGACCATGTCCGCCCAGAGCTGGTAGCCCGCCCGCACCGCCTTGCCCGGGTCGGCGAAGTCGCCGGTGAGAGAGACGGAAGCGCCGATCACCAGCGGCTTCCCGGTGAACGTTGGGGCCTTCGACGACGACGCCGTTCCGCCGGTAGCCGAGGTGGCTGAGCCCGTGGCCGCCGAGGTGGCAGCCGTCGTCCCGCCGGCGGCAGGAGTCGACGAACCAGAGGAACAGGCGGTCAGGCCGAACAACGAGACCAGCGCGACGAGAGCCGCCGAACTGCCTCTGGACCGCAAACGATTGTTACCGGACATGTCGCGTTCCTCCGAGAGGATGACGGTGACGGGGATCCCCGCTGAGCTGAGTTGGCGGCGGGGGCAGATCCGAGTGCACAAACGATTGCAGCCAACTTGCGCGTCCTCGGCCCCACTGTCAAGGGCTCGTTACCGAGATGTTGCAGATGGCGCTGCGCTGGTCCCGCACGACTCCCAGGTTTTGCAAACGATTGTGCCAACTTGAGGTCAGTGTTGCCGTTAGGATGCCCTCATGGAGCGGGTCAAGCTGATCGACGTGGCGCGGGCGGCCGGTGTGCATCCCGGCACCGCCAGCCGCGCCCTCAGCCCGGACGCCGGCAGCCTGGTCAGTGCCGAGACGACGAGGCGCGTGGTGCGCGCGGCCGAGCGGCTCGGCTATGTCCCCAACACGCTGGCCCGTGGTCTGCGGACCGCCCGGTCGTTCCTGATCGGCATGGTGGTCCCGGACGTCACCAACCCGCTGTTCCCGCCGATGGTCCGCGGCGCCGAGCAGGTCCTCAGCCGGGCCGGTTTCACGCTGGTGCTCACCGACACCGACAACGACGCGGCGACAGAGCGGCGGCAGGTCCAGCAGCTCAGGGCGCGCGGGACGGACGGGTTCCTCATTGCCACCGCGCGGTGGGAGGACGTGCTGGTCCAGGAGCTCGCGGACTCCGCCGTCCCGGCGGTGCTGGTCAACCGCAACTCGGTGCCGCACCGGTTGCCGTACGTCGGCTGCGACGAGCGGACCGGCGTCGCCGAGGCGGTCGACCACCTCGTCGGCCTGGGGCACCGGTCGATCGTCCACCTGGCCGGACCGCAGGACACGTCAACCGGCCGCGAGCGCGCCTCCGCCTTCCGGCATGCCCTGCGCCAGCACGGGCTTCCGGTCGGCCGGGGGCAGGTGCGCACCTGCGCGGCGTACAGCGAGCAGGCCGGCCTGGAGGCGTGCGCCAGGCTGCTGTCGTCGTCCGTCGAGTTCACGGCGATCCTGGCCGGTAACGACCTCATCGCCCTCGGAGCGCTCACGGCTCTGGTCGGGGCGGGACGACGCTGCCCCGAGGACGTGTCGGTGGTCGGCTTCAACGATCTCCCGCTGGTGGACAAGCTGACGCCGGCGCTGACCACCGTCACCCTGCCGTTGCACGAGATGGGCGCCCTGGCCGCGCAGATCCTGTTGAACGCGATCGACGACCCCGGCCGCGCGGGCCCGGTGGCGCAGTCCCTGCTCGGCGTCAAGCTCGCCGTACGAGGCAGCACCGGCGCCTGCAGAAAGTGAAGCCGCAGTCGTCCCACTGGCTGTGGCGGTTGGTGACGAACATGATGTCCTCGTGGCCCCTCTACGAGTTCGCGTGCTCGGCGGACTCGCGGTCGAGGGCTTGGAGCAGCCGGCTCTCGGCTCGCGAAAGCAGCGTCGGCTGCTGGCCCGCCTGGCGGTCACCGTCGGTGCTGTGGTCTCCCACGACGAGCTCACCGAGGACCTGTGGGGCGAGGCGCAGCCGGCCAACCCACGCGATCAACTCGCCGTTCTGGTCAGCCGGCTTCGCGCCGCTCTGACCGGCGATGCGGTGGCGCGTCGCGGAGCCGGCTACGCACTGGTGGTCGACTGGAGTGACCTCGACGCCCTTGCCGAGCGGCGACGCGAGGCAGAGCGCCGCGCCGCCGAGCTGCAGTGGGCAGCCGCCGCTGAGGCGGCCCGCTCGGCACTCGCGCTGCTGCGCGGCCCCGTCCTGCCGGAGCTGGCCGACGCCTCCTGGGTGACACCGGTGCAGGAGGCCGTCGACCGGAGCGCCGCGCAGGTGCGGCTCGTACTGGCCAGGGCCGAGCTGGCCGTCGGCAACCCGCGACTGGCGGCCGACGTGGCTCTCGAGGCCCTCGCCGCCTCGCCGTACGACGAGGTCGCCCTGCGCCTGCACCTCGATGCCTGCCTGGCAGCCCACAGCCCGGCGCTCGGCCTCGCGACCTACACCGCCACACGGCGACGTCTGGTCGAGGAGCTCGGCGTCGACCCGGCACCGGAGACGATGGCTGCCTATGAGCGGCTGCTGCAGGCGACCGGCCCACAGGAACCCGTCGGTGAGGTTGGCGTGGCGCCGCCTGGGCGGGCCCGGGAGCTGGCCATTGCGCTGAGGGCCGTCGAGTCCGCTGCCCGAGGCTCTGCCCGTCTGGTCGTCTTCACCGGCGAGCTGGGCATCGGCAAGACCCGGGTTCTGCAGTCCGTGGCCGAGCTCACCCGGCACCTGGTCGTGTGGGCTCGCTGCGACGAGCTCGGCCGGGTACTGCCACTGCAGCCGGTGCTCGATGCGCTGGCTGAAGTGCTCCGACTGCGCACACCCGCCGAGATCGGCGAGCTGCTGGCCGATGATGCCGCCCTGCTCGGACCGTTGCTGGGCCTCGGTTTCCCCAGCAGGGATGCCGCGCTTCCCGACGGAGGCAACGGCCAGGTACTCCTGCAAGCCGCGGTCGTCCGTCTGTTCGACCGCCTGGCCGGCGAACGAGCGGTGGTGCTGCTCGTCGATGACGCCCACCTGGCAGACCCGGCCACCCTCGCCCTGCTTGCCGGACTGCCACGACGCGCCACGCGCGTCGCCGCGATGCTGGCTGCGCGTGCGGGCGAAGGACCGTCGTGGCCAGGCGGCACCGTCGTGGAGCTGGGCCCACTCGATCTGGACGCCGTTGAGGAGGTCGTAGGGAGCGAGCGGGCAGCTGTCCTGCATGCGCGCAGCGGCGGCCATCCTTTGCTGCTGCATGAGCTGGCCGCACACGCGGACGACTCCTTGCCCGAGGGGCTCCGCGCGGCGTTCGCGGCAGCCGCAGACTCGGCCGGGCGCGCCGGGATCACTCTGCGGGCAGCCAGTGTGGTCGGACCCGACCTCGACCTCGACGTGCTCGCCCAGGTGCTGCAACGACCGGCCGTCGAGCTGCTGGACGACCTCGAGGAGGGCGTCCGGCGCCGGCTGCTCGTCGAACGCACCAGCGGATTCGCGTTCCGCCATTCCCTCGTACGGGAGGCGCTGGCAGCGGGCGTCGGACAGACCCGGCAGGCGTTCCTGCACCGCGAGACGGCCCGGGCTCTGCAGGCGCGTGGAGGCGCCGACCCGCTGGTTCTCGCCCACCACGCCCGAGCGGGCGGGGTTGCAGAGCTGGCCGCCGACGGCTTCGTCGAGGCTGGTCAGATCGCGGCCAACCGGCACGCGCACGAGGAGGCCCTGCGGTTGTCCGAGGAGGCGTTGGCCAGCAGGGCAGGGCATCCGGCCGCCACGCTGCTGCGAGCCCGTGCCCTGCTGGTGCTGGGCCGGTACGGCGAGGCAGGCGATGCCGCCGAGGCTGCGTACAAGGCCGGCGCCGGTGCGGCGGCCCTTCAGGTCAGTGGGCTCGCCGCCCACTACCGCCGCGACTGGGCGCTGGCCGCGGCGTTTGCCGACAGCGCGGCGGCGGAGGCGGACGACCCGGATCTGCGGGCGACCTCGCTCGCCGTCGGTGCCCATGCGCTGCACGCCGGCGGCGACGTCCACGGTGCCGAGCAGCGCTTCGTCGCGGCAGGCGAGGCGGTCAGCGGGCTGGGCCGTGCCCCGTCAGGATGGCTCGCCCTGCTGCGGCACCACCAGGGACGCAGCGAGGAGACCCTGGCTCTGACACAGGCAGACGCCCTGGACTCCACCGGGCTGGATCTGCTGGCCCTGCCGCTCGTGCGGATGTCGCGTGGACTGTCCTTCGCCGCGCTCGGCCGCTCGGCGGACGCGCTCGCCTGCTTCGACAGCATGGACGAGCTCACTGAACGGCTCGACCTGTTCCGCTACGCAGGACGCGCCGACAACTGCCGAGGGTACGTCCTGCGCAACCTCGGTGAGCTCGAGCGGGCAGACGACCTCAACGCGGCAGCACGGGCAGCGGGGGCGGCCATCGAGCTGGCAGAGCCGCAGGCGCATGCCCTGCTCGACCTGGCCGAGGGCCGGCTACGTGCGGGCGACCTCGATGCCGCCGCCCTGCTGCTCGCGGAGGCGTCACCCTTTGGCGGTGACGACCACCGTCACGCCTACCGGTGGCGTCACCTCGTACGGGCCCGCTGGCTCCAAGGCCGACTGCACCTGGCGCTCGGGGAGACGGAGGAAGCCGCGAACGCCGCTGACGCCGTGGTCCGCGAGGCCGAGGACCGGGACATCGCGAGATACGCCGCCTTCGGTTCGGTTCTGGCGCTACACGTACGGATCAGCCGAGGCGAGCCGCCCGGTCTCGCTGAGGCCTTGCGGGTGGTGGACAGCCTCGGCTCGACCGCCGCGATGGAGCAGCTGTGGCTGGTCAGCGAGCTCGAGCACGCGGCCAAGGGCCGACTGCGTACCGCGCTTCATGCCAGGGCAGAAGTCGCCGCCCAGCGGCTGGTGGCGGCGAGTCCGGCGTCCATGACCGCGTCAGCGGCCGCCCACGCCTCGGCGTTGCTCGACTGAATCGAGTCACGCCGGCCCGCGAGCAGCCAACATGACCGTGGCACACGTCATTGCCGGCATCCCGGCCGTCGCCTGCGACAGCTCGGTCAGCAACACGTGGCGGTCGGCTTGCGACAGAGCCGCCACGAACGGCGCGTTGTTCGGCATCCCGAGCCGCCAGCCGACCAGGTCCGACAGGTCCAGCGAGAGTTCCACGTCAACCCGGGAGGCGTGGATCCCGACAAGCCCGGCGATGCGAGCGGCATCGGCCAGCCCGTCGGCGCTGTCGGTCAGCAGCGCTGTCCCCTCCTTCAGCTCCACGTACCACTGGGGCGGCGTCCAGCCGCGGGCCAGCAGCGCGGCCTCGACGACGTGCTTGACCGGGTGGTCGTTCTCCCGCGCCCAGGTGCTGGCCAGTACCCAGCCACCGGGGCGGACGACTCGGACGGCCTCGGCGAGCGCTGCTGCCGGTTCTGGCAGGTGATTGAGCAGAAAGCCCATGACCACGGCGTCGACCGCGCCGGTCCGCACCGGCAGCACCATGGCATCGGCGGCAACCGGCCGGCAGGCGCACCTTGCCCTTGCGACGGCCAACATCCCGGCCGCCGCATCCATCGGCACGGCGGTGGCGCCCGCGGCGACCAGACGCCGAGTTGCCGTACCGCTGCCTGCTCCCACGTCGAGCACGACCAGCCCGCGCCACACCGGTCCCCGTACGAGCAGAGCCTCGGCAAGGGCGCCGAAGACCCGGTCAGGGGCGCCGCCCCAGGCCTCTGCGGCGGAGTCGTAGGCGGTGCGGAGCGCGACGCTGCTCACGACGGCATCACGGCAGCAGCGCGCAGCCCTCGGCCACCCGGGCCGACCACCAGGCGAGCTCCTCGACCTGGTCGCACTTGCTCCACGCCATCTGCACTGCGGTGCCGAGCAGCGCCAGGGGCAGCTGCCGCTCCCACCAGCCGGCGGTGTGCATGCCGTGACGTTCCAGGGCGTCCCGGTAGCGCTCGATGGCCGCTTCCTTGCTCTCGGGAAGGCGGTCGCAGTTGACGGAGAGATACCACCCGAGGTCGGCGCACGGGGCATCCACGCCAGGGAATGCCCAGTCGACCAGGACGACTCGGCCATCGGCGCCGATGCCGAGGTTGCCGCCCTTCCAGTCGCCGTGGACCAGGGACTGCGGGGTGGCGGCGAGGGCCGCCACCAAGGGCGCCGGGTTGGCGGCCAGCGCGAGCACCGCGCGGTGCAGGTCCGGCGCGTTCTGCCCGAGCCGGCCCCACATCGGCAGCAGCAGACGCGGCACGCCGGTGAGCGGTCCCCGGAGCGCCTCCTGCCGGGCGAAGGCGGGCCCCAGCATCTGCCAGCGTTGCGTGGGCTGCGTCAGCCCGAGCTCGTCCACCATGCCCCGGGTGGCCGCGTGCAGCTGAGCCATGACGTCGAGGAACAGCGCGTGCTGCTCGGGCGAGATGGGGTCGCTGTCCCGCAGAAAGGCGCTCCCGACGTCACGCATCAGCAGCTCCGCCATGCCCGTTGCGGGATCGAAGGCGACCGCGACCAGCGTCGTGTCGAGGCACGCCGGCAGCGCGTCGAACAAGCCGCTGGCGTGCATGCGCACCACCCGAGGCACGCCGACGTCCCCGACGGCGCGCATGACCCAGTCGGTGTCGTGCGACAGGCGCTTGACGACGTAGCGATCACCGTCGATGACGACGCGTTCGAAGGTGGCGGACGACAGGCCCTCGGCGGTCGGCCCCAGCGGCTCACGGTGGGTGGCGCCGGAGAGGTCGAGCACCGTCTGCAGCGTGGCCGTCATCACGCCTCCCGGGCGGTGAGCAGGCCGGCTTCGATGTCGGCTTGGACTGAAGCGTCCCACCGACCGCCACACCACACCTCGTGCCGGGTGATCAGGCCGTCGGCGATGGCGACCACGTGCACCTGGTGAGAGGCCCACGGCGCGCCGTTCTCGGTCCACTCGAGGGTGTACCGGACCAGCTCACCGTTCGGCAACGGGGTACGGACGACGTCGGTGAAGGCGCCGGGGTCGGCGTACCAGCCGGACAGCTGTGCGGCGATGGCCGCGGGGCCATGAGCCTCGAGCCGCCACATCGGGACGACGGCGTCGAGCACCGCGCCGGGGGCGTACAGCTGTCCGGGGATCCCGGCGCCGGCCGCGATGGAGTCGAGCAGAGTGGAGATCGGGTCTGTGTCCATGGGTTGACCTTGGGCCTCCGACCTTGCAGCCGTTTTGCAGTCCGGGGCTACGGAAGCAATCCCAGACCCCCTAGGTCCGCCAATGCGCGGAAAGTACCACCGGGATCTTCAGGCTGATAGCCCCGGCGTCGCGCGATGCTGCGGGCCAGCGACCTGAATGGCGTGAATGGCGATGTCACACAGCCGAAACTCTCGGCATCTACCGTGTGAACGGTCGGGGCACTCTGACCCTCCCCTTCCGGGCACGCGCAGGGAGCTGAGGCCGGTGATCGGCACGTACGTCGGCTACGTCCCCGGCGACGACCGCCTGCACGCATTCCTCAGCGGGATCCTCCGCGAGCAGATGGGGGTCCGCCAGTCCGGCCCCGCCTTCCGCGCCTTCCGGCTCAACGGCAGCCACGAGGTCTACGCGTACGAGGAGAAGTTCAGCGGCACCAAGCTGATCTGCAAGTTCTACGGGCCCAAGTTCGGCTGGGACTCGGACGCAGCGGCCGGTGCAGCGCACCAGGAGTACGAGAGCCTGCAACGACTGCGGGGATATGACCTGGTCGGGTCGCCGCACCACGTCATCCGGCCACTCGCCTGCGCCCCCGAGATCAACGGCGTCCTCGCCCTGGAGTACTACGCGGGAGAGCAGCTCAGCTCGGCGATCCGGCGCTCGATCCACGACCGCGACGACGCTCACCTGTTCTGGCGGTTGAAGGCCCTGGCCTTCTTCCTGGCGACGCAGCACAACCGGACGGCGAACGGGCAGGCAGTGGACTTCGACGCGGACTGCCACTACTTCGACCGGCTTGTACGACGGTTGACGCGCAACGGCCGGATCGGCGAGTGGGACGTGGACGAGCTGCTGTGGCTGCGCGATCGGTGGCGCGAGCGGCCGAACATGTGGCAGGACCAGGAAGTCTGGCTGCACGGTGACGCCACCCCCGCCAACTTTCTGTTCGGCCACGGCATGGACGTCGGCGCGATCGACCTCGAACGGATGAAGCGCGGGGACCGGATGTTCGACGTCGGCCGGGTCGCCGGCGAGCTGCAGCACGCGTTCATGTCCACCACGGGTGACCGGCATCGGGCCGAGCCGTTCATCGGTCATTTCCTGTGGGAGTACGCCTGCCACTTTCCCGACCGCGATCGTGCCTTCCAGTCGATCGCCGCGCGGGCCCCGTACTACATGGGCCTCAACCTGCTGCGCATCGCGCGCAACAGCTACATCAGCAGCGAGTACGGCGCTACGCTCGTCACCCAGGCGAAGTCCCTGCTCCGGGCGAGCTAGGCGGCGAGGACGGTGACCGGCACCATGGCCATCGAGGCGATCGCCTTCGACGTCAACGGCACCCTGGTCGAGATCCGGACCGAGGACGACATGGCGGCAGCCTTCAGGGCTGCCGGACATTTCCTTACCTACCAAGGGATCGACCTGCGCCGTCACGAGGTGCGTGACCTCTACTTCGCGACCATGAAGCAGCAGCTCCGGGCGAGCACGGAGCTCTATCCGGAGTTCGACGCGGTCGCGATCTGGCGGACGATCGTCGAGGACAACGCGAGCGACTTCACCCTCGCCCTGCCGCCGGACAAGCTCGCGCAAATGCCGCTGTTCCTCGCCGAGATCTATCGCGGCATCTCGCGGCGCAAGCTCAAGCTCTACCCGCACGTCCGTGAGGTCCTGCAGACGCTGCGCACGACGTACAAGCTGGCGATCGTGACCGACGCGCAGAGCTCGTACGCCCGTGGTGAGCTGCACAAGATGGGGATTGCCGACCTCTTCGACGTGGTCGTCGTCTCCGCCGACCACGGCTTCCGCAAGCCCGACCCGCGCCTCTTCCAGTACGCCCTCGACGGCATGGGCGTGGCGGCCCAGAACGCGATGTACGTCGGCAACGACCTGTACCGCGACATCTACGGTGCCCGTGGCGTCGGCATGACCACGGTGCTCTACGACTCCGACCAGGGGACCAAGCACTACCCCGGCTGCACCCCGGACCACGTCATCACGGACTGGCGCAAGCTGCTCGGACTGCTCGAGCCCAGCTAGTCCGGCGGACGTGATCCCGACCACACCGGAATACTTTGCATATGCAAACGGTCTACAGTGGACGACATCAGCAGCTGACCCACTGAGGAGCCCGCGTGCCCGGCAGCCGACCAGTCCCGACCGTCGTCGACCCCGGGACCTGGCGGGGGCGCGCCTTGGTGCCCGTACTCGTCTTCATCGGCCTGCTGGTCGCCGTCGTCAGCAGCCTCGGCTCGCCGCTGGTGCCGACGATCGCCCATGACTACGGCGTCTCGCTCGGCAACGCGCAGTGGTCGCTGACGCTGACCCTGCTGGTCGGCGCGATCATCTCCCCCACCGTCGGACGACTCGGTGACGGCCCGCACCGACTGCAGGTGCTTGTCGGCTCGCTCGGCGTCGTCTCGGCCGGCAGCGTACTGGCCGCCCTGCCGGGGCTCGGCTTCGCGTTCCTGCTGATCGGCCGGGGGATGCAGGGCGTCGGTCTGGCCCTGTTGCCGCTGGCGATGAGCGTCGCCCGCGACCACCTCGACCTGGACCGTTCGCGCTCGACACTCGCGGTGCTCTCGGTCACCGCAGTAGTGGGCGTCGGCCTCGGCTACCCGATCACCGGCCTGATCGCCGAGCACCTCAGCTTTCACGCCGGGTTCTGGCTGGCAGCGGTGCTCAGCCTGGTGGCCATGGTGCTGGCGACATTCGTCGTCCCTCGGAGCACGCATCGGCCGAGCCAGCAATTCGACCTGCCAGGCGCGCTGCTGCTCGGCACCGCACTCGCCGGTCTGCTGGTCTGCCTCAGCGAGGGCGAGGGCTGGGGTTGGACGTCAGCCCGTCTCGCCGGCCTGGTCGTCGCCTCGGCCGCGTTGCTCGTCGGCTTCGTCTGGCACGAGCTGCGATCGCCTGCGCCGCTGGTCAACCTGCGCCTCATGCGGCACCGCACCGTGCTGACCGCCAACGTCACCGGCCTGCTCGCCGGCGTCGGCATGTACATGCTGCTGTCCATGATCGTGCGCTATGTCCAGACCCCGAAGTCGACCGGGTACGGGCTCGGCGCCTCCGTCGTCGTCGCCGGCCTGGCGCTGCTGCCGATGTCCGTCGCGAGCTTTGGAACCAGCAAGCTGGTCGTGTGGCTGAGCAGGTGGTTCAGCGCAGAAAGGCTGCTGCCACTGGGAGTTCTGTCGTTCGTCGCCGGGCTGATCGTGTTCGCCACCAGCCGCAACCGGTTGTGGGAGATCTTCCTCGTCATGGCCATCGTTGGTTTCTCGATCGGTGCTTCCTTCGCCGTGATGCCGCGCATGATCATGGCGGCGACGCCATTGTCTGAGACGAGCAGCGCACTCGCGCTGAACCAGGTGCTGCGTACGGTCGGCTACTCCATCGGCAGCGCCCTCAGCGCCACGGTTCTCACCGCCCACACCGCCAAGGGTGCGATCTTCCCTGCCAACTCCGGCTACACCGTCGCCGCGGTCATCTCGATGGCCCTGCTGCTCGGCACCGCAGCGCTCAGCTTCGTCCTGCCCCGCCAGGCCGCCGCTGACGAGAGGCTCGACGTCGAGCAGGAGCTGCTCGCCGAGGACAACGCCGACGCCGCGATCTCGGGAACGCTGACCCTCGAGTACGAGCCCGCGGACGCTCCCCGCTGAAACACTCCGCGAGGTCAGCGGCTGATGTCGTTCGCCTTGTCGAGGTCGCTGACGAGCTCGTCCGGCGCGCGCATCCGCCACGCGTCCGTCACCAGGTCCCTCAGCCGCTCGACCTCCACCTCGGCCAGCCGCAGCATCACCAGCGGCCAGCCGTCGTAAGCAGGGGTGGTGAAGAACACCGCGGGCTCGCCGAGCAGGAGCGCCTGCTTCTCCGCCTCGTCACCGACGAACAACACCGCGATGTCGGTCCGGATGCGACGGGCCTCGCCTGGCCGGCGCTCGGGGTAGGACCAGACGAACCCCTTGTTGGCCACCCGGAAGTCGAAGCCCTCGCTCGGGATCTCGACCACGTGGGGCAGCCCGAGCGCCAGCTCGCGGACGTCGTCCTCGTCAGCCATCGAGGTCGCTCCTACAGCGCGTCACGCTCATCGCACCAGGCTAGACGTGAGCAGAGACCATTCTGCCCACGTCCGCGACCAGCGTCTTGAACACCCGCTCCGGCTCAACGCCCAGCCAGCAGCGGCTTCGAGCCCGTTCGACGTGTTCTGCCGCCTTCTTCGCCACGTCGAGAGGCTAGCGTGCCCTGCTTCGCCGGAGGAGCAGCCGGTCAGTCGTGGAGCAGCCTGCCTGCGATGTGCACGGCTACGCGTTTGCCGAGGGCGTGATTGCTGAGCCCCGGAGCGTGACCGCGGGCGATGGTTCCTGCTGCGGTCAGGACCATGGCGTCCTGCCCGTTCGGTTGCGTGCTGACGGTGTGGATCCGAACGTCGGCGACGAGCATCGCCTCGAGATTCGCCGCGCTGAGTCGTCCGGACATGCGCCAGCCGTCGGGCGCGGCCAGGAACAGCTCGCTGCCGAACTCGTACGGCTGGTCGAGGCTGTCCAGCCCGACCGCCTCCCGCCATTGGGCGACGCGCCGGGTTCCGTGCCGGATCCCGGCGATGCCGAGCCGCAGCTGCATCGCACTGGTTCCGGCCCACTCGGTCAGGTGGACCTCACCGTGCAGGATCGGTGCCAGCAGCAGGCTCCTCCGGTGCAGATCGCGAAGCCGCAGCTCCAGGACGGACCGGGCTGGATCGATCTGCCAGATCCCGGATCTCGGTGGCGCCGGTAGCGCGTACCCGGCGCACTTCAACGGGGTCAACGGGCTCACCATCGTCATTGCCCCGGCTCCCCGGCAGGCGGGTCCGCCGTGACGGCCGACGTGATGCCCCAGGACGTGATCAAGCTGCGGCGGTCCGTTGAGCCGGCAGGAGCCGCGGCGCGTCGCCCCGTCCGGGACTGGGCGCCGGCCGGTCGGGTCGTGGCCGGCGCGCGCGTCGTGGTGAACACCGCCGACCCGGCAACCAGGAGGATCATCGCCTCGACGGTCAGAGCGGCCAGGCCGAGCGAGCACTGCCAGTTACCGACATCGCCTGAGTCCCCGGGAATGCCGGTCGTACGGGACAAGGTGTAGGCCAGCATCGCGGAACCTGCCAGGGCGCTGGCAGCGAGCCAGACCCTTGCGCCGGACCGGGTCAGCAGCAGACCGGCGACGAGCACCGAAGCCGCGATCAGCGCCAGGTACTCGACGCCGATCAGCAGGCTCGAGGAGATCGTGCCGGGGAGGTCCTCGACGTGGATCAGCGCGAGCGCGCCGAGCGCGACTGCGCCGACAGCGCGCGCGACGGTGTCGGTCGGGACGGTGCTTTGAGTCTGTGATGCTTGCATTGAGGTGGCTCCGTTTCGTTGGTGGGCAGGGACTTCAGGACGCGAGGGCGTCTTGCGCGGAGAGCTCATGACGCAGTGCGCGCAGTGCGTAATGCAGGCGGGACCGGGCAGTGCCCGCCGGGATGCCGAGGCGTTGGGCAGCCGAGTCGAGGCTGGCCCCGTAGAGCCAGGACTCGAGCAGCACCAGCAGCTGTCCCGGCGGGAGCCGCCTCAGCGCGGGGAGCAGCACCTGCTGGTCGAGGACGCGATCCAGCCCGCCGTCCACGCCGAAGGTCTCGACGTGGTCACCATCGACGGTGACCGGCCGGCTGCGGTCGCTGCGGGCAGCGTCAGTCAGCAGGTGCCGTGCGACGCGGATCAACCAGGGCCGCACCGGGCGGTCGTCGCTCTGCAGCTTGGCGAGGTGCTGCCACGCCCGGATGAAGGTTTCCTGAACGATGTCATCGGCCCTGGCATCGGTGGTGAAGCGCAGCACGTAGGTGCGGACGGCCGGGGCATGCCCGGCGTAGAGATGTCGCAGGGCTTCGTCGTCCTCGTGGGACGTACGGCGGTCGCGCGGGTTGGTTGCAGACGAAGTCAGCATGACTACTAACACGGATAGTAGTTCGCGACTGTTCAACGAAGGGCCAGCGTTCCGAGCACATATTGGCGGAGTACGCGGCACAGCCGCACAGCCCGAAGCGGTGGGTGCAAAGCCGAGGCCCTGCCCCCACCGCTGGCTAGGCTTCAGCCGAGGTGCGCGTGAACCGGCCGCAACTGGCGCAACGTGAACCCGGCGACCCTGGCGCCGAGCCAGTGCCCGGCCAGGTGGTCCAGCATCGTGTGTTGGCCGGCGAAGATGCGGCTCAGACCGGCTTCGGTCGCAGCACCCTGCACCGTGGTGAAAGCCCGCGTGACGCCGGGCAGGTTGGCCGAGGTCACCCGCACGGCCTGGTGTCGACCGAAGAAGGCCGTGAGCACCGTTGCGGCCGCTTCGCTGATGGCGCTATGTGCACCGACGAACGACGGATCAGGGGCGGTCACTGCCAACGGGTTCCAGGTCGGCGCCGCGGCGTCGAACGCGATGCCGGGGTTGTAGCCGCTGTTGCCTGCCCGTATGGCCGTCACCGGACGCCACACGTCGTACGTGTACTTCGCGTCGTACAACGCAATCGTCGCGTCCGCGACGGCGAGGTCAAGGTTGGCGAAGACAGTGGCGGCTCGCCGGAGACTGGCCCGCTGGTCGGTCAGGAGCGTCTGGGTGATCTGGTTCCAGGTGTTCCAGATCGGTGCGGAGCCCCAGAACTTCGCAGCCACAGTCTCATCCGGGGTGCGACTGGTGCTGGTGTCCTGCCCCAACGCCTTGACCTGGTTGAGGGCCCTGGCATAGACCGGGCTGGCTACCGGCGCCGGCGCGGCCGGGCGAAACTGGTCGCCGTTGGAGAGCAGGAAAGGGGTGACGGATCCCCAGCTGGTGAAGGCCGGCGCAGGGAAGTTCGGCGGCGTCGGGCGGTAGTCGCCGGGCTGAGTGCCGGCGGTGAACGGTGGCGGGGTCGCCCCGGAACCGTCGAATGCCCTCAGGTCAACCAGCAGTCGAGCGACCGTCGCACCGACCTGCAGCCCGGTGCGCTTCCCTTTGCTGCCAGGGATTTTCTTAAGCTCGACGGCAAGCAGGTGGTCGATGCTGGTTCTCGCTGAGGGGTAGAGCGACGCCAGCACGTCGTGTGCTGCCTGGTCCGCTGCCGCGTCCGGTCGCGTGCCACGGCCTGCCGGTACGGAGAACAGGTACGGCTGGCCGTCGTGGGTGGTGGAGACCACCGCGTCGTACTCCGCCGCTTGCAGGATGGCGAAGCTGCGGGTGGGCTGGATCGTCGACGGCTGCAGGCCCGGGGTTCCCTGCAGCGTGATCAGCTCCTGGTTCCACTCCACGACGGACTTTCCCGAGCCGGGCGCTGCGGCAGATGCCGTCAGCGCATGGGGTTTCGGCGGCGCGGCTGCCGACGCGGTCCCGGCGGTCGCGGCGAGCAGTGCCGCGGCCGCGATCCCGGCGACCGCACTTCTCTTGATGCGCGTGGGCGGGTTGATACGCATGGGGTGTCCTCTCCTACGGGGTTCCGAACCCGGCGGGTCCGGGCGGCGGGTGTTCAGCCGCCTACTAACACGCTTAGTAGAGAGGAAACGTTCATCCGAGGGCGGGTTACTGCGGCGTGACCCGTCCCATGGCCAAGGCGACAAGTGCTGGGGTTACGGCAAAGAGCAGCGGAAGCAGCACCAAGGCGGCGACGGTGAAGTTCGCGAGCCGTCGGCCGGCTGAGTTCAGCGGCGGGGACGGCGCAAGGAGTCTCCGCATCCGCGCCAAGGCCTCGGTCGCGGCTGCCGCCAGGACCGGTTGCAGCGATGGGGTCGTAGCGAGGGTGACGAGCGCGGTGGCCAGTACTGCGCGGTCGTGGTTCTCCGTCGCGGCGTCGTCGGCGTGCATCTCGACGAGCCGGCCGAGCTCGACCGGCGCCTCGTGCAGCAGCGGAACGAAGGGCAACGCCCTCGCCATGACCCTCCCGGCAGTGAGCAGTCGATGATGGCGGTGCGCGAGGTGGGCCCGCTCGTGGGCGAGCACAGCGCGGACCTGGTCTGGGCTGAGGGAGTCCAGCGCCGCAGTGGTGAACACGACCGTCGGACGACGGCCGCCGACGCAGAACGCGCTCGGGTTGGCGTCGTCGACCACGATGGCGTCCAGCTCAGGTGCCCGCCGGCCGATCATCAGAGCGAGATCGACTTGCCGGCGGGCCTGGCGACGCATCGCCGAGACCTGGCTCGCCGTAGCCGCGCCCAGTCGGATCAGCAGCGCGGCACTGACGGCCAGCCCGACACCGGCCACCAGCGAGCCGCCAGGAGTGGCATAGGCGGCACGCAACCGCACGATGCACGCTCCGAGCGTGGAGCTGATCCCTCCGCCCAGCGCCGTCGCGGGTACGGCCAGCGCGACGCCGGCGAGCAGCAACGCGACGAGCAACGACCAGCACGCCGCAAGGTAGACGGTGATCGCGAGTCGAGGCGTCCGCAAGGGCCAACTGGCCCGCCGGAACCACAGCGGGCCGCCCGTACCGACGATCGCCGCGTAGACCAGCAGGAACCAGCCGACGGTCACCGTGGCCTCCTGGTTTCCCGGGTCGGCGCGACGTCAGCAGACGCGGCGTCCAGCGCCTGCCGCAGGAGCGCGGCGTCGGCCAGGCTCATCTGGGACACGAACTGGGCCAGCGCGGTGCTGCGGTCGTCGCTGGTGGACAGCGCGTCCTCCATCAGCTCCGCGGTGTACTGGCTGCGCGAGCCGACGGCCTCGTACCGCCAGGCGCGGCCGTCGCGTTCGCGCCGCAGCCAGCCCTTGCGGTGCAGGTTCTCCATGACGGTCATCACGGTGGTGTAGGCCAGCGGCCGGTCGGGCTGGAGTGCGTCGACAATCTCCCGGACCAGCACCGGCCGCTCGCCGGTCCAGACCCGGTCCATGATGACCGCTTCCAGCTCTCCCAATGGCCGCACGGCCAGCCTCCCTCGAGCGTCGGTGCTTCGGACTGCTACTAACACGCATAGCAGCCCAGAAGGGTTCAGCGACCCCTTCGCTGAGCCTGTGCCGGCCGAGCAGCCACACCCTACTAGGCGCATTAGTAGCCATGATGGCGCGTACGGGCCGCCAGCTGGCCGGTGGACGCCCGTCATTCGGCACTAAGTGCGAAAGCGGGTTAAAGACGCGAGAACGGAAACGCCGAACCAGATCTCATGGGGAGCAAGGCCTCATGGGCCGCAACGGCGGGGCCCTGGACGCCGCCTTTGAAGGCTGAGCCGACACGGGGACCACCGAGGGGGCTGAAACCAAGGGAGTTGATCACGTGAGGTTTGCCAGGTTGCTCGCGGTAGGTGCGCCGATCGTTGCGGCGGTGTCGTTGCCGCCGGTCGGCGCGATGAAGGCGGGCCGCTCAGCCCTGGATGCTGTTGTACACCGGTGTGATCGTTGGCGGGAGGAGCTCGACCCCGAGGCCGCCCAGGATAGGCATCAGCACCACACCGAAGGCGTCAAGCGCCTCCGGTGACTCCCAGATGTCGAAGACCTCCACGTTGCCGCTGTCCGAGCTGAGCGCGAAGTGATGGATGCGCCCGGCCGGCGCTGCAAAGCCGGCCTCCGCCAGCTGGGCGATTGCCTTCTCGTAGCTTGCCGGCGGGAAGTTGCCATGAACGAAATGCGCTCCGATTGCCATGACAGGTGTCCTTTCGTCGTTGATTGCTTGCGGAAATTGGAGTCTTGTTTGGTAGGCGGCGGTCAGAGTCAGCGGCACCGACTACGCAGGCACTGACCCGTAGATCTCGAACCGGGTGACGGAGGCGGGTGCCGGACGGTGGCGTTCCGGGTCCAGCGCGCGGGCAGCCGCGATCCCCGCCACCCCAACCCGCCAGTGCTCCTCGTCCTCGCACACGATCACACTCATCCGCCGTCCGGACTCGTGGTCGACCAGCCACCAGCCGCTCACGCCTGGCGCAGCCGTCAACGGCGGGATCACCTCGTCGCGGACGTGCTCTATGCCAGCTGATACGTCCGCCGCGCTCTCGCCTTCGAACGACATCACCATCGCGAACATCGCTGCCTCCTCGTGGCTGCAACCGTCATGCCCGGCCTTGGTATTTTCCTACGAAACGAAATATACTCAGCGGCATGACAGAGTCAATACCCGACCAGCAGGACTTCTTGAAGCCCGAGGAGTGGGAGTCGGTCAATGCGCTGCTGATGCTCAACCGCGTCGTTCAGGGCGAGCTCGACACCCAACTGCGCCAGCGGCACGGCCTGGCTCTGTCCGAGTTCGACGTGCTGATCACGCTGTTCAACGCGCCACAGTCGCGGCTGCGGATGTCCGCCCTCGCCCAGCGGGTGCTGCTCAGCCCCGCCGGCCTGACCCACTTGGTCACCCGACTCGAACGCGACGGTCTCGTCCGACGCGAAGTCGATCCGGCGGACGGACGCAAATGGTTCGCCGTCCTGACCGACAACGGCGACGCAACACTGCGGGCAGCCCGACCCACCCACAACGCCGTCTTGCGAACGACCTTGTTCGCAAGCACATCACCCGCCGAGCGACGGACGTTGCAGCGCATCTGGAGGCGTCTCGCGCCGGAGACCGCGAGCTGACGCGGTTTTCCACAAGCATGGGCGGCTCGAGCGGCTTCTGTCAGTGGCCGTTGGCAGGGTCGAAGCCATGAACATTCTCACTGCTACTGCCAAGAGTCAGGGCGCCCGGCAAACCGACTTCACCTTCGCCGTCGACGGCGAGCTGGTGTGGGTCGGCCCCGTCTGCGCCACCGATCGCCGTGACCCGGACGGAGCCTGCGGGTGCGGCCGCGCCTTCATGGGCCTCAGCTCACACGCCGCCACTACGACTGCAGAGGTACGGGACCTGCCACTCTCCAGGAGTGACGTGGTGATAGCCCTTGCCGGCTACTACGACTCGGCGGGGTACGGGCCGGTGCCGCGACGGGAGGTGGAGCGAGAAGTCGACGAGGTGCTGCGCGTCATTGCGGAGATGCCGGAAGGCACGATCCTCGAGCGTCGGCTCGACCACATCAAGCCGCGATGAGCGCGTGCCTCGGGCCGACCTCAGACGTTGAAGCGGAACTCCACCGGTTCGACGTCAACCATGACGTTGTCAGGCCCGACTTGCTCAGCCGCGAGGACCAACCAGGACTGCCTGACGTCGGGCAGGCGGAAGGCATCGAATTCGTACGACCCGACGCTATAGAGGCGACCCGCCTGCCGGACGGACGTTCCCAGCGTTGGAACTGGGTCCGCAGGGGTTGCCGGTGCCCGCGTGAGCACTTTGAATCGGTCGGCAGTGATGACGCTCTCCAGGAGACCGTTCCGGTCGTCGAAACGAGCCCAGGTGATCGCGCCTTCCACCACGACCCTATCCTCGCCCGCATGACCTGTCGTATGAAGCCGCAGAGCGAGGCCCGCCAAGACCATGCCGGGAACCGGGATCTCAACGTCCCCCTCTGCGATTTGCCATCCGGAAATGCAAGCCCGCATACGTCACGCCTTTCCGAAACGGAACTCCACCACTTCGCTATCCGCCATCACGCCCTGGCAACGGGGCGCCGTCCAGGAACGCCTCGTACGCCTCTCGCGCATCCTCATCGACGTGCGGCTGATCCGGCCCGTAGCGGGTGTCCGTCCGGTTACGCTTGGGGCCGGAAAGCCAGAACAGCTCGTCAGTGGCGACGTCGTAGAAGTTGGAGTCGGGGTGCTGGAAGCGCCGCAACTCCCGGCCGTGGAACCGGGCGGTCTTCCAGGTCTTGTTGAAGTCGACCCAGCAGATCCAGGACGGTCCCCGGTCGGTGTCGTAGCCGGTCTTCAACTGCACGAACATCAAGCGTCGAGCCACGATCACCCCTTGCTCGTAGACGCCCCTCCGAAGCGGAACTCGACCACGTCGCCGTCCTGCATGACGTAGTCCTTGCCTTCCATCCGGGCCTTGCCGACACCGCGGGCGGCGACCACGGAACCCGTCGCCACAAGGTCGTCGAAGGATACGATCTCGGCCTTGATGAAGCCGCGCTGGAAGTCGGTGTGGATGACGCCCGCCGCCTGGGGTGCGGTGTCGCCCTGGTGGATCGTCCACGCCCGCGCCTCTTTCGGCCCGGCGGTGAGATAGGTCTGCAGGCCGAGAGTGGCGAAGCCGACCCGGGCCAGCATGTTGATTCCGCTCTCGGGCTGACCAAGCGACTGCAGCAACTCGAGGGCCTCGTCGTCGGGCAGCTCGACGAGCTCGGACTCGATCTTGGCGTCCAGGAAGATCGCCTCTGCCGGCGCGACCAGCTCGCGTAACGAGGCCTGCAGATCCGAGTTTCCGAGCTCCTCCTCGTCCAGGTTGAACACGTACAGGAACGGCTTGGCAGTCAGCAGGTGCAGCTCGCGCAACGGCTCGAGGTCGAGGCCGGCGGCGAACACCGTCTTGCCCGAGTCGAGGATCGCCCGCGCCTCCTCGACAGCGGCCACCCGCGCCGGGCCGTCCTTGGTCAGGCGCGCTTCCTTCTGTAACCGCGGCAGCGCTTTGTCGATCGTCTGCAGGTCGGCCAGGATCAGCTCGGTGTTGATCGTCTCGATGTCATCACTCGGCGAAACCTGCCCGTCGACGTGCACCACGTCGGGGTCGGTGAACACCCGGATCACCTGGCAGATCGCGTCGGCCTCGCGGATGTTGGCCAGGAACTTGTTGCCCAGCCCCTGCCCCTCGGAGGCGCCGCGGACGATGCCGGCGATGTCGACGAAGGACACCGCTGCTGGGATCACCTTCTGCGAGCCGAAGATCTCGGCCAGCTTGGTCAGCCGCTCATCCGGTACGCCCACCACGCCGACGTTGGGCTCGATCGTCGCGAACGGGTAGTTCGCCGCGAGCACGTCGTTCTTGGTCAGCGCGTTGAACAGCGTGGACTTGCCGACGTTGGGCAGGCCGACGATGCCGATGGAGAGGGACACAGGGCGCGAGTCTAGCGAGGTCGACCGCGCCGGCCTTCAGTCGACGAGCGGCAGGTGGTGCGGCCGCAGCCAGGACCCGGTCTCGGTGCGGACCACCTCGAGCCTGGCCGGCACCCGCCGCTGCAGCTCCTCGACGTGGCTGACCACCCCGACCAGCCGGCCCCCGTCGCGCAGCGTGTCCAGCACCTCCATCACCTTGTCGAGGGCGCCGCTGTCCAGGGTCCCGAAGCCCTCGTCGACGAACAGCGTGTCGATCCGCCGGCCACCGGTCTCCTCTGCCACCACGTCCGCCAAGCCCAGCGCCAGCGACAACGCGGTCATGAACGACTCACCGCCGGACAGCGACGAGGTCGGCCGCTGGGTGCCGGTCCACACGTCGTGCACGGCCAGCCCTAGGCCTGATCGCGACCGGGCGTCGGCCACCTCGTCGGTGTGCTGCAGGGTGAACCGGCCCGACGTCATGTGCGCCAGCCGTACGCTCGCCCGCGCCGCCACCTGCTCGAGCCGGGCCGCCAGCACGAACGACGTCAACGACATCCGCAGCCGGTTACCGGCTCCCCCCGACGCCAGCTCGGCCAGCGCCGCCACCTCGTCGAACCGCTCCCGTACGGGCGTGAGCGCCGCCTCGTGCCAGGTGACCCGCGCCGTCAGGGTCGCCGCCTGCTGGGCCCGCGACACCGCGTCAGCCCGCGCCGCGAACGCTGCCGTCATCGCCTCCCGGGCGGCGGCCGCCTCCTGGGTCAGCGCCTCCAGGTCCAGTGCAGTCTCGAGGTCCACCTCAAGGTCAGGGTCCTCGAGCGCCGATCGTAGGACAGCCACGGCGTCGTCGTGGTCACGCAGGATCCCCTCCGCTGCCTCGGTCTCCGCCACGTCGAGGACGGCCGACACCACGCCGTCGAGACCAGCGAAGCCGGCACCCCCGGCAGCCGCGGCCAGCTCGGCCCCGAGGTCCGCCAGCCGCCGGTCGGCCTCCGCCAGCGCTTCGGCAGTGGCCCGGGCGGCGGTCGCCGTCTCCGCCAGCCTGCGCAGCGCCTGCTCGCGTGCCGCCACCGACACCGCGCCCTCGCGGGCCGCCTCGACCTGGGCCCGCTGCTCGTCCATCGAACCGGCCAGCCCGGCGAGCGTCGTACGGGCCCGGGTCAGCGCCTCCTCGGAGGCGACCACCGCGGTCGCGCTCCGGTCGAGGTCGGCGCGGGCCTGCTCGAGCTCGGCCCGCCGCAACGGCAGGCCGCCAGCCAGCCGCTCGAGCCGGGCCAGCTCGGTCTCGAGCGCCTCGGCATCCGCGGCCGCAGCCGGGGCTCCCGCCCTCGTCCGCAGCTCGGTCACCACCGACGAGGCGAGGCGTAGGGCCTCACGCAGCGGCTCGAGCCGAAGCTCGGCCGACTCGAATGCCGCGTGCGCCGCCCGCTCGGCCACCTCGGTGACGGCGTCCGGCTGCGGTGACGCGGGGCGGGGATGGTCGAGACCGCCGCACACGGCGCACGGCTCACCGTCGGCCAGCTCCGCGGCCAGCTCGGCGGCGATGCCGAGCAACCGACGTTGTCGCAGGTCGAGCCAGCGCTCCTTGGCGTCGAGGGCAGCGGCCCGGCCGTTCTGCAGCACGGTGTCGGCCTCGACGGCCAGCGTCTCGGCGGCGGGCAGCCGGCCCGCGGCGTCGGCTCGGGCGCGTGCCGCGTCGACCGCCGCCGCCAGGGACGACAGCCCGGCGAGCGTTGCCTCGTCGGCTACGAGCGCCTCGGTGACCTTGGCGCACCGCTGCCGCAGCTCCACCAGCGCACCCTCGGCGGCGACGTGGCGGAGCTCGGCGTCCTGCACGGTCGCGGCTGCCGCAGCCAGCGCCTGCTCGCGAAGGACGAGATCGCGCTCCACGGTCAGCACTGGCGACAGCACGGCCAGCCGGTCACGGGCCATCCGCTCGAGCTGGGCCGCGTCGCCGGCCAGCCCCGGACAGCCGGACAGGGCGCCGGCCAGGGCCGAGGCGGCGTCCGTGACTGCGGTCTCCAGCGCCGGGTGCTGGTCCCGCAGTGCCAACAGCCGCCGTACGTCGGGGGCGAGCGGGGCGGCCAGCCGGGCGTTGGCCAGCCGCTCCCGGAGCTGTTCGGCCTCGGGCACCGAAGAAGCCAACTCTTGTTGCCTGGCAAGCAAAGTCGCCCGTCGCTGCCGACGCTCGGCGAGTCGCGCGCCGACTTCGGCGGCCGCTCGGGCTGCGGCCTCGCCCAGAGCTGCGCGTTCGGCAGCGGCCTCTGCGGCCTCTGCTCCAGCAGCGAGCGACACCTGCCGGGAGTGTGCCCAGTCGACCGCCGGCTCGGCGCCAGAGGGCACCAGGTCTGGCAGGGTCAGCGACACGTGGGCCAGCAGGTTGACGGCAGCGTCCCGCTCGTGGGAGAGCGTCTCGAGCTCGTCCCGCAGCAGGTCCCGCCGGCGTTTGAGGGCGGCCTCGACATCGGCGAACCGTTCGGTGCCGAACAGCTGCTGGAGCAGGACCTGCCGCTGCGCTGCCGGCGCCTGCAGGAAAGCGGCGAACCGGCCCTGCGGCAGAAGCACCACCTGGAAGAACTGGGAAGCGGTCATGCCGACGGCATCCGCGACGAGCATGCCGGCCTCGTCCAGCCTGGTGGCCAGCGCGCGCGGCACCTCACCGTCGAGCTCCTCGAGGAGCACGGAGGCCCGACGGGTCGTGCTGCCGTCACCCCGTTGCTTGGGGATGGACTGCTCGGGCGACCGCCGGATCCGCAACCGCCGCCCGCCGACGCTGAACGTCAGCCGTACCCAGGTCTCGTCCAGACCGCCCGCGTGCTCGCTGCGCAGACCACGGATGCCGCGGTCGCCGGGGACCTCGCCGTAGAGGGCATAGCCCAGGGCATCGAGTACGGACGTCTTGCCCGCCCCGGTTTCGCCGTGCAGCAGCAGCAAACCGGCTGCCCCCAGGTCGTCGAGGTCGACCGAGGCAGTGCCGGCGAACGGCCCGAAAGCGTTGATCTCCAACAGGTGTGGGCGCATCAGACCTCGACCCGCCGCTTGGTCGCCTCGTCCAGAGCCTCACCCAGTGCGGCCCGCTCGCCGTCGGAGGGCTCGGAGTTGCGCACGTGCCGGACGAAGGACTCGACCACCGACAGGTCGTCGGCCACCGCGACGCGGGAGGAGTAGGAACCGCCGAGGTCGGCGAGCCCGCCCTCGGGCTGCCAGCTCAGCTCGACCGCAAAAGGGAACCGGCGCTGCAGCCGGGCCATCGCCCCGACCGGGCACGCGGTGTCGGTGACGGCAGCGGAGACGAACGCCTGCTCGGCGCCGTCGAAGAGCGGGGACGTGGTCAGCTCGAGCATCGTCCCGCGCACCCGTACGAGCGACCGGGGCGTCACGGTCGGCACCGCCTCGACCGAGGCCAGCCCCTGGGCGCCGAGCTCGACCAGCCAGGCCCCCTTGTGGTGTCGCTCCTCGGAGAAGGAGTAGGCCAGCGGCGAGCCGGCGTAGCGGACCGAGCCGTCACCGATGACCTGTGGGCCGTGCAGGTGCCCGAGGGCCACGTAGTCGAACCCCGCGAACGCGGACGGCGGGACCTGTCCGGCGCCGCCCACCACCAGCTCGCGCTCGGACGCCGAGGGGGCACCGCCGGCTACGAACGCATGCGCCATCGCGACCGACCGCAGCCCGAGCCGGGCCTTGCCGTCCAGGTCGTGACGGCACCGGTCCACGGCCGCGCGCAGGACCCCGGCGTGGCTGCGCAGCTCGGGATCGGGCCGGCTGGGGTCGGCGGACAGCAAGGGGCGCACGACGTCGGGCTCGAGGTAGGGCACCGGATAGATGGCCACCTCGCCGTACTCGTCCTCGAGCATCACCGGCTCGGCGCACCGCGTCACGTCACTGCGGATGTGCACCCGGGCCCGCTCGAGCAGCCGTGCCCCGCCGCCGAGCCGGCGGGCGGAGTCGTGGTTGCCGCTGATGACGACCACGGCGGCACCGGCGTCGGTCAGCCGCTCGAGGGCCTGCCCCCACAGCTCGACGGCGTCCACCGGAGGCAACGCGCGGTCGTAGAGATCGCCGGAGATCAGGACCGCGTCGACCCGCTCGGAGCGCACGACGTCGACCAGGCCGTCGACCATCGCGGACTGCGCACCGACCAGGTCGACCCCGTGAAAGGAGCGACCCAGGTGCCAGTCCGACGTGTGCAACAACCTCATGACGCGACCGTAGGCACGGACACCGACAGAATCCCGGACGGCACGCCGCAGCGGGTGCAGAACTCCCGCGCGCCGATCCGGCATTGACCCACCAACTCCGCCGTACGGGTCTACCGTTTGCCTTGGACGGGTCGCACACCGCGGTGCGGCAAGCAAGCGAACCCAGGAGGCCGGCGTGAGCACCTATCAAAGTGAAGGCAGGCGGGGGCCTGTCCCCCCACCGCCTCCGGGCTTCCCGCCGCCACCTCCCGCACCCGAATTGCAGGTCGTGCACGACGAGGCACCGCGAGCACCTCGTACGCCGCCCTCGCGCGGGCCTCGCCTCTCCGGCCCGGCCGGGCCTGGGCTCAGACTGGCCGACAGGCGTGGGCTCACCGGGCTCGGCGCCGTCTCGCTGGTCGTGCTGGTGGCAGCGATCACGGGCGCCCTCGACGGGCACCGCGCCGGCAATGGCCTCGGCTGGGTGTTCGGTGTCACGTTCGTGCTCTGCTGCGTCGGTGCGGCCCTGGTCGCGCACACCGAGGACATGGGTGCCGTGGCGATCCTGCCGCCGCTGGCCTTCGTGGTCGGGGCCCTGGCCTGCGCAGCGTTCCGGCCCAGCGTCGTAGGAGTCTCGTTCACCGCCCAGCTCCGCAACGAGGTGCTCATCGCCATGCTGATCGGCGCGCCGTCGCTGTTCGTCGCCGAGGCCCTGACTCTCGTGACGACGGGCCTGCGGGGCATGCGCGCCCACGTGGTTGCCCGCTCGCGGCGGCCGGTCCGCTAGCACGTCCCGCTCCCCCTGGCCCGGAAGGTACATACTCAGTATAGTTACCGAGTATGTACCGAGGCCCCGAACTACTCGCGCCCGTCGACAGCCCGCCGCCACCGGCCCAACGACACCCGTTCCGCCGGTGGCTGGCAGGTCTTGTTGCCCTCGGCGTGCTGGTCGCGGCGTTTCTGTCCACCCGCGGCAGCGCCTCCCCTGGCCTCGGCCGCCCGGCCTGGCCCGGCACCGGTGAGGCGGCCCTCATGGTCGACGGCCGGATCGTCGACGGCCCCGGCGCCGACGACGTCGTGCCGATCGCGAGCGTGGCCAAGGTGATGACGGCCTATGTGGTGCTGCACGACCACCCGCTGGGCGAGGGCGACGGGGGCCCGACCCTCACCGTCAGTCACGCCGAGGCCGAGGCGTACGCAGGTCAGCTGGCCGCCGGTGAGTCCCTGGTGCGGGTCGCTGCGGAGGAGGAGCTCGACGAGCGTCAGGCCCTCGAGGCGCTGTTGCTGCCGTCGGCCGACAACATGGCGTGGATCCTGGCCCGCTGGGACGCCGGCGGGCAGAGCCCGTTCCTGGCGAAGATGAACGCTGCGGCCAAGCGGCTCGGCATGCGGCACACCGTCTACACCGACGCGTCCGGGCTGGCCGCCAGCACGGTGAGCACGGCGAGAGACCAGCTGCTGCTGGGCAGGGCAGCCCTGGAGATCCCCGCCCTCGCGCAGATCGTCGCCAAGCGGACCGCCACCGTTCCCGTGGCCGGCCTGGTGCGCAACTACAACACCCTGCTCGGCATCGACGGCATCATCGGCCTCAAGACCGGCTCGACGTCCGCGGCCGGCGGCTGCCTGCTCTTCGCCGTGCGTACGCAGCTGGACGGCCGTCCGGTCACGCTGATCGGCGTGGTGCTGGGCCAGCCGGGCAAGGGCCGCAAGATGCTGACCGCCGCCCTGCAGGCCGCCCACCGTCTGGTGACCTCGAGCACAGCACCCGTACGGGGCTGACCGGGACCTGTCGGCGCAGCCCTGAGAGTTCAGGCGCGTTGTTGTCTCGGCGTGGTCCGATCGGGATCGCGCGGCGCTGGGACGATCCAGCTCGCAGCGGGCCACGCTCGCCAGCTCCCCGGATCTGTGGTTGGTCTGGCCAGGAGGTAGCCCTGGGCGGCGTCGACGCCCAGTTCGACGAGGGTGGCCAGCTCCGCCGGGGTCTCGACGCCCTCACCGGTCACCGTGGCGCCGATGTCCAGCGCCAGGAGCACCAGGGCGGTGACCAGAGAGCGCCGAGCCGGGTCGCTGGACAGGTGGGCGATCAGCGACCGGTCGATCTTGATGACGTTGGGCCTCAGCTGCAGCACATGGCTGAGGGAGGCGTAACCGGCTCCGGTGTCATCGACGGCCAACCGCACACCGAGCTCGCGCAGCGGCGCCAACGCGGTGTTCAGGGCGGCGTAGTCGTGGATGCGGTCGTGCTCGGTGATTTCGATGACCAGCCGCGCCAGCGGGACGCCACCATCGCGGAGGGAGGCCTGGAACGCCGAATCCATGATCAGCGCTGGGCCGGCATTCACCGAGAGGTAGCAGTCCTCGGGCAGCGCGGCGAAGGCGGCGAGGGCAGAGGTGAAGGTGAGGGCATCGAGCTCACGCGACAGCCCCGCTTCGCGCGCCTCCTGGAACCACAGCTCCGGGCCTCGGCCGTCATGGAACCGGGCCAGCGCCTCGGCACCGGCGAGCCGACCGGTGGACAGGCTGGCGATCGGCTGCAGCGCGATGTCCACGGCGCCTGTGCTCAGCAGCTGCTTGACCCGGGTACGGGCGGCGGCGGCTCCACGCTGGGCCTGCGCGGCGTCGGACACGCGGGTCCGGGTGCCCCCGTAGCCGATCAGCCGGCCCGACTCGTCCAGGAGGGCAACGCCGGTGCCCTTCAGGGCCACAGCGTGACCGTCGTGATGCCGCCACAGCCTCTCCACGGCTTCCCAGCCGCTCGCGTAGCCGCGGCCCTGCTGGGCGAGGCTGTCGACCTGGGACTGGTCGTCTTCCGCAATCATGAGGTCCCGCACGGCGACACCCACGAGGTCCTCAGGGCGGTAGCCGAGCAGTTCCTCGACCCCGGGGCTGTGGTAGGTGAAGGTGAACTCGGGGTCCGTCTCCCACAGCCACTCGCGGGTGGTCGAGGCCACTGCGGTGATTCGCTGGTCCTGCCGGTGCAACGCATGCCGTGCCCGGGACAAGGATCGAACGATGACGACGGTGAAGGCCAGAAGCATCACCAACCAGCCGAGCCCGAGCAGCGCGACCACGCCGGACGCATCGCCGTCACCGTGCAGCACCCGGGTCAGCCGACCCCAGCGGGCCTCCACAGCGAACAGCAACTCGACGCCGAACGCCGCCGTCAGAAGGTACAGCCAGCGCTTGGAGAACACCGTGCCCCCTGCCTCGGCAGAGCTTGGCCATCAGTGATCATCGGTGATCATCGGTGATCGGTCTCAATGTAAACGTACATCGCAGCTGTCCGACAGTGATGGCCGTTTTGAGGCACAGACGTTGAGCCGACCGGCCTGCCGAGATTTGACTAACGCGACCGTCCCATAGGACCCCCGTCCTGCCCATTCGGGATGACCCGCGGGCCAGATCCCCCGTGTTGGGCGAAGTCTCGGGCCGGCGGCGCCGATGGGGCGGTGACCAAGGAGGCAATGTCGCATGACCATCACCCAGGTCGCGTTCCCGGAACCCACCGGCCACGCGCTGCGGGCCGACGAAGTCGAGCGGTTGACCAGCCTCCGCGCTCTGGCCGTCGTGGGCACCCCGCGCGAGCCGGTCTTCGACTGGCTCGCCGGGTTGACCGCCGGCCAGCTCCAGGCGCCGGTGGCGATCATCAGCCTGGTCGACCAGGACGAGCTCTTCTTCAAGGCGACGATCGGGATCGAGCGCACGGGAGCACCCCGCGCCGGGTCACTCTCCGAATGGGTCGTTTTCCGGGCCGGCTTCTTCGAGGTGCCGGACGTGGCGGCGGACCCGCGGTTTGCCGACAGCCCCATGGCCGCCACCGGCATGTCAGCCTTCGCCGGCGCGCCGATCTTCAGCGCCGACGGCCAGCCCGTCGGCAGTCTGTGCATCCTGGACACGAAGCCCCGGACGCTCACCGATGACGAGCGGCACCGCCTCGAGCAGCTGGCCGAGCTGGTCGCGGGCCAGCTGCACCTGCGTCAGGCGCGTGCCGGCACGCCACGCCTTTCCGAGGACCCCAGCTCAGAGCTGCGGCGGGCGATGATGACCGGCGCGCTGCTCCCGTACTACCAACCCATCGTGTCGATGGTCGACGGCGTGACCGTCGGCTGTGAGGCGCTCGCCCGGTGGAGGCATCCCATCCAGGGGCTGCTCAGCCCCGCTGCCTTCCTTGAGATCGCCGAGCGCGACAACCTGATCGTCGACCTCGACTTCAGAATTCTCGACCGCTCGTGCCGGCAGATCACGCAGTGGTGGGAAGATCCGCTGCTCCGGGATCGCCCCGCCCTGTCGATCAACATCAGCGGCCGCCACCTGGCCAGCCGCGACCTCGTCGACGACATCCGCGCCGTTCTGGAGGGCAACGGACTCCCTGGTGACGCCCTGACGATCGAGGTCAGCGAGTCGATCCTCGGTGGGGCGGCTGACTCCACCGGCGCCTTGAACCGGCTGCGCGACCTGGGGGTGTCGCTGACCTTGGACGACTTCGGGGCCACCCCGTCCTCGCAGACCTACCTGCAGACGTTCCCGGTCAACGGCCTGAAGATCCACCACGCCTTCGTCGCCGGGCTCGGCGCGGGCGGGCGCAACCAGACCATGGTCGAGTCGACCCTCCGGCTGGCGCGGCACCTGGCCCTGGACGTGACCGCTGTCGGCGTCGAGACCGAGGCGCAGGCCGACATTCTGCGGAGTCTTGGCTGTCCCAAGGCCCAGGGTTACCTGTACGCGCCGGCGCTGCCCGCCGAAGAGTTGCGGCTCCGGCTCAGCCATCAGTGACCGAGCCGCAACCGATCGCCGCCTAGGCCGGCGAGGGCGACGCGACCGGCGGCAGCCCGCGACGCAGCTCCGGCGGCAGGGCGAAGAGCAGGTGCTCCTCGGCTGCGGTGACCTCGGAGACGTCGGCGAACCCGCGGTCGGCCAGCCACTCGAGCACGGCGCCGACCAGGATCTCGGGCACCGAGGCACCGCTGGTCAGACCGACCGTGGCGGCACCGACGAGCCACGCCTCCTCGATCTCGGAGGCGTCGTCCACCAGGTAGGCCGCCGAGGCGCCGGCGTCGAGGGCGACCTCGACCAGCCGTACCGAGTTGGAGCTGTTCTGTGACCCGACCACGATGACCACGTCGCAGGAGGGCGCGATCTGCTTGACCGCGACCTGCCGGTTCTGGGTGGCATAGCAGATGTCGTCGCTCGGCGGGCTCTGCAGCAGCGGGAACCTGTCCTGGAGCGCGGCCACCGTGGTCTCGGTCTCGTCCACCGACAGCGTCGTCTGGGACAGCCAGACCACGCGCGACGGGTCGCGAACCTGGACCCCTGCGGCACCCGCGGGGCCGTCGACCAGGTGGATGTTCGCGGGAGCCTCGCCGGTCGTGCCGACAACCTCCTCGTGCCCCTCGTGGCCGATCAGCAGGATGTCGAAGTCCGCGGAGGCGAACCGGCGGGCCTCGGCGTGCACCTTGGTGACCAGCGGGCAGGTCGCGTCGATGGTGCGCAGGTTGCGGGCCCGCGCCTCCTCGTGAACGACGGGCGCGACACCGTGCGCCGAGAACACCACGATCGCGCCCTCAGGCACCTCGTCGGTCTCGTCGACGAAGACCGCACCGAGCTGCTCGAGGCGGTTCACCACGTGCAGGTTGTGCACGATCTGCTTACGGACGTAGACCGGCGAGCCGTACAGCTCGAGCGCCTTTTCGACCGTCTCCACCGCCCGGTCGACGCCGGCGCAGTAGCCACGGGGCTTGGCCAGCAGCACCCGTCCGCTGCGCGTCTGGGCACTGGGAGTCATGCTGTCATGGTACGGCGAGCAACCTTGACCGACCGACCGAGCGTGGAGGCAACCATGGGCGACGCGGACGAGACCACGGGCACGCCTGCCGAGCCGGTCAACCTGGTCGGCACCGCGATCGACCTGACCCTCGGCCTCGTGGCGCTGGGCGCGGCCGGTCTCCGCGCGGCGCCCGAGGTGGCTGCCAAGCTGCCGGTACGCGCGGCGGGCGTCGCCCTGGTCGCCTCGGAACGGGCGCAGCAGGAGATCGATGCGCTGCTGGTCCGCGGCGCCGAGCTGCGTGGCACTCTCACCGGCCTGCTCGCCGGACGGTTGCTCGGACCGCCGATCGTCGAGGACGAGCCGGCAGAGGTCGACCCGTTCGACCTGATCCTGCTCGACGACGACCCGGTCGAGACCGAGTTCCCGGGTGACGAAACCGCGGACGAAGCACCCCGTACGCCGCTGGTGGTGGTGGCCCCAGCCGTCACCGTCACCGTGGTGCCGGACGGGTCTCCGGACGGGCTTCCCCTCGAGGGCTTCGACGAGATGAGCCTGGGCGCGATGCGGGCCAAGGCCCGCCAGCTCGGCATCGGCGAGCTGGAGACGCTGCTCGACCACGAGCGGACGCACGGGAGGCGGGACGGCGTGCTGTCGCTGCTCGAGACCCGGATCGCGCAGCTGCAGCAGGAGCAGTCGGCCAGCTGAGCTGTTCGGCCCTCGGCCCGGTCACGAGGAGGTTCTCACAGTGCACACAGGTAACGGGTCTAGCGTGCGTTCGTGCCCGCCCGCCGCATGTCCCGCCTGACGCCCGCAGCGGTGGCGATCACCGTCGTGCTGGTGGCCATCCTGGTGTACGCCCAGACCGGCGGCTCCCCTGCCTCGCCCGCAGCAGGGGCAGCGACGAGCTCAGCAGCACCGACCAGCGCCGCCGTCAGCGGGTGCTCCGGATGCGCCGTCCCGGCGCCAGCCGCGACCAGCGGTGGCACGGCCTACGAAGCCAACCGGTCCTCGCTGCACCCTCAGCTTTTCCTCGGCCAGATCATGGTGTACGCGACCCACGGCTTCTCGGCCGCGCAGGTCGCGTCGGTCCGCGCCCACATTCATGCACCAGTCGTCGCGGTGACCTCCTCGGAGCAGCTGTTTGCCTCTGGCAAGTCCGGCTACCCCTACGTCGACGTCGACACGATGCTCGCCGACCCGTACGCGTACGCCGCCGCTGCCGGTGTCCCTGCCCTCGCCGCCGAGATGGCGGCAGGCGTGGTGCTGGCCACCGAGGAGGCGCGCCTGCGCGGTGCCCGTACCGGGTCGACCATTGCCCTGGCCAACGGCAAGTCGGTACGGGTGACGGCGGTGGTGGAGGCCCACCAGATCGGCGGTCACGAGATGGCGACCAGCCCGAGCATCCTGCACGCAGCTGCGGGCAACGACCCGGACTACCTGCTCGTCGGCGGTTCCCTGACCGCCGCAACAGTCACGGCCGCCGCGCACGCAGCTCTGCCGGGACTGGCCGTACGCGTGCGGTCCCGCACCGCCAACGGCTACCTGAGTTCGGCGGACACCGTGCTGACCCAGTTGCAGACCAAGGTCCAGTTCGGCGAGTTCGCCTTCCGCCCGGCCGCCGCCTCGACCAGCGGGATCATCCAGGACCCGGGCTGGGTCCAGACTCACCTGCAGAGCAAGCAGGTGGTCCAGCTGGGTCCGGTCACCTGCAACCGGGCGATCATGGCTCCGCTCGCCGCCGCCATGGCGGAGGTCACCGCCCGTGGACTGGGCAGCATGATCAACACCGCAGACTTCCAGTACGAAGGCGGTTGCTGGAGCCCTCGGGTCACCCGGGCCATCAGCGGCGGCGTCCTGTCCAGCCACAGCTGGGGACTCGCCATCGACATCAACGTCGTGAACAACCCGCTCGGTGGCTCGCCGCACCAGGACCCACGACTGGTCTCGATCATGGCGGCGCACGGCTTCGCCTGGGGCGGCCGGTTCCTGCGCCCCGACCCCGCCCACTTCCAGTGGGTGGGCACCATCCCGCACTGACGGCGGCGGGACCCACCGATGACTAGGCTGGCCGGGTGCCCCTCGAGTCGACCGCTGAGAACCCGATCCCGGTCCGTACGGTCGCCAACGCGATCGGCGCCTGGGTGGCCAGGCTCGGCCGGGTCTGGGTCGAGGGCCAGCTCACCGAGATCAGCAAGCGGCCCGGCACCAACACCTGCTTCCTCACCCTGCGCGACCCGATCGCCGACGTCTCGCTGCAGGTGACCTGCCCGCGTGGCGTCGTCGAGTCGGTCCAGCCGCCGCTGGACCACGGCGCCAGGGTGGCGGTCTGGGCGAAGCCGGAGTTCTACCTCCGCCGGGGGCAGCTCTCGCTGACCGCGTACGAGATCCGGCCCATCGGCGTCGGTGAGCTGCTGGCCAGGATCGAGCGGCTCAAGACTCTCCTTGGCGCAGAAGGACTTTTCGCCGCCGACCGCAAGCTGCCACTGCCCTTCCTGCCCCGCTCGGTCGGGCTGGTCTGCGGGCGCGGCAGTGCCGCCGAGCGCGACGTCTGCGAGAACGCCAAGCGACGTTGGCCGGCCGTGCACTTCACCACCGAGGCCGTCGCCGTCCAAGGCCCGTACGCGGTCAACGAGATCATCGACGCCCTCGGCCGGCTCGACCGGGACCCCGAGGTCGACGTCATCGTGATCACCCGCGGCGGGGGCTCGGTGGAGGATCTGCTGCCGTTCTCCGACGAGGCATTGTGCCGCGCCGTCTCCGCCTGCCGCACGCCCGTGGTCAGCGCGATCGGGCACGAGCAGGACAGCCCACTGGTCGACCTGGTCGCCGACTACCGCGCCTCGACCCCGACCGATGCCGGCAAGCGGGTCGTCCCCGACGTGGCCGAGGAGCTGGCCAGGGTCACCGGCCTGCGCGACCGGGCCCGCCGCACCATCGTCGCCCGGATCGAGCGCGAGACCGCCGGCCTCGCGGCGTTGCGCAGCCGGCCGGTCATGTCCGACCCGGATGCCCTGCTGCGCAGACACTCCGACGAGATCTCGGGCCTCAGAGACCGGTCGCGCCGTCGGTTCGGGGCGGCCCTGGACCACGCGGCCAACGACCTTCAGCACACCAGGGCCCGCGTCGTCGCGCTGTCCCCCGCTGCGACGCTCGAGCGCGGCTACGCCGTGGTCCAGACCATCGACGGCAGCGTCGTGCGCGCCCCGGTCGATCCCGGGCAGCAGCTCACCGTACGGGTGGCCGGCGGACGTTTCGAGGTCACGACGAGCGGAGGGGCCCGATGAGCGCCGACCCCGAGCAGACCCTCGGCTACGAACAGGCCCGCGACGAGCTGGTCGAGGTGGTCCGCCGGCTCGAAGCCGGCGGCGTGGGCCTCGAGGAGTCGCTGGTCCTGTGGGAACGCGGCGAGACACTGGCCGCCGTCTGCGAGCAGTGGCTGGCCGGCGCTCGCGCCAGGCTCGACGCCGTACGGCAGCAGGCGGAGCAGGCTCAGAGCGACTGATCGTCCAGCAGGCTCAACCCGGACGACCGACGGGCGTTGCGCAGGGCCTCGAGCTGGCCCCTGACCTCGGCGTAGCTGTCCACCGCCGTCTGCTGGCGGGCCGTCAGCGGACGGCGGCCCTGCTTGGGCAGGGCCAGGTCGGGGACGAGCGCACGCATCAACTCGTACGCCTGGCGCTCGGCCATCAGCGCCTCGCGGAGGGCAAACCGCGACGGGGAGTCGAGCGGGCTCAGGGCGGTCTCAGCAGTGCTGGTCATCGGCACTCCTCACGTCGGTCACCCTTGACGTATCGGAGCGCTCTCACCTCCCCGTGGTGAGCCGGACGGCGCAACCCGCCACGAGCTGAAAGCAGCCTTTCAGCGGAGAGACACGGCGAGCGCGACCAGCTCCGGCAACGCAGCCGTCCCCATGACGACGACCGTCGGCGGCGCCGACGGCCGGACCAGGGCCACCCGGTCGTCGGTTCCGCGCCACGAACGCCAGGCGATCGCCCCGACCCGTACGTCGCTCAGCCTCTGCGGGGTCTTGCCGAGGAGAGTGACCAGATAGCCGTCCTGCGGTCCGTCGGACTCTTCCAGCCCCGCGTAGTCCCCGGCCGGCGTGACGAAGCCGAGGTGGAACACCACCGGGGTGCCGTTGCCGCCCGACAGCGACACGCTCGTCGGCGTCCAGCCGGAGGGGAGCCCGGCCGGGGCCAGGACCGGGTGGGTCGAGAGCCGGCGGGCCTGGCTCAGCGCCGTGCTGTAGTCGATCCTGGTCACGGTCTGCTTCGCGTGGTGCGGGATCAGCAGCCACAGCGGCACGATGATGACGCCGACGACCGCCAGCGAACGCAGCATGTCGCCGATGACCTCGGTGCCGCGCTTCTTGTCCGTAGCCACATCGACCATGGTGGCCTACGGGGGAGCCGCCGGCCGACCTGGATGCCCAACGGGCGGTACGGGTCAGGGAGCGTGCAGGCCCTGGCCCAGCCGCTTGACGATGACGTACTTCGGCGACCCGCCATTGCTGAAGTCGATGGTGTTGTAGACCGCGCCGTCGCTGCGCCGCCACGCACCGATGCCCACGAAGCGCAGCTTGGGGTTGAAGATGTTGGCCCGGTGCAGGGGGGAGCGCAGGTAGGCGGCGTAGATCGTGTCGGCGCTGGCTCGCGAGCGGCCGATGTTCTCGGCAAGCATCGAGGCGTCACGGCAGTTGGCGCTGGACCACATCGCCGACAGGCCAGGATTGTGCTGCAGGACGTTGCGCCTGGCCATCGACTGGGCCCACCGCCGGGCGAAGTCCTCTGCGCACGGCGTGATGGTCAGCGGGCGCATGCCGCGCAGGGCGCGATCGTGGTTCATCAGGTGCAGCAGCCGGTACTCGAACGACGTCAGGTGCACGGGTCTGCCGGTCGAGGGCACCGCCCCGGCCGTGGTCGCGGCCACGCCAGGCGCCGCCCCGCACACGGAAATCGCCAACGTCCCCGCAACCAACGCTGCCAGCCGTGCCGCCGACAAGGTGCGTCGAATCATGCGTCAGCCCCTCACGAGTCGTGATTGGCCCCCGGAGGAGGGCGACGCTGCCCACCTAGGCGCCACACAGTACCGGCCGTGTCGACCGGGACAAGTGGCGCCCTTGCCACGCGAATGCCCGCCAACGCCGAAGCCACCGGCAAACCAAGCCGGCGACCCGAGCGTCGAAAGCCTCACTGCCCAGGAAAGCCGGGGTTCACACCCACGATTACGCAGTCTCCGCAAACGGCCTTGGGCGCGGCCGGACCGAGCCGGTAGAGCAGGCAGCAGCTGCGCCGGCGGAAGTCCACCCCAGGCACACCGGTCGCGCTCCCCCGCAGCACCGGCAGGTCGAGCAGGCGGCCGGCCAGCAGCTGCGACCGTACGTCGAGGTCGGGCCTCGCCCTGGCCACCATGGTGGCGGCCCCGTTGATCGCGGAGGCGACGTTGCCCCACAACACCTTCGGCGACACCGACAACCCGGCGGTGAGGTCCACGAGGGCCCGTACCGGACCGGACAGCACCCTCTCGCCGATGCCGACGACCAGGCTGTCGTACGGGACCCCGCCGAGTGCGGCGTCGGGCAGGGCGAGCGGCATCGGGCCCCCGACCACCGGGCGCCACGACGCGTCGTCGAGGACCAGCAGCCGGCCGTCGATGACAGCGGCCCCGAACACCGGCGCAAGCAGCCGCGCGACCAGGCCGAGCTGGGCGACCGAGGCCGCGACGCGGACGGGCACCTCGTCCCCACCCAGCGCAGTCCTGACCGCCTGCACCCGCTCGGTCAGCCGGCCGGGCGAGTCGAGCAGGACGTGCAGCGGCTGCCAGGAACCGTCCGGGCGGTCGACCTCGAAGTAGGGCCCTAGTGCCGCCAGCGCCTCACGCAAGCTGGCCGCTGGCACTGACCCGGCGACGTTCCTTGGCCGACGCGAGCGCCGGTGCCAGCACCCGCTCGGCCATCGGGCCGAAGACCAGCCCCAGCGCCGACCACAGCAGCAGCTGGGCCGCCACCGAATAGAGCCGGAAGGCCGCCAGGGTGTCCGCGGGAAAGCCGGGGAAGACGATGGTGCCCGTGGCATCGGTGAGGGGCAGCGGTGTCTCCGTCGCGTGCAGGCCGTAGTGCGCCTGGTTGGCCGCCAGGTGTCCGAGCTGTGGCAGTACGGCCATGACAATGCCGATGGCCACGACGAAGCCGGCCCCGGCGAGCAGGCTCGCGTTCCAGTTGCCGAAGCGCGGTTGCAGCCGCTGTCCCGCCATCGTCGCCAGCACCAGGAAGACCACCGATGCCAGCACCATCCCCAGGTAGAGCCCGCCCCTGGCCCCGATCGTCTCGGCGTGGCCGATCGACGGCGGGTTGGCGGGGTACTTCAGGAACGGGACGAGGTAGATGCCGAGGAAGCCGGCACCGGCGACGAGCATGGCCAGCACCCGAGGCCTGAGGTTGCCGACGCGACCGAGGCAGATGGTGTAGACGACGGCGAACAGCGCACCCATGGCAGCGCCGAACAGGATCATCCCGACGCCGATGCCGATGTTCGCCTGGACCGTACGGCTGAAGATGTCCGGGCCGTCGGCCGCCGTCGGCAGCCCGGCGGCCTTGTCCAGTACGGCCTGAGCGGCGTCGCGCCCCGACCCGTAGCGGATGGCAGCACTGATGACCGGCTCGGCAAAGATTCGCGCGAAGACGAACGCCAGCAGCCCGGCGAAGGCCCCTGCGATGATCCCGCGGCCGATGAGCTTTCTCTCCATCGGAGCGGCTCCTGCCTAGTGGCAGGGGAAGCCGAGGAAGTGCCGGGCGTCGTGGACGAACTCGTGGATCGCCATGTTGTGCCCGAACACCGAGGTCGCGCCCTGGTCGACGCCGACGAAGTAGTAGACCCCGAGCGCCATCAACGCCGTGCCCACCAGCCAGACAACGGCCCGGGAGATCGGCAGGACGACCGGGGTGGGTACGGCAACGGGAGTGGTCATGGTGCTCATGTAGTGCCTCCTTCGGGGATCTGGCGTCCCCTGGTCATCGGGCGAGGCGTGATGGCAGGAAGATCTGACTCACAGTCCGCAGGGCGGGCTGCTCACAGTGGCGCGACCGTGCCGGACTTGCACCGGCTTCCTCGCGCCATCACGTGCGGGTCACTCTAGTGGCGGCCGCAGCGGACCAGCAAGCCTCGAGCCGGCTCAGCCCACGGGAGGCGACAGGAGCGGCCGCCCGTCATGTGTCCATGGTCACTGGGTCGCCGCAGCGCCCGGCGCGCGTGGCAGGCTCGACCTCGGCGCGCGCGCCGGACCGACCCACCCGCCCGAGACTTTGAGGATCCGCACGATGACTGACAGCGCAGGCATTCACGACGGTGAGTTCCGGCTCGAGCACGACTCGATGGGGGACGTCCGCGTCCCCACGCGTGCCAAGTGGCGGGCGCAGACCCAGCGGGCCGTCGAGAACTTCCCGATCTCCGGCCAGACCCTCGAGCGGGCGCACATCGCCGCGCTGGCCCGGATCAAGGCCGCAGCCGCGACGGTCAACCAGCATCTCGGTGTCCTGGCCCCCGAGATGGCTCAGGCGATCAACGTCGCGGCGACGGCCGTGGCCGAGGGCGGCTATGACGACCACTTCCCGATCGACGTCTTCCAGACCGGGTCGGGGACCTCCTCCAACATGAACGCCAACGAGGTCATCGCGACCCTCGCGGGGGAGTCGCTGGGCTCCCCCGTCCACCCCAACGACCACGTCAACGCCTCGCAGTCCAGCAACGACGTGTTCCCGTCATCGATCCACATCGCAGCCACGGACGCCGTGGTGCACGACCTCATCCCAGCCCTCGAGCACCTCGCGGAGTCCCTGGAGCGCAAGGCTTCCGAGTGGGTGTCGGTGGTCAAGAGCGGCCGCACCCACCTGATGGACGCGACGCCGGTGACCCTCGGCCAGGAGTTCGGCGGTTACGCGGCGCAGGTCCGGTTCGGGATCGAGCGGCTGCGGGCCTCGCTCCCCCGACTTGCCGAGCTGCCGCTGGGCGGCACCGCGGTGGGCACCGGGATCAACACCCCGCCAGGGTTCTCCGCAGCCGTCATCGCCGAGGTGGCCCGCACGACGGGACTGCCGCTGACCGAGGCGCGCAACCACTTCGAGTCACAGGGCGCGCGGGACGGCCTGGTCGAGGCCAGCGGCCAGCTGCGGACGATCGCGGTCAGCCTGTTCAAGATCTCCAACGACATCCGCTGGATGGGGTCAGGCCCCCGTACGGGGCTCACCGAGATCTATCTGCCCGACCTGCAGCCGGGGTCGAGCATCATGCCGGGCAAGGTCAACCCGGTCATCCCCGAGGCCCTGAACATGGTCTGCGCCCAGGTCATCGGCAACGACGCCGCCGTCGCCTTCTCCGGCGCAGCAGGCAACTTCGAGCTGAACGTCATGCTCCCGGTGATGGCGCGCAACATCCTCGAGGCAATCCGGCTGCTTGCCAACATCTCCCGGCTGTTCGCCGACCGGTGCGTCGACGGCATCGTGGCCAACGAGGAGCGGTGCCGGGAGTTCGCCGAGTCCTCACCGTCGATCGTCACGCCGCTCAACAAGTACATCGGGTACGAGGAGGCGGCCAAGGTTGCCAAAGCATCGCTGGCCGAGCGAAAGACGATCCGGCAGGTCGTCGAGGAGCGCGGCTACGTCGCGGAGGGCAAGCTGACGGCCGAGCAGCTCGACGCCGCGCTGGACGTGCTGTCGATGACCCGGCCACCCGCCCAATAGGCCTAGACCAATATCGGTATAGACCACACTGTTCGCCTCGATACCGGACAAAACTCAGCGGCCGCAGGCTCTGTGACGATGGCAGCGGGGGCCGCCTCGTACCAAAGGCCTAAGCCAGACAGGCGATCCGGGTCGGCCGGGCCACTCTCGATCTAGTCATCTGGGCACTTTGTTCACGATGACGGAAAAGTCCCTCAAGGCCCCCGGTGCCCGGGACGAGTGACTTTGCGTGACGCTCGGGGCGTCACCAGGTCCCGAGGAGAACACCATGATCGCTCGTCGTCTGGCCACCGTCACCGCCACCGTTGCCATCGCCCTGGCGGGCAGCGCCGCCGTCCCGGCGCTCGCCTCCGCCAGCATCGGTCACGCCAAGGCCAAGCCGACCCACGGTGTCGCCTGGACCTCCAAGACGCCGACCGGTGTCGCCTGGACCACGCAGAAGCCCGCTGGTGTCGCCTGGACCTCGCAGAAGCCGGCGGGTGTCGCCTGGACCTCCAAGACGCCGACCGGCGTCGCCTGGACCCGCTGACCAGCCAGGCTCGCCCCGGCGGTCAGCAGGATGCCCCGGGAACCCGCAGGCCCGATCAGTAGTAGTTGTACCGCTCGCTGTGCGCCCAGGCGTTGCAGGGAGTGCCGTACCGATCGGCGATGTACCAGAGGCCCCACTTGATCTGGGTCATCGGGTTGTCGCGCCAGTCGCTGCCGAACGTGGCCATCTTGCGAGCGGGCAGGGACTGCGGGATGCCGTAGGCTCCCGAACCGCCGTTCTCGTTGTGCGGGTTCCACCCGCTCTCGCGGGTCCAGAGCTTGTCCAGGCAGGTGAACTGTGCGGGCTTCCAGCCCTTGTGCTGGGCCACCAGCTGCTGGGCCATCTCACGCGGGGTGAGCGGCGCCCTCTTCTTGGCCCTGGCCGCCCGCCTCGGCTTCCTGTGCTTGGGCTTCGGTGGTGCCGTGGCCGTCGCGCCGGCGACGGCCGCGACGGCGGCCGCCTGGGCGCTGATCGAACGCTGCTCGGCCGCGATCCGCTCCAGCGCGACCGGGTCGTGGTTGGGCGCGACGGTGACGCTCTGGGGAGCAGCCGCCGTGGTGGCCGAGGCCTGAGCGGCCGAGCCGCCCAGCACGCCGACGGCGAGGCTGACCGAGCCGAGAGCTGCTCCCGCCACGACGACGCCGCGGTTGGGTGTTCGGATCACGCACAATCCTTCCGTATGGACACCGCAAGAGCGGTGCCGGCACGCGTTGCCCGCGGTGCGTAAGACGTCCTGAGGGACGTGCATGCACCGGAGGCACCCCGGACAGGCTTCGCGGTGGCCCCCGACAGGACCCGGACATGGCGCATCCTGTGCGTCCCGCGGCACACCTACGGGCCCACACCTCCGCCACGCCTTCGGGCGGAGGCGTCCCTGTGAAGAGCGGGCCGCCTGTCCAGTTTGGCCCGACCGATCAGCCGAAATCGGGCTCAGAAAGTGACATGGTTCACAGAAACGGCCCGCTGCCCGTCCGTTTCGTGGCCCGTGGGGCCGCTGGGACCTCTGGGACTGGGACGCGGGCAGACGTCAACGGCGCTGCGCAGGCGAGGACACCCGCACCGCGTAGCCCACGAGCATGCCCACGATGAACCCGACCACGTGGGCCACATAGGCCACACCAGCCCCTTGGCCTACGCCGGCCCCGGCGGCATAGATGTACTGCAGGAGGAACCAGGAGCCGAGCACCAGCCAGGCGGGCAGCCTCACCGGCAGGAAGAACAGGAACGGCAGCAGCGACAGGACCCTGGTCCGCGGATAGAGGATGAGGTAGGCGCCGAGCACGCCGGCGATGGCGCCCGAGGCACCGACCAGGGTCGTCGTCGAGCTCGGGTCCATCAGTGAGAACCCATAGACAGCAGCGTATCCAGCCACGACATAGAACAGCAGGAACCGGATCCGGCCGAACCGGTCCTCGATGTTGTTGCCGAAGATGTAGAGGAACAGCATGTTGCCCAGCAGGTGCAGCCACCCGGCGTGCAGAAACATGGAGTAGAGCACCGACAACACGGGGCTCTTGTGCGGAAAAACGTCGGCAGGGCAGGCGATCTGACCCGAATCGGTGCTGATGACGTACTGGTGGGCGGCGAGCGGATGCCCGCTCAGCAGCTCCTTGGGGATGGCCGCCCACTTGTCGAAGAACACGTACTGCCGGCAGACGTCGGCGACCGTCTGGCTCCCGAAGAAGTACTGGTGGATCGGCTCGAGCAGGAACACCAGCACGCTGGCCAAGATGAGTGCGTAGGTGACGACAGGCGTACGCCGTACGGGGTTGTCGTCATGCACGGGGATGACCATGCGCTGATCGTACGGGCGCGGCGGCCGCTCCGCCGCGCCCGTACGGCGAGTCAGACCCCGAGGTCGCCGAGGATGTCGGTCACGAGGGCCGCGATCGGCGAGCGCTCCGAGCGCGTCAGCGTGACATGGGCGAAAAGCGGGTGTCCCTTGAGGGCCTCGATGACCGCGGCGACACCGTCGTAGCGACCCACCCGCAGGTTGTCGCTCTGGGCGACGTCGTGGGTCAGCACGACCCGAGAAGCCCCACCGATACGGGAGAGTACGGTCAGCAGGACGTTGCGCTCGAGAGACTGCGCCTCGTCGACGATGACGAACGAGTCGTGCAGCGACCGGCCGCGGATGTGCGTGAGTGGGAGCACCTCGAGCATGCCGCGGGCCATGATCTCCTCCACCACGTCGGCGTGCACGAGTGCGCCGAGGGTGTCGAAGACCGCCTGGCCCCAGGGCGACATCTTCTCCGCCTCCGTGCCGGGGAGGTAGCCGAGCTCCTGGCCGCCGACAGCGAACAAGGGCCGGAAGACGACGACCTTCTTGTGCTGACGGCGCTCGAGGACGGCCTCAAGGCCCGCGCACAACGCGAGCGCCGACTTGCCCGTACCGGCACGGCCGCCGAGCGACATGATGCCGACGTCGGGGTCGAGCAGCAGGTCGAGGGCGACCCGTTGCTCGGCCGACCGGCCGTGCAGGCCGAAGGCCTCGCGATCGCCGCGTACGAGTCGTACCGACTTGTCCGGCAGGACCCGTCCCAGCGCGCTGCCCCGGTTGGACAGCAGAACAAGCCCTGTGTGGCAAGGGAAGTCGCGGGCCGCCGCCAGCTCGAGGTGCTCGTCGGCATAGAGCGCGTCGACGTCCTCGTCGCTGATGTCCAGCTCGGCCATGCCGGTCCAGCCGACGTCGGTCGCGAGCTCGTTGCGGAACTCTTGGGCCGGGAGACCGACCGAGCCGGCCTTGACCCGCAGCGGCAGGTCCTTGCTGACCAGGATCACGTCACAACCCTCGCTGGCGAGATTGCCTGCCACCGCGAGGATCCGGCTGTCGTTGTCACCGATCCGGAAACCGGCCGGCAGCACCATGGGGTCGGAGTGGTTCAGCTCGACACGGACCGTGCCGCCCAGCTCGCCGATCGGGATCGGCTGGTCGAGGCGACCGTGCTTCTGCCGGAGGTCGTCGAGGATCCGCAGCGCCTGACGGGCGAAGTAACCGATCTCGGGGTCCTTGCGCTTGGCCTCGAGCTCGTTGATCACCACGAGCGGGAGGACGACCTCGTGCTCGGCGAAGCGGGTGATCGCCGCCGGGTCGGAGAGCAGCACGCTCGTGTCGATGACGTAGGTGCGGCGGGGCAGCTGCAGACCTGCGTTCACGGGGAACCCCTCAGGGCGCGCACCTCTGCGCCCGTAAGCTCGAGCGGTCCGGGACCGGGCCCAGAGGCCGGGTGCCGGCCCCTCCGCGTCGCAAGAAACTGCACGCCTAGGCCTCCCGGACGTCCGGCACGACGCCGTCCGTCACCACTGAAGGTAAGCCGACCTGAGGAACGTCGGGGCCACGACACGCCATCCGCAATGTGACGGTCAGGTGTCGGAGAGAGGTTGCCGCTCAGGACCCGTAACGACGGTGACGCTCGCCGTACGCGCGCAGCGCCCGGAGGAAGTCCACGTGCCGGAACTCCGGCCAGAACGCCTCACAGAAGTAGAACTCGCTGTGCGCGCTCTGCCAGAGCAGGAAGCCGGACAGCCGCTGCTCCCCCGAGGTGCGGATCACCAGGTCGGGGTCGGGTTGGCCCTTGGTGTAGAGGTGGTCGGCGATGTGCTCCACGTCGAGGGCCTCCGCCAGCTCCTCGAGCGACGCCCCGTTGTCGGCCGCCTCGAGCAGCATGGAGCGTACGGCGTCGGTGATCTCACGCCGGCCGCCGTACCCGATGGCCACGTTGACCAGCAGGCCCGGCTTGTCGACGGTGTTCTCGTCGGCCGCCTTGAGGATGTGCCGGGTGACCTCTGGCAGCAGGTCCAGCGACCCGACCGGATGCACACGCCACGGCTTGTCCGGCGCCGCGAGCCCCTCGACCGTGCGCTCGATGACCCGGAACAGCGGCGCGAGCTCGTCGTCGGGGCGGGTCAGGTTGTCCGTGGAGAGCAGCCACAGGGTGACGACCTCGACCTTGGCGTCGGTGCACCAGGCGAGCAGGTCGTCGATCCGGTCGGCGCCCTGGCCGTAGATGTCGCGGGCCCCGACGGACTTGGCCCAGCGCCGGTTGCCGTCGAGGATGACACCGACGTGGCGGGGGCCGGGTACGCCGACGAGCAGCTGCCTTAGACGTTTCTCGTACACCTTGTAGACGAGGTCGCGCAGCCCCATGGCGGCCCCTTCCCCTGGCGACGAATCCCGTCGTTGGCCGAGAATACCGTGCGACCTGGCCTCTCAGGGTCTGCCAAGGTTCCGGGTCTAGTCTCGAGCCATGAGCGCGGCATTCGAGGACGCGACGCGTACGGCCGCGCAGGCCTATCTCGACATGCTGGCGGCCAGGCCCAAGCTGCGCGGGCTGCTGCACGGGATCGCGTTCCCGTTGACCGTCGCGGCGGGGATCGTCCTGGTCAGCCTGGCCGGCAGCCAGCGGGCCCGGATCGGCTGCGCCGTCTACGCGCTGTCGGCCTGCCTGCTGTTCGGGGTCAGCGCGCTCTACCACCGCTGGCACGGTTCACCGGGCGTGCGCACCGTGCTGAGGCGCCTCGACCACGCCAACATCTTCCTGATCATCGCCGGCACGTACAGCCCGATCGCGCTGATCGTGCTGCGCGGGCGCACCAGCAACGTCGTACTCGCCGTGGTCTGGGCGGGCGCCGTGCTCGGCATCGCGCTGCAGCTGCTGTGGACGTCCGCCCCCCGATGGCTCTACGTGCCCATCTACCTGGCGCTGGGCTGGGTGGCGGTCTTCGTCATCCCCGACCTGCTGCACCACGGCGGGGTGGCGGTGCTCGTGCTGGTGGCGGTGGGCGGGGCGCTCTACTCGCTCGGTGCCGTCGTCTATGCGTTCAAGCGCCCCGACCCCGTGCCGCGGGTCTTCGGCTACCACGAGGTTTTCCATGCCCTGACCGTGGCGGCGTTCATCCTGCAGTACGTCGCGGTGTCGATCGCGACCTACTCCCTGGCCTGACCCGTACGACCGGCCTAGCTCGCCGGGCCGGCCTTGCGGGCCTCCTGCACGGCGACCAGTGCGTCGCGCAGCTGCTGGATCCAGTCACCCTCGTGCTGGCCGACCAGCTTGACCGCCCAGGCCAGCGCCTCACTGCGACTGCGGGCCACTCCGGCGTCCACCAAGGTGTCCAGCACCTGCCGCTCCTCGAAGCGCAGCCGGGTCATCACGGGGACGGCGAGGCTGGTGAACAGCACGCGGGTGTCACCGATCTTGGCGCCCCACGCGACCTTGCGGCCGTACCGCTCCTCAGCCTCCTGGGCGATGGAGATCCGCTTGCCGCGGGTTTCCTCGCGGAACCGGGTGATCCGCCCGGCGATGGCGGCCTGCCGGGCTGCCTCGTCCGGGTCGCCTTCGACAGTGGGTGCGGCCAGCTCGCCGATGATGACGATCTCGTCGCGGTCCACGTGGACCTCGGGGGTGCCCTCGTACCACTCGTCGGGGAGCCGGCCGGTCAGCCAGGCTGCGACGTCGTCTGCCGGCGGGGGTGCATCGTTGCCGCGTGCCCAGGGCGGGCCTCCGTGGCGTCCTCGTGGGTACATGATCTGCTCCTTCTGTTGCCGTGATTACACAATTACACGGCAACTGGCTGGCACCAACGGCGTTCGCTGACAGCGTGGCGGACGTCCGCGAACGGTAGGTTGGGCCGGGTGGAGGTCCGCGTCGTCGAGGTGCCGGTCGAGGCGACGTTCGCCCTGCGGGACCGGCTCCTGCGCCGCGATCGCCCGGACCTCGGCCTGCGGATCCCGGACGACGGCGTCGCCGGCACGTTCCACCTGGCCGTGCTCGACACCACCGGCGCCGCGGTCGGCGTCATGACGCTGACCCCCGCCGAGCCCGAGTTCGTTGCCCGCCCGCCGGCCTGGCGGCTGCGGCAGATGGCGGTCGACCCTGGCCAGCAGCGGCAGGGACTCGGCTCCGCGCTGTTCGCCGCCGCGCTCACCGCGCTCCGGGCCCTGGGGGCGGCGACGCTGTGGGCGGAGTCCCGCGACGCGAGCCTCTCGTTCTATCTGGCCCAGGGCATGGCGGCCGTGCCGGGACGGCAACACACCTCGGCCGGTGTGGTCTACTCGGACGTGACGCTCGACCTCGGGCTCAGCGCCGAGCGAGATCCTCAGCCAGCGACTCCGGGGTCGTGACCGGGGCCTGGCAGACCATCCTGCGGCAAACGTAGGCCGCGGGGCTCCCGTCGACCAGCGGGCGACCGGCCAGCAGCTCGACGTACGGGGGCTGCGCCGGGTCCCCGACGGCGATCACCGCGCCCGGCGAGGGCGCCCGCCAGGCCACAGTCACCAGGGCCTGGGTGCGGGTGTCGGCGGGATCGCCGACGATCGCCACCTCGACCGGGCCGGCGAGCATGGCCTCCGCGGCGGCGCCGGCCCACCCGGCGAACCGCGGGTAGCCCGCGATCAGCGGGGTCAACCGGGCCATGGCGGCCTCGGCTGCTTGGCGGTGCCGTTCGGAGCCGGTGAGGGCCGCGTAGGACAGCAGGGCCGCCGTGACCGCGGCCGCACCTGACGGCGTCGCGTTGTCGGTCGGGTCCTGCGGACGCCGGATCAACGTCTCGGCATCGTCAGCGGTATCGAAGAAGCCGCCTGCCCCGTCGGAGAAATGGTCGAGCACGGTGTCCAGCAGCTCGCCCGCCAGTGTCACCCATCGGGCGTCAGAGGTGGCGGATGCCAGCACCAGCAGGCCTTCTGCCACGTCGCCGTAGTCCTCGAGGACTCCGGCGTTGTGCCCGGGCCTGCCGTCCCGGGAGGTGCGGAGCAGCCGGCCGCCGTCGACGTGCAGCCGCACCAGGAGCTCGGCGCAGGAGATGGCGGCGTCCACCAGGTCCGGTCGGCCGAAGAGCATGCCCGCCTCGACCAGGCCGGCGATCGCCAGGCCGTTCCAGGCTGCCACCACCTTGTCGTCCCGTGCCGGGGCAACCCGCTCTGCCCGAGAAGCCAGCAGCCGCAGGCGGACTGCCGTCTCGCGCGCCGGGTCGTCGGAGTCGCTGCGCAGCTGCAGGACGGAGGACCCGTGCTCGAAGGTGCCGGCCTCCGTCACGCCGTAGAGCCCTGCGGCCCAACCGCCGTCCTGCGGGCCGAGCGCGTCGACCAGCTGCTCCGGGGTCCAGACGTAGAACCTGCCCTCCACGCCCTCGGTGTCGGCGTCGAGGGCCGAGGAGAACCCGCCCTCGGGGGTCCGCAGGTCCCGTACGAGGAAGTCCGCCGTATCCACGGCGACCCGGTGCGCCAGGTCGCGCACGGCGGGGTCGGTGGTCTGTCGCCAGAGATGGCCATAGACCCGGAGCAGCAGCGCGTTGTCGTAGAGCATCTTCTCGAAGTGCGGGACTACCCAGGACGCGTCGGTGGAGTAGCGGGCGAAGCCGCCGGCGAGCTGGTCGTAGAGCCCGCCGCGGGCCATCGCCTCACAGGTCCGCTCGACCATCTGCAGCGACTGCGCGTCCCCCGTGCGGGCGGCGTGGCGGAGCAGCCACTCGAGCACCATCGACGGCGGGAACTTGGGGGCACCGCCGAACCCACCCCGTACGGCGTCGAAACCCTTGGCCAGCAGAGCAACTGCATCATCGACAAGGGCCGGCGTCAGCTCCCCGGAGCCTGAGGCCGCGCCCTGCTGGCCGGCGAGCTGGGCCACGATGTGCGCCCCGGCTTCGAGCACCTGCTCGCGCTGGGTGGTCCACGCCTCCACCACCGACGACATCAGCTGGCCGAACGACGGGGTCCCGTACCGCGGGGTCGGCGGGAAGTAGGTGCCGCAGTAGAACGGCTGGGCCGCCGGCGTGAGGAAGCAGGTCATCGGCCAGCCGCCCTGGCCGGTCATCGCCGTGGTCGCCTCCATGTAGACGGCGTCGACGTCGGGCCGCTCCTCGCGGTCGACCTTGATGCAGACGAAGTGGTCGTTCATGTACGCGGCCGTCGCGGCGTCCTCGAACGACTCGTGCGCCATCACGTGGCACCAATGGCAGGCCGCATAGCCCACCGAGAGAAGTACGGGGACCTGGCGACGCTCGGCCTCGGCGAGGGCCTCGGGCGTCCACGGCCACCAGTCCACCGGGTTGTCCTTGTGCTGCAGCAGGTAAGGGCTGGTGGCAAGCGCTAGACGGTTCGACATGCCATCCACCTTCCCTCATGCGTCCGCGTCATGACGAGGGCAGGGCCGGAGGCGATTGCGCACCGCGCTCACTCCTTTGTCGCCCCCGCGAGCATTCCGGAGACCAGCGTGCGCTGCGAGAAGAGGAACAGCACCAGCACCGGGAGGATGGAGACGATGATCGCCAGCGCGAGTTCCGGGATGGTGACGTTCAGGCCGGCGCCGGCGACGGGGTTGAACGACGGTGTCGAGGACAACAACTGGTTCAGCCCGACCTGGATCGGAAACTCGTTGCTGTTCGGCAGCACGAGGTAAGGCAGGAAAAAGTTGTTCCAGTTGCCGACGAAGCTGAAGAACGCCACCAGGCCGACGACGGGTTTGGCCAGCGGGAGCGCGATCCGCGAGAAGATCTGGAACTCCGAGCAGCCATCGATGCGCGCGGCGGACAGGATGTCCTTGGGCAGGCTGACGCCGAAGTAGATGTAGACCAGATACACGCCGAACGGGAAGAACGAGAACGGCAGGATGACGGACCAGGCGGTGCCGATCAGATGAAACTGGTTGAGCTCGAGGAAGATCGGCAGGACCAGCGTGGCCGACGGCATCATCATGGTCACCAGCGTGGTGACCAGCAGCGTCTTGCGCCCGCGGAACTTGGTCAGGGCCAGCCCGTAGCCGGCCGGCACGCTGGTGAGCAGCGTCAGCACCAGCGCGCTGACGGAGTAGACCGCGGAGTTGCGCAGCCACGTGACCATCGCGTCGCCCTGGAACGCGAACAAGTGGTTCCAGGCGGCGCCGATCTCATGGAACGAGCCGAATGACAGCGGCGAGTCGTGGAGCGCCTGGGACGCGGTCTTCGACGGCGCCAGCAGCAGCCAGACCACCGGCAGCACGAAGAAGACCAGCAGCACCATGAGCAGGACGCCGATGATCAGGACCGAGGCGGCTCGCGACGGCGCACTGCGACGTCGCGGCGCCGGCGCATTGAGGCTGAGGTTTGTCATTTGTCGTCCAAGCTGAACAGGTTCGAGCGGGCCACCAGGAGGCCGGCGCAGATGAGTCCGAGAGCCAGCAGGAAGACCGAGATCGCGGCGGCGCCGTTGAAGTCGCCCTGCTGGAAGGCGAAGACGTAGGCCAGCTGGTTCGGCGACCAGGTCGGGCTGACGCGTTGCAGGCTCGCCGTCTGGAGCAGTTGCGGTTCGACGAACAGCTGCGTACCGGCCGCGAACGCGAGGATCGTCATGTAGACGATCCATTGCCTGATCATGGGGATCTGCACGTGACAGGCCATGCGCCACGGACCGGCGCCGTCCATCTTGGCGGCCTCCAGGACTTCGTCCGGGATGTTGTTGAGCGCCCCGTACATCACCACGATCCAGCCGCCGGCGCCGGTCCAGAAGGCGATCAACACGAAGATCACCGGCAGGTTGCCGGGGGCGATGACGGCGGTGAAGCTGTGCAGGCCGAGCCAGTTCAGCAGCCGCGCGGCGGGGCTGACGTCGGGGGCGAGCATGAACAGCCACACCAGCACGCTGGCGACCCCGGCCAGCGCGCCGGGGATGTAGAACAGGAAGCGGAAGAGCGCCGAGACCCCCGGCCGCATGCGACCGCGCAGCACCACGGCCACCAGGACTGTCAGCACGACCAAGACGACGAGCCACATCACCAGGTAGATGAGGATGTTGGTGAAGGCCGGGACGAACCGGTAGTCCTGGGCCACCTTGATGAACTGGTTGAACCCGGTGAAGCGGCCCTGGCTGTTGGTCAGGGAGAGGTAGAAGGCGTATCCCGTGGGGAAGACGCCGAAGGCGAGCAGCAGGAGCGCGTAGCCGGCGACGAACAGGTAGCCGGCGGGGCCCCCGCCCCCCCGCCGCGACACTCGGCCGCCGCGGGGGACGTTGACAGCAGTGCGCTGGGGGTCCAGCAAGGTCATTGGTTGATCACGGTGTACCCGTTGGCTTTGGCCTCGTTACTGATGGCGGTCTGCCAGGCGGGCAGGGTCGAGGTCAGGGTCTGGCCGGCCGTCAAGGCGGTCAGGACGACGCTGGACCAGGCGGTGGCGTCGCTGAACTTGGTGTTCGACCAGCCGGTCCACACTTCGTTCGCCGCCTTCTGAAAGGCCGGGCTCACGTCGGTGGCGAAGTAGCTGCGGTTGGTCGGGTTGGCCAGCCATGCCGTGGCGGCTGGCGCGTACGCCGGGTAGGTCGGTGCGGATGCCTGGTTGGCGTCCGAGGTGGTCAGCCAGGTCACCAGGTCGGTGGACGCCTTCAGGTTGGCGCTGTGGGAGGAGACCATCCACACGCCGCCGCCGACGTTGCCGGTCGAGGCGGTGGTCTCCCCGGGCCAGCTGAGCGGGGCGGCCGCGGTGATCTGCCCCGCCGGTGTGTTGAACGCGGACTTGAACAGGTACTGGCCGTACCAGGAGGGGCCGTACGCCATCAGAACCTTGCTGCCGCTGGCCTTGGCGAATCCTTGGCTGAAGAAGCCCTGCGTCGTGACGGCCTTGGCCGAGATGAGCTTGTCCAGCAGGGTGGCGATCCGGGTGCAGTCCGCTGCGCCCAGGTTGACCTGCAGGGTGTTGGGCGCGGTCAGGTTGAACGCCGGGCACTGGCTGGACCAGAAGTACGACTCCTGGGAGTTGGTGTCGCCGACCGCGCCGACAAGGTAGCCGGGGTGCTGCGTGGCGACCTGCAGCCCGAGCGCCTCGTACTGGACCCAGGTGGTGGGGACCTGGTAACCCCACTTGTCCATCAGCGTCTTGTTGTACCAGAGGACAACCTGCGCGATGTCGTTGCGCATGCAGTACGTGTGGCCGTTGTCCTGGCAGGGGGTGAGCGAGCCCTTGGCGAAGTTGTCGAGGGTCTGCTGCGGGACCAGGTTCTGGTCCAGGGCCGCCGCGAACGGGATCGCGCCCGACTTGGTCGGGTGGGAGGCCCAGGTGACGTCGGTGGGCGAGCCGAAGACGACGTCCGGCCAGCCCGAGCCGGTCCGGTCGAAGAGCTGCACCTTGGTCTGGAGGTACGTCGACCCGTCGGCGCTGCCGTCATAGGTGACGATGTTCATCTTCACGCCAGGGTTGGCCTTCTGGTATGCCTGCACCGACGGGAGCCGGGTGGAGTCGGCCCAGACGGTGATCTGGGAGCCGGCTTTCTGCGCGGCTGGGGCGAACGACGCTGACCCGGACGCCTTCGGAGTCGACGTGGCACTGGAGCATCCGGCCAGGAGGGCGCCGGTGGCGACGAGGCCGACGGCGGCGGCGGCTCGCCGGCTGGTTCGGTGGCGCGCGTCGACGGTCAATGCGGGAGACCTCATTGTCGTGCCTTTCTGTCATTGCGTGAGGGGGGCTTAGCTGCCGGTGCGGGAAGGTCGGTCAGGACGCGGCCTTTTCGACAAAGCGCTCGAGCTCGCTGCCGTAGCCGAAGTCGAGTGGCAAAGCAATCCCTGGCCCGGTCGGGGCATGAACAAGGCCCCGGTCGTCCACGTGGCGTTCGCGTACGACGGTGGTCGCGGTCACGAGCGACTCGTAGTAGGTGGTGTTGGAGATCGCCATGCACAGGTGCTGGTTGGGGATGTCCGAACCGTGTACCTCGGCGCGCAGCCGGTAGGCGTCGGCGAGGTGGGCGGTGCGCATGGCTCCGGTGATGCCGCCGCGCAGGGTGGTGCCGGTCCGGACGCCGAAGGTGGCGGCGCCGGCGGCGATGAAGTCGGCGGAGTTCATGTGCGCGCCATCCGAGGTCTCGGCGACCAGGAGCGGAACGGACACAGATTGGGCGAGCCGCCCGTAGGCGGTGACGCTGAACTCGCGCATCGGTTCCTCGTACCAGAGGTAGTCCGCCTCAGACAGCGCCTTGCCCAGGCGGATGGCGTCCGGCAGGTCGAAGGCCGCCGAGCCGTCGTACATCAGCGGCACGTCGGGGCCGACGTGGTCGCGCAGGGCGACGCACAGCCGCGCGTCCCGCAGGGCGTCACCCCAGGCGTGCAGCTTGATGCCCTGGTAGCCGAGCGCCAGGCACTGGTCGGCGACGTCGAGGAACTCCTCCGTGGTGGTGAAGGTCGTGGTGGAGGCGTAGGCGGGGATTGACTCGCGGAAGCCGCCGAGCAACTGCCAGACTGGCTGGTCGTACACGCGGCCGGCCAGGTCCCACAGGGCGGTGTCGATCAGGCCGAGGGTGGGCAGCGGGAGCTCGTGGATGCGGTCGAGCTCCCAGACCCGGTGCCAGAGCCATTCGCGCCGGAACGGGTCCTGTCCGACGAGCTCCTCGCGCAGGACCCGTTCCACCAGGTCGGTGAGGGTGGCCCCGGCTCCTGGCCGGGCGAACAGCGCCACTCCCTCGGCGCCTTCGTCGGTGCCGATGCGCAGGACCGCGCCGTCGCCGGCCGGAGCGCTGCCGCTCAGCCCGTCCCGCCAGCGGAACGGGGGGTTGGCCGCCGGAACTTTGATCCGGTGGACTTCGACATGAGTGATCTTCATGCCGACTTGGTTCGGGCGGATGGCAGTGGGGTCTGCGTCGCGGTAGCGCCCCCGGAATCCGGACCGGCCGGGGGAGCGGGCGAGAACGCCGCGGTAGCAGCGGACCGGTCGGCGGGGTTGAACAGCCGATCACGGATCTTGTGTTCGAACTGGCGCTGCGTGGTGTCGATGTGAGCGGTCATCAGCTGCGCGGCAAGGTCTGCGTCGCCGTGCGAGATCGCTTCGGCGATCCCGACGTGCTGGGTGCCGGCGACTTCCAGCGACCCGGGTACGTCGCCGTGGAAGAGCAACACGTCCGTCTGGGACACCAGCCGGCGGATGTTGGCGACGCTGGAGCGCAGGAACACGTTGTGCCCGGCGATGCTGACCGAGTCGTGGAACAACTCGTCCGCGCGGGCAAAAGCCTGGGCGTCATTCGAGCTGCCCGCGGCCAGCGAGGAGTCGGCGTGCTCCCGGATCGCCCGCACTTCGATCGGTGCGGCGAGCGTCGCGGCCCGCCGCGCGGTCTCCGACTCGATCAGACGCCGGTAGTCCAGGAGCATCAGGACGTGGTCCATGCTGGTCGGCTGGAAGTGGGCGAGATGGCTGTCGGCCAGGAGGCCGGACGACTCCGCGACGAAGATGCCGGCGCCTCTGCGCACGCTCAGCCTGCCGATCGCGGCCAGCACCTTGATCGCCTCGCGGGTGACGTTGCGGGTGGCGCCCAGTTGCTCCGCCAGTCCCTGCTCGGTCGGCAGCCGGTCGCCGGGCAGCAGGTTTTGCTCCGCCAGGTAGGTCAGCAGCCGCTCGGCGACCAGTTCGTACCCAGGGCGGTAACGGTCCGACGGGTCACTTCCGCCGGCCGGGACGCTCGGTTCGCCTGACAACTGGAGCAGCCTCCTTCAATGAATCAGATCTATCTGCGCGGCTCACTATGCACGGTCACCTGCTTGAAGGGAAGACCGAGTCGACTGCTCGTGACCAAGTCGTGACAGATCCCGCCTGAGTCGGGCCGAATACCTACCAGATGCCCCGAGCCCTACCCGGGGGACCTCCCGGATGCATGAGATTCTTCTCGTACGATGAAGTTGATCCTTTCGAGCCGCACGGTCGGCTGCGGACACACCCACCACCGAAAGGGTGAGCGGTGCGCATCGACGCCCATCACCACGTCTGGGATCTCGCGGTACGCGACCAGCCGTGGACCGCCGGCATCCCCCTGCTGAACAAGACGTTCACCGTCGACGAGCTGCGCCCGGCCCTGCGGGCTCACCACATCGACGCAACTGTCGTGGTGCAGAGCATCCCGGTCGCAGCCGAGACAGCGGAACTCATCCGCCTGGCGGCGAGCGACCCGCACGTGCGCGCCGTGATCGGCTGGGCGGACCTGAATGACTTCGGCATCGGTGATTGCCTCGCCCGGCTGCGCGAACTGCCCGGGGGCGGCGCGCTGGTCGGAATACGGTACGGCGTACAGGACGAGGCCGACCCGGACTGGCTTCGGCGACCGCAGGCCCGCCGAGGCATCGCGGCAGTCGGCGCAGCCGGACTCGTCTATGAGCTCGTCGTGCGCCCGGACCAGCTCGCCGCCGCGGTTCGGACCGTCGCCGACCTGCCCGACGTACGGTTCGTCCTCGACCACGCAGGCAACCCCGAGATTCGACCCGACGCCCTGCAACCCTGGGGCGGGCTGCTGGCCGAACTCGCCGCGCTCCCCAACGTCGCCGTCAAGCTCTCCGGACTGGTCACCAGGACCGGCTCGCCGAGCGCGCAGGTGCTCCGTCCGTACGGCGACGTCCTGTTGGACACGGTCGGTCCCCACCGCGTGATCTATGGGTCGGACTGGCCGGTCTGCCTGCTCGCAGCGGACTATGACCAGGTCATCGGCATCGCACAGTCGCTCACCGCAGCGCTGAGCCCGCACGAGCGCGCCGCCGTTTTCGGCGGCACCGCGGCCGGCTGGTACCGGATCACCGCATGAGGTCGCAAGCGCGACGCCGCGCGGATAACGGTTGGGTATAGTTGCTTGACGAACGAAATCAACGCGCCGTACGCTCCGCCTGGTCAACGTGACAACACGACAGGGACAGGCGGTACGGATGGCACTGTCGACGGAACCGACGCGCTACTCGGCGGCATCCGGCTTGCGTGCGCTCAACTCGCGAGAGCACAACATCAGCGCGCTCTTCGAGACGGTGCTCACCAAAGGTCCCCTGTCCCGGCGTGACGTCGCCCGGCTCACCGGCTTGTCTGCCGCCTCGGTCACCAAGCTGGTCAAGCCGATGATCACCAACGGTTACCTGGTCGAGAACGAGAGCGAGGCCGGAGTTCCCGGCCGCCCGCAGATCCCGTTGCAGGTCGACCCCTCGCGGCACTTCGCGGTGGGCATCAAGCTGATGAACTCCGAGATCGTCGGCGTGGTCGCGGATCTGCACGCGGAGGTGCAGTCCTCGTACCGGCTCAAGCTGACGAAGTCCGCACCCGGGGATGTCGTCGATGCGATCGAGAAGATCACGCAGATCCTGCTCGACGAGTCACCAATCCAGCGCGATCGCCTGCTGGGCATAGGGATCGGCCTTTCCGGACACATCAACGGCTCGAGCGGCGTCCTGCACCAGTCGCCGCTGCTCGGCTGGCGCAACGTCCCGCTGCGGCAGCTCGTGGCAGACCGCATGCTGGTGCCTGTGGTCATCGAGAACGACGTCAACACCCTCGCCGTCGCGGAGCAGTGGTTCGGCCCCGGAAGCGGCTACGGCAGCTTCGCCGTCGTCACGGTCGGGGCAGGCGTCGGCTGCGGACTGGTCCTCGACGGCCAGTTGTGGCAGGGGATCAGCGGGGCTGCGGGCGAGTTCGGTCACATGGTGGTCGACCCGGACGGACCGGAGTGCCACTGCGGCAAGCGGGGCTGCCTCGAGTCGATAGCCAGCGACACCGCCATCGCCGCCGCCATGTCGCGGGCGGTCGGCCGCCGGATCAGCAAGGTCTCCCAGGTCGTGGCCCTTGCCCACGCCGGAGACCCTGATGCACAAGGGGTTTTCACTCAGGCCGGCACCGCGCTCGGCAGGGCGTTGGCCGCCCTGGTGAGCCTGCTCAACCCACCCCTGATCATTCTCTCCGGTGAAGGGATCACCGCCTCGGACTTGTTCATCGACGCGCTCCGCTCGGAGTTCGAGCGGGACGCCTTTTCCACCACGGCACAGGACTGCACGCTCCTCGTACGGCCACTGCCCGACGAAACCTGGGCCAGAGGCGCCGCTGCCACGATGCTCCGCCACGGCGTGCTCAGCTCCCTTAGCGCTCTTTCCGACGAGGTCCGCTCCTAGTCCCCGAGCCTCCTCTTGCGTCCCTGGCAAGCCCCAGCACGCCCCTCCGGCACGACAAGACTGTCTACCGGCTTTCATGGAAGTAGGAGTTCGATGCTTTCCTTGCTCGGCAGTCGCACCACCCGTCTGATCGGCGTCGCCGCCATCGGGACGATGACGCTCACCTCGGCCTGCGGAAGCAGCTCGGGCTCCAATGCCGGCACGCCCGGCACCACAGCTGCCGCCACCACGGGGGCCTCGGCGGCAGCAACGTCCGGGTCGGCAGGAGCAGCAGCAACAACGGCGGCCGCCGGCTCCGGCAAGAAGGTCACGCTGACCTTCTGGGGCACCTACGGCAACGGTGGCAACAAGACCCAGACCGATGCGCTGAGCAAGACGATCATCCCGGCGTTCGAGAAGGCCAACCCTGACATCACGGTCAAGTACGTCGACATCCCGTACGACTCGCTGCTGCAGAAGCTCACCACCAGCGCGGCCGGCGGACAGCTGCCGGACCTGGTACGTGCTGACCTCGGCTGGGTCTCGAAGTTCGGAGCCCTCGGCGTCTTCGCACCGCTGGACACCAAGATGAGCGACTTCCAGACCCTCGCGGCCAACACCTACCCAGGCAGCCTGGCGACCAACAAGTGGAACGGCCACTACTACGGCCTGCCGCTCGACACCAACACCCGGGTGCTCATCACCAACCCGACAGCCCTTGCCACTGCGGGGATCTCGACCCCGCCGGCCACCTTCGCCGACCTCAAGGCCGATGCTCCCAAGCTCGCGGCCAAGAAGGTCTCGGTGTTCGCCGACGGCGGCCTCCAGGGCTGGAACGTCTACCCGTGGATCTGGTCAGCAGGTGGCGAGGCCACCAGCCCTGACGGCACCAAGGCAACCGGCTACCTGAACAGCGACGCCAGTGTCGCCGGCGTCCAGATGCTGGTCGACCTCTACAAGGCCGGCGCGATCCCCAACCTGATCATCGGCAACAAGGGCGCCACCCAGACCTCGGACGGGCTGCCGAAGGGAAAGTACGCCAACATCCTCGACGGTCCCTGGCAGGCCGGCATCTGGTCGGGCCAGTACCCGAGCTTCAAGCCCACCTACTCCCAGGTCCCGGCCGGCCCCGGTGGCTCCATCTCGGTAGTCGGTGGCGAGGACATCACGATGTCGGCCACGTCGAAGAACCAGGACGCGGCCGAGACCTTCATCCGGTTCACGCAGACCGCTGACTACCAGCTGGCCATGGCCAAGACTGGGCAGATGTCCGTCGTCAAGTCCCTGGACAGCCAGGAGGCCTCGCTCGTCCCGGCCTTCGCCCCGTACATCAAGCAGCTGCAGACCGCGAAGCAGCGGCCGGCCGTCCCCCAGGCCTCGCAGATCGACACCGTGCTCCAGAACGAGCTGACCAAGGCCTTCCAGGGGAGCACCACGGTGAAGGCTGCCCTGACCAAGGCGGCGAGCCAGATCGACCCGCTGCTCACGGCCACGAAGTAGCACGGCGGACAAGAGAGCCTGCTCATGACGTCATCGCTGAACGCCCCCCGGTCACGGACCCCAGCCGTGGCCGGGGGGACGGCGTCTCCCCAGAAGGCCGTCCCAGGTCGCCGCCGGCGCCGGCGTCGGAGCCCGGCTCCCCTGCTGTTCATCGCGCCCGGCCTCGCCCTGTTCCTGGTGCTGGTCATCTACCCCATGGTTCGCGCGTTCCAGATGAGCTTCTACGACTGGAATGTCGTCGCCGGGGCAACCAGCACCTTCACCGGCTGGGACAACTACGTCCGGGCCTTCCACGACCCGGTGTTCTGGCGCGCCCTGGCGAACAGCGCTGTCTACATGGCGCTGACCGTTCCGCCGCAGATCGTGCTGGGCCTCGGCATCGCAGTGCTGCTGAACAACAAGGCCCCAGCGCGCGCCTTGTTCCGGGTGCTGTTCTACCTGCCCGTGGTCAGCAGCTGGGTCGTCGTTTCCCTGCTGTTCCAATACCTCTTCGCCGACAGCGGACTGGTCAACTGGATGCTGCACGACGTCGCCCACGTCACCAGCCACGACACCTCATGGCTGTCGGGGCGCTGGACCGGCATGGTCGCCATCTCGGCGCTCGGCGTCTGGAAGGGCATCGGCTGGTCCATGATGATTTTCCTGGCGGCGCTCCAGGGCGTGCCCCGCGAGCTGCTCGAGTCGGCAGCTGTCGACGGCGCTGGGCCCTGGCAACGGTTCCGGGCCGTGACCCTGCCGGCGATCTGGCCGGCCGGTGCCTTCGTCACGATCATGCTGGTGATCGGCGGCTTCAACGTCTTCATCTCGGTCATCCTCATGACCGCGGGTGGCCCGGCGGACTCGACCCAGGTCCTGCTCACGTACATGTACAAGCAGGCCTTCACCAACCTCGACTTCGGGTACGGCGCCACCATCGCGGTGCTGCTCACCCTCGGCGTCTTCGTGCTCTCGGCCATCCAGCTCCGGTTGTTCCGCGGCGACAGTGAGGAGATGGCATGAGCAGCCTGACCTTCGGCTCCCGGCGCAGGTCGGCCAGGATCGGCCGCAACACCGCGCGCTACGTCCTGCTCGTCGTGGGCGCCGCCATCATGGTGCTGCCCTTCCTCTACATGCTCTCGACGTCGTTCAAGTCGCAGACCTACGTCCTGACGATCCCGCCGCAGTTCATCCCGCACCCGGCGACGGTGCAGAACTACCCGGATGCCTGGCACAGCGGGGACTTCGGCCGCTACCTGGTCAACTCGGTCGTCGTGGCGGTCGCCGTCACGGCTGCATCGCTGCTGGTCAGCTCAATGATGGCGTACGGCTTCGCCCGGTTCCGGTTCTTCGGCAAGGAGCTGCTGTTCAAGCTGCTGCTGCTCGGCCTGATGATCCCGCCGCTGATGCTGATCATCCCGCAGTTCCTGCTGGCCAAGTACTTCGGGCTGATCGACTCCCTGCTCGGGCTGTTCGTCTTCTACGTCGGCAGCACCCTGTCGCTCAACACGTTCCTGCTTCGCGGTTTCTTCAGCGCGATCCCCGTCGAGCTCGAGCAGGCGATGGAGGTCGACGGCGCCAACGCCTGGACGCGCTACTGGCGGCTGATCCTGCCGCTGTCCAAGCCTGCCCTCGCAACGGCCACGATCTTCACCTTCCTGGCGAGCTGGGACGAGTTCTCGTGGGCGCTTACCATCATCAACACCCCCAGCCACCGCACGCTCCCCCTCGCCATCGCGCTCTTCCAGGGCGAGAACTCCACCCTGTGGGGCCTGGTCTTCGCCGCCTCGATGATCGCGATCGTGCCGGTCATCATCGTGTTCCTGATCTTCCAGCGTCATTTCGTGCAAGGCCTCACCTCCGGAGCTGTCAAGGGATGACCGATCTGCTGCCCACGCAAGGCATCTACGCCTCAGGCACGACCGCCCATGTCGAGGTACGCGAGCTCGCCGGCCCTGCCGTGCTCACGGTCACCCGGCTCGGCGAACCGGTCTCCGAACACCCGGTCGACGCACCGGCCCTGGTCGGCCTCCCCCTGCTGGCCTCGGGTGGCTACGGCGTCGAGCTGTCCGTGGACGGCGTGACCGTTGCCCGTACCGCCCTCGAGGTCTCCGACCGGCCGCGGCAGTCGCTGCGATACGGGTTCGTCGTCGACTTCCGGCCGGGTCGTGACCTCGCCGCCGTAGCGGACAACCTGCGCCGGCTGCACCTCACCGGAGTCCAGTTCTACGACTGGGCCTACCGGCACGCCGACCTGCTCGGCGGCGGCGAGACCTACGACGATGCGCTCGGCCAGCCGGTGTCGCTGGACACCGTTCGCTCCCTGGTCGCTGCCTGTCACGAGGTCGGAGCCGAGGCGCTGGGTTACGCGGCTGTCTACGCAGTGGGCCCGCAGGAGTGGGCCGGCTGGGAGCACGACGCGCTGCTGACCGCCGGCGGGGTCCCGTACGCGCTGGGCGACTTCCTGTTCATCGTCGACCCGGCGGCCAAGGACTGGCTCGAGCACCTGCGCTGCGAGCTGTCGGCGGCGGCCGAGCTGGTCGGCTTCGACGGCTTCCACCTCGACCAGTACGGCTATCCGAAGCGGGCCCGCCGCGCCGACGGTGAGCTGGTCGACATGGCCGACAGCTTCGTCACGATGATCGGCGCTGTCCGCAGGCAACTGCCGCTGGCCCGACTGATCTTCAACAACGTCAACGACTTTCCGACGTGGGCAACAGCGACCACGGACCAGGACGCCGTCTACGTCGAGGTGTGGCCGCCGAACGTCGCGCTGGAGCACCTTGCCCAGGTGGTGACCAGGGCGCGGTCGGCTGGCACGGGCAAACCGGTGGTGGTGGCGGCCTATCAGCACGTCTACGACTCAGCGCCGGCCGCGGTCAGCGACCTCTCGACGGCACTCACCATGGCGACGCTGTTCTCGCACGGCGCGACCCACCTGCTCTGCGGCGAAGCGGACCGGATCCTGGTCGACCCGTACTACGTGCGCAACCACGTGGTCGAGTCCTGCACCGCAGCACTACTCAAGCGCTGGTACGACTTCCTGGTCGAGCACACCGAACTGCTGATGCCGCAAGGGATCGCGGACGTCACCGGCTCCTACTGCGGTCTCTACAACGACGACCTCGACGTCACCTATGAGCTCGCGACCGTCGCCGAGCATGCGGCTGCCGGCACGGTCTGGCGGCGCATCACCCAGGTCGGCGACCGGCTGGTCGTGCACCTGGTCAACTTGACCGGGCAGGAGAACACGCTGTGGGACGCGCCGCGCCACCAGCCCGGAAGCCCCGGTCCCGGGACGATGCGGATCCGCCGGACCGGGCCGGACCTGCCGCGGGTCCGAGTCGCCGACCCCGACCGCCAGGCGAGGCTGGTCGACGTCGAGGTGGTCGCCGATGGAGACTTCGCCACGGCGACCCTGCCCGCCCCCTACCTGTGGCAGGTCGTGCTGGTCGACCCTGCCGGACGAAGCGATCGTGAGACCCGATGACCACTGCACGGACCGACTCCCCCGACACCGCGCTGGCACCGGCCGCCCCGTGGTGGCGCAACAGTGTGATCTACCAGCTGTACGTCCGCTCGTTCGCCGACTCCGACGGTGACGGCGTCGGTGACCTCGACGGCATCACGGCCCGGCTCGACCACATCGCCGGCCTCGGGGTCGACGGCCTGTGGCTCAACCCCTGCTACCCCTCCCCCAACCGCGACGGCGGCTACGACGTCGCGGACTACTTCGACATCGACCGGCAGTACGGCGGCCTGCCAGCATTCCAGCGGCTGCTCGACGCGGCCCACGCGCGGGGCCTCAAGGTGCTGATGGACCTCGTGCCCAACCACTGCTCCGACCAGCACGCCTGGTTCAAGGCTGCCGTCGCGTCGGCGCCAGGCTCGACCGAGCGGGCCCGGTTCATCTTCCGGGACGGCAAGGGAGCCGACGGGGCGCTCCCGCCGAACAACTGGCGATCGGTGTTCGGCGGCCCTGCCTGGACCCGGCTCGTCGCGCCGGACGGAACGCCGGAGCAGTGGTACCTCCACAGCTTCGACGTCAGCCAGCCCGACTTCGACTGGGACAACGAGGACGTGGCCGCGATGTTCGACGCGGTGCTCACCGCCTGGTTCGACCGGGGCATCGACGGCTTCCGGATCGACGTCGCCTACGCCATGGTCAAGTTCCCCGGTCTGCCGGACGTAGACGACCCGGTCGCCGAGAACCCGTACCAGTGGAACCAACCCGGAGTGCACGCGATCTTCCGGCGCTGGCGGCAGATCGCGGAGCGGTACGACCGCGACCTGACCCTGGTCGGCGAGGTGTGGCTGCCGCCGGCCCAGACCGCGTCCTACATCCGCGCCGGCGAGCTCTGCCAGGTGTTCTACTTCGACCTGCTGCAGCAGCCCTTCGAGGCCACCGCCTTCCGTACGTCGCTGGCCGCCAGCCTGGAGGGTTTGGCCGCCCTCGGTGACGGAGCCGGGGTGGCCACCTGGACCCTGAACAGCCACGACGTCCACCGCTCGGTCACGAGGTACGGCCTGGTCGAGCCCGAGCCGCTCACGACGGTCGACGTCAATGCGACCCGCACCCGGGCCCGTGGCAGGGTCGACCTGGCGCTGGGCACGGCAAGGGCCCGGGCGGCGCTGTTGCTGACGCTGGCTCTGCCCGGCTCGGTCTACCTCTACCAGGGCGAGGAGCTCGGCCTGCCGGAGTTCCAGGACCTCCCCGACGACTCCCGGCGCGACCCCATCTGGCAACGGTCGGGGCACCTGGAGCACGGTCGGGACGGGTCCCGGATCCCGCTGCCCTGGTCCGCAGACAGCACCTCGTTCGGCTTCTCGCCGGCCGGGGCAGCACGGCCGTGGCTGCCCCAGCCGGCGTGGTTCGCCACGTTCGCAGCCGACCGGCAGGACGATCCCGGATCCATGCTCGCGTTCTACCGGCAGGCCATGAGCGCCAGGCAGGCGATCGACCCGGAGTCCACGCTCCAGTGGCTGGACAGCGGCCGGGACGACGTCCTCGCGTTCCGGCGCGCTGAGACCGTCTCGGTCACGGTCTTCGGCGGCGCACCTTACGCGCCCCCGCCCGGCTGGGGCGACTGGGTCCTGCGAAGTGACGACGGCCACGACAGCTCACCCCTGCCGGCGAACAGCACGGGTTGGCTGCACGACCGCGCCCGGCAGCCCTAGCCGGTCGGCCGCTGACCTTTGCCGTGCAGGCCGATCAGCTGAAGCCGGCAACGTTGTGCGGCACGTACGGCTCCTCGAGCACGGCGATCTCGTCGGGTGTGAGCTGCAAGTCGAGCGCTGCGACCGCGTCATCGAGGTGGTGCGGCTTGGTGGCCCCGACGATGGGCGCGGTCACGGTGGGGTTCTGGGCGACCCAGGCCAGCGCGACCTGCGCCCTCGGCACGCCGCGCTCCTCGGCCACGGCCGCGACCCTGGCCGCGATCCGGCGGTCGCTGTCGGAGGTGTCGTAGAGCGACTTGCCGAACTCGTCGGTCTCGGACCGTTCGGTCGTCTCGTCCCAGTCCCGGGTCAGCCGGCCGCGGGCCAGCGGGCTCCACGGCAGGACGCCGATGCCCTGGTCGGCGCAGAGCGGGAGCATCTCGCGCTCCTCCTCGCGGTTGAGCAGGTTGTAGTGGTCCTGCATCGACACGAACCGGGTCCAGCCGTTGAGGTCCGCGGTGTAGAGGGCCTGGGCGAACTGCCAGGCATACATCGACGAGGCCCCGATGTAGCGCGCCTTTCCGGCCCGTACGACGTCGTGCAGCGCCTCGAGGGTCTCCTCGATCGGCGTGGACGCGTCCCAGCGGTGGATCTGGTAGAGGTCGACGTAGTCCGTGCCGAGCCGGCGCAGGCTGTTGTCGATCTCAGTAAGGATGACCTTGCGGGACAGGCCTGCGCCGTTGGGGCCCTCGTGCATCCTGCCGTGCACCTTGGTCGCGATGACGACCGCCTCGCGACGGGCGACGTCGCGCAGCGCCCGGCCGACGAACTCCTCGCTGGTGCCGTCGGAGTAGACGTTGGCGGTGTCGAAGAAGTTGATCCCGAGCTCGACCGCGCGGCCGATGTGCTCACGCGTCACGTCCTCGCCCAGGGACCAGGTGTGGCTGCCGCGGTTAGGGTCGCCATAGCTCATCGTGCCGAGGCAGATGCGGGAGACTTCCAGGCCGGTGCGGCCCAGCTTCACGTAGTCCATGCGTCCAGTCTGGCTGACCGCAGCACGGACGTGGGCAGGGGGTCCTTACGACCGGGAGAACGCATCCTTGGCCCGGTCGGGGTGCGTCTGTCCTAGCGGTCCTAACCCCGACTCTGCAGCCGATCCCGCTGCGGCCGCAGGGTGTACTTCGGGTCGTCGGCCGACTGGAGGCCGGCCTGGAAGATGCCGAAGCGGGTGATCGCCGAGGCCGCGAGCAGCGCGCCACCGGCAGCGGCTGCCCCGAGCCGGCTGCGGCCGGCCAGCGTCGCCGCGGTGAACGCGCCGGCGACGGTGAGCGCCTTCGAAGCCCGGAGCAGCCGGCCGGCCTTGGCCTCGGCGTAGGGCTCGGACACCAGTCCGTGCCCCTCCATCCGGTGGCTCGCCGCCAGCTCGACCAGGGCACCCAGCACCGCGGACCGTCGTACGGGCGCGTTCTCGGCGAGCGGCGCGGCGAGCAGGCCCAGCCCCGAGGCCGCGATCGTGGCCGAGCCCACGAACACGAACGGCAGCTCGCGGTAGGCCTCGTGCCAGGCCGGCACGGCTGTGTCCGCGAACAGGACGCCGGTGTACGAGGCGACGGCAGGCCCGAGGCCGGCGGCGGCCAAGGTGGCGCTGCGGCCGATCCTCGGGAACAGGCCGGTCACGTCGGTCAGGGCGGCGACGCCGGCGGCAGGACCGTACCCTGCGAGGAGCCAGGAGCCGACACTCATCGGGGAGGTCGGCTTGAACACCCGGAGCATGTTGTAGAACCGGTCCGGACGGCCCAGGTCGTGCACGAGAAGCCCTGCCGACACGGAGATTGCGCCTAGCGCGGTGACCTTGGCGCTGCGGGCGAGGGTGTCCCGCCCGGTCAGCTCGGCGCCGGCTGCGACCACCGACGAGGCACCCGCCAGCCCACCGGTGAACAGGTAGCCGGCGATGTCACCGGCCGACCACACCGGCCGGTTGAGCACGGGCTTGCCGTAGTACGAGACCGGCTCGGCCGGCGGAACCATGAGCTGCTCGCCACCCCGCCGCTTGCCTCGCCTAGGGCGCAGCCGCTCGGTGGTCCCGTGGGCGCCGATCATCGCCTCGCGACCGGGTCGTTCGCCGACCAGGCCGTCCTTGGTGACGTCGGTCACGACCGCCTCCCGCCGAAGCACAGGGCGATGCCGGCCAGCAGGGTGGCCGCCGCGGCGGCGGCATGCTTCCACATCGAGGGCAGGTCGCGGGTGGTGACGACGGGGTCCGGCGGCAGCCCGTACACCTCCGGCTCGTCCAGCAGCAGGAAGAACGCCCCATCGCCGCCGACGCCGTCGTCGGGACTCTCGCCGTAGAGCCGGGCGTCGGTGACCCCGCTCTCGTGCAGCTGCTCGACCCGCTTGGCCGCCCGCTCCCGCAGCTCGTCCAGCGGACCGAACTGGATGGACTCGGTCGGGCAGGCCTTGGCGCACGCCGGTTCCTGGCCCTCGCCGAGCCGGTCGTAGCACAGCGTGCACTTCCAGACCCGCCCGTCGTCCTCCCGCTTGTCGATGACGCCGTACGGGCAGGCGGGAACGCAGTAACCACAACCGTTGCAGACGTCCTGCTGGACCACCACGGTGCCGAACTCGGTACGGAACAGCGCGCCGGTCGGGCAGACGTCGAGGCAGGCCGCATGCGTGCAGTGCTTGCAGACGTCGGAGGCCATGAGCCAGCGGAACTCACTGGCCTGGTCGGCCTCGAGCTCGTCACCCGGCCTGGTGAGGGTCGGCATGCCGAGGTCGACGGGCGCCCGCTGAAGACCAGCGAAGTTGTTGCCGAGGGACTTCGGCTGCTCGATGAACTTCACGTGCCGCCAAGTGTCCGCACCCAGCGAGACAGAGTTGTCGTAGGACATCCCGGTGAAGTTGATGCCGTCCTCGGGGACGTGGTTCCACTCCTTGCAGGCCACCTCGCAGGCCTTGCACCCGATGCAGATGCTGGTGTCGGTGAAGAAACCCATGCGGGGTGGCGCATCCGGGTAACCCGCGTCACGCGCGACGTCGTGCTCGGCCCCGTAGAGCATGGCCTTCAAGTCGATGTCGGTCATGGCTCAGGCCTCCTGGCCGGTGCTCGCGGTGACGCCTGCCCGACGCTGGAACCCCTCGACGTAGCGCAGCCTCGCGGCGCCTCGCGGCCGTCGGCCCGGACGGATGTCCGCCGCCAGTGCCTTGACCTCCTGGATGGAGACGTTCGGGTCGAGCGAGATCGAGGACAGCTCGTTGAAGGCGTCCCCGGTGGTCAGACCGTTGGGACCCCAGTGGTAGGGCATGCCGATCTGGTGCATCGTCCGGCCGCCGACCGTCAGGGGTGACATCCGGTCGGTGACCAGCACCCGGGCCTCGATGACTCCCCGCGCAGTGACAATCGTTGCCCAGCCGGCATTCTGGAGCTTGCGCTCGGCTGCGAGCTCAGGCGAGACCTCGACGAACATGGCCGGCTGGAGCTCCGCCAGGTAGGGCAGCCAGCGGGTCATCCCGCCGGCCGTGAAGTGCTCAGTCACCCGATAGGTCGTGACGACGTACGGATAGACCTGCGACCCGGGTTCGTTCCCCGGTGGTGCGTAACGGTTGTGCCGACTCTCGACCGCCTTGCGTACGGGGTTGCTCTGCTGCTTGTAGAGAAGGTTCTCGAACGGGGACTCCTGCGGCTCGTAGTGCGTCGGCATCGGGCCGTCCACCAGCCCGACGGGGGTGTACAACCAGCCCTTGCCGTCGGACTGCAGGATGAACGGGTCGATGCCGCTGATCGCGTCGACACCCTTGGCGTCCGGGCCGGGCCGGTAGGACGGCGCCTTGGTCGGCGGGAAGTCCGGAGTGTCGTGCCCAGTCCACTTCTGGGCATCGGCGTCCCACCACACCAGGGCCTTGCGCGGGCTCCACGGGTTGCCGTCGGGGTCGGCAGAGGCGCGGCTGTAGAGCGTCCGCCGGTTGGCCGGCCAGGCCCACGCCCACTCCGGGGAGACCCAGCTCTGCTCCTTGCCCGGCTTGCGCCTGGCAGCCTGGTTGACGCCGTCCTTGTAGACACCGCAGTAGATCCAGCACCCGCAGGACGTCGTGCCGTCGGCCTTGAGCTCCTCGTACGAGGACAGGTGGTTGCCCTCAGCGTCCCACCCGTTGATCTCGGCGAGCACCGCCTCACCTACCGGCTCGTCCTGGGATCCGGCGGTGGGGTAGTCCCAGGTGAGGTCGAGCACCGGCCGGTCCCGTTCGTCGGTCGACCCGGCCAGCCGATCCCGGATCCGCTTGCCGAGGTGGTACATGAACCACAGGTCGCTGCGCGCATCCCCGGTCGGCTCGACGGCCGCGTGCCGCCACTGGAGCAGCCGATTGGTGTTGGTGAAGCTGCCCGACTTCTCGGTGTGGGAAGCGGCGGGGAAGAAGAAGACCTCGGTGCCGATCTCGTCGGTCCTGAGCTCACCACTCTCGATCTCGGGCCCGTCCTTCCACCAGGTCGCGCTCTCGATCAGCGAAAAGTCCCGTACCACCAGCCACTCGAGGTTGGCCATGCCGAGCCGTTGCATCTTGGTGTTCGCCGAGCCGACGGCAGGATTCTCCCCCATCAGGAAGTAGCCCTTGCACTCGCCCTCGATCTGCAGCTGCACGGTCTCGTACGTGCTGTGGGACCCGGTGAGGCGCGGCAGGTAGTCGAAGGCGTAATCGTTCTCAGCAGTGGCGTTGGCGCCCCACCAGGCCTTGAGCAGGCTGATCAGATACTTGTCGAGGTTGGCCCAGTAGCCCTTGTCGGCGCTGTCGGCCTCGATGAACGACCGCAGCGTCTCGTCGAGATGTGCGTGTGGCATGGGGATGTAGCCCGGCAACAGATCGAAGAGGGTGGGAATGTCGCTGGAGCCCTGGATCGACGCATGCCCACGCAGGGCGAGGATGCCCCCGCCGGGGCGGCCGATGTTGCCGAGCAGCAGCTGCAGGATGCTGGCCGTGCGGATGTACTGCACGCCGACGGTGTGCTGGGTCCAGCCGACGGCATAGGCGAACGCTGTCGTCCGGTCGCGGTTGGAGTTGTCGGTGATCAGCTCGGCGACCCGCTCGAACTGCTCGCGCGGCACGCCGCAGACCTGCTCGACCATCTCCGCTGTGTAGCGGGAGTAGTGCCGCTTGAGCACCTGGAACACCGTTCGCGGGTGCTGCAGCGTCTCGTCGGTGTGCGGCGTCTGGCTCGGCCCAGGCCCGCCGTGGCCGTGCGACTCGGCCCGGCCCGCGTCGGCGACCGACTTCCCCTTGCCCGTACGGGCGTCGTACTGCGAGTCGCGTGAGCCGGACGCCGCCGTCGCCTCCACGCCGGAGTACTGCCAGGAGTCCGTGTCGTAGACGTGCTTGTCGCGGTCGAGCCCGGAGAAGACACCGTCCAGGTCCTCGGTGTCCCGGAAGTCCTCGCTCACCAGGGTCGCCGCGTTCGTGTAGTTGACCACGTAGTCGTGGAAGTACTTCTCGTTCTCGAGCACGTAGTGGATGAGCGCACCGAGCCAGACGATGTCCGTGCCCGCCCGGATCGGCACGAAGATGTCAGCCAGCGCGCTCGTCCGGCTGAACCGCGGATCGACGTGGATCACCTTGGCCCCACGGGCTTTCGCCTCCATGACCCACTGGAAGCCGACCGGGTGCGCCTCGGCGAAGTTGGACCCCTCGATCACGATGCAGTCGGAGTTCTGCAGGTCCTGCATGTAGGTCGTGCCGCCGCCGCGGCCGAACGACGTACCGAGCGCGGCGACCGTCGAGCTGTGGCAGATCCTGGCCTGGTTCTCGACCTGCACCACGCCGAGCGCCGTCAGCAGCTTCTTGATGAGGTAGTTCTCCTCGTTGTCCAGCGTCGCCCCCCCGAGGTGGGCGATCCCCAGCGTCCTGCGCACCCGCTGGCCGTCCTCGGTGTCCCAGGCGAAGGTCTCGGCGCGGGTCTTGAGCACCCGCTCGGCCACCATGTCCATCGCGGTCCCGAGGTCGATCGGCTCCCACTCGGTCCCGTACGGCCTGCGGTAGAGCGCCTGGTGCCCGCGGGCCTCGCCCGTCGTCAGCTGCAGGCTGGCGGATCCCTTGGGGCACAAGCGACCCCGGCTGATCGGGCTGTCCGGGTCGCCCTCGATCTGGATGACCTTGTCGTCCTTGACATAGACGTTCTGCCCGCACCCGACCGCGCAGTAGGGGCAGACGGACTTCACGACGCGGTCAGCCTCGGTGTTGCGGCTGGTCAGGTTGTCACTGACCTTGGACTTCGCCGCGGCACCGCGGCCGAGCGGGTCGGTTCCGGTCAGCTGCCGGTAGACCGGCCAGCCCTCGAGGAAGGTCTTGACGCCCATCTCAGTGCGCCAGCTCGCGCGCGGCTCGCCCGCGTACCCAGTCCCGTATCTCCGGCTTCACGGTCGGGTTCACGTGCGGCGGGTTGGACAGGCGCTGCGTACTCTGCGCCAGCACGCCCGGCCGTACCCGCTCCTCCGGCGCGATGGCCATCGAGCCGTCGGCCGGCAGCCCCGTCGCGATCAGGTAGGCCCGACCGGCAGGGATGCCCAGCGAGGCACCCGCCTCCTCGTACGAGGCTCCGCCCTCGACCAGCCCCAGCACCTGCGTGCGCGTCACCACAGCAGCCTCCCTCAGCACCCTCGACCGGCGCCGTACCCGGCAACGCCGGTGTCACTCCTGAGATCATGGACACGTGCCCGGAGACCTGGAAGTCCACCGCTCGCTCGTGATCCCCGAGCGCGAGCTGGGCTGGCGTTTCTCCAGGTCATCGGGGCCGGGCGGCCAGGGGGTCAACACGACCGACAGCAGGGTCGAGCTCTCGTACGACCTGGCGCAGTCGACGGCGATCGGACCGGTCCACCGGGCGCGGGCCCTGGAGCGCCTGGCGAACCGCCTGGTCGACGGTGTCCTCACGGTCAGCGCGAGCGAGCACCGGTCACAGCTGCGCAACCGCGAGGCGGCCGAGGCCCGGTTGGCGGCCGTGTTGCGGGACGCGATCGCACCGCCGCCGGCGACCCGAAGGCCGACCCGCCCCTCGGCAGGGGCCAAGCAACGCCGGATCGACGCCAAGAAGCAGCGCGGGCAGATCAAGGCGAACCGGCAGCGGCCGGACTACTGAGGCTTCGGGTCCTCGTCGGGCGGCTGCGTCTCGGGCGAGGCGGGCGGCGGTGGGCCGAAGCTGGCCGGCAGTCGCTTGATCCGGCCGCTCATCGAGCGGAACAAGAAGATGCAGCCGACCAGCAGCACGAGGAAGACGACCAGGCCGAGCCCGGCGCCCGGACCGTTGCTGCTGTCGGCCAGCACGCGGCCGGCCAGAATGAGGTGCACGGGAACAGCGTAGGTCACTCGCTGAGGACCGCGGACTCCCGGATCCCGGCGAACAGGTCGTCCTCAGGAACCGTGGACGAGGTCAGGTTGCGGGCGAGCTGGTAGTCCTCGGTCGGCCACGCCGCCCGCTGGATCTCAAGGGGGCACCGGAACCACCACGACTCCGGGTCGATCTGGGTCGCGTGGGCGATGAGCGCCCGGTCGCGTACCTCGAAGTATTCGTCGCAGCGCACCTGCGTGGTGATCTTGCCGATGTCCTCCGGCTTGTCCTCCCAGCGGTCGAGCCACTCCTTGTAGTGCGACTCGAGCCCGGCCTCCTCCATCGCCGTGTGCAGCGCGATCAGCCGGGCCTTGTGGAAGGTTTCGAAGTAGTAGAGCTTGAGCGGTTGCCACGGCTCGCCGGCGTCGGGGTAGCGCGTCGGGTCACCCGCGGCCTCGAACGCGATCATCGAGATGTCGTGGGTCCGGATGTGGTCCGGGTGCGGGTAGCCGCCCTGCTCGTCGTAGGTGATCATCACGTGCGGCCGCTCCCGACGGACCCACTCCACCAGCCGCTCCGCGGACACCTCGGGGTCCATCACGCCGAAGCAGTCGTCCGGCAGCGGCTCCCAGGGCTTCCAGTCCTCGGGCAGCCCGGAGTCGATGTAGCCCAGCCAGTCCTGCCGGATGCCGAGGATCTCGCGCGCCCGGTCCATCTCGGCCCGGCGGATCGCCGGCAGGTCGGCGAGCACCTCCGGCCGGTCCATTGCCGGGTTGAGGATCGACCCGCGTTCACCGCCCGTGCACGTGACCACGACGACGTCGACGCCCTCGGCCACATAACGGGCCATGGTGGCGGCGCCCTTGCTCGACTCGTCGTCGGGGTGCGCGTGCACCGCCATCAGCCGCAGCTGGGACGGCGATTCGGGCTCGCTTGTCGGGTCGGGCATGCTGGCTCCTGGACGGTACGGCTCCCCACCGCGGGACGGCTGGGAAGAAGGCCTCACCATTGTCCCAGGTGCGGCCCCACGGCAGAAACGAGAAACGTTGACCACGAACAGCCTCGAGGCGCGGTACGGACGGCGCCGTGGGCTCTCGCAGACTCAGCACTACGCGCTGATCACAGCGGCGCTGCTGCTGGGCACGCTGGCCGCGTACATCGTGTTCCGCAACAGCCAGCAGCAGGTGCAGGGCGTGGAGGTCAACCACCAGGTCGTCAGCTCGACGCAGGACCTGGTCAGCTACGAGGTGCACAAGCCGGCGTCCATGACGGTGACCTGCGTCATCCGCGCCCGCAACGCGGACGGCGCCGAGGTCGGCAGGCACGTGATCACGCTGTCCGAGCACAAGTCGGTCGTCCGTGGGACCTACCCGCTGGTCACGAGCGACCGCGCGGTCACCGGCGAGGTCCAGGAGTGCGCGGAGGCACCCGGGCCGCGCTGATCCGCGACGCGTACGGGGATTGCGCGTTAGCCTGACCAGATCAGCCCTCCGCTCGCAGCTACTTCAAGGAGTTTCCGGTGACCGAGACCAGCGATGCCAAGGTCGTCTGGTTGACCCAGGAGCAGCACGACGTGCTCCAGGCCGAGCTGGACGAGCTGTCGGGACCGGGTCGCAAGGAGATCACGCGGCGGATCGAGCTGGCCCGGGCCGAGGGCGACCTCAAGGAGAACGGCGGCTACCACGCCGCCCGCGAGGAGCAGGGCAAGGCCGAGGCGCGCATCCGCCAGCTGATCCAGATGCTGCGCCAGGCCAAGGTCGGCGAGGCCCCTGAGGCCGGCGTCGCCGGCCCGGGCATGGTGATCTCCCTGCGCTGGCCGGGCGACGACGAGATCGAGAAGGTGCTCATCGGCGCCCGCGAGCACGGCATCGAGGGCGTCGAGATCTATTCGGCCAACTCGCCGCTGGGCAAGGCCGTCACCGGCCGCAAACCGGGCGAGACCGTCGTCTACGCGGCGCCGAACGGCCGCGAGATGCGGGTCGACCTGCTCGCCGTGGAGCCGTACAAGCGCACTAGGTAGGGCTGCCAGGGGTACGTCACGTCACAGCACGCTCCGGACGACGCTCGGAGGTCGCCATGCACGACACCCACCCCCTCCCGGGGACCGACGTCCTGGCCGCCGGCCTACGCGTGCACGTCGTCCGCCACGGCGCGGCCACGCACGGCCAGCAGGGGCTGCCGCTCGTCCTGCTGCACGGCCTGCCGACGTCGTCCTACCTCTGGCACGACGTCATGCGCGACCTCGAGCGCTCGCATCCGATGGTCGCGCCCGACCTGCTCGGCTTCGGCCGTTCGGAGCGGCCGGCGCGGCGCGAGCGCTACGCCCTGGAGGCGCAGGCCCGGCTGATGCTGCAGGTCCTCGACGAGCTCGGCCTGGACCGCGTGGTGCTGGTCGGCCACGACCTCGGGGGCACGGTGGCCGTCCACATGACCGCCCTCGCGCCGGAGCGGGTCGCCGGTCTCGTGCTCTGCCACAGCCCGCTGCACCCCGAGACCTGGCCGAGCCCGCCGGTGCTGCCGCTGATGGTGCCGGGGCTGCGGCAGGCCTACGTCCGGGTGCTCCAGCTGTTCCCGCAGCTGGCCGGCCGGCTGATCGCGAGGGCGCTGCACGCGGAGTGCGAGCCGGCTGAGCTGCGGCACTACGTCAGCCCGCTGCTCGGGTCGGAGGGCGGCCGGGGCCTGCTCGACTTCGTCAACGCGATCGACCTCGAAGCCGCGGCGCTGGCCTGGCAGGAGGTCCGTGAGATCGCCCCGCCCACGCTGGTGCTCTGGGGTGAGGACAACCACCTGCTCTCGCCGGCCTACGGGCGGCGGCTGGCGCTGGACGTCCCGGGTGCGGCCTGGGTGCCGGTCAGCGGTGGCGGCCAGCTGCTGCCGCAGGACCGCCCGGAACGAGTCGCCGAGGAGATCGCGGCCTTCGTGGCGGAGCTGACGCCGGCCGTCGTCGACCTCTCGGCCGACGCTCCGGCCTGAACCGGGCCCTCTGCTGGGACGGCGGCGAGGGCTGCGGCCCGTGGGCCGCACCCCTCGCCCCCCACCACCGCTGGCGCGGGCAAGCGCGCCGGGCTGGATCCTACAACGAAGCGTTGCGAGAGCCGCAACGAACCACCCGGCTCAGGGCACCCCCGCGGCGGCGGCGACGATCGACTCGCGGGTAGCCCCCGGGCGAGCGGCGGCGCGCAGCGTCCGCGTCACCAGGACGGCCTTCTCGCCGACCGTGCCGACCGGGCCGACCGAGGACAGACTGGCGACAACGCCGGTCCGCGGCCACGGAACGGCGATGCACGAAGCACCCGGGACCACCTCGCCGCGGTCCACGAACACCCCGTCCCGCTCGATGGTCTCGAGCTGCCGCTGCAACGCCGCCCGGTCGCCGACGAGGGTGCTGTCCTCCCCCGGCACGGCGGCGCCGCCTTCGGCCAACCCGAACCCTGACAGGAACGTCTCGAGCACCGGCATCGGCGCAATGCTCTGGATCACCTCGGACAGCGGGGGGAACGGGTCGGCCGGGAGGATCGCCCCGAGCCGGTCGGCGGGCAGCTGGGACGCGATCACCTTGCCGGCCGCGGTCAACCAGAGCGGGAGGCGGGTCGTCAGCCCGTACGGGAAATGCTTGTCGGTCGGGCCAGCCGAGGCGAGCACCACGCCGGACCGCCCGACGAGACCGACGGCCTGGGTGAGCAGCCCGGTGACCCCGGAGACGGCGTGGACCAACGGCTCCGCGACGCGCACGGCCTGGACGGCGGCGGCATCCTGGCCGAGCATGGCCGCCCGGGGACCGATCCGTACGCCGTCGGCGTCTCGCACCAGCCAGCCGTCGGGCTCGCACGCGGCCACCATCCGGGAGGCGGTCGCCTTGTCCACCCCGAGCTGCCGGGCCAGCGCCGAGATCGACAGTGGTCCATAGAAGTCCACCGTCTCGAGCAGGCGCAACCCGCGCAACAGCGTCGAGGACACGGCATCACAGTAGTCCGGCCCGCTGGGTCAGCCGGCCGACCAGTAGTCGTCGCCGCGGAGCACCAATGCCGCCGCGCCGACCAGGGCGGCCTGCCTGCCGCAGCCGGAGTGCAGCACCTCGAGGCGTTTGCCGTACGGGACCCTGAGGTGCCGCTCGACCGCGCGGCGCATCGGCCCGAACAGGATCTCGCCGGAGTCGGCCAGACCGCCGCCGACGACGACCACGTCGAGGTCGAGCAGCGCAGCAACAGACGAGATGGCAATCCCCACAGCGGTTCCGGCCAATGCCAGGGCTGCTGAAGCTACGGGGTCGCCGGCCCGGGCAGAGGCTGCGAGCTCGGGTGCGGCGGCGGAGGCGCCGGCGATCCAGCCGTGCTCGCGCGCCCAGTCGACGATGGCAGGGCCACGGGCGACCGCCGCCAGGCACCCGATGCCGCCGCAGCTGCAAACCGGCCCGACCGGGTCGACCACGACGTGGCCGATGTTGCCCGCGTTGCCCGTCCCCCCGTCGACCAGCCGACCACCGAGGACCAGGCCACCCTCGACGCCGGCCGACATGACCACACCGAGCAGGTTGGCGGCTCGCCGCCCGGCCCCGGTCCAGTGCTCCGCGGCCGTGAAGCAGTGCGCCTCGTGGTGCACCCGCACCGGCAGCCCGGGGTAGCGCTGCTGCAGCCGGTCCCGCAGCGGGAAGTCCACCCAGTCCGGCACGCCGAGCGGGGTCACGACACCTGCCGGCCAGTCCACCGAACCGCTGCAGCTGACGCCGATCCCTTGCAGCGCCGAGCTTCCGCTGCGGCCATGGACGTCATCGGCGAGGAGCAACAACGTCTGGAACACGGACTCGGCACCTTGGCCTTGAGGCGAGACTACCCACTTGGAGGCGATCAGCCTGCCGTCCTGCCCGGTCAGCCCGGCGGTGAGACCCGCGCTGCCGACCTCGATCGCCAGCACCGTCATCGGGACTCGCCGAAGGCAAGGACCGCGGCAGAGAACCCGTGCAGATGGTTGCGGCCGGCGACCGGGCCGATCTCGCCGGTGGCAAAGAACCCAGCAACAGCAGTGGTTTCCAACGCCCGGCGGACGGCGTCGACGTCGTGGCCGGCGCTGTTGAACAGCCGGCTGCCGCGGCCACTGCACGAGACGAGCAGCACGCCCTCGATGCTGTCCAGCCCGCATTCCTCGTGGAACGCCTTGAGCATCCCGTCAAGGTCGTCCGCGGCGGTCTCCGCGTCCCGGACCTGGAACCGTACGGTACGACCGACCGGGACGAGATCGCCTACGAGTACGGCCTTCTGGTCGCGGTCCACACCCAGGACGCTGCGGATGAGGAATGCGCCGCGCTCGTGCTCCTCGGCGTACTCGTCCATGGCGACGCCGAACTGCAGCCCAGCACTGACCAAGGCCTGGTCCTCCGGGTCCAGCGCCGCAACGATCTGCTCCAGCCGCTCCAGAGCGTTTGTCCCGGCGAGCTCGAGGATCGCGTTGCCCTCGGAACGCGTGACCACCATGGTGGGCCCGATCGGACGGCAGCCCTGGCTGACCAGCGCACGTACGGTCAGCGCTCCTTCGAGGACGACTCCGACCGCACCACGATCGGCGACCCGGTCGTCGAGCAGCAGCCGGGTCGACCCAGGGCCGCGGGCGCCGGAGGCCATGCCGCCCACCATCGGGACGTTCCCGAGCAGGTCGTTGGCCTGCTCGACGAACCCGTCGACCGGGAAGGAGTAGGGATCCGCGAGCAGGATGGTCGCTGCGTCGTCTGGACGCGGCTCGGGCATCCCGACGACCGCCATGCCGTCCGGGCTGCGCATCACCTCGAGGTGGAAGCCACGCACCCGTACGCCAGGCAGTGAGGCGGCCCAGACGCTGACCGCCCGTTCGGCTTCGACGCCCTGGCCGGCGCCGATGACGCCCGAGGCGGTGCAGCCGAGCACCGTGGCACCGGGACACAGCACGCGTACCCGCTCGGCGACGTGGCCGGCGTCCTCGGGCTGGTCGCCCCCGATGAACACGCAGACTAGGTCCGGTCGGGCCCCGGCGAGCTGGGCCAGGGCCTGGGCGACCGCCCGCTCGGCGGCGCGGACGACGTCGGCGTCACGCGCCAGACCGTCACCGAACCGCGCCACTCCGGCCCCCGTCCCCCCTCGACTGTGCTCAGGGTCACCACAGACCCCCGCCGACACGATTGTCCACGGTTTGCGGCCCTTCCCCCACCGTGCGGCGGTCAAGGGCGCACCATCGAATCGGCACCCGACCCGCGGGGCGGCGGGGTAGTGCCGAGCGCGAAACCTACGGTAACGTAACCTACGGCAACGTAACCCAGACGCAGGAGGCCTTCCGTGACCGCTCCCTACCTCGAGGACCGCCAGCTGCTGGTCGAGCTCGAGCCCGTGGTCGCCCGCCAGCTGGACCGCCACCTCAGCGTGACCAAGGACTGGATGCCGCACGAGTACGTGCCGTGGAGCCTCGGCCGCGACTTCGACGGGGACCCGTACGACGTCAGCCAGTCCCGGCTGTCCTCACCCGCCCGGGTGGCGATGGAGGTCAACCTGCTGACCGAGGACAACCTGCCGAGCTACCACCGCGAGATCGCCTCGATGTTCGGCCGGGACGGCGCCTGGGGGACCTGGGTGCACCGCTGGACCGCCGAGGAGGGCCGGCACGCGTTCGTCATCCGCGACTACCTGCTGGTCACCCGTGGCATCGACCCCGACGAGCTCGAGCGCCAGCGGATGGCGACCATGCAGGTCGGCTATGAGCCGGTGGACGACCGCGAGATGCTGCGAGGGATCGCCTATGTCTCGATGCAGGAGCTGGCCACCCGCATCTCGCACCGCAACACCGGCAAGGCCACCGACGACCCGATCGCCGACCGGTTGCTCCAGCGGATCGCCGCCGACGAGAACCTGCACATGATCTTCTACCGCGACCTCGTCGCCGCCGCGATGGAGCTGGCGCCGTCCCAGACCATCCCGGCGATCGTCGACGAGGTCATCGGCTTCCAGATGCCGGGCTTCGGCATCACCGACTTCGGCCGCAAGGCCGCCGTCATCGCCAAGGCCGGCATCTACGACCTGCGGATCCACCACGACGAGGTCGTCCAGCCGATGATGCGTCAGTGGCGGGTGTTCGAGCGCGAGGGCCTCGACCCTGCCGCCGAGAAGGCCCGCGAGACGCTGGCCCAGTTCCTGGTCGAGCTCGACACCCAGGCCTCTCGGCAGGAGGAGGTGCGGGCCCGCGCCAACGCCCGCCGAGAGGCCGCACAGGCCTGACCCCGGTTTGTGGAACATCCTCTGTGCCTGGGGACAAAGGATGTTCCACAAACGAGGGCACGATTTAGGTGCGGGCGCCGATCGCCTGGTGCACCGACCGGACGGCGCTGGCGCCCTCCCCGACGGCAGCAGCGACCCGCTTCATCGAGCCGTGCCGAACGTCGCCGGCGGCGAACACGGCTGGCACGCTGGTCTCGAACGGCAACGGGGACCGGCCGAGCGACTCCCAGGTGCCGTCGAGGTCGTCCGGGTCGAGCTGGACGTCGGTACGGATGAACCCGTCCTCGTCGAGGGCGACCTGCCCGGCCAGCCAGGAGGTGGCCGGCTCGGCGCCGATGAAACAGAACAGCCCGTAGCAGTCCTGGTCCTGCCGGCTGGCGGTCGCCCGGTCGGTGAGGGTGACCCCCTCGAGGGCAACCGCTCCGTGCAGGCCGGTGACCTCGGTGCCGGTGCGTACGGTGATCCGCTGGTCGGCCACCAGCCGGTCGGCGAGGTACGAGGACATCCCCGCGAACAGGTCGGCGCCGCGCGCGACGAGGGTCACCGCACCGCCGCGAGAGGCAAGGTAGAGCGCAGCCTGGCCAGCCGAGTTGGCGCCGCCGAGCACGGTCACCTCGCGGCCGGCACAGATCCTGGCCTCGATCTCCGTCGCCGCGTAGTAGATGCCGGCGCCCTCGAACTCCGACCAGCGCTCCAGCGGCAACGTCCGGTAGCGTGCGCCGCTGGCGATGATGACCGCCCGGCTGGCGATCTCGACACCGTCGCCGAGGATCACCCGCAGCTGCTCGCCCGTGACGGCCAGATCGACAGCCCGGCACGGGGTGGAGATCTGCGCCCCGAACTTCAGCGCCTGTACGGCAGCCCGTCCGGTCAGGTCGGCGCCGCTGAGCCCGGACGGGAAGCCCAGGTAGTTCTCGATCCGGGAGCTTGCCGCGGCCTGCCCGCCCGTGGCGACCGAGTCGAGCAGCACGGTGACCAGCCCCTCCGAGGCCCCGTACACCGCGGCTGCCAGACCCGCCGGGCCCGCCCCGATCACGGTCAGGTCGACCACCCGGTCGGCACTCCCGCGGTAGGCCAACCCGATCCGGTCGGCCAGCTCCCCCGACGTCGTGCGGCGCAGCACCTGGTCCGGCAGGAGCACGGCCGGCAGGTCGCCGACGGCCAGCCCGGCGGCGGTCATCAGCACCTGCCCCTCGACAGTTTCGGAGTCGAACCATCGGTGCGGCAGCCGCTGCCGGGCGGCATAGGTGCGCAGGGCCAGCGCATCCGCCGACAGGCTGCTGCCGATGATCTCGATCGACCGCGCCGCCGGCCCTTCCCGCAACAGCTCGCGGCGGGCCAGGAACGCCCGCAGCAGCAGGTCGGACAGCTCCGGGTCCTCGTCCATCAAGCGACGGAAGCCCTCGGCGGAGATCCGGTGGATCCGGCCGGCCTCCGACACCCGGCCGGTCACGTAGGTGCGCTGGCCGGTGAGCAGGTTGAGCTCGCCGACGAACGCGCCCGGCGCGTGCCTGACGACCAGCTCGGAGACCTCGTCACCGGGCGGTGCGGTCAGGATGTCGACCGCGCCGCTGTCGACGATGACCAGCCCGCTGCTCACCTGGCCGGGCGTGATGGCGAGGTCGCCGACCTCGACGTCCTCCGGGACCCCGTACGACCGGAGCCGGTTCAGCAGCTCGTCGTCGAGGACCGGAAAGGCGACGGAGCCGTCAGGTGAGACGGCGGGTTCGGTCATGCTGCTACTGCACGAACCGTCGTACGAAATCGAGCGACGTCTGGGCAACCTCACGCCATCCACTGTCGATGGTCAGCGCGTGGCCGCGGTTCGGGATCTCGACGAACTCGGTGACACCGAGGTTGTGCTTCTGCTGGTTGTAGGCGGCGTCGGAGATCGACCGTGGGACGGTGTGGTCCTTCTCGCCGGAGATGATGAGCAGCGGCCCGCGGTCGGGGTTCTCGGTGTCGACCTTGACCTCGGTCCACGGGTTGAGGTTGGCGGCCGCCGCCTGGAACAACGGCTCGCCGGAGGCGGGTACGGCGAAGGTCGCGTACAGCTCCTTGGCCTCGTCCTCCGTGACCACGTTGGCAAAGGCGTACCGGAACTGGTCGTAGGTGAGCGGGATCGCCCGGTGCCGGTTCAACGGGTTGCCGAGCACCGGGCTGGCCGACCTGAGGGCGGTGATGGGCAGCGGCAGGACTCCGCGGAACGGCGCCGCGTCGATAGCCACCGATGCAGCGGCGATGCCGCGCCCTGCGACCATCTGGGTGAGCAGCCCGCCGAACGAGTGCCCGATGACGGCCGGCTTCTTGTCGAGCAGCGTGATCACGTCGGTGTAGTGGTCGGCGACCTGGCCGACACTCTTGTCGGCAAAGACCTCCGGGTGCGCGTTGGCCTCCGCGACGGTCTCCGGGTCGTCCGGCCAGCCGGGCGTGATCGCCGCGTACCCGGCCTCCTCGAACAGCTCGGCCCACCGGTCCCAGCTGCTCGGCAGCAGCCACAGGCCGTGGATGAAGACCACCGGGGTACGGCCGGAGGCGTTCACCCGGGCGATGTCCTGCACGGTCGCGTCTGGCATGGGCGAGGCGACGTCCGTCATGGCACTCCCTGACTGGTGTCGGTTCGGTGGGGTCAACCTATCCAGGCTCGCCAGGGCGCGTGAAGGTCCGGAACCGTATTCCCGATTTCGCGTCTAGCGCAGCGGGTCGGCCTTGGTGTGCTGTCACCCGTACTCCGGGCGTAGCGTGAGGTGGTGAGCCTCCACGACGACACCCCCAGCCCCGCAGTCCCCAGCCCGTCCAGCCAGCCCTCGCCGTCGATCCTCACCCGTGGTGAGCTCGCCGCCGCCGGCTACGTCGCGAAGTCGGTCAAGGCCGAGATCCGGGACAACCTCCTCGTCGCGATGGCGGCAGGTCAGGACCGGTTCCCCGGCATCATCGGCTTCGCCGACACCGTGCTGCCCCAGCTTGAGAGGGCGCTGCTCGCCGGGCACGACATGGTCCTGCTGGGCGAACGCGGGCAGGGCAAGACCCGGCTGATCCGGACCCTGGTCGGGCTGCTCGACGAGTGGACCCCGGTCGTCGTCGGCTGCGAGATCAACGACCACCCGTTCGAACCGGTCTGCACCCGCTGCCAGCGGCTCGCGGCCGAGCACGGCGACGCCCTGCCGATCGAGTGGAAGCACCGGTCGAGCCGGTACGGGGAGAAGCTCGCGACGCCCGACACCAGCGTGGGTGACCTGATCGGTGACGTCGACCCGATCAAGGTGGCCGAGGGTCGGCGCCTGGGCGATCCCGAGACCGTGCACTACGGCCTGGTTCCCCGTACGAACCGGGGCATCTTCAGCCTCAACGAGCTGCCCGACCTGGCCGAGCGGATCCAGGTGTCGTTGCTCAACGTGCTCGAGGAGCGCGACATCCAGGTGCGTGGCTACGCATTGCGGCTGCCGCTCGACCTGCTGCTGGTCGCCAGTGCCAACCCCGAGGACTACACCAACCGCGGCCGGATCATCACCCCGCTCAAGGACCGGTTCGGCGCCGAGATCCGCACCCATTACCCGCTGCGGCTCGAGGACGAGCTGCTGCTCATCCGCCAGGAGGCAGCGCTGGGATGGGGCGAGAATGCCGTGTCCGCCGAGGTTCCGGATCACCTGCTGGAGGTGCTCGCCCGGTTCACCCGCCTCGTACGGGAGTCCCCCGCTGTCGACACCAGGTCGGGCGTCTCAGCCCGGTTCGCCGTCAGCTCCGCGGAGACCGTGGCGGCGTCCGCCGTACGACGGGCTGTCCTGACCGGCGAAGAGTCCGCTGTGGCAAGGGTTTCCGACTTGCCGGCTGTCGTACCGGTGGCCCGAGGCAAGGTCGAGTTCGAGGCAAGCGAGGAGGGCCGCGAGGTCGAGGTGCTCGCGCACCTGCTGCGCCGCGCAACTGCGGAGACGTTCCGCTCGCGCCTCGGGGGGTTCGACCTGTCGGCCGTACAGGCGAAGTTCGAGGGCGAGGCGACGGTCGAGACCGGCGAGCTGGTGCCGGCCGCCGAGCTGCTCCGGCGGGTCGGCCCGGTGCCGGGCCTGGCCAAGCTGCTCGAGCGGCTCGGCATCGACGGCGCCGACTCTCCGGGCCTCGCCGCGAGCGGCCTCGAGTTCGCCCTCGAGGGCCTGCACCTGAGCCGCCGGCTCAGCAAGGACGAGCTGCCCGGCCGCACGGTCTACGGCGGCTGATCGCCATGACCCGCAGGGGCGAGCCGGACTACCGGTACGGGGCGTGGCACGGCGGCCCCGACCCGCTGGCGCCCCCGTACGACATCCGCGAGGCGCTCGACGAGATCGGCGACGCCATCCTCGAAGGCTCCAGCCCACGGGAAGCGCTCTCGCAACTGCTCCGCAACGGCCCGCAGGGTATGCGTGGTCTCGACGAGATGCTGCGCAAGATCCGCAAGCGCCAGCGCGAGGTGCGGCAACGCGGCCGGCTCGACGGCACGCTCCAGGAGGCGAGGGAGCTGCTAGACCGCGCCTTGGGCCAGGAGCGCGCGGCGCTGTTCCCCGACCCGTCCGACGACGCCCGGCTGCGTGAGGCCGAGCTCGACACCCTCCCCCGCGACACCGCCCGCGCCGTACGGGAGCTGGCCGACTACGACTGGCGCAGCGAGGCCGCACGGGAGTCGTACGAGCAGATCCGCGACCTGCTGCGCCGTGAGCTGCTCGACTCGCAGTTCCGCGGCATGAAGCAGGCGCTCGAGGGCGCCGCGGGCGACCCGGACAGCCCGGACATGGCGCGGGTCAAGGACATGATGTCCGAGCTCAACAACATGCTCGACGCCGATGCCCGCGGTGAGCACACGCAGGAGCAATTCGACCAGTTCATGTCCGAGTACGGCGACTTCTTCCCTGACGCACCAGGCAATCTCGAGGAGCTCATCGATTCCCTCGCCCGCCGTTCCGCGGCTGCGCAGCGCATGATGGCCTCGCTCTCGCCCGACCAGCGGGCCGAGCTGGCCAACCTGATGAACGAGGTCATGGGCGACATGGGACTGGCCTCCGAGATGGATCGGCTGGGGCGGGCGCTGCGCGAGCGCCGGCCGGACCTCGACTGGAACGGCCGCGAGCAGATGAACGGCCGCGAAGGCATGGGCATGGGCGACGCGGTGACGGCCCTCGAGGAGCTCGCCGACCTCGACGAGCTCGAGTCGACGATGGGCCAGGGCTATGCCGGCGCGTCGCTGGACGACGTCGACCCCGAAGCGCTCGAGCGCGCCCTCGGCCGCAACGCCGTCGACGACCTCGAGGCGCTGCGCCGGATCGAGCGCGAGCTCGAGGCGCAGGGCTACCTCAAGCGCACCGAAGGAAATCTCGAGCTGTCACCGCGCGGTGTACGCCGACTCGGCGACACCGCCTTGCGCCGGGTTTTCGCCAGGCTTGCGGCGCCGGGCCGCGGCGACCATGACGTCGCCGACGCCGGTTCGGCGGGCGAGCTGACCGGCGCCTCCCGGGCGTGGCGGTTCGGCGACGAGCAGCCGCTCGACGTGGTTCGTACCGTCCGCAACGCCGTCCTGCGCGCCGGCCCCCTCGTGCCGGGGCAGCGGGCGATCAAGCTGTCAGTCGACGACTTCGAGATCGTGGAGACCGAGCGCCGCACGACCGCCGCCGTCGCGCTGCTGGTCGACCTGTCCTACTCCATGGCCCTGCGCGGCACGTGGGGCGCGGCCAAGTCGACAGCCCTCGCCCTGCACTCGCTGGTGACGACCCGCTACCCGCAGGACGCCATCGAGATCATCGGGTTCTCCGACTACGCAAGGCGTTTGCGGCCCGAGGAGCTGGCCGGGCTGTCCTGGGACATGGTGCAGGGCACCAACCTGCAGCACGGGCTCATGCTTGCGCAACGGCACCTCAACAAGCACCGCGACGCCGAGCCGGTGGTGCTGGTGGTCACCGACGGCGAGCCGACGGCCCACCTGCTGCCCAACGGCCGGGCCGAGTTCGCCTGGCCGCCGCTGCAGGAGACCCTCGAGCTCACGATGGCCGAGGTGGAGAAGCTGACCCGGTTCGGCGCCACGATCAACGTGTTCATGCTCGACGACGAGCCGCGGCTGATCCGCTTCGTCGAGTCGCTGGCGCAACGCAACGGCGGCCGGGTCTTCTCACCCTCGGTCGAGGCGCTGGGCGACTACGTGGTGAGCGACTACATGAGAGCCCGCAAAGGCCGCCGCTGACGCTCCCTCTAGCCTGGGCGGTGTGACGTTCGGCGTGCTGGACCTGGTGATCGTGGTGGCGCTGGTGGCGCTGCCGCTCCGGAGCCTCGGCTCGTACGGAACCTGGCGGCGGCTGGCCTGGTTCGGCGGAGTGGCGGTGGTGGCCCTCGCGGTGTTCGGGCACCTCGGCGGGGACCCGCGGCGCACCTTCCTGGCAACCACGATCCAGTTCACGTTGTTGTTCTTCGCCGCCCCGATGCTGCTGGCGTTGGGCGCTCACAGTGAGCCGAGGACACACAAGCTGCTCAGCCTGGTCGGGCCCGTACTCGCCTGCGTCGTCACCCTCGCCTGGTTCCTGACCCCCTGGCTGCGCCTCTCCCTCAGCCACGGCTACCTTTTCCAGCCGGGGCATCTGGCCCTTCTCGGTGCCGGGTTCCTCTTCTGCGCACCGGCCGTGCGCACCCGTGGTCTCGAGGCAAGCGCCTATCCGGCACTGATCCTGGTCGCCTTCCTCGAGCTGCTCCTCGACGCCATCCCGGGCATCGTCATCACCATCCGGCAGGACCTCCTTGCCCCGAGCGTCTTCCTCGCTCACCACTCGGCAACAGCAGCCCACGCCTCGCAGGTGCGTGGCGGTGAGGTGCTCTGGGTGATTGCTGAGATCCTCGACATCCCTTTCCTGGCAGCACTTGTCTACCAATGGGTGCGGGCTGACGCACGACACGCTGCCGTCATCGATGCGCGTCTCGATGCGCACGGCCCAGCGCACGACCTGGCCAACCCGGGCGAGCTGATGAGGCCCTGGTGGGAGACCGATGCCTCCGTCTTCGGCGAGCGGGCTAAGACCTTCAGGCCGAAGGACTAGCGTCGCCGGTCCCGGCGGGGGACGGGAGTCTCCCGAAAATTCTTCAATGTTTTCAGGGGATGTGCCGTCTGGGTCCGGAAACTGTCGTACCCCTGCTCTACTGTTCTTTTCATGGACGACGTCACCGCCACCGATTGGGCTGGGGCCCCGTGGTGGCTGGACGCCGTGTCCGAGACGGACACCGTGGGCTGCCCGGAGCAGTGCGCCGAAATGGCCGAGCTGGGTCCGCTGTCGGTGGAGGAAACCCTGCTGGCGATCAGCGCGGCCGGCCCCGGGCCGGAGGCGGCCCGGCTGCTGGTGTCGTTGCGCGGGCAGCCGCTGACCGACGAGCAGAAACTCACCGTGGTGCAGCTGTGGCAGCCGCAGCTGGCCTGGACGACCGCCGCGGAACAAGCCGCGCTGCTCGACCTGGTCGGCCCGGACCCAGACCCGCAGGACAGGCAGGCGGCCCGGTCCGACGAGTTCGCCCCGCTGGAGCTGGCCGCCGCGCTGCATGTCACGGTCGGTCACGCGGCCGGGCGGATCCGGCACGCCCGGCTGATGGGCTCCACCTTCACCGCCACCCAGCAGCTGCTCGCCCAGGGGCGGATCGACGGCTACCGGGTGTGGCTGATGCTGCAGACCCTGACCACCCTGCCCCCGGAGCTGGCCGCCCAGGTCGAGGCGGACATCCTGCCCCACGCCGCCGGGTTGACCGGGGCGGAGCTGCGCACCGCGGTGCGGGACGCCGCCCGCAGGGTCGACCCGGACTGGGGGGTGCGGATGTTCGCCAAGAACCGCAAAACCCGCCGGGTCGGCTTCGACCACCGCGGCACCGACGGGCTGGTCCTGATGTATGCCTACCTCCCGCCCGTCGAAGCAGTCGCCATCCAGCAACACCTGCAGCGGGCCGCGACGGTCGAAAGCCCGGACCCGGGCGACGACCGGAACGTCGACGAGCGGATGGCCGATGCGTTGATCGGCTGTGTGCTCGGCTCCCCCCCCGGCGACCCGACCACCCCACTGACCCCCAAGGTGATCACCCGGCTGCTGATCTCGCTGCCCACCCTGCTCGGGCTGCGCCAGGACACCGGGGAACTGGCCGGCTACGGCAAGATCCCAGCCGAGATGGCCCGCCAGCTGGCCACCGACAGCGAGTTCCAACGGATGATCTACCACCCAGTCGACGGACACCTCCTCGACTACCACACCCGCAGCTACCGACCACCCAAAGACCTCGACACCTACACCCGAGCCCGGGACCGGCACTGCCGGTTCCCCGGCTGCACCCAACCCGCCGAGCACTGCGACCTCGACCACACCCAACCCTTCCGACACCACGAACACGAGCGCGACTCCGAGCAGAACGACGTCCCCGAACAGAAAGCCGTCCCCGAACAGAAAGCCGTCCCCGAACGGGACCACTCCGAGCAGAAGACCGTCTCCGAACGGGACGACGACCAGGTGCCCGACGACGTCCCCGAGCAGAACGACGTCCCCGAGCTGGACGATGTCCCCGACCAGGCCGACGACCAAGGCGGATCCACGTCCGCTCGCAACCTCGCCTCCCTGTGCCGGTACACCCACCGGGCCAAAACCCACGGCCACTACCACACCCGGCAAGACCCCGACGGCACCCTGCACTGCACCACCCCCCTCGGCCGCACCTACACCACCAAACCCTGGGACTACCGACCCGACAGCGAACGCTGACCACCTGCCAGAGGGCCCGGCCGAGCCCGATGCGCCACGGTCAAAGACCGTCGCGGTGATGACGAAGGAGCGGACGATCTTCAGGGCATCGACGGCGAACTCGCGGCGGTGGGCGAGGGAGGAAAGCCGGTGCTGGAGTCGCGGATCGACAAGGTGGCTGCCGCCCTTTTCAGGATCCGGGCCGAGCTATTCGCGGGCCCGCGAGCTTGTTCCTCGACACCGTGCCCGGGAAAGGGCAGCAGCCTAACGGCGGCGGGCGCGTGCCTCGAGGTAGCCGCGTTCCGGCAGGCTGAGGGTCCGCCTGGCCGCTGACTCGTAGTACGTCCGCGCCAGGGCATGATCCCCGGCCAGGTCGAGCAGGTGCGCCCGCACGGCATCGGCTCGGTAGTGTCCCGCGAGCTCCGCAGCGGCCGCGTCCAGAGCGTTGAGTCCGGTGGCCGGTCCGTCGACCATCGCGAGGGCGACGATGCGGTTGAGCGTCACCATCGGGCCCGGTGCCAGCGCGTCGAGAAGCCCGTACAGCGCCAGGATCTGCGGCCAGTCTGTCGCCTCGGGCGAGGGAGCCTCGTCGTGGACGGCGGCGATGGCGGCCTGCAGCTGGTACGGCCCGACGCGGGCCGACGCCAGCGACGAGGTGATCAGCGCGACTCCCTCGGCGATGGCGGGCGCAGACCACAGCGAGCGGTCCTGCTCGGCCAACGGGATGAGCTCGCCGGCAGGTCCGGTACGGGCCGGCCGGCGGGCGTCGGTGAGCAGCATCAACGCCAGCAGGCCGCGGGCCTCGCCGTCGGCGGGCAGCTGGGCGTGCAGCTGACGGGTGAGCCGGATGGCCTCGGCGGACAGCTCAACTCGGGTCAGGGCCGGGCCGGAGCTGGCGGTGTATCCCTCGTTGAAGATGAGGTAGAGCACGTGCCGGACTGCCGCGACCCGGTCCGGCAGCTGCTCCGGCGGCGGCAGCCGGAACTCCTGATCCCGCAGCTGCCGCTTGGCCCTGCTGATTCGCTGACCGATCGTCGAGTCGGGCACCAGGAAACCGCGGGCGATCTCGGCAGTGCTGAGACCGCCGACCGCCCGGAGGGTCAGCGCGACCTGGGAGACGGGCGTGAGCGATGGATGGCAACACAGGACGAGCAGGGTCAGCGTGTCGTCGATTGCCGAGGCCGCGGCGGGTTGCGGCGCGGCAGCCAGGGTCTCCTCGCGGTGGCGACGGGCCGTTTCGCTGCGCCACAGCTCGACCCGCCGCCGGGAAGCCACGGTCACCAGCCATCCAGCCGGGTTGGCCGGTATCCCGTCGACCAACCACTGCGTCGCCGCCGCCAGCAGTGCCTCCTGCACGGCGTCCTCGCAGGTCTCGAGGTCGCCGTAGTGCCGCACGAGAACGCCGAGCACCCGGGGTACGAGGTCGCGGAGCAGATCCTCGAGCTGTTGCGTCACATGTCTGTCCCCTGAAAGCCGAGGATCGGCCGCACCTCGACCGTCGCGAACGACGCCTCCGGGATGCGGGCCGCATACCCGACGGCTCTGTCCATGCTGTCGCAGTCGATGAGGTAGAGCCCGGCGAGGTGTTCCTTGGCCTCGGCGAAGGGCCCGTCGGTCGTGACGACCCTGCCGTCCCGCACCGACACCTTCTTGCCGGTCGACGGGTCGGCGAGCGGCTCCGAGACGATCAGCTCACCGGAGGCCCTCAGCTCCTCGTTCAGTGCCTCGTAGACCGCCAGGCCGCGAGCCCGTTGATCCGCAGGGAGAGCCTCGAACTGCTGGCGCGCGCCAGGGTTGTGATAGATCAGGATGACGTACTTCACGGCAGCCTCCCGGAGTGGCAACTGTTGGTTTGCCCTCGATGTCGAAACCGCATGGCCGATCTCGACATCCCTGGTGAGTGAACCACCGACCCGGAGGAGATTTCGATGTCCGACACCACAGTTCTCCTGGACGGGCTCGTCATGGGCGAGTCCCCCCGCTGGCACGACGGCCGGCTCTGGCTCTGCGACTGGGGTGCCCAGGAGATCATCGTGATGGATCCCGACGGTACGAGCGAGGTGGTCGCCAAGGTCGCCTCGTTGCCGTTCTGCATCGACTGGCTGCCCGACGGTCGGCTCGTCGTCGTGTCTGCCAGGGAGGGCAAGCTGCTCATCCTGGAGGGCGGCGCGCTGGTCACCTACGCCGACCTGGGGCGACCAGGCTGGAACGACATCGCCGTCGACAGCCGGGGCAACGTCTTCGTCAACCACATCGGGTTCGACTTCCCGGGCGGCGAGTTCCGCCCCGGTACGGTCTCCGTCGTCACCCCGGGCGGCGACCTACGCCAGGTCGCCGAGGGCGTCGCGTTCCCGAACGGCATGGCCGTGACGCCGGACGACTCCAGGCTGATCGTCGCCGAGTCGTACGGGCATCAGCTGAGCGCCTTCGACATCGCCGAGGACGGATCCCTGTCGCACCAACGGGTATGGGCCAAGCTCGACGACACTGCGGCACCCGACGGCATCTGCCTCGATGCCGAGAACGCCGTCTGGTACGCCGATGTGCCGAACCAGCAGTGTGTACGCGTCGCGGAGGGCGGGCGGGTGCTCGACACTGTCAGCCTGGACCGGGGTGCGTTCGCCTGCGCGCTGGGCGACGGGATCCTCTACGTCACGGCCGCGAAGTGGCCCGACGCGATGACGCCGGGCTCGCGCACCGGCCAGGTGCAAGGCGCACGGGTCCCCGTGGCGGCCGACGGCCGGGCCTGACCCACGCGACGTTGGTGGCACCGTCAGCGCCGGTGTAGAAGTAGGGGTATGCCCCTCACCGGTGAATACGAGCCCAGTCCGCAGAAGTGGGTACGCGACCAGGTCGAGCTGTACGAGGGCTCCGGCGGCACCGAGGGACTGACCCTGCGGGACACCGGACTGCCGGTGATCATCGTGACCAGCATCGGCGCCCGCAGCGGCAAGGTGCGCAAGAACCCGTTGATGCGCGTCGAGCACGAGGGCAAGTACGCGGCGGTCGCCTCGCAGGGCGGGGCACCGACCCACCCGACCTGGTACCACAACCTCAAGGCCCACCCGCTGGTCGAGCTGCAGGACGGTCCGTACAAGCAGGACATGACCGCGCGCGAGCTGTCGGGTGACGAGTACGTCCTGTGGTGGCAGCGCGCCGTCGCCGCCTACCCCAGCTATGCCGACTACCAGAAGCGGACCGACCGGTTGATCCCGGTGTTCCTGCTCGAGCCCGTCCGTGGCTGACCCCGCGACGACCATCCGTGACGCGGACTGGAACCCCGCTGTCCTCGAGTACGAGAGCACCATCTTTGCCGACGTCGACATGATGGACTGGGAGGACGTCGGAGCGGTCTTCGCCGACTGCACGTTCCGCAACGTGAAGTTCAACGTCTCCAGCCATACCGACGCTGCGTTCGTGAACTGCACCTTCACCGGCTGCTCGTTCTTCGACGCGACCTTTCTGCGGTGCAAGCTCGTCGGCAGCCGGTTCGACCACTGCAGCTTCAGCCTGCTCAAGGTCTCCGGCGGTGACTGGTCGTTCGTGGGGCTGGCCGGGGCTGACCTCACCGCTGCTGAGCTGACCGACGTACGGATGCGGGAGGCCGACCTGACGGGCATAAGGGCCGCAGGAGCTGTGCTACGTGGTCTAGACCTGTCGGGCGCTTGGACCGGCAAGGCCGACTTCCGGGGAGCTGACCTCCGCGGCAGCGACCTGTCCTCGTTCGACCTGGACAGTACGGACCTGCGCTCGGCGATCATCACGGTGGACCAGACCGTCGTGTTGGCCACCAGGATGGGCCTCGACGTCCGCGCGGAGTGACCACCTGCGAAACCTGCCCGTCGCCATCACGTCCCCGGATCGGTCCCAGGACTTCACCTACCGCCAACCTGGGTGTCACGAGCCCGCAACACCGCGTACCTAGCGTCGGTCCCATGAAGGAGAATGTCCTGAAACCGATGCGGGTCGGCACCGTCCTGTCGGCACGTCGCCGGGCCTGCAACCAGTGCGGCACCCCCCAGGTGCACAGCCTGGTGCGCAGCGGCGTCCGGCGCTGGCTGCGCTGGGGACCGCCTGCTTACTGCCTCGACCAGTTCGCGATGTGCAATGCTTGTCTCACGCGCCAGCCGCTCGACGGCTGGTTCGACGGGCCCACTGAGCCCGTGACAGCGCCCCTGGTGCTCGTCCTGCCGGAACAAAAATCCGCAGAACGGGCTTTGCAGGAGGCGTGAGGCCAGTTACCGGCCTCAAGGTTCCGGCTGAGCTGCCGAGAACTTTTCCGAGGGCGCGAGGCAGAGATGCCCAGCCCGGTCGTCGCGATCACAGCCAGCGACGCACCCACAGACACGCACCACTGATAAGGAGCAAGCCATGCATGACCCCGACTATGGCCCCTGGGACGACTGACCCTCCCGGGAAGCCTGACTAGCACGACCGAGGCCCGGTACGCGATCCGCGTGCCGGGTCTCGTCATGCGCGGCCCCAGCATGTTCCCGGCACAGCTCCAGCCTCGGCGGTGGGCTAGCGTGTTCGTGGTGACTCTTCCCCGTACGGACTGGTGGCGCAGCGCCGTCGTCTACCAGGTCTATCCTCGCAGCTTCGCTGACGGCAACGGCGACGGCATCGGCGACATCGCCGGCCTCCGCGCCCATCTGGCCTACCTCGCCGACCTCGGTGTCGACGCGGTCTGGATCAGCCCGTGGTATCCGTCGCCGATGAAGGACGCCGGCTACGACGTCTCCGACTACCGCGACATCGAGCCGGTGTTCGGCACGATGGCGGAGGCGGAGCAGCTCATTGCCGAAGCGCACGACCTCGGCCTGCGGGTGCTCCTGGACATCGTGCCCAACCACACCTCGGACCAGCACGAGTGGTTCCAGCAGGCCCTCGCCGCCGGCCGGGGTTCGCCGGAGCGGGCGCGCTTCCTGTTCCGGGATACCGAGAACATCGCCGACGACCAGCCGCCGAACGACTGGGTGAGCCAGTTCGGCGGCCGCGCCTGGTCCCGGGTCGCCGACGGCCAGTGGTATCTCCACCTGTTCGCCCCCGAGCAGCCCGACCTGGACTGGAGCAACCCTGAGGTCCGCGCGGACTTCGAGGCGACACTGCGGTTCTGGTTCGACCGGGGGATCGACGGTTTCCGGATCGACGTCGCGCACGGCCTGGTCAAGGCCGAAGGCCTGGTCGACGTGGGCCAGCTCGTCTGGCCGTTGCCGCCCGAGGGCGACCTGGGGCAGGGCGAGCACCCGCACTGGGACCAGCCGACCGTTCACGACATCTACCGGTCCTGGCGGGCGCTCGCGGACTCCTACGCCGACCCGCGCGTCTTCGTCGCCGAGGCGTGGGTGCAACCGGCCGCCCGGCTGGTCGACTACGTCCGGCCGGACGAGCTGCACACGGCCTTCAACTTCGAGTTCCTCAACACACCCTGGAACGCCGGCCTGCTGCGGCAGACGATCGACCGGACCCTCGACGCCCACCGCCAGGTCGGGGCGCCGCCCACGTGGGTGCTGGCCAACCACGACGTGCCGCGCGAGGTGTCCCGCTACGCCCGGCCGCAGGGCGAGATCGTCGAGCGCGTGTGGCTCGAGGACCTGCTGGCCCTGCCGGCCGACTTCGAGCTGGGCTTACGGCGGGCACGGGCGGCGGCCCTGCTCATGCTGGCGCTGCCCGGAGGGGCCTACATCTACCAGGGCGAGGAGCTCGGCCTGCCCGAGGTCGAGGACCTGCCGTTCGAGGTGCTGCAGGACCCGAGGGCCTTCCGGACCGGCATCGGCCACGGCCGCGACGGCTGCCGGGTGCCGATCCCGTGGTCGGGGGACGCCCCGCCGTACGGGTTCAGCCCCGAGGGCTCCCCGCCGCCCTGGCTGCCCCAGCCGAAGAGCTGGGCGGGTTCGACGGCCGAGGCGGAGAGCCGCGACGGCGACTCCGTGCTGTCGCTCTACCGGGCCGCACTGCGGCTGCGCCGCGAGCTGCCGGCGCTGGGGGACGGGGACCTGCAGTGGCTCCCGGCTCCTGAGGGCGTGCTGGCCTTCTCCCGTACACCGGGGTTCTCCTGCCTGGTCAACGTGTCTGCCGAGCCGGTGGCTCTGCCCGACGGCAAGCCGGTTCTCGTCAGCGGCCCGCTCACGGCCGAGGGCATGCTGCCTGCGGCCACCGCGGCCTGGATCGCCGTCGGGTAGCTATGGCACGCGCCATACCGCGTGCAGCTGGTGCGTTCCGGGCCCGGTCAGCTGCAGCTGGACGTCGCCTTCCGGGGTCGGGCTCACGGTGCCTCCGGTGACCACGAGGAAGGACGACCAGTTCACCCGTACGGCGTAGCTTCCGGCGCGGGGGACGCTGAAGAGCGCCCCGGTGTCGGTGAGCTGCACGTCGGTGGCCGGTGCCGCCACGACAGGGGTCGGGTCACGCACCGCGTAGAGCTCCCAGGAGGCGTTGCTCCAGCTCAGGGTGAGGTAGGGCAGGCCCGCCCCGATCAGCGCAGCCTCGCGGACCGTGCCGAAGTCCAGGGGCGCATCGCGAGGGACCGCGATGAAGGCCACGGCGTTGCGATCGAGGAACTGCCGGTACGCCGTGGGCGTCAGCGCCGGCCCCTGGTAGAGCTCGGGGTTGAGCTCCTCGTCGGCCTGGCGCTCCCAGCCGCGGGCCAGCGTGACCGTGGGCAGCAGCCGGGCTGATGGCCAGTGCGTCGCCACGTCCACGACCTCCAGCCGGTGACTGCGCAGCAGCGGTTCGGCGGCGAGCTGGGACCGCAGGGCGGCAACGAACTGTTCAGAGCTGCCAGGGCGACTTGCGTCGACCATGCTGCCGACGAGCAGGACGCCCGGCAGCATGGCGCTGAGCACCGTCGCGGTGATGAGCCAGCGCGGCCGTAGCCGCGCGTTGGCGATGACCGCCGGGGCCGCACCCATCAGCACGATCCGGGTCAGGTTGGAACCGATCGGCGACGGCACCACGAAAGCGACGACAGCGGCGAGGCAGCTGGCCAGCGCGACACCGCGCAGGATCCGGCCGACGGGGGCGACGAGCACGAACCCGGCCGCGAGCAGGGTCAGCACGAAGTCCGTCGCCCCGAACGGTTGGAATCCCGAGCCCCGGCCGCCGGCAAGCCACCACAGCGCGGCGAGGCCGGCCAACGCGCCGGCGCCGGCGCACAGCCACGGCCGGCGCAGCGGTGTGAGCGCCGCGACCGAGACCGCGATCAGCAGTCCCAGCAGCCCGGCCACCGGGCTGGTGAAGACGGCCAGCATCGCCAGGCCGGCGGCCCACCGCGACCGGCCGCGGACCGCGGCGCTGAGCGAGAGCAAGGCGACGACCACGCCGGCCGCGAAGGTCGTCCGTCCGGTCGCCACGTCAGCCGCGGCCGTGAGCGCGAGCACCACGCCGCCGGCCAGCGGGCGCCGAGCCGGCCGCAGGAGCGGGATCGCCGCAAGGGGGGTCGCGACGAGGCTGACCGCGCCGAGGACGACCGGACCGAGCCAGCCGAGCAGACCGGGCGTGACCAGGCTGTACGAGCTGGTCGCGATGCCGCCGTACCACCCGGTCCACCACGCGACCTCGCCGCTGCGGGTGAACAGCTCCCCCCGCGCCGTCTGCGCCGCAAGATCGGCGACCAACGGGGTGTGCCGCACGTAGAAGTAGGCGAGCACCGCAGCGACGAGGCTGGGGGTGACAACGGTTGCCAGCCCCCCGGCCCGGTCTCCTGGGTGCCGATGGGCGGCCTGCGGTGGGCTCAGCGGCTGAACGGTCACAGGGCCCCCCGCTGCCGGAGCATCCGAGCGGCCCCTAGCCCGACAACGGCCGGCGACCAGAAGACGATCAACCGGAACAGGAGCACGCTCTGCAGCGCATGCGCGACGGGGACGTTCACGACCGCGAGTGCGCCCACCAGGCTCGCCTCGGCGGAGCCGACGCCGGCAGGGGTGGGCACGGCCGAGCCGACAGCGGCGCCGATCATGTACGCGCTGACGATGGTGCCGACGTGGCTGCCCGGCGTCGGCCCCGGAACAGCCCGTACGGCAACGGCCAGGCCCAGCCCCATCAGCACCGTGGTGGCGCCCGACGCGGCGACGAGGGCGGCAAGGTCACGGGGGCGCCGTGCGACATCGGTCACGTGCCGAGCATTGCTGATCGCGAGGCGGCCGAGGGTACGAAACGCCGAGGCGGTCGCCTCGTCGGCGCAGGACGCCCGGCGCCGCCGGGAGACGAGGCGTGCGACGACGGTCGCCACCAGGGCCACGATGACGCCTGCCAGGGCGATCCTGACGGCGCTCGGTCCGGTCAGGTGCACTGCGCGGCTCCTCAAGGCGCTGAGGGCTGCTCTGCCCCCGCCCAGTCCCACCGTTCCACCGGCAGCGACCAGGAAAACGAGGAGCACGAGATCCGCCAGCGAACCCACGATCGCGAGGGCAATGACCACGCCCGCCACTGCGGTCGCCGTCGTGGCACCACTGACGGTCAGGTAGCGGACATTGACGGCCGCGCCGCCGAGGCCGGCGGGTGTCAGGCGGTTCGCTGTCGATGCGGCCAGCTGCGCCAGGATCGTCCGGCCGAGCGGCAGCCGCGTCCCGGCGGCTGCCTGCAGCGCCAGGGCGGCGCAGGCGTAGTGGAGAGCGGCAACGGCGACCAGGGCCGGCAGGAACTGCCACCGCAGGGCCCCGAAGCCACGAAGGGTGGACCTCACCGAGCGGAACACGTCGAAGAAGCTGTCCTCGTCCGCGACGGGGAGCGCGGCCACCACCGCGATGAGTACGACCAGCCCCACGGCGATCGCGACCAGCCGTCGTCGGGGCCACCCTCTGCCCTGCGCCCTGGCCTGCGGCGTGCGGGCACGCTCGGACACGGCGACCGGGCCGACGGACGCCATGTCGCCTTGATCCAGGTGTCTTGGCTCCGAGGGCGCCACGACATCCATCGTGCACGACAAGCCTGAAGGCTGCGTGAGGTTTGCTGGCGACCGTGAGCCTCGGAGTCGAAGCCGGCCGGGGAGCCGGCCCCATGACCGCCGGCCGGGAAGCCCTCCGGTTGCGGTTGGGTAAGCGACAAATGACGGACGGAGCGGCAGCAGGTAAAGGCTTTGCCAAATATGTTGACGGCCGCCACGCGCGTCCGTGGGACCCGCTGACGGCAACAATCTGCTTACGCCGTCGTGATCTGATCGTGATCAGCAAAGAATCCGTGCCAAGTATTGTATGAGGCCGGTAGCACACGCTTCGAGTCTTCGCACCGAAGCGGCCGCCGAGCGGCCTGCGGGCCAGCCTGCAGGGCCATGGCTGCTGGGTCCCGCCGCCCGTCCAGGGTGACCGGCCGAACCGGTCCGGTCAGCCCCACCGCCGGTAACGCGCGCTCGGTGCTATACGATATGTCCCGAGTTGATGTCCGAGTTGCTTCGGGTGCGCGGTCGATGACGACAGTCCTTCAGGTCGTGTCGCCTCGGCCTTGGCGTGGCTACGAAGGATGCCATCAACTGCGTGCGGCTATCCGTACAGCATAAGTCCGTCGGGTTAACTCTTTAGTGCCTCGGGTCGGACGGTCACAATCCTCGGATACAGTCATAACAGCCAGTCACCACACTTGTTGCGTCACTTTTCGCAAGAAGCCTGCGAGGGGAAAAATCACCATGCCTCAGGGTCTTTATGCCACGTCCCACGGCCCCACGTCGCTGCGCGGCGTCATGGTCGAAAGCGACGACGTCGCCTTCACCGAGACGCACGGGCGTAAGCGCACGCCGGAACTAGCTGTCCGGCTCAGCATCGTCATGCCCGCCTACAACGAGGGTGCGACCGTCACACGGGCGATCCACCACGTGCTCGACGTGGACTACCCGTGCCCGGTCGAGCTGATCGTCGTCGACGACGGCAGCACGGACAGCACCGCCGAGCAGCTGCGCGCGATCGACGACGACAGAGTCGTGGTGCTGACGCACCCGCGCAACCTGGGCAAGGGTGCTGCTCTGCGCACCGCCATCCAGGCTGCCACCGGCACGCACCTGGTGCCCTTCGACGCCGACATGGAGTACTCCGCGACCGACCTGCCGCCGCTGCTCGCGCCCATCATCGCCGGGCGCTGCCGCGTGGTCTACGGGACCCGGCTCTTCGGGGTGAACACCGTCTACCACTCGCTGCACTACGCCGTGGGCAACCGGGTCATGACGCTGGCGACGAACGTGCTGTTCGGCTCGTACATCAGTGATCTGCACACCTGCCTCAAGCTGGTGCCGCTGGAGATCCTGCGCGCCATGGACCTGCGGGAGTCCGGCTTCGGCCTCGACACGGAGATCACCGCGAACGCCCTCAAGATGGGCATCCGTCCGTTCGAGGTCCCCGTCTCCTACTTCGCCCGGTCCCACCACGAGGGCAAGAAGATCAACTGGCGTGACGGCGTCCAGTGCTTCCGGGTGCTCGGACGTGTGCGGCTGTCCCGCAAGATCCAGCTGCCGCCGGCCCTGCCCCTCGGCCACGGCGCCGGCTCGCTCGTATCGCTGGCCCGGCCCACCGCGGTCCCCGGCGACGAAGCCGCGGCAGCCGGGCCGGCGCTGGACCTTCCTGCCCACCGCGACGGCGTCATCGAGTCGGCCGGGGGCGACGCAGCTCTCATCGAGGTCGCCGAATGATGAGCCCGGCCAAGCGCCGGCTCGGGGTCGGTCTCGTCGGGGTGGCGCTGCTCTCGGTTCCGGCGATCGCCCAGGCGACGCCGGTGCACCGTCAGCTGGAATCGCTGGGTGTGCTTCCGGCGACGGCCTCGTTCACCGAGGTCTATTTCTCCTCACCCAACCCGATCCACGCGGCGGTCAAGGCCAACGGGACGACCTCGTTCGCCTACGTTGTCCACAACCAGTCGACGAGCACCCGCATCTACCGCACGGTCGTCAGCAGTGGCCTGCCGGGTCACCTCAAGCAGCTCGAGGCCAAGTCACTGACCCTTGCGGGCGGGGCCGCACTATCGGTGCCCGTACATCTGAAGGTTGCGAGCTGCAAGGTGCGTAGCGAGATCAACGTCGACGTGCGCGACGACTCGGGCAAGGTGGAGAGCATCCACTTCTGGGCCATCCCGGACCAGACGGCACCGGCCGCCAAGGCGGGGAGTGGTCGTTGTGCTGTCTGAGCAACCCACGACGTCCCAGGACCGGCTCGTCGTCGCGCTGGTGACCGACGCCCTCGCCCCGTTCAACAAGGGTGGCAAGGAAGTCCGGCACCACGCCCTCTCCCAGCGGATGTCCGCACACGCCGTCGACGTCGACGTCTACACCATGCGCTGGTGGCCCGGACCGCGCACCAGCGCGCTGGGTCCGGTCGGCCTGCATGCGATGTCGCCGTTCGTGCCGCTCTACTCCGGATCCCGCCGTTCCATCCGCCAGGCCGTGGTCTTCGCGCTCGCCTGCTTCCGCATGCTGACCAAGCGGTTTGACGTGCTCGAGGGCGACGCGATCCCGTTCCTGCCGCTGTTCCCGCTCCGGATGGTGGCCACGCTGAGGCGTAAGCCACTGGTCGTCACCTGGCACGAGGTCTGGGGTCCTGCCTACTGGCGGGAATACCTCGGCCGGCTCGGTGTCATCGCCGCCTGGTGCGAGCGCCTGGCCGTGTCGCTGCCCGACCACATCATCGCCGCCTCGGAGGGCACTGCCGAGCGGCTCCGCGAGATCAGCCGCGGCAGAGCCCTGATCACCGTTGTGCCGAACGGCGTCGACGCGGAGGAGATCGCGGCTGCGCCCCGGGCAGCCGGCACGGTCGACCTGCTCTGCGTGGGCCGGCTGCTGGAGCACAAGAAGGTCGACGTCGTCATCGACGTCGTGGCCAGGTTGCGTGACCAGGGTCGCAACGTCTCCCTGACCGTCATCGGCAAGGGCCCGGAGCAGCCCGCGCTCGAAGCCCGGGTGCAGCGGCTCGGCCTCGGGGACAGGGTCGAGCTGGTCGGTGCCCTCGAAGACCGGCTCGACGTGCTGGCCGCCATGAAGAGCGCCTCCGTGCTCGCGTTCCCGACCGAGCGAGAGGGGTTCGGCATGGTCGCCCTCGAGGCCCTGGCCTGCGGCACGCCGGTGGTCACGAGTGACCACGAGGACAACTTCGCCCGTTCGCTGGTGGTCGCCGACGTCAACGGCTACGTCGTCCCGGCGACGGTGGACGCGATGACGTTGGCGTTGACCGCCGCGCTGGACGACGTGGACCGGCTGTCGGCAGGCGCTCTCGAAACCGCCGGCGAGTACAGCTGGGACGCGCTTGCCGCGCAGGTCGCCAAGGTCTACCGCTCATGAGGGTCATCTCGATCAGCCCGCTGCCCCCGGCCAGGGACGGGATTGCCGACTACGCAGGCAAACTGGCTCAGGCGTACACGGATGCCGGCACCACGATGGCAGCGGTGACGACAACGGCCGACGCCGCCCGTTCGTCGATGCCGGTCCTGGGGCTGGTCTCCTGGTCGCCGATGACCTGGTGGCGGACCTACCGCCGGGCAGCCGGCTGGCACGCCGACGCCGTCCACCTGCAGCACGGCATTGCGACCTACGGGCCTCTGCTGCCGCCGCTGTGGCTGCTCATCGCGGCGCTGCGCCTGAAGGGGGCCCGCATCCTCGTCACCCACCACGAGGTGACCCGGGACCTGGAGCGGCTGGGTCGTCCCGGTCGCATCTACTACCGGTTGGTCTCCATGGTGACCGACGTCGTGCACGTGCACACGGAGGCCTCCGCCGGCGTCGTGCGCGACGTCCTGAAGCTGCCGGCCACCCGGGTCCTGGTCGTCCCGCACCCGGTCTACGACCTGCCGGCCTTCACTACCGAGCCGTCGGAACTTCGCCGGCGTCACGGCCTGACCGACTCCACGGTGCTGTTGTTCTTCGGCTACGTCCACGTCGAGAAGGGTCTCCGCGAGCTGGTCGAGGGCCTTGCCCGCCTGTTCGAGCTGGCGCCGCACCTGCGGGGAGATCTCCGTCTGGTCATCGCCGGGGACGTCCGGCCCAGGCCGCCGGCCTTCAGCCGCTTCGAGCGGGCCGACCGCGACTACCTCGCGGCGGTGCTGAGCCGGATCGAGGAGCTGGGGCTGACCGCCGACGTGGTGACGACTGGCCATGTCCCCGCTGGAGAGGTGGGTGCGTGGTTCCGTGCCTGCGACCTGGTTGCCTTGCCCTACACCAACACTGAGCAGAGCGGAGTGGCGCAGCTTGCCCTCGCCGCGGACGTGCCCGTCCTCGCCACCACTGCCGGCGGGCTGGCCGAGCTGTTCGCAGGGACGCTGCCCATCTTCCGTTCGCTGACCCCGGACGGTATCGCCGATGCCCTCGCGGAACAGCTCCGAGCGCCAGGCAACGGATGGCGGGAGCAGTACGCGCGGGTGCGGGAGCTCGGGGCCCCCCGGCGGCTGGCCATGGAGGCCCTCGCCCGGCTGGGCAACTCGGCCGCTGTGCCGCCGTCCCAGCGGGTAGCCGTATGACGGCCCCTCGGGCGACGGTGGTCGTCTGCTGCTTCAACGGTGCAGGTGAGCTGCCGAAGGTGCTCGAAGCCCTTGCCACCCAGACCCTCCACGACCAGCTCGAGGTGCTGGTCGTGGACGACGGATCCTCCGACGGGACAGCCGACGTCGCGCGTGCGCATGGCGTACGGGTCATCGTGCACGAACGCAACGCCGGCCTTGCCGCTGCGCGCAACACCGGGTGGCGCAGTGCGAACGCGCCGGTGGTCGTCTTCACCGACGACGACTGCCGGCCGGCGCCCGACTGGCTGGAGCGTCTCCTGCCGGCCATCGAGAGCGACCCCGGCGTGATCGGCGCAGGCGGCGCCGTCCTGGGCGTGGACGCCGACTCGTTGACCCGGCGTTACCTGCAGGCGAACAACCCATTGCTGCCCCTGGAGAGCGACCTGCTCGAGAGTGACGGACTCGCCCACCGACTCTGGCTCTACGTGCGACGCAGTGTCGCCCCGCAGCAGCCGACGGGCGCTCGGGACGTCAGCTCCGTCGTGGGCGCCAACATGGCCTTTCGGGTCGAGACTCTCAAGCTGGCCGAGGGCTTCGACGAGCGGTTCCATTTCGGCGGCGAGGAGGAAGACCTCTGTCGTCGGCTGGTGCTCAGCGGCGCCGGTCGCCTTCGATTCGTGCCGGAAGCCTTGGTAATCCACGAGTTCGAGCCTTCGCTGCGGGACACCCTGCGCCGAAGCAAAGCCTACGGTCGAGGAAACGCACGCATGTACCTGAAGCACTCCGACCTGAGCCCCACTGTCTATCCGCTGCCGTTGCTGGTGGTTGCGGCTCTCGCCGCCGCGGCGTTTCTGCGCCGTCCGCGCTGGGCTGTGGCGGCTCTGCTCATGCCGCAGCTGCTGTTTGCGCACTGGCCGGCGAAGGCGGTCGTCCGTCGTCGGCCCGAGTGGCTGGTCTACCCCTACCTTCAGCTGCTCCAGGAGGGCTGCAGCGATGTCGGCTTCGCCGGGATGATGCTGACCGGCCGGGACCAGTTCGCAGCAGGGGAGGAGGCCTGATGGCATCGGCGCTCGAGACCGCACCGAACACCACGGCCCTGGGTGTGGTGGACGCTGAACAGGCTGCCACTCACCGACGCAGGGACAAGTCCGGATCCGTGCTGCGCCAGGTGAGCGCGGGACTGGTGGGTCTGGCCGTGCTCGACCTCGCCGTCCTCGGCAGGCACAGCATCTCGCTGTCGATCCTCGTGCTGGGCATCATGTTCGTCGTCCCCGGGGCTCTCCTGCTCAGGGCGCTCGGCATCCTGCTGGAAGGCGCACGGTGGCTGGTGTGCGCGGTCGGAGCCTCGATCGCGCTGCTCACCTTCATGGTGCTGGCCGTCAACCAGCTGTTGCCACCGTTCGGCAACGACCGACCGCTCACCACGGGGCCGTTGCTCACCGGTCTCAACGTCCTGCTCGTCGGCCTGGCTGCGGCCTGTCTCATCGTCAGGGCCGGCCTTCCCCGGCCACGCATCGAGGCACCGCCCGTCGCGGCGGTGACCCTGCTGGCGCCGTTGCTGGCTGCCGGCGGCGTGGAGCGCATCGACAACGACAAGGGGATCACCCTGCTCGTCGCGGCCCTCTCGGTAAGCGGGCTGTCCATGCTGGCCGTGCTGATCCTCCGCGGCCGGTCCGCCCGCCGAGCCGCGCCCTGGGTGCTCTACAGCGCCTATCTCGCGCTGCTGCTGTCGTACTCGATGCACGGGCCGAGCCTCTACGGCTTCGACATCCAGCAGGAGTTCGGCACCTTCCAGGCGACCCACGCCGCGGCGCGCTGGGTGGTGATGCCGGGCAACGCGTATGCCGCCCTGCTCAGCATCACCGCGCTGCCCACGGCGCTGGCGGAGCTGACCGGGTTCGGCGATGTGTGGATCTTCAAGATCGTCTATCCCGCGTTGTTCGGCCTGATGCCCGTGGGCGTCTACGTGCTCGCCACCCGTTGGCTCCGTCCCAAGACGGCGTTCCTCGGTGCGTCCCTCGTCGTGCTGCAGGCTGCGCTGGTCCCGGAAATCCCTGCGCTGGCCCGGCAGGAGATCGGGTTGCTGCTGTTCATCGCGCTGCTGCTGGTGGCGTTCACGCCCCGGCTGCCGCGGGTGCGGTCGCAGCTGCTGCTCCTCGTGCTGGCGCTCGGCCTGGTGCTGTCGCACTACTCGACCGGTTACATCACCGTGCTGGCCTTGGTCGGGATCACCGTGCTGCGCTGGATTTTTGTGGCGTTCGGCCGACTGAGGCGGCGCTCCGGGCCGCGGTCGAAGCCGGTGTTCGCGCTCCTGGTGGTCGTGGCCATGGCCGCCGCCTCGTACACGTGGAACGGGCCGATCACGCACTCCACCGGCAACGTCTCCAGCTTCGGCACCACCCTCGCCACGGAGGGCGTGCAGATCTTGCCGAACAAGGGCAACTCGTTGCTGCAGACCTGGCTCGGCGGCAACGTGACGCAGGACGTCCCGCCCAAGCAGTTCTTCGCCGACGCCGCAGCGAAGTACGGGCCGCTCCGCACCTGGCTGATCCCGTACGGAAAGGGGGCGCAGGCCAACTTCCCCGCCGTCGCCTCGACCGCGTCATCGGGTCCCGGCCTGCTGCCCTCGGCCGCGACGCCATGGGGCGGGCTGGTGACGACCAGTCGCCAGCTGGTCAACCTGGGATTCGTCGTGGGCGCCGTTCTGCTGCTGGTGCGGCTGCGCCGGCGAAAGACCGATCTCGATCTCGGGCTGCTGGTCGTCGTCCTGCTCGGGGTGACGGCCCTTGCCCGGGTGAGCTCCTCGTTCGCCAATGCCTACAACCCGGAACGGCTCGCGCTCCAGACCTCGTGCGTCCTGGTCGTAGGGCTAGGCGTGCTGCTGGAATCCTTGCAGGCCAAGATAAGTCGGGGTTCGCTCGGCCGGGCGGCGATCGCGACCGGGGCCACCGGACTGCTCTTCGTCGCCTATGCCGACTCCTCCGGTCTGGTGCCGGCCCTGACCGGTTCGGCCCCTGGCAACCTGCAGACCCGAGGGGAGTACCACGAGCGGTTCTACACGTCCGCGCAGGACATGGCGGCGGCGCGGTGGCTCGGTGACAACCGCAAGAAGGATGCGCCGATCTTCACCGACAGGTACGGGCTGCTCACGCTGCTGGCCGACTCGGGCGTCACGGACGGTCTGTTCTCCGACCTGACGCCGAAGACGTTGGACCAGCGGGCGTACGTGTTCGCGCCGTCGCGGAACATCGTCGACGGCCGGGCCAGGGGTGGTATCGGTGACGAGCTGAGCACCTACGTCTACCCGACCGTGTTCCTCAACCGGTACAAGTCGCTCATCTACTCCACCGGTACGTCGGAGGTTTTCGAATGACGTTCGTGTCCATCGTCGTGATCAGCAAGAACGAACGGGCCTTGGCCGGCACGCTCGATGCGCTGGCCGGCATGACCGACGAGGTCGAGCACGAGGTAATCGTGGTGGACGCGTCCCGCAAGCGCCTCGACGACATCCGCGCGGCGCGGCCTTGGGTGCGCTGGATCGACTTCGAGCCGGTGCCTGGCAAGCGGGTCACCATCCCCGAGCAGCGCAACCGGGGCGTGGCCGAGGCCCGCGGCGACATCATCGTCTACACCGACGCGGGCTGCTACCCGCGGGATGGGTGGCTGAGCCGACTGGTCGGGCCGATCGTCGCCGGACGCGAGTCGGCCACGTGCGGCATGACCGGCAGCGCCAGCGGACGGCACATCTACGACACGTGGGGCGTCGAGGGGGAGTACCTCGAGGAGTGCGCCACCATCAACCTCGCCTTTACCCGCGAGGCGTTCCAGAAGGTCGGCGGCTTCGACGAGACGTTCGACTACTGCTCCGACACCGACTTCACCTGGCGCCTCAACGATGCCGGCGTGCGGATCCGGCTCGTGCCGGAGGCGCGGGTGGACCACGACTGGGGCGGCACCGCGCGCCAGGTCAAGCGGGCCTGGTACTACGGCGCCGGCCGGGCCAAGCTCTACGCAACGCATCGCACCGCCGCCCGCTGGAAGTCGATGCCGCAGCGCGATCCGATCCTGGTGGCCTACCCGCTGTTCCTCCTCGGACTGCCGTTGACCTTGAAGTTCAAGGCCTATCCGCTGCTGGTCGCCGTACCTCTGCTCCGCAACCGGTCGTCGCAGCCGGCGCGGACGCTCATGGACCATCTCTGCTACGGCGCGGGCGCCCTCGGTTTCGTTGCCGGCCACGCCAGGTGAAGCAGGTCAAGGTGGTCGCCCTCCCTCGCGACGCGAACCCGTACCAGGAGCTCCTGTACGGGCAGATGCGCGAGCTCGGTGCCCAGGTGGGCTACGTGCCGGAGCCGACCAGGTCGCACTCGGTGAACCTGTTGCTGCTGCCGCTGACCCTGGTGTGGTGCCGGCTTCGCGGCTACTCCGTGCTGCACCTGCACTGGGTCTACCGCTTCGTGCTCCCGGTGTTCGGCCACCGTCCGTCCGTCCGCTTACTGATGGAACGCTGGTTTGCCCTGGTCCTGCTCACGGCCCGGCTGGCCGGGCTGAAGCTGGTCTGGACCGCGCACAACGTCCTGCCGCACGAGCAGGTCTTCCGGGACGACCGCAGGGCTCGCCGGCTGCTGCTCCGCAGGTGCGACGCCGTGCTGGTCCACACCCCGGTGGCAGCGCGGGACCTCGCCCAGCTCGCCGGACCCGATGGCCTGCCGGTCACGCAGGTGGTGGCGCACGGTCCCTACACCGATGTCTATGGCCGGCCGGTCACGGCTGCCGAGGCCCGGAGCCGACTGGATCTCCCGGAGGACGCGCGGGTGCTGCTGTTCTTCGGCATCGTCCAGGCGTACAAGGGGGTCGAGGACCTGGTGGCCGCCGTCGCCGCTCTCACTGCCGCGGACCGGTTGCCCGACGGTGTACGGGTTCTCATTGCCGGCCGGTGCGACGACGCCCTGCTGCGGCGCCGGCTAGAGCGGGCGGTCGAGGATGCCGGCCTCGCCGACGTCGTGCAGCTGCACCTCGGCCACGTTCCCGACGAACAGGTGTCCACGTTCTTCTACGCGGCCGACGCCGTGGTGCTTCCTTTCCGGACGGTGACGACGAGCGGCTCGGCCCTCCTGCCGGCCTCCTTCGGCCGTCTCGTCGTCGTGCCGTCTCTGCCGGGACTGACCGACCTCGCCGGCGGCGGTGTCGAGTTCTTCGACCCCGGCCTCCCAGGGCTGCGGTCGGCCCTGGTACGGCTGTTCTCGCGGTCGACTGCCGAGCTGCTGGCCGAGGGGGAGCGGGGCAGGCAGCGACTGGGTCAGCTGGACTGGTCGACCGCTGCCCGCGCTACCCTGCTGCTGATGCACCAGCTGGTCGACAGCGACAACACGGACCCGGCGGAGGTCGAGCAGCGCCTCGACCAGGTCCGGCGGACGGTGGCAGCCCGGTGAGGCTCCCTGATGGCGACCCCGAACTTTCCTTGCCACGCCGGGAGTTTCAGCGCGGCTGGTACCTCGCCGGAGCGGGCGTACGCGTCGCCCGAGCCGAGCTGACCCTCCGGCGTCACCGCGTGGAGCACGGCGCCCTCCCCTCGATGATGGGCCGGCCGCCGCTGATCACGAACAGGGGCGAGATCCGCGTGGGCCGCCACTTCAGCACGTCCGGCCGCCAGTTCAGAGCCTCGATCGGTACGGGCAGCGGAGGCTCCCTCGTGATCGGCGACGACGTCTTCCTCAACCAGGGCAGCGTTGTCCATGCCGAGCTGTCGGTGACGATCGGCTCCCGGGTACGCATCGGCGATCTGTCAGCCGTCTACGACACCAACTTCCACGAGCTCGAAATGGGCCACGGGGTGCGCACCGCGCCGGTGGTCATCGAGGACGACGTGTGGCTGGCCCGGCAGGTGGTGGTGCTTCCCGGCACGACCATCGGGGAAGGCACCGTGGTCGGTGCCGGTTCCGTGGTCAAGGGCGAGATCCCCGCGTGGGTGGTCGTCTCCGGCGTCCCGGCGAAAATCGTCCGTGAGATCACTGAAAGAGGTCCTCGTTCATGACCAGTGACGTCGACGGCCTGACGATGACCGACCAGTCGGTTGCCGGCCTGCTGCCGCCGCCTCCGGCCGCTCGCCGGCGCCGTGGCCCTGCCGGCATTCCCGGCCGGCTGCGTCGCGGCCTTGCCGACGGCATGGTCCGCAACTCGATGCTGCTCGTGGCCAACCAGCTGGTCGGCGCCGCGGTCGGCTTCGTCTTCACGGTGATGGCCGCGCATCTCTACAGCCCCGGGCGGCTGGGCGTCTCCACCTCGGCCCTGTCGGCCGTGGCCCTGGTGCTGAGCCTCAGCGGTCTCGGGCTCAGCTATTCCGTGGTGCGCATGCTGCCGACGGCGCCGGACCGTGCCGCGATGCTCGATACCTGCTTCACCGTCGCAGCCGGAGGCATGCTGCTGGCCACCACGGCGTTTCTGCTGTCGCCGGCATCGGCCGGCATTCGCAAGGCCGGCGGCCCGTACATCGTCATCGCGCTGCTCGTCGGCGGCGTCCTGACCAGCCTCCAGGGTGTGGCGGAGTCGTCGTTCATCGCCAACAGGGATGCCGGCCGACTCGTCCGTACGACGCTCGTCGCCAGCGGCGTGCGGCTGGGGCTGCTGGTGGTGCTGCTGCCGATCGGCGCTCTCGCCGCCTTCTCCGCCCAGGCCGCGGCGTGGGCGACCGCGCTGGCCCTGCTGGTCTACCGGCTCTGCCGGGGCGGCGCCTACCGGCCGCGGATCCGGATCGACCGGGTCTCGGTCCAGCTGCTGTGGCGCTTCTCGATGGGCAACTACCTCGCTGCGCTGGTCGGTGGCATCCCGGCCACCGTGCTTCCCCTGCTGCTCCTGGACAAGTGGGGCACGGCCTCGGTGACCTACTGGTACGTCGCCTACGCGGTTGCGAGCCTGTTGTTCACCCTCCCCAGCATGGTGAGCCGCTCGATGCTCGCCGAAGGCTCCTATCAGGAGGCCGGCCGACTGAGCCTGATCCGCAAGGGATCCCAGCTCATCGCGGGCACGGTGCTGCCGATCCTGGCCGTGGCCTACGTCGCGGCGCCCCTGCTGCTGCAGATGTTCGGTGCCTCGTACGGACATGCGGCGGTCGGTCTGTTGCGTTACCTCGTGGCCTCTGCCGTGATGGTGGCCGCGAACTTCATCTTCGGCACCGTGCTCTACCTCGACAAGCGGGTCTTCTTCAGCACCATCGTGAATGCGGCGAACGCCGTGGTCGTCCTGTTGCTGGCGGCCCTGGCGGCGTCGTCCCTCGTCGACATCGGCCGGGCGTGGTTCTGGGGCGAGGTGGTCAACGTCCTGTTGTTCGGGGCAGGTGCCTGGTGGGTCGTGCGCAACCGGCGGGAGGCGTGGGCGGATGCCGAAGCCGTCACCGGGTGAGGCAGCCCTCCGGGTAACCGTCGACGCCCGTTACCTGAAGCGCCCGGGCATCGGGATCTCGGTCTATCTCGACGCGGCGATCAACGCCTTGTGCCGTTCGGATGGCTCCGTCACCCTGCTGACCGACGACCACGCCCATGCCGAGCAGCTGGCCGTCACCTACCCCGAGGCAGCGACGGCCACGATTGCCGAGCGGAGCGGGTTCCGCTGGGAACAGCTGGGACTGCGCCGTTACCTCAGGCAGCACAAGCCGGACGTCCACCTGGCCGGAGCCAACTACGGCCTCCCGGCGTTCTTCCGCGGTCCCACCCGGATGGCCCTCGTCGTCCACGACCTGATCCCCGTCCTGATGCCGCGGCTCTACCTCACGAACCGACCGGCCTGGGCGGCAAAGTACCTGCTGTCGGTGGCTGCAGCCGTCACGGCCGTCGACCTGGTCATCGCCAACTCGCATCAGACGGCCGCAGACGTCCGGCGGATCCTCAGGGTGAACAACGTGGCGGTGCTCTACCCGTCGCTGCCGGACCAGGCGGGCGGATCCGCATCCGTACGCGATCAGCGGGCACCGGAGCGCTACTTCGTCTACAGCGGCGGCTACGACCCGCGAAAGAACGTGCCCCAGCTGCTGTCAGCGGTGGACGCGCTCCAGGCCGACCATGCCGGAGTGGGGTTGGTCTGTCTCGGCAGCGTGCCTGCGCCGTTGGCCGAGCTGATGGACCGCAGGGCGCCTCTCGTCCTCCGTACCGGCTACGTGAGTGACCAGGACAAGAGCGGCTGGCTCGACGGAGCTGCCGGGCTGGTCTACCCGTCCCGGTTCGAAGGGTTCGGCCTGCCGATCGTCGAGGCGTTCCTGCACGGGATCCCAGCAGTGACAGGCACAGGCGGCTCGTTGCGAGAGGTCGCCGGCGATGCTGCCGTGTTCGTCGACGTCGACGAGCCGACGTCCATCGCGCGTGGCATGAGCAGGGCCCTTGACGGGTCGACGCGTGAGGCGCTGCTGGCGAACGCCGAGTCGCAGCTCAAAGCGCTCAGGCACGAGCCGAGTGTCGATGACATTGCCGGTCTGCTCGGCGAGCTGGTTCAGCAGGACCGCAGCCACTGAGCCTGGACCCAGCCGGCAGTCTGGTAGCCGAACTGGTAGGCCCAGGTGGCCAGGGAAATGCCCTCGTGCTGGGGTGCCACCATCAGCAGCTTTCCCTTGAAGCAGCGGTGAATCGTCATGCGGGCCCGGGAGATGTGGAACACCGACGTCACGACGATGACGGTGTGCCACTGCCGGGCGAGCGCGAGTCGGCGGATCTCCTCGGCCTCACCGCGGGTCGTGGACGGCGATGGGTCGAAGCACAGCACGGGATAGGGGTGCGGCTGCGCGCAGAACTGCTTGGACCGCGTCGACGAGCCGTCGGAGGGTGTGGAGACGACCAGCTGGCCGGCTTTGCCGGCGCTCATCAGCGCCACGGCGGTGTCGAGCCGGGCGCCCGAGCTGCCCCCCAGCATGACCACTGCGTCCGCCGGGACGACCCGGTCGAGGTCAGGGTGCACGAGGAGCCGGAAGCAGACGAGGACCCACACCAGGAGGACGGCGCCAGGGACAGCCACCAGCCGGGTCAGCCGACGCCGGACCCGACTGCCGCGCACCACCTGATCGTAGCGGTGGGCGGTCAGAGTGGCCGGACCACCCCCAGGGCCGTCCCGCGGAAGCCGGGGAACACCGACCCCGTACGGGCGACGCCGCACCGGCTGCGGAGAATCTCGCTCAGGACGCTGCGGTAGTCGGTGGTGACCGGCAGGTCACCGGCGTCGAGTCCCGCCGGAGCAAGGCCGGGCCACGTGCCGTGCACCCGGCCGCCGACGACGCCTCCCCCGAGCAGGAACATCGCATTGCCGTGGCCGTGGTCGAGACCACCCGAGCCGTTCTCGGCCACGCGCCGGCCGAACTCCGAGAGGGTCACCACGGTGACCCGGCGCAGCTGGTCGCCCAGATCGGTGGCGAAGGAAGCGAGTGCAGCGGCCAGATCCCCGAGCTGCTGGTGCATCCAGCCTTGGCCCACCCGTCCCAGCCCTGCGTGCATGTCCCAGTTGCCGAAGTCCACACAGGCGAGCTGCATGCCGACGTCGGCCTTGATCAGCCGGGCCACGTCGTGCAGGGCACCGCCCAGCTTCGTGGCGGGGTAGTGACCTCCGTCAGGCTCGCGCTTGCGGACCGTCCGTACGGTGGCCATCGCGTGGAGGGCCGCGCGGGCCGGTGCCGCGATGCTGGGCTTCGTGCCGGCCTGGAGCCGGTTCATCGCTGTGGACCACCGCAGCTGCCGTTGCGGGTCGGTGGAAGGGATCCAGCCGAGCCGGAAGGAGTCGAGGTCCCACGCCGACATCACCGGTGCAGGGCCGCGCAGGGCCTGCGGCAACGGCGCGGCTCCCATCGCCACGGCCTGGAGCGGCCCGGAGCCCTGGCGGAGCCCGAGCACCCGGTCCAGCCACCCCGTGCGCAGGGACGTCCCCGGGGCAGCTCGCTCCATCTCCTCCATCGCCCGGAAGTGGGACCGGCTGGGATCGCCCTGTCCGACCGCGTGTACGACCGCCAGCTCACCGGACCTCCACCACGGCAGCAGGGGGGACAGTGCCGGATGCATGCCGAACGTCTGGTCCAGCTGGATCGCCTGCGCGGCTTGCAGCGCGATGGTGGGCCGGGCAGCGAGGTAGGCCGGGTCAGTGACCGGTGCCACGGCCGAGAGGCCGTCCACGCCCCCTCTGAGGCTCAGCACGACCAGCACGTCGCCGGCCACGGGCCCTCCCGCAAAGGCCACCCGGGTGGAGAGCCCGTCGTCCAAGGCGGCGACACCGGCGGTCGCGGCGAGGCCGGTCAGGAACGAACGCCGGCTCAGGGCCGGCGCACAGTCACAGTTGTCGGTCATCAGCGCACCTGGAAGTAGGGGGAGCCCAGCACCAGGGCGACCAGCTCGGGCAGTTTGGACGTGGTGGACCAGTCGAGGGCATGGACTCGTTCGTGGGCGCTCCTGCCGAGGAACGACAGCAGAGCCGCGCGGTGAGCCGGCTTCCAGCGGGTGAAAGTCAGCCGGGTGGTCAACGCATCGACGAGCTCGGCCCAGGTGCCGGGCAGCGTTGCGGGCAGCAATGCGCGCAGGGGCGGTGTGTGCAGCGCCCGGGTCCAGCCCCCGGATGCGGCGTTGTAGTGCATGGTCCAGCGCGCGACCTGACCGGAGGGCGAGGCCCAGGCCGATGCGACGTCGGGGTAGCCGTTGGGCTGGGGCCAGGACAGCGGCTGGTTGCCGGACTGGGCGCTGACCCAGACCAGCGTCGCAAGCCCCGCCGTGCCGTGACTGGCGGGCCGGCAACCCAGCACGCGGTACGTCGCAGCGATGTCCTCGAACGGCCGGCGCACCTTGGCACCGTGCGAGGCCGCGAACTCGTGGCTGCTGAACAAGGCGCGAAGGACGACGTCGATGCGGGTGCCGCTGGCCAGGTAGTTCTCGGCCAGGCGGTGGACGAGGGCAGCTGAGGGCGCGTCACTCACGAACCGCACCGCGAGCCGCCTGGCCACGTTCGCCGCCGTCGCCGGATGGTGGGCCAGGTAGTGCAGGTAGGAGCTCAGGACCTGGGGGCCGGCCCCAGGGCTGGCGTTGGCAGCAGACCAGCCGAGCACGCGCAACGGCCCTACGTAGTGCCGCTCAGGACGGTAGGTCATGGCGCCGTCAGGCCCGACCGAGAGCCCGGTGAGCACCTTGGCCGACGCCTTCACGTCAGCCTCGGAGAAGCCGGAAGCCAGCCCGACCGTGTGCAGCTCGAGCAGCTCGCGGCCGAGGTTCTCGTTGGGCGCCGCGGCCGTCGACTGGTCGGCGGAGAGGAACTTCAGCATGGCCGGATGGCGTACGACCGCGGACAACAGGTGCTCGAACCGGCCGAGGGCGTTGGGGCGTACGGCATCGTGGTCCAGGGAAGCCCTGCAGTCCCAGAGATCCGGGCCGTTGAAGACACTGAAGTGGTCGGCCCAGGTGGACGTCATCATCTCCTGGAGCTGCCGGCTGCTCCACACAGCCCGGCCGATGGTCAGCGCCGTCAGGTCGGTCACACAGGCGAACTTGCCGGCGCCGGACAGGCTCGCCCGTCGCTGTTCGGTGCTGAGCGCGAGCCGTGGGAACCTCTTGACCAAGCGGTCACCGAGCGGGTCGGGAATCGAGGCTGGGTGCAGCTGCCGGTCCAGCCACCGTCGGGAACCGAGGTGGGAGAGCTCTGCCAGTGATGCCGGCGTCGGGCCGAACGTGGCTCGGCGTAGCAGGTGAAGATGCTGTGGCGTTGGCAGAGCAGTCACAAGCGGCTACCTCGGTGCATTCGGGACACAGGGTCTGGGTCGGCACCGTTGCCATGCTACTGAACCGAGTTTTCGCCGCGATTACCGTTGTGCCAACGGTTCACCTGGTTTTGCCAAATCGTTGCGAGAACGGCTCATCCGGCTTTCACGGTGCGCAGGACCAGCCGGAACGCTCGCGTCTGTGCCGGCTGCTGGCGGGTCGTTCCGGCGAAGCGCAGGCGATACGTCGCGGTCCCCGTCACCGTACGTACAGTCGACGCGTGGCCGGACTTGTCGCTGCGCAAGGTCTTGACGGACAGCCAGCGCTTGCCCACCAGGCGCTGCAGGCTCACCTGCTGCCCGGACAGCGGGTGACCGGCGGCCATGAGCTTGACGCTGATCCGCACCTTGTGGCCCTTGATCACCTTCGTTGCCGACACCCAGGACGTGATGCCGGTCCGGGAGGCCGGCGTCTTACCGGGCGGTGCGGTCACCGGGGAGGTCGCGGTGCCCGTGGGACCGGCCGCGGGCGGGGCGGCCGCGGGCGGGGCGGCCGTGGTTGGGGGGGTCGTGCCGGCGTCCCCGCCTGTCGTCCCGCCCGGCGACGCGGTGGCCGCGGGAACAGGCAAGGCGTCGCCGTGGTCACCGAAGTGCAGCTCGTACCTGGCGAGGGCGGCCGGGTTGGTCTCGAGCGCCAGCGGGGAGCTGGGATTGTCCAGCTCCCACAGGCCTTGGTAGGCCACGACGTGCGTCCGTACGATGTTGGCGATCTGGTCGACGTAGTAGCCGTCGTCGCCTCCTCCGGTGCCGTTCGCGGACCCGGCCACCATGAGCCCCCACTCGGGAAGGCTGAGCGGTTTGCCGTGGGCGGTGGCGTAGGCCATCAGCGCACCCAGCCCGTCCGTAGCTGCCAGGATGCCGGCCCACCGGGCCTGCGGGGTCGCCGGTGGCGGACTCGGCGCGTAGGCGATGCCGTCGTACTGGTCGATTCCGATGATGTCCACGACGTCGTCGCCGGGATAGTACGAGTCGAACGCGATGCGCCGGTAGCCGGCGTTGACCGTCCAGTCGAAGCTGAATTGCGCGCCCGCCACGGTACGGGCCACCCGCACGAAGTGCGCCCAGTAGGCTGCCCAGCTGGCGAACTCGGTCGGGGTCGTCCCGATCGAGTCGTAGTACCAGTCGCCGTTGGCCTCGTGTCCCAGCCGGACGATCGAGGAGCCGAGCCCGCCGGCGACGAGTGCTGTCGCCCAGTCGCGGATGTGCTGGTCATAGGCTCCGCTCGCGCCCAGCGCCCGCCAGTCCGGGTCGATGCCGGTGGGGACCAGGGACTGCGTGATGACGAGGCTGCGCCCGGGCTTGGCCGCCGCCCAGTCGGCCCACCGTACGTTGGGGTCGTTGCCGCCCAGGATCCAGGGGTTCGCCCAGTCGGTCCAGTTCGTCGCGACGTCGTTGAACACCACGGCGCAGGTGACATCGCGGCCGATCAATGATGAGAAGCGCGCAAGGCCACTGATGCTGTGCTGGGTGTAAACGCACGAGGTCTTGCTGTCCGCTGGAGTTGCCGCCTGCGCGGTTATGCCTCCTGCTGCTGTGCCGAGGGGCAATAGCAGCGCCATCAGAATCAATGAGACAATGATGCGCCGGTGGATATGCATGGTGCTCCCGCTGTCTGCCTGCCTCGCCTGTCCCGGACTGCTTCGGCGGCCCCGGGGTCGAGGTGAAGCAACCCTGCCCGTCTGTCACCCGTTCGCTACCCGAAAGGGCTGGTTCATCCGTTTCAGCGTCACCCGATCGGCCCAGTCAGCGGCCATGGGGGGCTGAAGACCACCTGCTTGCCAGGCATAGCGCCGCCGGCGCCGCTTGAGATCGAAGGCGTTGCTTTCGATGTAGTCATCGCCGTGGCGGATTGCGCGGTACCCCACACGGAGGACCCCCCATGAATGATCAAGAGAATCTCCGCGCGCCCCTGAGCAGGAGAAAATCAGTGCTGGGCATCGCGGCCGGCAGTTTCCTTGCCATTTCTTTACTGGTGCCCTTCGTGGCCACCTCTGCGGGCGCGGTCGTCACGACGTCCGCCGCAGTGCAAGCTCCGGCGGCCGCCACGTCCACCGCCGTTCCGAACCAGAAGACGGCCTGTGCGTACACCGCGAACAACCTCAGCCTGCTGCAGCAGTTCGGCTGGTTGGTGGGTCGGCAGCTGGACTGTGCCGTCGTCTTCAACGACACGGCGTCGACCTGGGCCGACTGGTCGAACCCGTGGTTCCTGCACGCGGCGGCCGCCGACACGCAGTTCGCCTGGCCGGCGTGGCTGCGGGCCGGCAGTCGCACGCTCGTGGTGACCCAGTCGATGGTTCCCAACGGGACCGTCGGCGACTGGCGCAGCCTCGGCGCATCCGGGGCCTATGACGACCAGATCCGCGCCCTGGGTGCCAGCCTGGTCGCCGGCGGCGCCGGCTCGGCGATCATCCGCCTCGGCCACGAGGCGAACGGAGAGTGGTACTTCGACTCGATCGGCACGACCGCGGCCGACCAGGCGGCGTGGCGCGCGTACTGGGCGCACTTCTCCTCGGTGCTGAAGTCCACGCCCGGGAGCCACTTCGAGCTCGACTGGACGGTCAACGCTGCCCACCAGCCGGTGCCGTTCGACCAGTACTACCCCGGCGACGCCGCGGTCGACATCGTGGGGATCGACCAGTACGACTCGGTCTCGCCCGGCACGGGCACCGTCCAGCCGCTGCGCTGGAACACTTTGCTGAACCAGCCGTACGGGCTCAAGGCATTGGTCGACTTTGCCGTGGCGCACGGCAAACCCCTCTCGATTCCCGAGTGGGGGGTCATGGATCCGACGATCGATCCGAACGGCGGCGGCGACGACGCCTACTACGTCGACCAGATCGCACTGCTCGTGCGGAACAACAACGTGCGCTACCAGTCGTACTTCAACGTCGTCGTAGGAGGCACTGCGCGGCTGCAGACGATGGCAGGGGCACGAGCATCTTGGAAACGGCACTTCGGCGCCACCGGTGACTCGCTGCCCGGCAGCACACCCGTCCCCACGGCCACCGCGACGCCGCCACCGACCGTTCCCGCCCCCAGCGGTCCGCCGCGGGTCGCCGGCGACAGCAAGCGGGTCTGCGTCGACTCCCAGGCCAGCCTGGCCAAGCTGCAGAGCTTCGTCTGGATGATGGGCAGGCCCATCTACTGCGCCGCGCTGTCGAACTCCACCCCCGCCACGTGGAGCGCCTGGGAAACCCCGTGGCAGCTGACGATGTCACCGTCCGTCTATCCCGACTACCAGTGGCCGAAGTGGGTCGCCGACGGCCAGGGCACGCGTACGGTGGTGCTCACCCAGTCGGTCATCCCCCAGGGCATGCCGACCGACTGGCGGCAGCAGGGAGCTGCCGGCGCCTATGACGCCCACGCCACCGCGTTGGCCTCCCACCTGGTCGCCGCCGGGATGGGCTCGGCCATCATCCGGCTGTCCCCCAAGGGCAACGGTGACTGGAACATGGACTCGATCGGCTCGACGACGGCCGACATGACGGCCTGGAAGACTTACTGGGCAAGGATTGTCACCGCGATGCGAGCAGTGCCGGGTGCCCACTTCACGTTCGACTGGTCCATCAACGGCAACTACCGGCCCCTCGCCTTCGACTCCTACTACCCGGGGGACAGCTATGTCGACGTCATCGGCATCGCGCAGTACGACAGTGCATCGACGACGGTTGGTCTGAGCCAGCCGGCCCGGTGGAACAGCCAGCTCGGTGCGACCGCCGGACTGGCGGCGCTGGTGGCCTATGCCAAGGCGCACGGCAAGCCGCTGAGCATCTCGGAGTGGGGGCTGGTCGACGCCGCAAGGAGTGGCGGCGGCGGTGATGACGCCTTCTTCGTCGACCAGGTCGCGGGGCTCGTCGCCGGCAACGTCGTGAGCTACCAGACCTGGCAGGAGACGACAGCGAACGGGGGACTGGCGCTGGCGAGCGCCGGCGGCGCACGGGCAGCCTGGAAGCGGCACTTCGGCACTGGCGGCGACGCCTCGGACTCCGGCTGAGGAGCCGTCATGGTTGCTTGACGGCTCTTCACGGGTTGTTGTCAGACGAGTACCGTGAGGCCGCCCCACAGCGGAGCTCACCCGGTGCATGCGCCTCGCAGGCACGGGGGTCGACACCGACGTCTGCCTCGTGAAGCGAAAGGGGATTCTTCGCATGACCCTGTCCGTCTCGTCCTCGTCCCGAACCCCGCGCCTGCTCCGCCGGGCGACCTTGGTCACGGCCGCGCTGCTGTGCACCGGCGCGCTCTCGGCCGCACCGCTCGCCACCTCGTCCGCCGCCACTCCCGGCTGCATCTCCACGGCCGACTGCCTGAGCAAGATGACCCTGGCCGAGAAGGCAGGGCAGATGGTGCAGGTGTCGTGGACCTACCTCAAGAGCAACACCGACATCTCCACGTACGCGCTGGGCTCGCTCTTGAGCGGCGGAGGTGGCGGTCCGAACGGCGCCGGAGGGACGGCGGCGCAGTGGAAGTCGATGGTGGACAACTTCCAGGGCTACGCACTGAACAGTCGGCTCGGGATTCCCCTGCTGTACGGCATCGACGCCGTGCACGGCAACAACAACATCAATGGCGCCGTGGTCTTTCCGCACAACATCGGCATGGGAGCGACGCGGGACGCGTCGTTGGTGCAGCAGGAGGAGGACGTCACCCGGCAGGAGGTGCTCGGTTCAGGCATCCGCTGGGCCTTCGCCCCATGTCTGTGCGTCGCCCGCGATGACCGCTGGGGGCGCGCGTACGAGAGCTTCGGCGAGGACCCCTCGATCGGCAACGCCTTGGCCGGCGCTGCGGTGACCGGGTTCCAGGGCAGCTCACTCAGCTCCACGTCGGTCCTTGCGACGGGGAAGCATTTCGTGGCCGACGGGGGCACCAAGTTCGGCACCGGCAGCAGCGGCTACCTCATCGACCAGGGTGACGCGCAGATCTCGGAGGCCGAGCTGGACGCGGTTCACCTGCCGCCGTTCACCCACGCCATCGCTGCAGGCGTGGGCTCCGTCATGGTCAGCTACTCCAGCTGGAACGGGGTCAAGGATCACGGCAACAGTTACCTGATCACCAACGTCCTCAAGGGAACTCAGAACTTCCAAGGTCTCGTGGTGAGCGACTGGGCCGGGGTCAAGCAGCTGCCCGACTCCACGTACGCGGCCCAGGTCGCACACGCCGTCAACGCGGGGATCGACATGATCATGGTGCCGGACGTCTACGTCGACACCATCAACGCCGTCGTCAACGGCGTCAACAGCGGACTCATCCCGCAGTCGCGGGTGGACGACGCGGTCACCAGGATCCTCAACGCGAAATTCGGCCTCGGCCTGTTCACCACGCCGTACACCGACAGCAGCTGGACCGCCACGGTTGGCTCGGCAGCCCACCGGGCCGTAGCCCGGCAGGCGGTTCGCGAGTCTCAGGTGCTGCTCAAGAACGACGGCGTGCTTCCCCTGTCGAAGACGGGCACCTACAAGATCGTGGTGGGCGGCAAGTCGGTCGACAACCTCGGTTACCAGATGGGCGGCTGGTCCATCTCCTGGCAGGGCGGCAGCGGCACGACGACCACCGGTGGCACGACCTTCTGGCAGGCCATGCAGCAGGCCACGGCCGGAACGAGCATCACCCTGCAGAATGTCGGGACGCGCACGAAGGGCAACTACAAGGGCGACATCGGCATCTGGGTCGGCGGAGAAACACCGTACGCCGAGGGCAAGGGCGACAGCTCGACGCTGGCGTTCGGCAGTGACAACTCCACGGCGCTGAGCGACATCTGCGCTCGTGTCACCAAGTGCATCGCGATCCTGGAGTCCGGCCGGCCCGTCGTCATCAAGGACCAGGTGCCCAAGGCGAACGCCTTCGTGGCGGCCTGGCTGCCCGGAAGCGAGGGCGCCGGCCTCACCGACGACCTGTTCGGCGCGGGCTACACGGGCAAGCTGCCGGTGAGCTGGCCCGCAGCGGTGACCGACGAGCCGATCAACACCGGGGACGGCAAGACACCGCTGTACGCGTTCGGGTACGGGCGTTCGCCGTACTGACCGCTCACATGCCCCGGACGTCGCCCTGGGGGCCGAAGCGGGCGAGGTAGGCAGCCTTCGACTCCGGCGCCTGGCCGAAGATGCCCGTCTTGGGCTCGGTCTCGAAGTAGTTCTCGTACCGGATGGGGGTGCGTTTGATCAGGTCGGCCATCTGGTTGATGTAGTAGGGGTCGTCGCCGGCGCCCTCGTGCTTGGACGACGAGACCAGGCCCCACTCGGGGATGCTGGCGATCTTGTGGTGCTGGGCTGCGAAGTTGAGGAGGGCCGCGATCCCCCCTGGTTGGGAGTACATCTCCTTCCACCGCGCGGGCTGGTCGCGTTTGCCGTCGGCGGCTGTGTCGTAGGCGTCCACGCCGATGATGTCGACGGCGCCGTCGCCGGGGTAGTACTGCGAGAACGTGACGGCCCGGTAGCCGGCCATGATCGTCCAGTCGAGCTGGAAGTGGTTGCCGGGCACGGACTTCAGCACCGCGGAGAAGTGCGCCCAGTAGGCGGCCCACGCCTTGTAGTCCGCCGGCGTGTTCCCGATGTTGTCGTGGTACCAGGTGCCGTTCGCCTCGTGACCCAGCCGGATGATCGAGTGGGACAAGCCGCTGGACACCAGATCGGCGCCCAGGGTGCGGATGTAGCCGTCGTACTCGCCTGCCGCTCCGCGGGTTCGCCAGTCGGCAGGCACGTCCTTGGGCACCATCGCCTGGGTCACCACGACGAAGCGCGCGCCGTCGCCCTGACGCACCCAGTCCGGCCATTGGAACTGCGGCTGTCCCGAGGGCGCGTGATCGAACCAGGGTCGCTCCCACTGCGCCCACGTCTCCGCGACGTCGTTGAACAGCACGGCGCAGTTGTACGCCCGGCCGAACGCGGTCTGGATCTGCTGCAGCTGGTTGACGTCGTGCTGGGTGTACAGGCAGGCGGTCTTGTCGTTGCCGGCCGGAGTGGCCGACTTCGGCGACGGGTGACGGTGCAGACTGGTCAGCACCGTGGCGACGAGGGCGACCACGATGAGCAGCACCAGCGGCGCTCGCCGGCGTGCGCGGGGCGGCGTCGCTGCATGTTCCAGGGTTCCCGTCATTGCCTTCCAGGCTACGGGACGGGCCTGATCGCCCTCGGCGGAGACGGGGTCAGAGCGGGCGGGCCGGCACTCCGCCGACCCGTACACCGGCCGGCACGTCGCGTGTCACCACCGCTCCGGCGGCCACCAGGGCGTCCGCGCCCACGGTGGTTCCCGCCGTCAACGTCGCCTTGGAACCGAGCCAGACGTTGTCGCCGACCACCACCGGCCGGACGTCGAACTGCAGCTCACCCAGGGCCACCCCCGTGCTGTGCCGATGGTTGTGGTCCCGGATGGTCACCATGTCACCGATCTGGCTGTGCCGGCCGATGGTGACGGCTTGCTTGGCTGCGATGATGGATCCGGGCCCGATGAAGTCCGCGGCGATGTCGAGCACCGCCCCGGGCGACGCGTCGAGCGTGACCGACCGGGACAGGGTCACCCCGTGGAGCGTGATGCGGGCGCCGGGGGCGCAGAGCACGACGCACCCGGGCCCGATCCGGCTGTCGAAGCCGATCTGCACGCCCGGGTTGGTGAGCCGGAGCCGGGCGATCCGTACGAGGGATGCCAGGTTGGCCAGCCGGCCGGATAGATCCTGTTGGCGCACCACGACCTTGCGCCACCAGGGCTGCGGCGCCAACCGGTCGATGCCTCGGTCGAGAGCTACGCCGATTCTCATGTGGCTGAGCCTACCGTCGGCTGGGTGGCGCCTGCGGCAGTCGCGAGGCTGCTGCCGGCTTCCGACGGACGGAATCCTGACCCGCGGCTAGGGGTTGGAGCCCGAGAAGACGGACCATCCTCTGGAGGAACCATGACCTCGTTCACTGACTCGTCCACGTTCAGCTTCGCCGGCGGCCGTACCGTCCACCGGCTCGGCTACGGGGCCATGCAGCTCACCGGCCCCGGCGTCTGGGGCCCTCCGCGCGATCACGCCGAGGCGGTGGCCGTCGTACGCCGTGCCGTCGAGTTAGGCGTCGACTTCATCGACACCGCCAACTCGTACGGGCCGTACGTCAGCGAGGAGATCATCGCTGAGGCGCTCCGCCCCTACCCCGAGCAGGTGCTCGTCGCCACCAAGGCCGGACTGGTCCGGACCGGGCCCGGCGAGTGGCACCCGGTCGGGCGGCCGGAGTACCTCCGCCAGGAGGTCGAGATGAGCCTGCGCCGGCTGGGCCTGGACCGGATCGAGCTGTTCCAGCTGCACCGGATCGACTCGCAGGTGCCGGCGGAGGACCAGGTCGGGGTGCTCAAGGACCTGCAGGACGAGGGCAAGATCGGCCAGATCGGCCTCTCCGAGGTCTCCGTCGACCAGATCGAGGCGGCCGGCAAGGTCGCCGAGATCGTCAGCGTGCAGAACCTCTACAACCTGACCAACCGGCAGTCCGAGGACGTCCTCGACTACTGCGAGACCCGGGGCATCGCCTTCATTCCCTGGTTCCCCATCGCCAACGGCAATCTGGCCAAGCCGGGCGGTGCGGTCGACCACGTCGTCAAGGCCACCGGCGCGACACCGGCCCAGGTGGCGCTGGCCTGGTTGCTGGCCCGATCGCCGGTCATCCTGCCCATCCCCGGCACCTCGACGTTGGCGCACCTCGAGGAGAACTGCGCAGCGGTGGACGTCGTCCTGACCGACGAGCAGGTGGCGGAGCTCACGGCGGCTGCCTGACGTTCGGCCGCGTTGGCCGAAGCCCGCCCGCGCAGCGGCGATGATGCAGACCATGGCGGCTGTGGTGGTCGGTGCGGCGATCGTCGAGGTGGTCGGCGGGGTGGCCCGCGTCCTCGCGGGTGAACGCTCGGCGCCGCCGGAGCTGGCCGGGCGCTGGGAGTTCCCCGGCGGCAAGGTCGAGGCCGGCGAGAGCGACGTGCAGGCTCTCGTACGGGAGTGCCGCGAGGAGCTGGGCGTGGACATAGTCGTCGGCGCCCAGCTCGGCGGGGACCTGGCGATCCCCGGCGGCCGGGTGCTCCGGGTGTATGCGGCGCGGGTCGGTGTTGGCCCGCCGACGGTGACCGAGCACCGCAGTGTTCGCTGGCTCTCGGCCGGCGAGCTGGACAGTGTGCCCTGGTTGGACACCAACCGTCCACTGTTGGAGCCGCTCGCCGCGTTACTGCGGATTTCGTTGGTATTAACGCCTCATGACGACGAAAACAGTCGTTGACACCGGGGCGGACTACGCAGACGATCAAGCCTTGATCGGGGGCACTGCTGTACGTCCGCTTCGGAGGAGAGCCTGCATGGACCTGACCAAGGACCCCGCGTCAACAGCTACGGCTGACGAGGCCCGCTTGCACGAGCTGGGCTACGCGCAGGAGCTGCACCGGGGGATGGGCTGGTTCTCCAACTTCGCCGTCTCCTTCACGATCATCTCGATCCTGACCGGCGGGGTGACGACCTACTACCTCGGCATGGTCGCCGGCGGCCCGCGAGTGATCATCTGGGGCTGGCTGTTCGTCGGCGGCATGTGCTGCCTGGTCGGAGCGGCGATGGCCGAGGTCTGCTCCAGCTATCCGACGGCCGGCGGTCTCTACTACTGGGCAGCCAAGCTGGCTCCCGAGGGCAAGGCGCCGATCTGGTCATGGTTCACCGGGTGGTTCAACCTGCTCGGTCAGGTGGCCGTCACGGCGTCCATCGACTTCGGTCTTGCCACGTTCTTCGGCTTCTTCCTGTCGTTGGTCAGCGGTTTCAGCCCGACGCCCCGCTCACTGTTCCTGATCTACACGATCATCTTGGTGCTGCACGGGCTGATCAACACGCTCGGCGTCAACGTCGTGGCCAAGATCAACAACATCAGCGTGTGGTGGCACCTGATCGGTGTGCTGGTCGTGGTCGGCGTCCTGTTCATCGTGCCGGACCACCACCAGTCCTTCTCCGACGTCTTCACCAAGTACTACAACGGCACCGGCTGGGGCTTCGGCGGCAACTTCATCTGGGTTGCCCTTGTCGGCATGATGCTGGCGCAGTACACGATCACCGGGTTCGACGCGTCGGCGCACATGACCGAGGAGACCCACGACGCCGCCGTCAGTGGGCCGCGCGGCATCATGACCTCGATCTGGGTCTCGGTCGTCGCCGGCTTCATCCTCATGGTCGGCCTCACCTACGCCATCCCCTACGCCGTCGGCAGCGAGGGTTACGGCGCTGCGGCCGGCCTGGGTGTGCCGGCTGCCGCCCAGATCTGGATCGACTCCATCGGCCGGCACGGCGCAGAGTTCCTGATGATCGTGGTCTTCGTCGCGCAGTTCTTCTGCGGAGCGGCCTCGGTCACGGCCAACTCGCGGATGATCTACGCCTTCTCACGCGACGGCGCGATCCCCGGCTCGAAGTACTGGCACCGGATCAACCACCGCACCCGAACGCCCACCAACTCGATCTGGTTCGCCGTTGCCGGTGCGTTCATTCTCGGCCTGCCGTCTCTCTACACGCACAAGGGCTACGCAGTGGCGTTCTTCGCCATCGTCTCCGTCGCCGTGGTCGCTCTCTACATCTCGTACGTGATCCCGGTGCTGCTGCGCCGCCTTCGGGGATCCGACTTCACCCCCGGCCCCTGGCAGCTCGGCAACAAGAGTGCCCTCATCGGCTGGCTGGCCATCGTCTGGGTCGTCGTCATCTGCTTCCCGCTGCTCGGGCCGCAGTTCTCGCCGATCACGGTGAACAGCTTCAACTTTGCTCCGATCGCCGTTCTGGCGGTGATCGGTTTCGCTGGGATCTACTGGATGGTTTCGGCCCGCAAGTGGTTCAAGGGACCGATCGTCCAGGGCAGCGCCGAGGAGCTGGCCGCTATCGAGCGTGACCTGACGCTGTGACCCACGCACCCCAAGGACGCTTCGGCCTCGACGAGCTGATCAGGCTCGTCGAGGCCGGCAGCGTCGACACGGTCCTGCTGGCCATCACGGACATGCAGGGTCGCCTGCAGGGAAAACGCATGGCAGCACGGCACTTTCTCGACGACACGGTCGAGCACGATGCCGAGGGGTGCAGCTATCTGCTCGCCGTCGACGTGGACATGAACACCGTCGCCGGCTACGAGATGTCCTCCTGGGACAGCGGATACGGCGACTTCGTGATGCGGCCCGACCTGTCGACGCTGCGGCACGTGCCGTGGCAGGCAGGCACCGTCCTGGTCATCGCCGACGTCCTCTGGCTCGACGGCACGCCGGTTCCCGCCTCGCCGCGGCAGATCCTCAAGAAGCAGACGGCGCGGCTGGCCGAGCGGGGCTGGACCGCGTACGTCGGGACGGAGCTCGAGTTCATCGTCTTCCGCGACACCTACGAGGACGCGTGGCGCAAGGGCTACCGCGACATGACGCCGGCCAACCTCTACAACGTCGACTACTCGCTGCTCGGGACGGCGCGGATCGAGCCGCTCCTGCGGCGCATCCGCAACAGCATGGCCGGTGCCGGTCTCACGGTGGAGTCGGCCAAGGGCGAGTGCAACTTCGGCCAGCACGAGATCGCTTTCCGGTACGAGGAGGCCATCGCCACCTGCGACCAGCACGGCATCTACAAGAACGGTGCCAAGGAGATCGCCGCCGAGGAGGGCATGAGCCTGACCTTCATGGCGAAGTACGACGCCCGCGAGGGCAACTCCTGCCACATCCACCTGTCCCTGCGTGGTGAGGAGGCAGAGCCGGTCTTCGCCGGCGACCGCGAGCATGGCTTCTCGCTGCTCTTCGAGCAGTTCCTCGCCGGACAGCTGGCCTGCCTGCCGGAGCTCACGCTGCTGATGGCCCCGAACATCAACTCCTACAAGCGCTACGTCGCAGGCAGCTTCGCGCCGACCGCCGTCCAGTGGGGCCGTGACAACCGGACGTGTGCCCTGCGCGTCGTCGGGCACGGTCACTCGTTGCGTTTCGAGAACCGGGTGCCCGGCGGCGACGTCAACCAGTACCTCGCGGTGGCGGCGCTCATCGCAGCCGGGCTGCACGGCGTCGACCAGGGGCTCGAGCTCGGGCCGGAGTTCATCGGCAACGGCTACGAGTCCCAGGGCACCCGCGTGCCCTCGACGCTGCGCGAGGCAGCCGACCTGTTCGAGCGCAGCACGGTGGCCAGGGCCGCCCTGGGTGACGACGTCGTCGACCACTACGTCACGATGGCCAGGATCGAGCTGGCGGCCTATGACGCCGCCGTCACCGACTGGGAAAGGTTCCGGGGGTTCGAGCGGCTATGACATCAGGCTCAACTGCGCCATGACCACTGCTTACGACGTGGTCAACCCTGCGACGGAGCAGGTGTTACGCACCGTCGGCATGTTCACCGTCGACGAGACAGATCTGGCGATCGCCCGGGCGGCGTCGGCGTTTTCCACGTGGCGGACCGTTGCGCCCGCCGACAGGGGCCGCCTGCTGCGCAGGTTCGCCGAGGCCGTCGACGCCGACCTCGAGCACCTCGCCCGGCTCGAGGTGCTCAACGCCGGGCACACCATCGGCAACGCCCGGTGGGAGGCCGGCAACGCCCGCGATGTGCTCCAGTTCTTCTCCGCAGCTCCAGAACGCTTGTACGGCAGGCAGATCCCGGTCGCCGGTGGTGTGGACATCACCTTCAAGGAGCCGCTCGGCGTCGTCGGCATCATCGTGCCGTGGAACTTCCCGATGCCGATCGCGGCCTGGGGGTTCGCACCCGCCCTGGCCGCCGGCAACACGGTCGTGCTCAAGCCGGCCGAGTACACCCCGCTGACCGCGATGCGGCTCGAGGAGCTGGCGCTGCAGGCGGGCATCCCTGCCGGCGTATTCCAGGTGTTGCCCGGAGCTGGCACCGTCGTCGGCCAGCGTTTCGTCACGCATCCGGCCGTCCGCAAGGTGGTCTTCACCGGCTCGACCGTTGTCGGCAAGCAGGTCATGCGTGGCTGTGCCGACCAGGTCAAGCGGGTGACTCTCGAGCTGGGCGGCAAGTCGGCCAATATCGTCTTCGCCGACGCCGATCTCGAGCGCGCGGCGGCCACCGCGCCGTACGCGGTCTTCGACAACGCCGGCCAGGACTGCTGCGCCCGCAGCCGGATCCTGGTCGAGCGCAGTGCCTACGACCGGTTCATGGAGCTGCTCGAGCCGGCCGTGCTCGGCGTCAAGGCCCTCGACCCGGCCGACGACGCGAGCGAGATGGGCCCGCTGATCAGCAAGGTGCAGCTGGACCGGGTGTCGTCCTACGTGCCGGACGATGCCCCGGTTGCCTTTCGTGGCACCGTGCCCGAGGGACCCGGTTTCTGGTACCCCGCAACGGTTCTAGCTCCCGTTGACCCTGGCTCCGCGGTCGCTGTGGAGGAAGTGTTCGGCCCGGTGGTCGCCGTCATCCCGTTCGAGGACGAGGCCGAGGCCGTACGGATCGCCAACGACAGCGACTACGGCCTGTCCGGCTCGATCTGGACCCGTGACGTCGGCCGGGCGCTGCGGGTCAGCCGTGGGCTCGAGTCCGGCAACCTCTCGGTCAACTCCCACTCGTCGGTGCGCTACTCCACCCCGTTCGGCGGCTTCAAGCAGTCCGGGCTGGGCCGCGAGCTGGGGCCCGATGCCCTCGACTCGTTCACCGACGTCAAGAACGTCTTCATCGCCACGGAGGTCTGAGTGACAGGCAGGTTGGACGGACGCGTCGCGGTCATCACCGGGGCGGCCAGCGGCATCGGTCTCGAGACTGCGCGCCGGTTTGCCCAGGAGGGGGCCAAGGTCGTGGTGGCCGACCTCGCCGACGAGCCCGGTGAGGCCGCTGCTGCCGAGGTCGGCGGCATCTATGTCCACACCGATGTCACGGACGAGGACGCCGTGCGCGCGATGTACGCGGCGGCCATCTCGCACTTCGGCGGGCTCGACATCTGCTTCAACAACGCCGGCATCTCGCCGCCCGACGACGACTCGATCCTCGAGACGGGGATCGACGCCTGGCGCAGGGTGCAGGAGGTCAACCTCACCAGCGTCTACCTGTGCTGCAAGTACGGCATCCCGCACCTGCTCGAGCGCGGCAGAGGGTCGATCATCAACACGGCCTCGTTCGTGGCCCTGATGGGAGCCGCGACGTCGCAGATCTCTTACACCGCAAGCAAAGGCGGCGTGCTGGCGATGACCCGCGAGCTCGGCGTGCAGTTCGCCCGGCAGGGCGTACGGGTCAATGCGCTGTGCCCGGGGCCGGTCAACACGCCACTGCTCCAGGAGCTTTTCGCCAAGGACCCGGAGCGGGCCGCAAGGCGGCTGGTCCACCTGCCGATGGGCCGGTTCGCCGAGCCGCGCGAGATCGCGGCCGCGGTTGCGTTCCTCGCCAGTGACGACTCGTCGTACATCACCGCGTCGCAGTTCCTCGTGGACGGTGGCCTCACCGGCGCCTACGTCACGCCCCTCTGACCCTCGTCATCCCGGGCTGCTGGCGGCGACGAGCGCGTCGAACAGCCGTGGGTCGTCGTCGGCCTCGGGGTGCCACAGGGCTCCGATCGCGAACACCAGCCGTGGATCCTCGAGCCCCTCGACGGTGTGGTCGTCGGCCCAGGCTGTCGGCACCAGGCCGGCGCCGATCGTGCCGATTCCCTGGTGGTGGTAGGAGCGCACCACCACCGCCTCGCCGAGCACGGTGCCGAGCCGGCTGTCCTCGGCCAGCCGCACGCGGTGCTCGCCGTAGACACCGGGCGCGGGACGGTGACCCTCGTGCCCGACCTCGTCTGGCAGGTGCTGGACCAGGCTGCCACCTCTGGCGACGTTGAGGATCTGGGCGCCGCGGCAGATCCCGAGCAGCGGCAGGTCGCGGGCCAGCGCAGACAGGGCCAGCGGCATCTCGGCGGCGTCGCGGTCAGGTCGCAGGCCGGCAGTCGCCGGGTGCATGGGTTCGTCGTAGAACGTCGGGTCGATGTCGGCGCCGCCGGCCAGGATCAGGCCGTCCAGCAGGTCGATCAGCCGGTCGGGGTCGGCGGCACCGGCCGGCGGCACGAGCAGCGGGATGCCACCGGCCCTGGCCACCGCGTCGACGTACGCCTCCGGCAGCAGCGCGGCGGTGGTGTCCCACACGCCCCACTGCGCTTTCTCGACGTAGCAGGTAATGCCGATCACCGGATGCATCTGCCCACTGTAGAGACGACCGGAAAGCGGCGGGCCTGCGTGGCAGACGATCTGCCAATTGTCTGTTTCCGATATTTCAGCAACGGATGAGAGTAACGTCACGGTCTGTAGCGCTTGGTCCGGACCTTGCCTCGCTGCTGTGCGCACGAGCCGAGGCGATCGATGTCGCGGTCCCATGCCCTCCCGTGACAACCCGCCGAATCGAGCCAAGCTGCCGTGAACACTGTCCTGAGCCTGCCCAGCGCCACCTCAAGGCGAGCGCTGACGATGGGCCTCGCGGTCCTGGTCACCACCGTGACCATCGCCGTCGGAGCACCGTTCCGGCAGGACGCAAGCGCTGCCGTCACTGCCGTGCCGCTGGGCACCAGCGCGGGCTTTGCGGTGCTGGCCGGAGCGGGGATCACCAACACCGGTCCGACCACGATCACGGGCGACATCGGAAGCTACCCGACGCTGAGCCAGACCGGGACGGCGTCACTGACCCTCACCGGGGTGAACCACCGCGGCGACCGGGTGACCCAGCAGGCCAAGACCGACCTGACCACCGCGTACACGGTGGCCGCCGGCGAGACCCCCAGCACCCCGATCGCCGCCGATCTGGGCGGCCGGACCCTCACGGCGGGCGTCTACGGCTCGGCTTCCTCGATCGGACTTACCGGCGTGCTGACCCTGGACGCGGCCGGCGACCCGAATGCGATCTTCGTCTTCCAGGCCGGCTCGGCGCTCACCACCGCCTCGGGCAGCCAGGTGGCCCTGATCAACGGGGCCAGCGAGTGCAACATCTACTGGCAGGTCGGTAGCTCCGCCACGCTGGGCACCGGCTCCAGCTTCCGCGGCAGCATCCTCGCCCTGACCAGCGTGACGCTCACGACCGGAGCCACCACGATCGGCCGCGTGCTCGCCCGCAACGGTGCGGTCACCCTGGACACGAACACCATCACGAAGCCGGCCTGCGCGGCGACGACGCCGTCGCCGACCGTGTCGGCCACCACCACGGCCACGCCGACCGTCTCAGCCACCCGCACTGCCACCCCCACGGCGACTTCGGGCACGACGTCCGGCGTCCCTTCGCCCACGACCACCGGCCCCCAGGTGACCAGTGTCCCGACGGGCTCGGTGCAGACCGGTGACGGCAGCACCGCTGGCGGTGAGCGTCACGGGCTGGTCATCAGCGCCGGCGCAGGCACGCTCGCGGGGGCCGCGCTGCTCCTGCTGTTCGTCCTTCGTCGCCGTCGGCGTTCGGTCTGACCGGTGCGCCACCTGCGCAGAGGGGCCTCGGCCCGTACGGCGGCCGTCGCGGTCCTCCTCGCGGTAGCCGTCACGGGCTGCGGCCATGCTGCACCACCGGCCGCGGCTTTGCCGGCCGGGGTCGTGTCGTCCACAGGGTCTGCCCCTGCCGCCTCTGCGAGCCACGCCGCTGCGGTGCCTGCTCCGGCGACAGCAGCTGGGCGCGCGGCAACCGCGGTCGCCCGTACGGCGACGGCGGCTCCGCGTCCCACCCCTCGGACCACGGTTGGGCTCCGGTCGCCGGTCGCACCGCCCCGACCGGCCGTCCGGGTGCCGGCGCTGGCCCGATCGGTGCCGGTGCGAGTCCGGATCCCGGCGATCGGCGTCGACTCGTCGCTGATGAAGCTCGGGCTCACAGCCGACGGCGCGTTGCAGGTGCCGCCCAGCGGCTTCCCCGCCGGGTGGTACACCGGGTCGCCGACCCCTGGGGAGATGGGACCCGCTGTGATCGTGGGCCACGTCGACTGGGGCGGCAGTCTCGGAGTGTTCGGCCATCTCGCCCGGCTCCAGCCGGGTGACCAGGTGACCGTCCTCCGTTCGGACGGCAGCTCGGCGGTGTTCCGCGTCTCGGTCGTCGAGCACTTCGCCAAGAACGCGTTCCCCACGCAGCTCGTCTACGGCAACATCGACCACGCGGGGCTTCGCCTGATCACGTGCGGCGGCTCCTTCGACCGCTCGGCGCACAGCTACGTCGACGACGTGGTGGCCTTCGCGGACCTCGTGGCCTGACCCGCTGCCTGGTGCGCCCAGCGGTGCATCCGGACCGAGCCGACGGCGGCGAGGACGAGCAGGAACCGCGAGTAGTAGGCGTAGGGCACCCGGCGGCCACGCTGCTCCCAGGGCCACCACAGCGGCAGCCCAGGCCCGGTCGCGATGTCCCGTACGAAGTGCAGGCCGACTCCGGCGGAGGCGGCCGCCAGCTCACGGCGGCGGAAGCGGACGCCGGCCGCCAGCAGGCCCAGCGCCGCCGCGGTCGACAGGGAGTGCGTGAACGGACGGCCCTTGTCCACCCGGATGTCGACCGGGAAATCGACGTACAACGGCAGGTGGTCGACGTCGATCAGCACCGAGGACGCGCAGGCCGTCGCGACCGCCGTACGGTGCCTGGCCATGCGGTCCGGTCCGAGGACGGCGAGCAGGACCAGCACCGAGGTGGCCACGTGGGCCGGTTCGTCCCGGGCGCCGACCTCGATCAGGGGCATGCCATCGTGATCGGCGCTGTCCAGCCACCGCACCAGCGCGACCAGGAACCAGGGGAGCGATGTGGCGGCGGCTCTCTTGATCACAGTGGAAGTCTAGGTGCCGGGCGAAACGACGCTGCGCAGCAGGCAGAACTCGTTGCCCTCCGGGTCGGCGAGCACGTGCCAGGCCGGCCGGCCCTGCCCGATGTCGACCCGCGTGGCGCCCAGGGCCAGCAGCCGGTCGAGCTCAGTGGCCTGGTCACCGTCGAAGCTGTTGACGTCGAGGTGGATCCGGTTCTTGCCCGCCTTGGGTTCGGGTACCCGTTGGAACAGCAGCGACGGGACGATCGAGGTCTTGGCCTCGGTGCCGACCGGCCTGATCTCGACGTCGGTGTCGTTGGCATCGCTCACCTCCCAGCCGAGCACCGCGCACCAGAACTCCGCGAGGCGGCGCGGGTCGGCGCAGTCGACGACGATCTCGGTCAGCCGTACGGTCACGGGCTTCTCCTTGTCAGCGCATCGAGTCCAGGATCACGCGCAGGTCCTCGATGCTGGTCAGCGGGTTGACGATCGCGAAGCGTGTGCAGACCTTGCCCCGGTGCTTGGTCGGGGTAACGAAGGCCACCTGCTCGGCCAGCAGCCGCTCGGACCACGCCGCGTAGTCAGCAGCCTCCCAGCCGACCCGCTCGAGGACCAGGACGCTGAGCTCGGGCTCCACCAGGAGCCGTACGTGCTCAGCCTGGCCGATGAGTTCGGCGCCGGCGCGGGTCACAGCCAACGTCTGCTCGACGGCGTCGCAGTAGGCGTCGGTGCCGTGCATCGCCAGCGAGAACCAGAACGGCAGCCCGCGTGCCCGCCGGGTCAGCTGGACGGCGAAGTCGGACGGGTTCCAGTCGCCCTCGACGTTGACGGGGTCGAGGTAGTCCGCGTGCTGCGTGTGGGCCGCCCGGCCCAACGCCGGTTCGCGGTAGATCAGCGCGCAGGAGTCGAACGGCGCGAACAGCCACTTGTGCGGGTCGACGATGAACGAGTCGGCCTGCTCGATGCCGTCGAACAGGTGCCGCACGCTCGGCGCCGCCAGGCCGGCACCGCCGTAGGCGCCGTCGACGTGGAACCACCAGCCGTACTCGTGGGCGACGGCCGCGATACCGGCCAGGTCGTCGACGACGCCGAGGTTGGTCGACCCCGCGGTTGCGACCACGGCGAAGATGCCGTCTGCGACCTGCGGATCCAGCCCCCGTACGGTGTCGCGCAGCGTCGTCCCGACCAGCCGGCCGCGTTCGTCACCCGGGACCTCGATCACGTCGGCGTCCATCACGACGCGGAGTGCATGCTTCACCGACGAGTGCGTCTCGGCGGTCACGCAGACCGCCCAGCGCCGGGGAACCGTCCCTCGCCTGCGCTTGGCGTCCTCGCGGGCCGCGACCAGCGCCGAGAGGTTGCCGCCCGAGCCGCCCTGGACGAAGACCCCGCCCGAGGTGGCCGGCAGCCCGCACAGGTCGGCGATCCAGCGCAGCGCCTGGTTCTCGGCGAAGACCGCGCCGGATCCTTCGAGCCAGGAGCCGGCGTAGACGTTGGAGGCGCCGACCAGCATGTCGAACGCGGCCGCGGCTCGGGTGGGAGCGCTCGGGATGAAGGACAGGTAGCGCGGGTTGTCGACGGACAGGCAGGCCGGTGCGAGGACGTCGTTCCACAGCCGCAGCGCCTCGCCGCCGCCGAGCCCGGCCGCGGTGATGGTGGCACCGGCGGTGGCCTCGAGCTGCTCCGGCGTCTGGGGGAAGTCCAGTGGTGCGTCCATCGCCAGCCGCGCCAGGCAGGCCTCGGCCAGTGCACGCGCGATCACGTCGTCCTCGAGGCTGTAGCGGTGCATGCCGCCCGATGCTAGTGACCGCCGGCCGCCGGTTCCGACCCGCTGAGGCCCCTGGACGTACCATGGAGGGGTTGCCGCCCCCGTGTCCGGGCCGTGGCTCCCCGAATCGCTTCCTACTTAAAGGCTGACGCGTGCCCACCAGCGAGACCCGTGCCACCCGCGATGACATCCGCAACGTCGCGATCATTGCGCACGTCGACCACGGCAAGACCACCCTCGTCGACGCGATGCTGTGGCAGTCCGGCGCCTTCTCCGAGCACCAGGCCGAGAACGACTCCGTACGCGAACGGGTCATGGACTCGATGGACCTCGAGCGCGAGAAGGGCATCACGATCCTCGCGAAGAACACCGCCGTGCGCCACGGCGGAGTGACGATCAACATCATCGACACCCCGGGCCACGCCGACTTCGGCGGCGAGGTCGAGCGCGGTCTCGAGATGGTCGACGCGGTGCTGCTCCTGGTCGATGCCTCCGAGGGCCCGCTGCCGCAGACCCGGTTCGTGCTCCGCAAGGCGCTGCAGAAGCGGATGCCGGTCATCCTCGTCATCAACAAGGTCGACCGGCCCGACTCGCGGATCGCCGAGGTGGTCGACGAGGCCTACGAGCTGTTCCTCGACCTGGACGCTGATGAGCACCAGATCGAGTTCCCGATCGTCTACGCCAGCGCCAAGGCCGGCCGGGCCTCGCTCAACCGCCCCGAAAACGGCGAGATGCCGGACAGCCCCGACCTCGAGCCGCTGTTCCAGACGATCATGAGCACGGTGCCCGCGCCCTCGTACGTCGCCGGCGCTCCGCTGCAGGCCTACGTGACCAACCTCGACGCGTCGCCCTACCTCGGCCGGCTCGCGCTGTGCCGGGTGCACTCCGGCACCATGAAGAAGGGCCAGACCGTCGCCTGGTGCAAGGCCGACGGGACGATCGAGCGGGTCAAGCTGACCGAGCTGCTCGGCACCCAGGCCCTCGAGCGGGTCCCGATCGACGAGGCCGGCCCTGGTGACATCGTCGCCGTCGCCGGCATCCCCGAGATCACCATCGGCGAGACGCTCGCCGACCCCGAGGACCCGCGCCCGCTGCCGGTCATGACGATCGACGAGCCGTCCATCTCGATGACCATCGGCATCAACACCGCGCCGCTGGCCGGCGAGAGCGGTAAGAAGCTGACCGCCCGGCTGGTCAAGAACCGGCTCGACGCCGAGCTGGTCGGTAACGTCTCGATCCGGGTCCAGGACACTGAGCGCCCTGACACCTGGGAGGTCCAGGGCCGCGGCGAGCTCCAGCTGGCGATCCTGGTCGAGATCATGCGCCGCGAGGGCTTCGAGCTCACCGTCGGCAAGCCGCAGGTCGTCACCCGCCTGGTCGAGGGCAAGCTGCACGAGCCGATGGAGCGGCTCACCATCGACGCCCCTTCGGACTACCAGGGGGTGCTGATCCAGCTGCTGGCGCTGCGCAAGGGCCGGCTCGAGCAGATGGTCGACCACGGCACCGGCTGGATCCGAATGGAGTACATCGTCCCGGCCCGAGGCCTGATCGGCTTCCGGACCGAGTTTCTCACCGAGACCCGCGGCACCGGCCTGCTGCACCACGTGCACGAGCGGTACGAGCCCTGGCACGGCGAGCTGCGCACCCGACCGACCGGCTCGCTCGTCGCCGACCGCCGTGGCCCGACCACCGGCTTCGCCCTGGCCAACCTGCAGGAGCGCGGCACGATGTTCGTCGGCCCCGGCATCGAGGTCTACGAGGGCATGATCATCGGCGAGAACTCCCGCTCGGACGACATGGACGTCAACCCGACCAAGGAGAAGAAGCTCACCAACATGCGCCAGTCCTCCGGCGACATCCTGGTGCCGCTGATCCCGCACAAGGTGCTCAGTCTCGAGCAGGCGCTGGAGTTCTGCCGCGAGGACGAGTGCGTCGAGGTGACGCCGGCGACCGTACGGATCCGCAAGGTCATCCTGGCCGGCCAGGAGCGCAACAGCCGCCGGGCCAAGAACGCCATGCGGGCCCGCGAAGGCGCAGCGGTCGACTAGTCGGACGGTCCCCTTACGGTGACAGTGTGATGAACCCTCCGACCTGACGGCACGATGGCGGGCATGGCTCAGTGGGCGGCGGCCCAGCGGGTCGCCGGGGTGCCCCTGTGTGGCGCAACCCCGCCGAAGGATGGACCCAAACGGGTGCCCCGACACCACCGTGAGTCCATGCTTTCCGCCGGGCTGCCGGCAGACGAGACCGCGGAGGAGTGGGCGACGACAGGAACCAACCGGCCACGCTCCCCCTAGGCACCAGCACAGGGCCAACCCGGACAGGCACGCTCACGGCGACAGCACGATCCCAGCCAATCGCACTGTCACCGTAAGGGGGACGGACAGTCAGTAGCGGAAGCCGCCGGCGAGGGTGGCGAGCTGGGCTGCGGTCTGGGCGAGCTCGTCGGCGGCCCGCTGCGCCGAGGTGACACCTTCGGTCGTGGATGCCGCCGACTCGGCGACCGAGTCGATGTTCGCGGTGATGGCCCGGATGCCGTCGGCGGCCTCGGCGACCCCGTTGCGCATCGTTCCGGCGGTCAGCGTCTGCTCCTCGACGGCATGCGCGATGGTGCTCTGGTTGCCGTCGATGCCCCGTACGGTGGAGGCGATCCGGGCGATGACGTCGACCACCTCGCGTACGGACTCCTGCATAGCCTTGACCACGTCGGCGACGGCGTCGGTGGACTCCGAGGTCGTACGGGCAAGGGACTTGACCTCGTCGGCGACCACGGCGAAGCCGCGGCCGGCGGCACCGGCGCGGGCGGCCTCGATCGTCGCGTTGAGGGCGAGCAGGTGGGTCTGCTCGGCAACTCCGCGGATGACGGTGACGGTGGTGCCGATCTGGAGGGAGGAGTCACGCAGCGTGGCGAGCACCAGCTCGGCCCGGTCGGCGAGCCCGGCTGCCTCGCGGGCGGTGGTCGCGGCGTCGGACGCGCTGTCGGCGACCTCACGCATCGACCCGGAAAGCTGGGCCGTGCCGGTGGCGACGGAGGTGACGTTGTCGTTGACGGTACGGGCTGCGCTGGACACGCTCCGGGCCTGGCTGGCGGTCTCCTCGGCCGACGCGGCAAGCTGCTGGCTGACGGCGGAGAGCTCGTGGGAGGCGCTGTCGACGATCTGCGAGCGCTCGGCGATCTCTCCGAGGGCAGCGCGGATGTCGCCGATCGCCGAGGTGAGGGCACTGACCATGCGGCCGACCTCGTCGCGGCCCGACCGGCCGAAGGTCGCCGTGAGGTCGCGGTTGGCGACCAGCTCGAGTCCGGCAACGCAGGTGTCCAAGGGGCGCACGATCGAGCGGCTGATGAGCCGGGTGAGCAGGAAGAGCAGGACAACCGCCGTGGCGAGCACGCCGGCCAGGACCCACTGCTCCACGGTTGCCGCCCGGTCGGCGGCGGCCTTGGTGGTGGCAGCCGCCGCCTGAAGTCGGGTCGTGAACGCGTTCATCTTGGCGTCGACGCCTAGGAACGCCTTGTCGAACGAGGCGGCCGCGACTCGCGCTGCGTCGTTGTTGCCCAGGGCGGCGTTGACCGCCTTGCTGCCCAGTGCGACCAGCGAGGCCGCCTCGGTCTGCAGCTCCTTGGCAGCGGGCGCCAGAGCGGCGGGCAGCTTGCTGGCGGCCACCGTTGCCTGAGCAGACTGCCACTGGGCGGCGAAGTCGTTGAACTCGGCGATGATCACCTTGACCTCGGCCACATGCACCACCGCGATCGCCTCGAAGTTGTCGGCGCGCAACCCGTACTCAGCGTTCAGCCCTTCGAGCTGGTGGGTCAGCGCGGCGGAGAGGTCGTGCTGGCGGGTGGCTGCCGCAGACGCGTTCTGCGCCCCGACGATGCCGGTGCCGCCGACAGCGAGGAGGAACAGGGCGGCGAGCAGGCTGATGGCTGCGAGCTTGCGACGGATGGTCCAGAGCACGGGACGGTCCTTTGGTCGAAAGAGGTCAGCTGTTCATCGGCCGATTTCGCCGGCTCTGGAGCATTGGATCTTGGTTGCCTCTGGGAAGGGCCGGCGAAGAGCGTCCGGCGCACGTCGTAGGGTTCGGTGATGGCCACCACGCTGGGCGTAATGGATGGAATGGACGCGATGGACAGCTCGGACGAGACGGTCAAGGACCCGGACCAGGCGGAGCAGGACACCGAGTCGGCGGAGGACGCGGCAGCGGTGCTCGACGCGGCGGCCGCTGCGGTGGACCCGCTCGAGCAACGACTCGAGATGACCCCCCTGGATCACCGGCACCGGCTCCTGCTGGTGCACGCCCACCCGGACGACGAGACCATCGGCACCGGGGTGACCATGGCCAAGTACGTCTCCGAGGGCGCCCTGGTCACCCTGGTGACCTGCACGCTGGGCGAGGAGGGCGAGGTCCTCGTCCCCGCGCTCGAGCACCTGGCAGCGGCCAAGGACGACCAGCTCGGGCCGCACCGGGTCGAGGAGCTGGCCGCGGCGATGCGTCTGCTCGGGGTGACCGACCACCGGTTCCTCGGCGGGCCTGGTCGCTGGCGCGACTCCGGCATGATGGGCCTGCCGACCAACGACCGCGCCGACTGCTTCTGGCAAGCCGACCTCGACGAGGCGACCCGCGAGCTGGTGGCCGTCATGCGCGAGGTTCGCCCGCAGGTCGTCATCACCTACGACGAACGCGGAGGGTACGGGCACCCCGACCACATCCAGGCCCACCGGGTCGCCGTCGCCGCCGTCGACGCCTCCGGTGACGCCGGTCGCTGGCCCGAGCTGGGCGAGCCCTGGACGCCGGCCAAGCTCTACTACACGGCGCTGCCGAAGTCGGTGCTCCAGGCCGGGATCGACTACTTCCGGGACAAGGGCGACACGAGCTTCTGGGGCGAGGACGTGACCAGCGCCGACGAGCTGCCGATGGGCACGCCGGACGAGCTGGTGACCACGTTGGTCGACGGCACGGCGTTCTTCGAGACCAAGATGGACGCGATGCGGGCGCACGCGACGCAGATCGCCGTCGACGGACCGTTCTTCGCCCTCGCCGACGGTGTCGGCATGGCCGCCTTCGGGCGGGAGTACTACACGCTGGTCCGGGGTGAGATCGGCGACCATGACGGCGAGAACGGGTCGGAGTCCGACATCTTCTCCGGGGTCTCCGGCTGACCGGTGGGCGCAGGCAGGCCAGCAGGCGGGGCTCACCCATCCGGCCTGCACCCATCCGGGTGAATTGGTCACCGAGAGTAGCGATCAGGGCCGGTCGCCTGAGAGGATCGGGGAGCACCACGCAGCACAAGGGCGTCGGGTCCTGGATCCGGCTCTCTCCGCATCGGCACCGATCGCTTCAGCCTTGAGGGTTTTCGCCAAGAAAGTTTTTGGCGGGCTTCGAGGCAGCGGTCCACCACCTCGCCTGGAGGCGTCGTATGTCTTCCACCTCCACCCCGGTCCACCAGCTCCGCCAGGACAGCGTGCTGGAGGCCCGTGAGGCAGATGTGGGGGCCATGCGGGCGGCGCGGATGCACAGCCGGCAGGCCAAGCTCGCCCTGGCCGTCGCCTCCGTGGTGGTGTGGATCGTCGTACGCAGCGTCCGGAACGCCTGGGTGCTGCCGCCGATGCCGAACATCGACTGGACGCTCGTCGCGCCGTTCGTCTTCTTCGCGTTCCTGATCGTCTTCATGATCGCGTACGTGATGATCAGCGGCCGCTCGCCCCACGTCGTCATCCGGCCTGAGCAGATCAACGTGAGCCTCGACGATGTCCGCGGCATCGATGCGGTCAAGGACGAGGTCATCCGTTCGCTCAACCTGTTCCTGTCCCACAAGACCTTCGAGCGGGAGATGGGCGGCCGTGCCCGTCGCGGCCTGCTCTTCGAGGGCGGTCCGGGTACGGGCAAGACGCACACGGCCAAGGCGATGGCCAGGGCCGCCGGTGTGCCGTTCCTCTACGCCTCCGCGACCTCGTTCCACTCGGGCTTGCAGGGCGCGACCTCGCGCAAGGTGCGGATGTACTTCAAGACGATGCGCAAGCTGGCCCTCCAGGAGGGTGGCGCCATCGGCTTCATCGACGAGTTCGACGCCATCGGTGCGGCCCGCATGGGCATGTCCGGCATGAGCATCGCGCCCGCGCTGTCCCACGACCACGCAGCCTGCGGCGGACTGATCGGGTTGCCGGCGACCTATGCCCAGCCGGCGGCGACGCGCGGTGGCATGGTGACGTCGGACTTCTCTGGCGGCGGCGACATCGGCATGGCCGTCAACGAGCTGCTGGTCCAGCTGCAGTCCTTCGACGAGCCGGTCGGCATGGCCAAGCTCGCCGGCAAGCTGATCGACAAGGTCAACCTGTTCCTGCCGGACAGCCGGGCGATCAAGAAGGCGCCGGTCAAGACGGCGAACATCATGCTCATCGCTGCGACCAACCGGGCCGACAACCTCGACCCAGCGCTGCTGCGCCCGGGCCGGTTCGACCGCCGGCTCACCTTCGAGGTGCCGGACCGCAACGGCCGCCGCGAGCTGGTCGACCACTTCCTGGCCCGCAAGGCACACGCGACCGAGCTGGACGAGGACAGCACCCGCGACGCCATCGCGGCGGTCACGTCCGGCTTCACGCCGGCGATGCTCGAGGGCATGTTCGACGAGGCACTGATCAATGCGGTGCGCTACGGCCGCGACAAGATGAGCCGTCAGGACGCGGAGACGGCGCGGCTCACGATGACCGTGGGCATGGGGCAGCCGAAGGCCTACACCGAGCATGAGCGCAAGGTCATCGCCACCCACGAGGCCGGCCACACGACGGTAGCCTGGCTGGTCGCTCCGCACCGCCGGCTCGAGGTGCTCTCGATCGTCAAGCGCCGCGACTCCCTCGGCCTGCTGGCGCACGGCGACGCCGAGGACGTCTACACCCGGTCGAGCCAGGAGCTGTCCAACCTGATCAAGATCGCGATGGGAGGCCAGGTCGCCGAGATGCTGTTCTTCGACGACATGACCACCGGCCCCGGCGGCGATCTGCTGTACGCGACGAACGTCGCGGCCACGATGGTGGGCGCCGTGGGCATGACCGACACGCTGATCTCGTACATGGCGGTGCAGAACAGCGCGTTCAGCGACACCAACATCGTGGGGCGGGTGCTGGCCGACAACGAAGGCAGAGGCCGGGTCGAGAAGGTGCTGCAGGAGCAGCGGCAAGCGGTCATGGGCCTGCTCTCCCGCAACATGCACCTGGTGGCCGCCCTCCGTGACGCACTGCTCGACCGAGATGAGCTGATCGGCCACGAGATCACTGACGTGCTCGAGAATGCGCAGGCCACAGCCGCCGGTCTGGTCATCGACCTGCGCGACGTCCCGTCGGTCGGGGCTGCTCCCTCGGTGGCGGCGAGTGACCGGCTTGGTCTGCCCGGCCACGACTAGTCTGGTCCGGTGAGCGACAGCGCACCGGAGGTCCAGGAGAGCCCAGTCGGTACGCCGGCTCCGGGCTGGCTGCGGGAGACCGTACACGTCCTCGCCTGCGCGATGGTCTTCGTCGCCGCCCTCCTCCTAGCCCTGATCGGGGCCTTCCACATCCCCGACCGGCCGGCCTTTCTCGGCGCGCACTGGCCGGTGGCGGTGATCCTCGCGGTGGCCGGCAACCTCTGCCTCGGCCTGCTGGCCGGCTGGGGGTTGCAGGGCCGGACGGGTCCCGCCCTCGTGTTCGGCGGCTGGATCGTCGGCGTCGGCCTGGTCATGTTCGGCGGTACGGACGACGTGGTCATCGGCGGCACGCCGGGGGACTGGGTGCCGCTGGGGTTCCTGTTCTCGGGGGCATTCGCCGGGGTGCTCGCGGTCGCGGTCTCGATCCGGTTCGTCGACCCCGCCTCCCGGCCACGGCCGCTCCCTCCCGTCGGCGGGCCCGACTCCAAGTCTTCACTCCGGGCGTCCGGGCGCCGATGACCGGCTGAGGTACGGCGGCCGCCGTGCCGTACCGCCGTGTGCCAGGGAGGCTCCCGTGCCGATCGAGGTGCCGGACACCCGCGCCTTCTCCGAGCCGCAGCCCCGCCGCCGCCGGGCCGCGACCCCGCCGCCCGTCGTGGCGGAAGCGGTGGAGGTCGTTCCTGAGCCGTCGTCAGCCTTCAGCAAGCCCGTCCGCCGCCGGCGCCCGGTGGTCACGGAGATCGTCGACGAGCCGACGCCCGTCGAGCCGGCCGGATCCTCCGGGTTCAGCCGCCCGGTCCGCCGCCGGCCCAAAACTGAAGCGGCGCCCGTACCCCCGGCTGCTCCAGTGCCAGAGGTAACCGTTGCCGAGCTCCCGGCCCCCGACCCCGTCGCGGAGGTCCCCGCGGCCCCGGCCACCCGCACCATCGCGGTCGAGGAACGTCGCGGGACCGAGGGCGTCGCGGACGCGCTGCCTGAGGTGACCGACACGGTCGTCGTACGCCTCGGCGGCACCCGCTACGCCGTGGCGATGGAGGCCGTCGCCGAGGTCGGCCGGCCGCCGCACGTGACCCGGGTCCCGGGCGTGCCCGCCTGGATCGCCGGCGTCGCCAACTGGCGCGGCCGGATCATGCCGGTGCTCGACCTGCGCATCCTGCTCGGCGCCCCCAGCCCCGACCTCGGCGTCACCGGCCGGATCATGGTGCTCGCCCGCGACGGCGTCACGCTGGCGTTCCTGGCCGAGCGGGTAGAGGGCGTGGTCAGCCTCGAGCTCGACTCGCTGGAGCCGGTGCTGCTGACCCTCACCCGCACCACCGCCTCCGTACTCGCCGGGCAGCTCACGCATCCGGACGGCCCGATCGCGTTGCTGGACCTCGACATGGTGTTCGGGCTGCGCTCGGCACTGCCGCGGGTACGCCGCGCCGGCTGACCGCCATTTGGGTGCCCGCCGTTTGCTTCAGGACGCGGACCATCGTCCCGATGCTTGCCCAAGAGCTCGTCCTGGGAGGACACCGGTGGATTTTGCCAAGCGCCTGTCGCGCGTCGTCGCGGCCGCGACCTGGAGCAGCCTGCTGCTCGCGGTCGCCGGCGTTCTTGTGATGGACAGGTACGACCCCCGGGTGCACATCCACCTGATCGCGTTCGGGCTGTGGTGCATCGTCGGCACCCTGGTCGCCATCGCGCTGAGCGTGCTGCCGATCGTCTCCCGGCACAACCCGCGGATCGAGGAGCTGGCCTGGGTCTACCGGCTGATCCTGCTGTGTGCCGACGTGTTGTTCGTCTCCGCCGTGGTGGCCGTCTCCGGCGGCCTCGACGGGCCGATGTGGATGCTCTACGTCCCGCTGGTCCTGTTCGCCTCCGTGGCCACGCGGCAGTGGCAGGGGCTGCTGGTCGGGTTCGCCTCGAGCCTCGGCCTGGTCCTCGCCGGCGTCGACAGCCACTCCCTGGAGTCGCGCAACCTCGCGACGGTGATCGTCGTCGCCACGCTCGTTCCCATGGTGGCGTGGTTCAACGGAACGCTGGCCTCTGCTGTGTGGCACCTGCGGCAGACCGCGACCGACGACCACGACCGGCTGCAGACCCGGGTCATGGAGCTCACCGAGGACCTCGCGATCGCCGCGAGCGGCAACCTCGCCGTCAACATGAAGATCAAGCCCG
>JAWWOO010000087.1:0-118923 GCA_033851545.1 Frankiales bacterium | reverse complement strand
ACGTCTTCGTGCACTACTCGGCTATCGCCACTTCGGGCTACCGCAGCCTGGACGAGAACCAGCGCGTCGAGTTCGAGGTCACCCAGGGCCAGAAGGGCCCGCAGGCCGAGAACGTCCGTCCGCTCTAAGCAGACGCAGACTCACAAGAGCGAGGTCCCCTTCGGGGGGCCTCGCTCTTTGCGTACCCAGGGGTGCGCCGGCGAGCTTGGCGCAGGCCTCACGGCTGCGCCTGCTTCGGCAAGGTGAGAACTTCGGCTCCGTCATCGGTGACAGCGATCGTATGTTCGCTGTGTGCAGTCCGGCAGCCCGTCGCGCTTCGGAGTGTCCAGCCGTCGGCATCCGTGACGAGCTCGGCGGTGTCCGCCATGACCCACGGCTCCAATGCGAGCAGAAGTCCAGGGCGCAATCTGTATCCACGACCGGGTCGCCCGAAATTCGGGACGTGCGGGTCTTGGTGCATTGTCGAGCCGACGCCGTGACCGCCGAACTCGGTGTTGATCCGGTACCCCGCCTCGCTGAGGACCGCGCCGATGGCATGGGAGATGTCCCCGATGGAGGCTCCGGGGCGGGCCGCGGCAATCCCTGCGCTCAGTGCCCGCTCGGTCGCACTGATCATCGCGACGCTCTCCGGGGACTTCGAGTCGCCCACGATGAAGCTGATGGCGGAGTCCGCGACAACTCCGCCCTTGGAGACGGCGAGGTCGAGCGTCAGCAGGTCGCCGTTGGCAAGCGGGTAGTCGTAGGGCAGCCCGTGCAGCACAGCATCATTGACCGACGTGCAGATGTAGTGACCGAACGGCCCGCGTCCGAAGGACGGCTCGTAGTCGACGTAGCAGGACTGCGCTCCGGCCTCTGTGATCATGGCCTGGGCCCACCCGTCGATGTCCCGCAGGTTCGTGCCCACCTCGCAGCGGCTCTTCAAAGTCTGCAGAATGCCGGCGACCAGGGCGCCTGCCTCCCTGGCTCGTGGCAGCTCCGTCGAGTTCAGGATTTCGATCATCTGGCGCCTTTCGCCGTGCGACCAATAACTATCCCGGCCATAGTATCCCGGTACTAGAATCGGTGGCATGGTCAGGTTGCCGCTCACTCCCGCAGAGGTCGAACGCGGACGGCGCCTCGGCGCCCTCCTGCGACAAGCCAGGGGAAAGAGCTCGATGCTCAACACCGCGCTAGATGCAGGAGTCTCACCGGAGACTCTTCGGAAGATCGAGTCCGGTCGCGTAGCCACCCCTGCCTTCCCGACCATCGCTGCGATCGCCCATGTGCTCGGCCTCTCTCTCGATGCACTGTGGGCGGAGACCAACCAGTCAGCCGGCGGGGTCGAACCCGCGAGAACAGATCGCAACGCAGAGTCCCCGGGTCAGTCGATGCCGCGCAGGTCCATCTCAGCGGTGTCGACGCCGATGTAGGCGTCCAGCTCACCGGTGTCGAGGTTGCTCGGCGTGTGACCGGTCGTCAGCCGCTCCGGCACCTGCGGCAGCACCGTCGCGAAGTACGAGCGCGCGGCGGCCGTCGTCCCCACGTCGCGCCCGGCCGCCTCGGAGAGGAACCAGCGGTGGTCGAGGATCTCGTGGAACACCTGCGCCGGCTGGAGCCGGTCCCGCAGCTCCTCCGGGATGGCGCCGAGCACCGGGTCGTACACCTCGGTCAGCCAGCGCGAGGCGACGACAGCGTCTGGCGCGCGACGGCCCTCCTTCTGCCGCAAGTAGCCGCTGAACGACGCGATGTCGTTGAGCAGCCGCCTGGCCTGGTTCTCCTCGACGTCCAGCCCGGTCTGCATGTAGAGCCGGCGTCGGTGGTAGCCCGACTCGGCGACCTTGGTCCGCAGCCGCAGCCGGTTGCCCTCGTCGCTGCCGATCAGCTCGACCTCGTCGACATCGAAGCCGAGGTCGTTGAGCCGGTCCAGCCGGGCCCGGATCCGGTAGCGCTGCTCCTCCGGCTTGAGCACCTCGACCTGGGTCAGCTCGTCCCACAGCCGGTGGTAGTGCTCGGGGATCTGCTCGGCGACGGCCATCGGGTCGACCCCGGGCGGCAACAGCCCGCCGGCCTCGAGGTCGAACAGCTCGCCCGCGACCTTCTCGCTCGCCAGCGAGATGTCGTACTCGCGCATCCGCTCCGAGAGGGTCTCCTGCATCTCGCCGGTCTCCGCGTCGACCATGTACGCGGCGAGCGAGCCGGCGTCGAGCCGGAACAGCGTGTTCGACAGCGAGCAGTCGCCCCAGTAGAAGCCGACCAGGTGCAGCCGTACGAGCAGCTCGACCAGCGCGTCCAGCAGCCGGATCGCCGGCTCGTCCCCACGGGGGTTGGAGAACAGCGTGCGGTAGGAGATGGAGTACTCGAGGAACTCGGTGACCAGCACGGCGTCCAGCTGGTCGGCCCGGTCGACGACCACGCCGACGACGTTGACGGCGGGCACCTGCCGCTCCGCGAGCATCCGGAGCAGGCGGTACTCGCGGCGGGCCAGGTCGGGGTTGATCTCCTTCAGGGCGAAGACCCGGCCGGACTCCTCCACGAACCGGACGATGTGCCGCGAGATGCCACGCTGGCGGACCTCGACCATCCGGGGGTCGTCCCACTCCTCCAGCGGGAGGTGCCACGGCAGGTCGACCATGCCACTGGCCGCGTCGGCTGGGGGTGTGAAGATGAAGCGCACCCTGCCGATTGTGCTCTGTTCCGGTCTCAGGCGTTCGCGGAAGGGTGCCACAGGACGTCGCCGGTGTCCCGGTTGGCGTGCCGGCTCAGGATGAACAGCAGGTCCGACAGCCGGTTGAGGTAGGTGGCCGTGAGCGGGTTGGTCGCCTCCGGCTCGGCTTCCAGGAGCGCCCAGGTCATCCGCTCGGCCCGCCGGGTCACCGTCCGCGCGACGTGCAGCAGGGCGGATCCCGCCGCGCCTCCCGGCAGGACGAACGAGTCGAGCTTGGCCAGGGCGGCGTTGTACGCGTCGCACGCCGCCTCCAACCGCTCGACGTACGGTGGCGTCACCCGCAGGGGTGCCCAGCGCGGCTCAGCGACGATCGGCGTGCACAGGTCGGCGCCGACGTCGAACAGGTCGTTCTGGATCGCCAGCAGCAGCGTCACGACGCCGGCGTCGAGCCGGCCGAGCACGACCGCCAGCCCGATCGCGGCGTTGGCCTCGTCGACGTCGGCGAACGCTGCGATCCGTGGGGCGGTCTTGGCCACCCGGCTGAGGTCGCCCAGCGCCGTCGTCCCGTCGTCCCCCGTACGGGTGTAGATCCGGGTGAGGTGGACCCTGCTGCTTCCGCGCGACTCCGGCTCGCTCATGGCGCCAGCGTAGGCGGTCAGCCGCTGAGCGCGCGCGCGCCGACCGGGCCGTAGTACAGCACGTGGCTGAGGTTGCCGTTGCCGTCGGTCAGCGTGATCACGCCGTCCTTGGGGTGCTCGGGCGTGGCGGGGATCAAGGCGTACATCCAGGTGATCCCGCGGCGGTCGGACGAGGTCTGGTTGTCGATCAGGTCGTTGACGTTCTGCCGGATGCCGCGATCGTTGACGAGCAGGCCGCCCGCGCGCGGGCCGCCGACCACCACGGTGACCTGGTCGAGGTCACCGCGGACGTAACTGAGGACGTTGCCGCTGATCTGCTGGTCGCTCGAGGAGAACGGCACGACCGCGTCGGTCCCGTGGTGGTGGCGGTCGCTGCCGTACAGCCCGGCCAGGCCGACGACCTGGCCGCCGCCGGTCACCGGCGCGACGAGCACGACCACGTCGAGCGGCCGGGCGAGGTAGTTGGCGGCGAACAGCGGGTGGGGCCGGCCGACCTGGAACAGCGGTGCGCCGTGCGACCTCGCCTGCAGCACGTACGCGCGGACAGCGGACGAGAACGAGCGTTCGGCGTCAGCCTCGTGCTGGGCGGCCACGGAGGGCGCGCCCTGGAGGGGCCAGCCGAGCGCTCCCCGAGGCGGCCTGGCCGACGCCACGGGTCCGGACGGCCCGACGTTCCACCAGAGCAGGGCGACCAGTCCGGACAGCACGACGGCGACGACCCACCCCGTACGGACGCCCCTGCTCCTGACCATCGGAGCCCGGTCAGGCCTCGTCGGAGGAGGAGTCGCCGCCGGGGGCGTGCTTCCTGACCTCGTAGACGATCCGCCCGAGGTTGACCGACCAGCCGACGCCGGGCGAGTGGGGTGTGACGAAGGCCTCCTCGGGGGCCCAGAACGCCTTCTTGATGCGCGCGGGGGTCGGCGGCCGGAAGTCGTACGGGACGCCGGCGACCTTGCCCTGCCACGTGCGGTCGGCCTTGTCCTTGCGCAGCTGCTCGGTGATCGCCTGCGCCACGATGCCGAACAGCACCAGCAGAAACAGGTTGCGGATCCAGGACCTCGTCATGGACAAGCATTCTGCCTTGCCCGCCCGGTGCGATTCGCCGCGGGAGTGAGACGGCGGCGATGTTGCTGCCGCGGGCCGCCGGGCCGGACCCGTACAGTGGCCCGATGGAGTGCTTCCGGGTGTACGGCGGGGCGCAGCTGACCGGCGAGGTGACGGTCAGGGGCGCCAAGAACAGCGTGCTCAAGGTCATGGCGGCTGCGCTGCTGGCCGAGGGCACCACGACGCTGACCAACGTGCCGGACATCATGGACGTGCCGATCATGGCCGAGGTGCTGCGCGGCCTGGGTGCCGAGGTCGAGGGGCACGCGCCCGAGATCCGGATCACCGTCCCGGCGCAGCTCGGTCACGAGGCCGACTACGACCACGTACGCCGGATCCGCGGCTCCGTGTGCGTCCTCGGCCCGCTGCTCGCCCGTACGGGGCAGGCGCGGGTCGCGCTGCCCGGCGGCGATGCGATCGGCTCGCGGCCGCTCGACCTGCACATCGCCGGGCTGACCCGGTTGGGTGCCGAGGTGGTGACCGAGCACGGCTACCTGGTCGCGCACGCCTCGGCGCTGGCCGGAGCCGAGGTGTGGCTGGAGTTCCCGAGCGTCGGCGCGACGGAGAACATCCTGATGGCGGCCGTCCTGGCCAAGGGCACCACCATGATCGACAACGTGGCGCGCGAGCCCGAGATCATCGACCTGTGCGAGATGCTCGTGGCGATGGGGGCCAAGCTCGAGGGCGTCGGCTCGTCCACCCTGGTCATCGAGGGCGTCGACAGCCTCTCGCCGGTGACCCATCACGTCGTACCCGACCGGATCGTGGCCGGGACCTATGCCTTCGGCGCGGTGATGACGCGCGGCGACGTGCTCGTCCGCGGCGCGCGGGCCGACCACCTGCGGATGCCGCTGGACAAGCTGGCCACGGCGGGCGCTGAGATCGAGATCACCGCCGACGGGTTCCGGGTGTCGATGAGCCGCCGGCCGACGTCGGTGGACGTGATGACCCTGCCCTACCCTGGCTTCCCGACCGACCTTCAGCCGATGGCCATCGCGATGGCGTCGATCTCCGACGGCGCCGCCCTGGTGACCGAGAACATGTTCGAGGGGCGGTTCATGTTCCTCGACGAGCTGGTCCGGCTCGGCGCCGACGTCCGTACCGATGGACACCACGCGGCCATCCGTGGCCGCGAACGGCTCTCGGCGGCCCCCGTACGGGCCACGGACATCCGGGCGGGCGCGGGCCTGGTCCTCGCCGGGCTGGTGGCCGACGGGGTCACGACGGTCGCCGAGATCCACCACGTCGACCGGGGCTACCAGGGCTTCGTCGACTCGCTGGTGGCGCTGGGTGCCGACGTACGGCGGGAGCTGTTGATCGAGGCGGGATAGCTAACGGGTGCCGACCACGTTCTTGGCCCGGTCGGCGTCGCCGAGGAAGACCAGCACGTGCATCGATCGCCGCCGGCCGCCGCCGGCGGGGGCCAGCGTGCACCGGATGCCGTTGCTGGTCAGCACCTCGCGGAGCATCTCGGCGTCCTCACGCGTCGGTGCGGTGGCCACCGGGGTGAGCAGGCCGAAGTCCTCGGGATCGGCGTCGCGCACCTGGCGACGGCCGGACGCACGCGGCGCGGGGGAGAACGCCCAGCGAGCGAGGAGCAGGAGCAGTCCGACAACCAGCAGCGCCCCGATGACACTGAGCACGGGGTCGAAGTCGGTGGGCTGCGGCACCTTACCAGTCTGGCAGGTCAACGGCGTTCCTGCCCGGGGGGTGCCCCGGATTCTCGCCGGACCTGTCCGGTTTGGGATCGGTGTGGCGTACGAGGCGCCATTGCGGTGGAGAGGTACGCTGGCCGCCGTGTCCGGAACGGGCACTGATGCGTGGTACGACCCGGGAGCAGCATTTCGAGGCCGAACCGTTACGGTGCCTCGGCAAACTTCTGGGCCGTTCCAGGCGTCATACAGGGGGAAGGTCGGCAGCACGCCGGCCTGTCGGGGAGGTCAGATGGTGATCGACGTCACGGAGCCCGGCCAGCTGGTCGTGCTCACCGGACGGCTCGATGTCTCATCGGTCGCGGACGTACGGCTGGCACTGCACGCAGCGGTGGACGACGGAGCGGGTGACCTGTTCCTGGACGCCAGCGCCGTCGACGCGATCGACGCCAGCGGCCTCGGGGTCCTGGTCGGCGCCCACCGCCGGGCCGGCCGGGCCGGGCGGCGGCTGGTCGTCGCCGGGAGCTCCAACCCGGTCCAGCGCATGCTGCACCTCACCAAGCTCGACCGGGTGCTCTGCCTGACCGCCACCGTGCCGGTCACTGCGGCCATCCCCTACGCCGCCGCCGGCTGACCCTCCCGCCCACGGGCGGCGTTCCTCAGCCCCAGCCGTCAAGTGGCACTGCCGCCAGGCCGATCACCTGCACAGGCAGGAGGCCGGGTGGACGTTGGGCAGTGGCAGACCACCGGGCCTTTGCCACCCCCGCCGCCGGGTCCGCCCACCCTGCCGCCGTACGGCTGGGTCATCCCGCTGCAACAGGCGCCGCCCAGCCTGCCCGCCGGCCTGCAGCCGCTTGCCCCTGCTGCGCCTGCCCGCAGGACTCACTGGCTCGGCTGGGTGGCCGCCGCGCTGGCGACGTTCGTCTTCGCGGTGCCGGTCCTGCTCGCCTCGCCGCACGGCGCAACGCCCAGCTCGACGGGGCTGCGCGCGGTCGCCGGTGTCTCGCAGCAGCCATGGAGTGCGGAGTTCCTCGACGCCTCAGGGCTGCCGGCCCGGTGGGACCCGTGCACGCCGATCGGATACGTCGTCAACTACGCCGATGCGCCTGCCGGTGCCGAGGCCGACGTCGAGCAGGCTATCGCCAGGCTGTCCAGCGCAAGCGGCCTGAGGTTCGTCTCCAGGGGGCTCAGCTCCGAACGGGCGACGCGTGACCGCAGCGCGTACCAGCCTGAGGTGTACGGCAACAGCTGGGCGCCCGTCCTCATCTCGTGGTCGCCGCCGGCCCAGACCGACCTGCTCCGCGACCCCAAGTCGGAGGCGGTGACCGTCCCCGTCGCCGTGGTCAGCAAGTCGCGTACCGGCGGCGGCTCGCTGGTCAGCGCCGAGGTCGTGCTCAACACCGACCGGCAGCTCGCGGTCGGGTTCGGTCCGGGGCCGAGCGAGGGCGAGGTCCTGATGCACGAGCTCGGCCACGCCGTCGGGCTGGGCCACGTGGCGAGCAGGGACGATGCGATGTACCCGTCCGTACGCGGTATCGCGGCCTATGGCGCCGGCGACCTGGCGGGGCTCGCCGCCGTCGGGCGTCCGGCCGGCTGCCACCCGGCCCCGCCGCCGCACCCCCTCAGGTCGCTGCCCGCCGCCGTGGGCTGAGTCCGCCGGGGGCTACAGGTCGTCCATCTTGAAGTCGCCGGTCGGCGTCGAGGTGCCGGCCGGCGGCGTTGGCGCCGGCGAGCCGTCGGCGGAGGCCGGTGCGCCCCCGGTGGCGGCCGCCGGTGGCGTGTTGGCGGTGTCGATGCCGCCGTGCGCGGCAGCGTGCGCGTCGAGCGCCGCCATGATCGTCTCGATCGGCTCGTGCGGTCCGCCCTGGCGCTGGGCGGCATAGACCGCTGCGCCGAGGTCGTGCAACAGGGCATCGGCTGCCCGCTTGGCCTGCATCTCGCCGATCTTGGACTGGCCCTGCGCCACCCCCTGCTGCGCCTGCTTGGCCACCTGCTCTGCCTGGACCTTGAGCTTGTCCATGAATCCCACGGAGGTCGTTCCCTTCTAGAGAGCGTTCAGGAGTTGTACGGGGGATCAGCCGACGCTGCCCGAGAGCAGGCCTCCGAGCGGGCCTTGCTTGTCGTCGCCGATGCCCATGTTCTTCTTCAACGACTTGGCCAGCGCGTCGATGGTCATCGACTGCAGGATGACCTGTCCATCACCCTCGAGGGTGGCCAGGTTGAGGCCCTCCCCGCCGAAGATGGCGTTCATCGCACCCTGCGTGTTGAGGCTGCCGACCCGCTCGACGCCGTACTTCACGGTGTCCTCGAAGGCCACGATGCAGCCGGTGTCGACCTGGATCTTGCCGCCGTACTTGGCCGGGTTGAGGTCGATGAAGTTACCGGCGCCGGCGATGAACACCGTGCCCGTACCGGTGAACTTCTCCAGGACGAAGCCCTCGCCGCCTCTGCGGCCGGTCTTGAAGCCGGAGAACGCGATGTCGAAGTTGACCGAGGAGTCGGCCGCGACGAAGGCGTCCTTCTCCGCGAACCAGCCGCGGGTGCCGTCCAGCTCGATCGCCCGCATCTCACCCGGCAGGGTGCCGGCGAAGGTGACCAGGCCGCTGCCGCCGACCGCCGTGAAGTACTGGAAGGCCAGGCTCTCACCGGCCAGGACCCGCTTGCCGACGTCCATGCCGACCGACATCGCCCTGGCGAACTTGCCGCCCCCGCCGGCGGGTGGGGTGGCTGCCGACCCGGGCTGGCCGGGGTTGGCCGGCTTGCTCAGCCGGGTCTCCATCGAGACGTTGACGGTCTTCCAGAGGAACTTGCCGGCTTCGCAGTAGACGGTCTCACCCGGCCCGAGCTGACAGACCACCATCTGCATCGCGTTGCCGACGAGCTTGTGCGCGACCATCTGTGCCACCCCCAGCGGAGAAGTTGCTGCCTGTGCGCCTGACCCTACGACCGGGCGGGTTCCCTGGGAACCCAGGCTCGGATCCAGCCTCTGGGAGACTGGTCCCATGGCACGGGCAGGAGACGGCAACAGCGGGCGGCGCAGACGCGGGCGGCCTGCCGCGCCGCGCGCCGCCGAGGACGAGCCGGTCGGCGGCCGGCACCAGACCGCCCAGAGCTGGCCGGACGGAGACTTCGCCGTACGCCAGGTGTCCGGGACGCCGAAGGTCTTCCGCTGCCCCGGCTGCGACCAGGAGATCCGCCCGGGCAGCCCGCACGTCGTGGCCTGGCCCGAAGGCCGGCTGGACGACCGGCGGCACTGGCACACGGCCTGCTGGTCCAACCGGCTGCACCGGGCGCCCGTGGTGCAGCGCTCACGCAACGCTCCCCGGCTATGACAGGTGCTGTCGAGATCGGCCCGCAGACGGTGCTGCCGGCCGACCGCCGCCCGTTGACGCTGCACACCGCCGACGGACTGAGCCTGGTCGGCGAGCTGGCCCTGCCACTGGACCAGCCACCGGTGGCCACCCTGGTCTGCCTGCACCCGCTGCCGACCCACGCCGGCTCGATGGACAGCCACGTCTACCGCAAGGCCGCGTGGCGGCTGCCGGCCATGGCCGGCATCGCGGTGCTCCGGTTCAACTTCCGGGGCACGACGAGTGCCGAGGGCACCAGCGAGGGTGTGTTCGACGACGGGTTCGCGGAGCGGTACGACCTGGCAGCGGCGCTCGACGTGGTGGAGTCGGAGGATCTGCCCGCGCCGTGGGTGGTGGGCTGGTCGTTCGGCACCGAGGTCACGCTGCGCTGGGCGCACGAGGACGGGTCGGTCGTGGGCGCGATCCTGCTCTCCCCGCCACTGCACCGGGCGGGTGACGACGATCTGCGCGCCTGGGCGGCGAGTGGCAAGCCATTGACGGTGCTCGTGCCCGAGCGCGATGACTACCTGCGCCCGGACGAGGCCCGCGCGCGGTTCGCCCTGGTGCCGCAGGCCGAGGTGCTCGGCGTCGAGGGGGCCAAGCATCTGTGGGTGGGGGAGCGGTTCGTCCGGATCGCCCTGACCGAGATCGTCCGCCGGGTCGCACCCCAGGCGCTGCCCCTCCCGACCACCTGGCCGGTCACTGAGTGAGCGGCTCGGGAACCGGCGGCTCTGCTGTTGCGGGGATCGGCTTGGTGGCCGACGGCGGCAGCAGGGCTGCCGCCTTCTCGACCTCGAGCAGCGACTCGCCGGCCCGCTCGGCCTCGTACGCCTCGCGGCCGCCCCGGACGCCGAACAACCGCTTGGACAGCAGGATGTAGAGCACGAAGCCGACGTTGACCAGGAAGACGACGATCTTGGTCAGGGTCGCGCCCTTGGCCATCTCGTAGATCTCCAGCGGCAGTCCGGCGGAGGTCGCCACGACGGCGAGATATTCGGCCCAACGGCGCAGCATCCACAGCCCGACGGCCTCTGCCAGCTCGACGGCGCCGTACGCGGCGAGCCCGATGCCGATCCAGATCAGCGTCGTGGACCCCAGCTTGAGGAAGTGCCGGATGGTCGACACGAGACCCGAGTCGTTGAGGTCGTAGTTGAGGTCGCTGGCAACTTTCTGCCAGTGCACCAGGTTGCGCTCGAAGTGCCGGGCCAGGGTGGCCTGCGAGTTCCTGAACCAGAAGACGAAGGCTGCCGCGGCGATGACCGCGATCCCGCGCACGCCGCGCTCCACGGCCAGCAAGCGCAGGATGAAGGCGTCGCGCAGTGCCCTGCCGCGGAGCAGGATCGGCGCCTCCTCGGCCGGTCCGCTGCGCCGGGGATCGCCGATGACGAACAGGCCGCAGCGCAGGCAGCGCCACGACTCCCCGGACGGGGTCGGTACGTGCAGCCTGGCGCGCAGCGCCGGCTCGTCGGGCCGGTAGGTCTCGTGGCCGCGGCGCGCGCAGACACCGAGATCCCAGTCCCTCATGGGCTCAGCGTAGCGAAGCCGGCCGCCGCATCCGGGCGTTACGGCTGACCCGGGTCGGGCTCGTCGAAGTCCCGCATCCGCACCCAGTCCTGCTCGACCAGGTTGGGGTCCTCGGGCAGCGGGACGGCTTCGTCGATGCGGACCCGCACCTTGACCTTGGTCCGTCCGCGGCCCCGGATCTCCGTACGGAACCCCTTGCGCCGCCAGTGCAGGTCGCTCCAGGCGGCGGCGGCGAGCAGCACCACCACCAGCGCCAGGACCACCCAGAGCACGATCACCCGGCCAGCGTACGCAACCAAGTAGATGCTTGCCGAAAAGCAAGTATCATGGGAGTTGAGCCATTGGAGAGGAACCACAGTGCCCGTAGTCAGCAAGCCCGTCGTGATCGATGCCGAGTCCGTCGCCCGGCTGGGCGCAACCATCGGCCGCCTCGGCCGGCAGATGCGCGTCTCGGCGACCCACGCCGGCCTGACGCCCAGCCAGATGTCCGTTCTCAACTCGGTGGTGCGGCACGGTCCGCTGCGGCTGGCCGAGCTGCAGAGCATAGAGGCCGTCAATCCGACCATGCTGTCCCGGATCGTCGGCAAGCTCGACGAGGCCGGACTGATCACCCGGGTCTGCGACCCGGTCGACCGGCGGGTGGTGACGGTCGAGGTGACGCCAGCCGGGCGCCGTACGCACGAGCAGGTCCGGGAGGAGCGCAACCGGACGCTGACCGCGATGCTCGAGGGGCTGCCCGCCGAGCAGGCGAGGGCCGTCATCGCCGCCTTGCCTGCCCTGGAGGCGCTCTCGCTGGGTGCGACCGCATGAGTCGGCTGCAGACGTTCCGCGACCAGACCTTCTCGGCAATGGCCATCCCCAACTTCCGGCGCTACGTGGTCGGGCAGTCGATCTCACTGATCGGCACCTGGATGCAGTCGGTGGCCCAGGGTTGGCTGGTCTATACGCTGACCGGCTCGGCGACCGCGCTCGGCTTGGTCGTGGCGCTGCAGACGCTGCCCGTGCTGCTGCTCGGGCCCTATGCCGGTGTCGTCGCCGACCGCGTCGACAAGCGCAAGCTGATGATGGTGCTGCAGGCCGTGATGGGCCTGCTGGCCGCCGTGCTCGGCGTGCTCACGGTCACCCATGTGGTCACGCTCTGGGAGGTCTACCTCCTGGCCGTGCTGCTCGGACTGAACAACACGTTCGAGAACCCCGCCCGGCAGTCGTTCGTGCTCGAGATGGTCGGTCCCAAGGACCTGCGCAACGCCGTCAGCCTCAACTCGGTGCTGGTCAACGTGGCCAGGGCGGTCGGTCCCGCCATCGCCGGCCTGCTGATCACCCTCGGCGGCACGGGCATCTGCTTCCTGCTCAACGCCGTGAGCTTCGGAGCCGTCGTCGCGTCCTTGTACTTCATGGACCTCGCCGCGCTGCAGCCTTCCCGGCCGACGGCGCGCGCCAAGGGCCAGCTGCGTGAGGGGCTCAGCTATGTCCGGCACGAGCCGGAGCTGTTCGTGCCCCTGGTGATGATGGCCCTGGTCGGCTGCCTCGCCTACGAGTTCCAGGTCGTGCTGCCCGTGCTGGCCAAGGCCACGTTGCACGGGGGCGCGCAGGAGTACGGGTTCCTCACCGGCGCGATGGGTGTCGGTGCCGTCGTCGGCGGCCTCTGGACAGCGGCCCGCGGCCGTACGGGACTCCGGCCCCTGGTCAGCACCTCGTTCGTCTTCGGCGTGCTGATCCTGGCCGCTGCTCTCGCGCCGAACACGGGCGTCGAGCTCGTGGTCATGGCCTTCGTCGGCGCCGGCAGCGTCAGTTTCCTGGCCAAGGCCAACAGCACGTTGCAGCTGGCGAGCGCCCCGGACATGCGCGGTCGGGTGATGGCCCTGTGGGCGGTCGCCTTCCTCGGGTCGACCCCGATCGGCGGACCGATAGCCGGCTACGTGAGTGCGACGCTGGGCGCGAGGGCCGGCCTGGTGATGGGGGCCGTGTCGTGCTTCGTCGCCGCCGCTATCGGTCTGCTCGTCGTACGACGGCAAGCCCGGATCGCCGTCCTCGACCTGCCCCTCGAGGCGCCGGTCCCCGTCGGCTGACCCTGTCCGCGCGACGCAGTCCGGCGGACAAGGCAGGATGGACGCATGAGGATCGACCCCACAGACATCCGGCTGGCCGGCGCCGTCCCGCTCAACCCGCGCCCGGCGGCAACGGCCGCGCCCCCTCTGCCGGTCACCGCCCCGAACGGCGCCGTCACGGTCATCGACGTCACCGAGGCGACGTTCGAGGCCGAGGTGCTCAACCGTTCCCAGCACGTACCCGTCGTCATCGACTTCTGGGCCGACTGGTGCGGGCCCTGCAAGCAGCTCTCACCCGTGCTCGAGCGGCTCGCGGCTGCGGCCGGCGGCGCCTGGGTGCTGGCCAAGATCGACGTCGACGCCAACCCCCGGCTGGCCCAGGCTGCGCAGGTCCAGGGCATCCCGGCGGTGAAGGCGGTCATCAAGGCGCAGGTCGTCGGTGAGTTCACCGGCGCCGCGCCCGAGGCACAGGTCAAGGCCTGGGTGGCCGACGTGGTCAAGATGGCCGGCGAGATGGGGCTGGCCCCGGTCGACGGTGCCGAGCCGGTGGCGGAGGAGGAGCCGAGCCCGGCCTACCTGGTCGAGGCCGATGAGGCGCTGTCCCGGGACGACCTGCCCGGCGCCATCGCCGCCTTCAGCGCCGAGCTGGCAGCCAACCCCGGCAACGAGGACGCCAAGGCGGGGCTGGCCCAGCTCGAGCTGATGCAGCGGATCGCCAAGGCCGACCTGGACGACACCATCGCTGCCGCAGAGGCACACCCGGAGGATGTCGAGACCCAGCTGCTGCTGGCCGATCTCGAGCTCGGCGCCGGGCAGCTGGAGCAGGCGTTCGGCCGGCTGCTCGGCGTGATCCGCGGTGGGCCGGGTCCAGAGCGTGAGGCCGCCCGCAGGCGGCTGATCGAGCTGTTCCTGGTGGTTGGTGCGGACCATCCCGCGGTCGCCAAGGCCCGCCGCGACCTCACGACGGCCTTGTTCTAAAACCCGTCCGGAGCAGTTTGACCGACCCTCAACTGGTGCAGACCGTGCCAGGGTGCGCCCGCTCACCGAGCTGGCCATGACTGACGGTTGGGGATGTGCTGATGTCGAGAAGCCGTGTACGCGTGCTGGCCGGGTTCACCGGGACGTTGGTGGCGGCGGGAGTGGCGCTGGCGCCTGTGCCAGCGCTGGCCGCAGCCCCGACGACGGTGGCCGGCGTCCCGAAGGCGACGGCGCTGGTCACGGTCAAGGCCCACCGGCTCGGCGACGTCAGGGTTGCCGCCCACGGTGCCACCTCGTTCAAGGCCCTCGGTGTCGCGGGGGTCCCCGGCTCGGGCGTCGCAGCGGTGGTGCTCAAGCTCACCGCATCCAAGCCGGCCGCCACGGGTGCCCTCGTCGCGTGGCCGAACGGCGCCAAGCGGCCCTCGGTCCTCTCCGTCTCCTTCTCCGCCGGGCATGACGCGACCGCGGTCGTCGTCGTCACGCCGGGCAAGAAGGGCCGGATCTCCGTCGCGGACGTCTCCAGCGGTGCCGTAAGGGTCATCCCGACCGTCGTCGGCTACTACCGCAAGGCGACGGCGACGTCCGCAGCGCTTACCTACTTCCGTGCGGTGACGCCGCGTCAGATCACCTCGGTACGGCTGGTGGCCGGCGGCTCCGTGGCGGTCCGCGTCGCCGGGGCCCGCGGTGTCCCGGCGGCCGGCACGGCCGGCGTCGTCCTGGAAGTGTCCGCTCTCAGCCCGGCGAAGGCCGGCAGCCTCCGGGTCTCGCCGTCGGGCGGCGCGAAGTCCAAGGTGACCGCGCTGTCCTTCGTCGCCGGTCGCAGCGCCACCAACCTGGTAACCGCTGCCGCCGGCAGCAAGGGCAGGGTCGTCGTGAGCAGCCGGTCCAAGGCCGCCGTGCGCGTGCGCGTCGACGTCGTCGGCTACCTGATCGCGATCGCGCCGCCCGGCGGGCGTCCGGGTTCGGTCACCGTGGCGGCACAGGCTGTCGGGGTCGCCAGGCTCACCTGGAAGGCGGCCAGGACCGACCCGGGCGCCCCGGTGCTCCGGTACGGCGTCCTGGTTTCGCAGACGTTGCCCAAGCCGGCGACCCGCACCGTCTTCTCGACCCGTCCGGTCACCACGCTCGACGTGTCGGGCCTCGCCGACGGGGTCGCGTACCGGTTCCAGGTGTTCGCCGTGACCAAGGAAGGGCGCAGTGCGCCTAGCCCGCTCACGGCTCCCGTCGTCGCCAGCGTTCCGTTGCCGCCCACCGGCGTGACGGCCGTCGCCTCCGCCGCCGGCTCGGTCACCGTCACCTGGGTGCCGTCGGCCGCCCGTGGTCCCGCCGTCACGGGCTACACGGTCACCGGTGCCCACTCCGGTCCGGTCACCGTCGGCCCGACAGCGACGTCCTACACGTTCACCGGGCAGACCACCGGTCAGACCCTGGTGGCCACCGTCACGGCCACGAACATCCTGGGCACCTCGGCCCCCTCCGCGCCGAGCAGCGCCGTGATCGTCACTGGTGCGGCCGGCACCAACGTCACCTCGCAGGTCAGCGTGGACAGCGCCGGCGGCTTCCACGGGCCGGTGCTGTCGACGGCGACGGCTGTCGCCTCGGCCAACGGGCAGTTCGTCGCCTTCAGCGGCTCGTCAGCCCTCGCCGGCAACGACAGCAACGGGGTGAACGACGTCTTCCTGCGCGACCGTACGGCGGGCACCACGATCAGGTTGTCCAGCAACGCCCTGGGCGCAGCCGGCAACGGTGCCAGCACCGACGTGAGCATCAGTGCTGACGGCAGGTTCGTCGCGTTCGACTCACTCGCCTCCGACCTTGTTACCGGCGACACGAACAACCGTCAGGACGTGTTCGTCTACGACCGGATGTCGGCGCTGCTGAGCCGGGTCTCGGTGAGCGACACCGCGACGCAGGGAGACAAGGCCAGCCTGCTACCGGCGATCTCGGGCAACGGCCAGTACGTCGCGTTCATCTCCAACTCCACCAACCTCATCGGTAGCGAGACCAACCCGGCCTACAACCTCTACGTCCGCGACCTGGTCAACAACACGACCACGCGGGTCTCGAGGGCGACGACCGGGGGCTTCCCGGTCGGCTCGAACTCGGCCGTGCCGCCGTCGATCTCCTTCGACGGGCGGCTGATCGGTTACACCTCCGATGCCGGCAACATCGTGGCCGGCGACACGAACGGGGTGAACGACGCGCTCGTCTACAACCAGGTCGCCGGCACCACCACCCTCGTGTCGCTCGGCCAGGGCGGCGTCCTCGGCAACGGCGCGAGTGCCTCTCCCGTGTTCTCCAAGGATGACCGCTACGCGGCCTTCCAGTCCGACGCGAGCAACCTCGTGGCCGGTGACACCAACGGCAAGACCGACATCTTCGTACGGGACCTGGTCGGCGGCACCACCACGCGCCTCTCGGTCGCCGACAACGGCAGCCAGGCCAACGACGCCAGCACCGGGCCGTCGATCTCCGACGACGGGACCCGGGTGCTGTTCACGTCGTTGGCCACCAACCTGGTGGTGGGCGACACCAACGCTGCCTCCGACGCGTTCGTCCGCCGGCTCGCCACCGGTGAGACGATCCGGGTGTCGGTCGGCGCGGGTCAGGTCGCCGGCGGGTCGGCTGCCGAGACGATTTCGGGGGACGGCAGCCTGGCGCTGTTCAGCTCGGCGGTCGCTCTGTTCCCCGGGGACACCAACGGAGTGGCGGACCTGTTCGCCCGAACGCTCGGCTGACCCAGCGGCGCACAACCTAGGCGTCAGCCCTCGTACTTGAGCCAGATGGTGCCGAGCGGCGGCAAGATCAGCGTCGTGGAGTAGGGCTGCCCGTGCCACGGCTCGTCGATCGTGTGCACGCCGCCCAGGTTGCCGACACCGCTGCCGGAATAGTCGGCCGCGTCGGTGTTGACCACCTCACGCCAGAACCCGGCCTGGGGCAGGCCGAGCCGGTAGTCCGGGTGCGAGTTGCCGGCGAAGTTGGCAACACAGGCGATGACCGAACCGTCGCTGCCGAAGCGCAGGAACGAGAACGCATTGTTGCTGGCGTCGTTGGCGTCGATCCAGTGGAAGCCCGCGGGGTCGTGGTCCTGCGTCCACAGCGCCGGGTTGTCCTTGTAGACCGCGTTGAGGTCCCGTACGAGGTTGAACACCCCTCGGTGGTCGGGGGTGTCGAGCAGCCACCAGTCGATGGAGCGCGCCTCTGACCACTCGGACTCCTGGCCGAACTCGTCGCCCTGGAAGATCAGCTGCTTGCCGGGGTGGGCCCACATGTAGGCGTAGAGCGCCCGCAGGTTGGCCAGCTGCTGCCAGCGGTCACCCGGCATCTTGCGCAACAGGGACCCCTTGCCGTGCACCACTTCGTCGTGTGACAGCGGCAGGACGAAGTTCTCGGAGTAGGCGTACATCATCGAGAACGTCATCTGATGGTGGTGGTACTGCCGGTAGATGGGCGGCCGGGTCAGGTAGTCGAGCGTGTCGTGCATCCAGCCCATGTTCCACTTGAAGCCGAAGCCGAGGCCGCCGAGGTGGGTGGGGCGCGACACGGCCGGCCAGGAGGTCGACTCCTCGGCGATCGTCACGATGCCGGGGACCCGCTTGTAGCAGGTGGCGTTCATCTCCTGCATGAAGCCGATCGCCTCGAGGTTCTCGCGGCCCCCGTACTGGTTGGGCAGCCACTCGCCCTCCTTGCGCGAGTAGTCGAGGTAGAGCATCGAGGCGACCGCGTCGACCCGCAGCCCGTCGACGTGGAACTCCTCGAGCCAGAACAGCGCGTTGGCCACCAGGAAGTTGCGCACCTCCGAGCGGCCGAAGTTGAACACCAGCGTGCCCCAGTCGGGTTGCTCGCCCCGCCGGGGGTCGGAGTGCTCGTAGAGCGCGGTGCCGTCGAACTTGGCCAGCGCCCACTCGTCCTTGGGGAAGTGCCCGGGGACCCAGTCGACGATGACGCCGATGCCGGCCTGGTGCATCCGGTCGACCAGCAGCCGGAAGTCGTCCGGCGAGCCGAACCGTGACGTCGGCGCGTAGTAGGAGGACACCTGATAGCCCCATGACCCGCCGAACGGGTGCTCGGCCACGGGGAGGAACTCGACGTGGGTGAAGCCCAGGTGGGAGATGTACTCGACCAGCTCGTCGGCCAGCTGCTCGTAGGACCGGCCCGGCTTCCAGGAGCCGAGGTGGCACTCGTAGATGCTCATCGGGGCGCTGTGCGCCGGGGTGGCCGCACGGCGCTGGAGCCACTCGGCGTCGCTCCACGTGTAGTCCGGGGTGAACACGACCGACCCGGTGCGTGGCGGGTGCTCGGTCGCGAACGCCAACGGGTCGGCCTTCTGCCGCATGACCCCGTCAGCGCCGAGGATCTCGAACTTGTAGACCGTGCCGTCGCCGATGCCCGGGATGAAGAGCTCCCAGACCCCGGACGAGCCGAGCGCGCGCATCGGATGGGCGCGGCCGTCCCAGTGGTTGAAGTCGCCGACGACGCGGACGCCGCGCGCAGCAGGGGCCCACACGGCGAACGAGGTGCCCGTCACGTGGCCGACCAGGCTGGGGAACGTGTGCACCCGCGAGCCGAGCACCTGCCAGAGGTTCTCGTGCCGGCCCTCGCCGATCAGGTGCAGGTCGACCTCGCCGACTGTTGGCAGATGCCGGTAGGGGTCGTCGACCACGAGCGGGTCGCCGTCGTAGGCCACCCGGATCCGGTAGTCGGGCACGGTGTCCCCGGGCAGGGCGGCAGCCCAGACGCCCTCGTACACGTGGGTCATCGGGAAGCGCTGGCTGCCGACCTCGACCTCGACCGTGGTCGCGTGCGGACGCAGGGTCCGTACGGTCACCACGCCGTTTGCCGGATGGGCACCGAGGATGGAGTGCGGGTCGTGGTGGGCGCCGGAGAGCAGCCGGTCGATCTCGGCGTGGGACACGGGAGCCGGGGTCAGCGTCTTTGGTGCCGCGGTCTTCTCCGTCATGGTCAACCCGCCAGCTTCTCGATGGTGCTCAAGGGGATGTTCACCCAGGTCGGGCGGTTCCGCGATTCGTAGACCACCTCGTAGACCGCCTTGTCGAGCTCGTAGGCCCGAAGCAGGGCAGCCTCGTCCCCAGGATCGGTGCCGCCGCCCTTGACGTAGCCCTCGCAGAAGGCGTCGCGGTTGCGTTCGGTCCATTCGGTTGCGCGGTACTCGAGCTGCTTGTCCGCCGGCTGCTCCGCGAGCAGGTGCCGCGCCGCGTAGTCGAAGGAGCGCAACATGCCGGCGACATCGCGCATCGGGCTGCTCAGCTCGCGGCGCTCGTCGAGCGGCTTGGCCGGCTCGCCCTCGAAGTCCAGCAGCACCCAGCCGAAGTCGGTGCGCATCACCTGCCCCAGGTGCAGGTCGCCGTGGATCCGCTGCACCGTGGTGCTGCCGGCGTCCTGGCCGAGCCGGTCGAACACGGCAGCGATCGCGTCGGCGTAGGTCGTGAGCTCCGGGGCGACCTCGCAGGCAGCGTCCAGACGTGCGTGCATCGTGGCGCCGAGCTCCTCGAGCTCTGCGCTGAGGACGGTCCGGGTGGGTAGCAGCCGCGCGAGGTCCTGGTGCACCTCGGCGGTCGCCTGCCCCAGCCGCTCGGCCTCGCCGGCGAAGTCGCCGCCGACCTCGTCGGCGTGCAGATCGCCCTCGGCGTAGAGGTCGCGCACGCTGTTGAGGGCCAGGGCCCAGCCCTCGGTGCCGAACTGGAGGAACTCCTGCATGAGTCCGAGGGTCGTGGACTGCCCTGCGAGGCTGCCGGTGATCCAGCCGAGCGGTCGGGCGACGTGCTGGGAGCCGGCGGCTGCCAGGGCCCTGCACAGCTCGAGGTCGGGGTTGATGCCGGAGTGCACCTTGCGGAACAGCTTGAGGATGTAGGCGTCGCCGAAGACGACCGAGCTGTTGGACTGCTCGTAGGTCAGCAGCCGGCTGGGCAGCGTGGTGTCGATCGGCGGCACGTCGGTGTCGTCGTCCGGGCTGTAGGCGGAGACGAACCGCAGGTCGCCGACCTCGCGGTTGGCGGCGATACCCTGCAGGAGTACGGCCATCAGCTCGGCGTCGTGCATGGCGTCGTAGGCCAGCTGGTTTCCGAGGATGCCGATGGGCGACTGCTCGACCCGGTCCTGGTTGTCCCCGCGGAGGCCGACCAGCACCTGGTAGTGCTCGACATCGCCGTCTGCGTAGGCGATCTCGACGAGAACCTCGTGCAGTGCCGGGTCGCCGTCGAGCAGCGGAACATCGTCCTCGATCCGCATGGAGCTCACCGGCCGACCCTTGCCGCCGAACCATCGCTGGCCCGGCAGCCACTCGGTCACGAGCTCGGCGAGCCTGGCATGGTCATCGATCATCGCTGGTCCTCAGGAGGGCTGATCCGGAACCAGAAGAAGCCGTGACTCGCGACGGTGAGGAGATAGGGCAGCTCACCGATGCGCGGAAAATGGACACCGCCCACCAGTTCCACAGGGGTGCTGCCCTCAAACCGCCGCAGGTCCAGCTCGACCGGCTGGGGGAATCGGGAGAGGTTGTTGACGCAGAGCACGACATCGTCGCCGAACTCCCGGACGAAGGCGAGGATGCACGGGTTGGCCGACCCGATCTCGGTGTAGGCGCCCTGTCCGAACGTGGGGTGCCGCTTGCGGACCTCGATCATCCGCCGGGTCCAGTGCAGCAGCGAGTAGGTCGTCCGTGACTGGGACTCGACGTTGAGTGACTGGTAGCCGTAGACCGGGTCCATGATGATCGGCAGGTAGAGCCGCTGCGGGTCGGTCGTCGAGAAGCCGGCGTTGCGGTCGGGCGACCATTGCATCGGCGTGCGCACGCCGTCTCGATCACCGAGGTAGATGTTGTCGCCCATGCCGATCTCGTCGCCGTAGTAGAGCACCGGCGAACCGGGCAGCGACAGCAGCAACGCGGTGAACAGCTCCATCTGGGCCCTGGAGTTCTCCAGCAGCGGCGCCAGCCGGCGGCGGATCCCGATGTTGGCCTTCATCCGCGGGTCGCGGGCGTACTCGGCGTACATGTAGTCGCGCTCTTCGTCGGTCACCATCTCGAGGGTGAGCTCGTCGTGGTTGCGCAGAAAGATGCCCCACTGGCAGTTGTCCGGGATGGCGGGGGTCTGGGCCAGGATCTCGGAGACGGGGTAGCGCTGCTCGCGGCGTACGGCCATGAAAATGCGTGGCATCAAGGGAAAGTGGAACGCCATGTGGCATTCGTCGCCGTCGCCGAAGTAGTCGACGACGTCGGCCGGCCACTGGTTGGCCTCGGCCAGCAGCACCCGGTCGGGATAGAGGTCGTCGATCTGCTTGCGCAGCGTCTTCAAGTATTCGTGGGTCTCCGGCAGGTTTTCGCAGTTGGTGCCCTCGCGCGCGTAGAGGTAGGGCACGGCGTCGAGCCGGAAGCCGTCGATGCCCAGGTCGAGCCAGAAGCTCAGCACCTCGAGCATCGCTTCGCGCACCCGCGGGTTGTCGAAGTTGAGATCCGGCTGGTGGCTGAAGAAACGGTGCCAGTAGTACTGGCCGCGCACCGGGTCCCAGCTCCAGTTCGACTTCTCGGTGTCGACGAAGATGATCCGCGCGTCCTGATAGCGCTCGTCGGTGTCGGACCACATGTAGAAGTCCCCGAACGGGCCGTCGGGGTCGGAGCGGGAGGCCTGGAACCACGGGTGGGCGTCGCTGGTGTGGTTCATGACCAGGTCGGCGATGACCCGCATGCCGCGGGCGTGGGCGGCGTCGATCAGCTGGACGAAGTCGCCGAGGTCGCCGAACTCCGGCAGGACCTGCATGTAGTCGGAGATGTCGTAGCCGCCGTCGCGCAGCGGCGACTGGTAGATCGGCAGCAGCCAGATGCAGTCGACGCCGAGCCACTGCAGGTAGTCGAGCTTCTGGGTGAGGCCGCGGATGTCGCCGGTGCCGTCGCCGTTGGAGTCGTAGAAGCCGCGGATCAGCACTTCGTAGAAGACGGCGCGCTTGTACCAGAGCGGGTCGCGGGCCTGGGCGGGGGACGTGTCGTCGGGGTACTCGGCGATGGTCACAGCACGTCCTCGGTCGGCGCGGTCGCGGGCCTGCGGGTGATGGAGAGGATGTGCGCCGGCTGGGTGAACGGATCGAGCTGGACATAGGGGCGCTGGCCCCATTCGTAGACGGCGCCGGTGAGCTCGTCGCGTACGGAAAAGGTGTCATCCCAGCCGAGGCCCAGCGCCGGCATGTCCAGGGCGAGCGTCGTGGCGCGTACGGAGTGCGGGTCGAGGTTGACCACGACGATGACCGTGTCGTCGGCGCCGTCCCGGGAGATGCTCTTGCTGTAGGCGATGATCTCGGCCGAGTCGGCGTGGTGGAAGACCAGGTTGCGCAGGTAGTGCAGCGCCGGGTGCGCCTTGCGGATCGCGTTGAGCCGGGTCAGGTGTGGCGCCAGGGAGCGGCCCTCGCGCTCGGCAGCCGCCCAGTCCCGCGGCCGCAGCTGGAACTTCTCGGAGTTGAGATATTCCTCGCCGCCGGCCCTGAGCGCCTCGTTCTCGTACAGCTCGTACCCCGCGTAGACGCCCCAGGCAGGCGACATCGTCGCCGCCAGCGTGGCCCGGATGCTGAACGCCGCAGGCCCCCCGTACTGCAGGATCGTCGGCAGGATGTCCGGGGTGTTCACGAAGAAGTTGGGCCGCATGTAGTCGTTGGCGGCGACGAGCTCGCGGAGATATTCCTCGAGCTCCCACTTGGCGTTGCGCCAGGTGAAGTAGGTGTAGGACTGGGTGAAACCCACCATGCCGAGCATGTGCATCATCGGCGGCCGGGTGAACGCCTCGGCCAGGAAGATCACGTCGGGGTCGGTCCGCCTGACCTCGGCGATCAGCCATTCCCAGAACTCCACCGGCTTGGTGTGCGGGTTGTCGACGCGGAAGATCTTGATCCCGTGTGAGACCCAGAGCCGGACGATCCGCAGCACCTCGGCGTAGATGCCTTCGGGGTCGTTGTCGAAGTTGAGCGGGTAGATGTCCTGATATTTCTTCGGCGGGTTCTCGGCGTAGGCGATGGTGCCGTCAGCCCGTACGGTGAACCACTCGGGGTGCTTGGCAGCCCAGGGGTGGTCCGGCGAGGCCTGCAGGGCCAGGTCGAGCGCGACCTCGAGGCCGGTGCTGCGAGCCTGGGCGACGAACCCGTCGAAGTCCTCGAACGTGCCGAGGGAGGGGTCGATCGCGTCGTGGCCGCCCTCGGGCGAGCCGATCGCCCACGGCGAGCCGGGGTCGCCCGGCGAGGGGGTCAGCGTGTTGTTGGGGCCCTTGCGGTAGGACGTCCCGATCGGATGGATCGGCGGCAGGTAGAGCACGTCGAAGCCCATGGCCGCCACGGCAGGCAGCCGCCTGGCCGCGGTGGCGAAGGTGCCGGAGCGCCACTGGCCGGTGATGTCCTGGACCGCGCCCTCGGAGCGCGGGAAGAACTCGTACCAGCTGGAGAACAGGGCCGCCTCGCGGTCGACCCAGACCTCGAAGACGTCGGACGCGGTGACCAGGTCTCGTACGGGCATGGCGTCGAGCAGCTGGGTGATGGCGGGGGACAGGGCGAGCTCGAGCCGTTCCTCGAGAGTGCCCTCGGGAGAGCGCAGCGCTCGGGCGGCAGCAGCGAGCTGCTTGGCCGCCGGCGCGGGCATGCCCTGGCGTGCCCGTTCGAGCAGCTGGGCGCCCTCCTCGAGCTCGAGGGAGATGTCCTGGTCGGCAGCGAGCTTGATCTCGACGTTGTGCCGCCAGGTCGTGACCGGGTCACCCCAGGCCTCGATCGTGTAGGTCCACAGCCCCGGCTCGGTGAACGTGACCGGAGCCTGCCAGCGGGCCAGGCCGTGGTTGATCTCGGTCAGCCGGACGAGCGGCAGCCGCCTGCCCGTGGGCGTGGTCAGCGCGATGTCGGCGTTGACCGCGTCGTGCCCCTCTCGAAAGACGGTGGCTGCGACGCTGACGGTCTCGCCCACGACGGCCCGGGCCGGCCAGCGACCGCCGGCGACAGAGGGGCTGACGTCGATGATGGGGATGCGTCCGATCTTCATCAACCGCGACCCTACCCGGCTCACCAGCGGCTGGAACGTGCTCTCGATCGAGGTTCATGATCGCGTCGCGGTCGAGATGGATCATGAGTACCGGCCTGTGTCCACTTTGTCGCCTAGCAGCGGCCATGTCGGGCTCGTTTACAGGACCCGATGACGGGCGTAACCCGGGGTGACTAAGGTCGGTGCAGTGAGAGCCCTTCGCCGATTCACCGTCCGTGTGGCCCTACCCGAGCCGCTTCAGCCGCTGTCCACGCTGGTCATGAACCTGCGCTGGTCCTGGCACGTCGCCTCACGCGACCTGTTCGAGTCGATAGACCCGAAAGCCTGGGCGGCGGTGAACGGCGACCCGGTCAAGCTGCTCGGCGCCGTCAGCCCGTCCCGGCTGGCCGAGCTCGCGGCAGACGAGGGATTCCTCGCGCGCCTCGGCGAGGCGCACGCCGACCTCGAGCGCTACCTCACCGAGGACCGCTGGTACCAGTCGCTCGGCCCAGAGGCGCCGGCCACCATCGCCTACTTCTCGCCGGAGTTCGGCATCACCGAGGTCCTGCCGCAGTACTCCGGCGGCCTCGGCATCCTCGCCGGTGACCACCTCAAGGCGGCCAGCGACATCGGGGTCCCGATCATCGGCGTCGGACTGCTCTACCAGCACGGTTACTTCTCCCAGTCGCTGTCCGCCGACGGCTGGCAGCTCGAGCGCTACCCACCGATCGACCCGTACGGGCTCCCGCTCGAGCTGCTGCGTTCGGCAGACGGCTCACCGCTGCGGGTCGAGGTCGGCTTCCCCGGCGACCGCACCCTGCGCGCCCAGGTCTGGAAGGCGCAGGTCGGCCGGGTGCCGTTGCTCCTGCTCGACTCCGACGTCGAGGACAACGCCGCTGCCGAGCGCGAGGTGACCGACCGGCTCTACGGCGGCAGCACCGAGCACCGGCTGCAGCAGGAGATGCTGCTCGGCATCGGTGGCGTGCGCGCGATCCGGGCCTACTGCGAGCTGACCGGCGCCCCGGCCCCCGAGGTCTTCCACACCAACGAGGGCCACGCCGGCTTCCTCGGCGTCGAGCGCATCCGTGAGCTCGCCGTCGAGGAGAAGATGTCCTTCGACGAGTCGCTGGCGGCAGTCCGGGCCGGCACCGTGTTCACCACGCACACGCCGGTCCCGGCCGGCATCGACCGGTTCCCGCGCGAGCTGATTGCCTCCTACTTCGGGCCCGGCACCGAGTGGTCGTCGCTGCCGGTCGAGCGGATCCTCGCGCTGGGTGCCGAGCCCGACGGTGGCGACCCGCAGCTGTTCAACATGGCCTACATGGGCCTGCGGCTCGGGCAACGCGCCAACGGCGTCTCGATCCTGCACGGCGAGGTCAGCCGGGGGATGTTCGCCGGGCTGTGGCCCGGCTTCGAGGAGTCCGAGGTGCCGATCGCCTCGGTCACCAACGGCGTGCACGCGCCGACCTGGGTCTCCCGCGAGATGCAAGAGCTGCTCAGTCGCGAGATCTCCCTCGACATGGCCGACGACGAGCAGGGCTGGACCCGGATCGACCAGATCGACGAGGGTCAGATCTGGTCGACCCGCGCCGACCTCCGGACCAGGCTGGTCACCCAGATTCGCAGCCGGCTGCGGCAGTCGTGGGTCCAGCGGGGCGCGACCGAAGCCGAGCTCGGCTGGATCCAGACGGCGTTCGACCCCGAGGTGCTGACGATCGGCTTCGCCCGCCGGGTGCCCTCGTACAAGCGGCTCACCCTGATGCTGCGCGACCGCGAGCGGCTCACGGCGATGCTGCTCGACCCCGACCGGCCGATCCAGATCGTCATCGCCGGCAAGGCTCACCCTGCCGACGACGGCGGCAAGGCGCTGGTCCAGCAGATCGTGAAGTTCGCCGACGACGCCAAGGTCCGGCACCGGATCGCCTTCCTGCCCGACTACGACATCGGCATGGCACGCGACATGATGCCCGGCGTCGACGTGTGGCTGAACAACCCGCTGCGCCCGCTCGAGGCCTGTGGCACCTCGGGCATGAAGGTCGCCCTCAACGGCGGCCTCAACCTGTCGATTCTCGACGGCTGGTGGGACGAGATGTTCGACGGCGCCAACGGCTGGGCGATTCCGTCCGCCGACGGCGTGGTCGACCAGGACCGGCGGGACGAGCTCGAGGCCAACGCGCTCTACGACCTGATCGAGAACAACGTCCGGGCCCGGTTCTACGAGCGTGGTCCGGACGGGCTGCCGCCACGCTGGCTCGAGATGGTCCGTCACGACCTCACGAGCCTCGGCCCCCGGGTGCTGGCATCGCGGATGGTGCGCGACTACGTCAACCAGCTCTACACGCCGGCGGCGGTCTCGTCGCGGGCGATGCTGGCGGACAGCTACGCCTCTGCCAAGGATCTCGCTGCCTGGCGGGCCGGGCTCGGGACCAAGTGGTCCTCGGTCCGGGTCGGGCACGTCGAGACCATCGGCGAGAGCGACAACCCCGAGGTCGGCAACGTGCTCGGCGTCCGCGCCTCGGTCGACCTCGGCGGGCTCGAGGTCGGCGACGTCACCGTCCAGGTGGTCTTCGGCCGGGCCGACGACTATGACCTGCTGCACGACATCGCGACCGGCGTGCTCAGCCCGGTGGGGGTCGGCGAGGACGGACAGCACCGGTTCGAGGGCACCGTCCCGCTCGGCCGGACCGGCTCGTTCGGCTACACCGTACGGGTGCTCCCCTCGCACCCGTCCTTGGTCAATCCGGCCGAGCTGGGCCTGGTCGTCAACGCCTGAGGCTGCTCGTGCGACCGAAGCGGTTGCGTTGGCCCGCGACCGGACCCTTGCCTAGGCGCCGATAGCGCCGCTGCCGGCGGTCCTGGGCCTCCGCGCGGTCCTGGGCCTCCGCGGCGCCGATAGCGCCGCTGTCGGCGGTCCTGGGCCTCCGCGGCGCCGATAGCGCCGCTGTCGGCGCGGACGGGCCGGCGAAACGAAGCGGCTCGCCTCCCGGGGTGAGCGGGAGACGAGCCGCGGTACACCGGCAGTCGGGGGAGCCGCCGGCGGTCTGTCAGCTGCTGGACGACCCGATCGTCACGGTCGCCGTCTTGGTGACGCCGCCGCGGGTGAACGTCAGGGTCACCTTGTCGCCGGCGGTGTGCGAGCGCACGGTCGCGATCAGGGTGTCAGCGTCGGTCACCACGGTGCTGTCGATCTTGGTGATGACGTCGCCGGCCTGCAGCCCCGCGTTGGCACCCGGCCCGTTGGCGGTGACCGACCCGACCACCACGCTGGTGTCACCGGTCGTGCTGTCGGTCTTGGTCTCCACCGAGACGCCGATCTGCGCGTGGGTGGCCTTGCCGGTGCTGATCAGCTCCTGGGCGATCGTCTTGGCCAGGTTGATCGGGATCGCGAAGCCGACGCCGATGTTGCCGGACTGGCTCGAGCTGTTGCTGGAGCCGAGCGAGGCGATCGCGCTGTTGATGCCGATCACGGCGCCCGAGGCGTCGACCAGCGCGCCGCCGGAGTTGCCCGGGTTGATCGCGGCGTCGGTCTGGATGGCACCGAAGACGGTGGCGACGGAAGACGTCGTGGAGGTGTCACCGGAGCTGCCGCCGCCCTGACCACCGGGCATCCCGAACGGGTTGGTCGGCTGCTGAGCCTGGGCCGTGGTGTCGACCGGCCGGTTGAGGGCGGAGACGATGCCGGAGGTCACCGTACCGGTCAGCCCCAGCGGCGAGCCGACCGCGAGGACAGCGTCACCGACCTTGACCGAGGACGAGTTGCCGAGGGTGGCTGGCGTGAGGCCGGTCTTGGCCACCTTGATGACCGCGAGGTCGGAGGCCAGGTCGGTGCCGACGATCTTGGCCGTCGCGGTGCTGCCGTCGTTGAAGTGGACGGTGATCGTGCCACCGCTGCTGGCCGCGGTCACCACGTGGTTGTTGGTGAGGATGTAGCCGTCAGAGGTGAGGATGATGCCCGACCCGGTGTCGCCGCTGTTCCCGGACACCACGTCGATCGAGACGACGACCGGGAGCACCTTGGCCGCGATGGCCGCGTACGAGAGCGGGGTGCTCGAGCCCGCGGAGACGGTCTGCGCCGAGGCGCCGAGGGTCGCGGCGGCTGCCGGGGTGGCGGCAACTCCGTTCGAGCCGAGTCCGGCAGCGACCAGGCCACCGGCGCCGCCGGAGACCAGCACCAGGGCGGTCAGGCCGGCCGTCAGCCTCATCCGGCCTCGGGTGCGCTGGGCAGGGACGGCCGGCTGCTCGGGAAGCCAGCTCGGCGGTGCCGGCGGCGGGGTGGTCGGGAAGGTCCCGGATTCGGCGGCCCCAGCGGCGACGGTCTGCTCGTACGTCGCGGGACCCTCGTACGTCGCACTGTCCTCGGACATCGGCGTCTCGGGAAGGTCATCGGAAGCGGGGTTCAGGTCCTCGCGATTGTCGGTCATCGGTTTCTCCTCTGGGCTCGATGACTTCACTTTTGCCCGACGTTCTGAAGAAAACCTGAATTGAATTGAGCGGCTTGCTATCTGCCGGCTGGGAGTTTGCTGTGGGCCAGCTCAGCCGGTCGGAGGGCTCGCCGAGGTCGTGGGTCGTGCGCCTGCCGCCCCCTGGCCGGTCGCTGCCCCTGGAGCGGCGGGACGGCTCTGGCTCTGTGTCACGGCGGTCGCGTTGATGCCGCCACTGGCATCGGTGGGGCCGGTCACGACGATGGTCGAGCCGGTCTTGAGGTCCTTGGCACTGCCGGTCGCGCTGACGCTGAGCTTGGTTGCTCCGCTCGTGGTTACCTTGACCACACTGCCATCTGACTCCGTCAGGTAGATGGTGGAGCCGTCCACGAGCTTGACCGTACCCACGATGCTGGACTGAGTGGCTGTGGTCGGGGCCGCGCCGGCGGCGGTCGGAGCCGCGCCCGTACGGGCTCCGAGGGCCGCGCCACCGCCGGCGGAGGCCGAGGTGGTGCCGGTGTGCTTGGCCTCGAGGATGCCGCCCAGGTAGCCCACGGCCACCAGGATCAGGCAGGTGAGGACCAGTCGGCTGCTCGGCCTGCGTCGCCACAACGGCGATGTTTTCGCAGTGGCAGGGGTCTGCTCACCGGATTCCGCCAGAATTGTGTCGCGGGTCTCGTTGTCAACGCTCATGTCAATTCCTTCAGATTGTTTTCAGGAATGGTCACCCGCCGGGCGGGCCCCCACCGAACCCGCCGCCACCCCCGCCGGTGCCGCCGGTCAAAGTGCCGGTGGTGCCGGCAGTGCCCGTGGTCGCCGTACCGCTGGAGAGGGCGATGGTCTCCCCGGCGGTCAGTCCGGAGGCGATGACCGTCGCGGTGTCACCCTTGATGCCGATGGTGACGGTCGTCTTGACCTTGGTGTTGCCCTTCATCACCGTCACCGTCGAGACCCCGCCGAGCGTGGTGACGGCTGCGGAGGGCACGTTGAGCACTCCGTCGGCCTCTTTGGTGATGACGGTCACCGTGCCGGACTGCCCCACCTTCAAGCCTTTCGGCTGGCCTTTGAGGTCGAGGTAGACGGTGTAGGAGACCACGCCGCTCGTCGTCGTGCCGGTGGAGGAGATCGAGGCGATGCTCGCGCCGACCGGGGCGCCGGGCAGGGCGTTGAGGGTGACGGCTGCACCCTGACCGACCTTGAGCTGCGCCACGTCGGACTCGGTGAAGCTGGCCGAGACCTGGAACCCGGTGACGCCGGTGAGAACGAGGAAGCCGGTGTCACCGCTGCTGACGGTGGCCGTGTGACCGGCGACGCCGGCTGACGGGACCGCCGTACCCGCGCCGGTCGCGGTGGAGGTGGAGCTGCTGGAAACCGTGCCGCCTACGGGGGTGCTGATCGACAGGACGGTCCCGCTCGCCGCAGCCTTCAACGTGGTGCCCTCGAGGGTCCGCTGCGCCGAAGCAAGCTGGATCTTGGCGGCGCTGACCGCGTTGTTCGCGTCGGTCAGCTGGGTTGCCGTCGGCGGCGAGCTGCTGACCGCCTGCTGCGCGACGGTGCCTTGGTAGGCGAGCTGCGCGGACGTCACCTGCTCCTGCGCCTGGACGAGGGACTGCTCGTCCTTCAGCTTGGTCGAAGCCTGCTGCTGCTGGGCGGTGGTCAGGGCCGCCGATGCCTGGGACAGCGACGAGGTGGCGGCGGCGACCTTGTCGCCAGTGGCTGCGGCGAGCGCCGCCTTGGCCGTGGTCACCGCCGCCTGAGCCTTGGTCACCGCTGCCGCCTGGTCGGTGGCGTCGGCCGCGTTGTTCTGCTGGGTCGTCGTGACGTTGGTCTGCGCGCTGGTGATCTGCGCGGCACCCTGCTGCAGCTGGATCGCCGCCGCCGTCTTCTCGGCGGCGGTCTGGCCCTGCAACAGCTCGGTCCGGCTGGCCACCGCCGCGGCCAGGCTGCTCGTGGCGCTCGCCACGGACTCCTTGGCCGAGGTGTCGTCGACCTGGGCGAGCGTCTGGCCGACTGTCACGCGGTCGCCGACCTTGACGTCCAGCTTGCGCAGCGTGCCACTGGTCACGAAGCCCAGGGCCAGGTCGTTCGGCGAGATGAGCGTGCCGGAGGCCGAGACCGTCGTGACGACCGTGCCCTTGGCGACCGTGCCCGTACGGACCCGGGTGGCTGCGCTGGACGCGCTCGCGCCGAGTGAGGTGTACGCGAACGTGACGGCAACGGCGAGGACCGCGGCCAACGCGAGGTTGAGCACAAGCGTCCTGCGCCGGCCGGGTGCGAGAGGCGACATGAAGAAAGACTGAGTGCCCGGCCTGCCACCCGCCTGCCAGCAGCCTATGGACTCGCTATGAGTCGGCCTCGGCGGCGAGCGGCGACCCCCGTCGTGCGCATGCCTGGCCGATGACGTTGGTCGGCGCTAGTGCGTGTGCTTCTGCCGGGCGAGGAAGGCCTCGAGCGCCGTGATGCCGCGGGCGGCCTCGCGGGCGATCACCTCGTCGTCCACCGGGTAGGGCGTGCCCGGTCTGTGCCGGCGGATCCAGGCGCTGCGCATCCGCTGGCGGACCAGGCAGCGCACCCCGATCCCGGCGGCGATGAGGAACAGGACGACCGAGCCGATGGCCAGCACGGCTGCGGTGGTGTGCCAGAGATGGGTCGATCCCGGGACCAGGTCGGCGGCGAGCACGTCGGCGATCAGCAGCGCGACGGAGCCGGCCCAGAGCAGGGCGGTGGGCCCCGGGCGATGCCGTCTCAGCCAGCCGGCAACGGCGCCACACCCGGCAGTCTCACGGCTAGCAGCCATCCGAGCCTCCTCGCTCGACGCCACCTTACGTCCGGGGGCCTACCAGCGTCGTCACCAGCGGAAGATTGCCCGAAACCTGTCTTGAACTGTTATCTGGCATGGCCCGCAGAACCAGCATCGAACGGGGCAGCAGGGTGACGGCGTGGTCGGGCAGCAGGGGCCGGCCGCTCCAGGGGTGCTCCTCGTCGGCGGTGTCGACGACGACGTCGTACCAGCCGGCCCACGGAGCCCCCGGCAGGGCGAAGTCGCGCTTGTCGTCGCCGGCGTGCATGAGGATGAGGAACGAGTCGTCGATCACCCGCTCTCCCCGGGGGCCGCGGCTGCGGATGCCGTCGCCCGAGAGGTACATGCCGAGGGTGCGGGCGGCGGGGGCCGACCAGTCGCTGTCGGTCATCTCGACCCCGGCCGGCGTGAACCACGCCAGGTCCTTGACGTCGCCGTCGTCGATCGGCCGGCCACGGAAGAAGGCCCGCTGCCGCAGCACCGGGTGGTCGCGCCGGATCGCCAGCAGATGCCGTACGAGCTGCAGCAGCCCTTCGCTGTCCGCGTCGAGGTCCCAGTCGAGCCACGAGATCTCGTTGTCCTGGCAGTAGGCGTTGTTGTTGCCGCGCTGGCTCCGGCCGATCTCGTCCCCGGCGGTCAGCATCGGCACGCCGGTCGAGAGCAGCAGCGTCGTCAGGAAGTTGCGCACCTGGCGGCCGCGGAGAGCGAGGATCTCGGCCGAGTCGGTCGGACCCTCGACGCCGCAGTTCCAGGACCGGTTGGTGTTGTCGCCGTCCCGGTTGTCCTCGCGGTTGGCCTCGTTGTGCTTGCTGTTGTAAGAGACCAGGTCGGCGAGGGTGATCCCGTCGTGCGCGGTGACGTAGTTGATGGACGCATAGGGGCGGCGGCCGTCGTCCTGGTAGAGGTCGCTCGAGCCCGAGAGCCGGTAGCCGATCTCGGCGACGCCCGTCTCGGTGCCCCGCCAGAAGTCCCGTACGGTGTCGCGGTACTTGCCGTTCCACTCGGTCCACAGCGGCGGGAACTCGCCCACCTGGTAGCCGCCCTCGCCGATGTCCCAGGGCTCGGCGATCAGCTTGACCTGGCTGACCACCGGATCCTGCTGGATGACGTCGAAGAATGCCGACAGCTTGTCGACATCGTGGAAGGATCGCGCGAGTGCCGCCGCGAGGTCGAACCGGAACCCGTCGACGTGCATCTCGGTGACCCAGTAGCGCAGCGAGTCCATGATCATCTGGAGCACGTGCGGGTGCCGGACGTCGAGGGTGTTGCCGCAGCCGGTGTAGTCGGTGTAGCGCCGCTTGTCGTCCTCGCGCAGCCGGTAGTAAGCGCTGTTGTCGATGCCGCGGAAAGCCAGGGTCGGTCCCAGCTGGTCGGCCTCGGCGGTGTGGTTGTAGACCACGTCGAGGATGACCTCGATGCCGGCCGCGTGCATCGCGCGGACCATCGCCTTGAACTCACGCACCTGCTGGCCGCCGGCGCCGCTCGAGGAGTAGGCCGCGTGCGGGGCGAAGAATCCCAGGGTGTTGTAGCCCCAGTAGTTGGTCAGCCCACGCTTCTGGACGACGGGCTCGCTGACGAAGTGGTGTACGGGCAGCAGCTCGACCGCGGTGATCCCGAGCCGCTTGAGGTAGTCGATCGACTCGGGATGGCCCAGCCCGGCGTAGGTTCCGCGGAGGTTCTCCGGGATGCCCGGGTGCAGCTTGGTGAAGCCCTTGACGTGCAGCTCGTAGATGACCGAGTCCGACCACGCCGTCTGCGGCCGATGGTCGTCGCCCCAGGGAAAGGAGTCGTGGACGACCACGGACTTGGGGACGTACGGCGCGGAGTCGCGGTGGTCCTGCACCAGGTCGTCGCGGTCCGGCGGGAAGCCGAACACGGCGTCGCTCCCGTCACCGCTGAGGATGAACTCGCCGTCGAAGGCGCGGGCATAGGGGTCGGCGAGCAGCTTGCTCGGGTTCCAGCGCTGCCCGTTGGCCGGGTCGAACGGGCCGTCGACCCGGAAGCCGTAGCGCTGCCCCGGGTGGACCTGGGGCAGGTATCCGTGCCAGACGTGGTAGGTGGATTCCTCGAGCGGGAGCCGGGTCTCCCCGCCCTCCGCGTCGAACAGGCAGACGTCGACGGCCTCGGCACCTGCGGCGTACAGGGCGAAGTTGGTGCCCTCGCCGTCCCACGTCGCGCCGATCGGGGCGTGTCGGCCGGGCCAAGGGCGACCGGGAACAGAGGCCGGACCGGGCGCCATCGGTCAGCCGACCGGCTCGGCGATGACGAACGACTGCGCCCCCAGCAGCCGCCAGATCGGCGGGACCGCGAGGTAGGCGCGGACCAGCCAGGTGGTCTTGGGCAGCCGACCCTTGGTGGAGAACGGCAGGAACCGCTTGATCATCGACTCGACCCGGAAGCCGGACATCGCCAGCGCCTCGCCGAGACTGTGCTCGTCCAGCGGCGTGACGTGGTCGAAGAACATCCAGTAGTCCTTGGAGCAGTAGCGGATGTTGGGCTGGAGGATCAGGAACCGGCCAGAGGGCTTGAGCACCCGCCGGGCCTCGGCCATCACCGCCAGGATGTCGTCGCGGTAGAGGTGCTCGAAGAAGTTGCTGGCGAAGACGATGTCGACGCTGTGGTCGGTCAGGTCGGAGATGTCGTGCGCTGGTCCGACGATGGCCCGGACACCTGGGCCGGCCGCCAGCGTGACCGCCGGGTTGACGTCCACCGCGATCCGCTCGCGGGCGCTGATCGCGTTGACGAACTCGCAGCCGCCGGCCGCGATGTCGACGAGCACGGCGTCGCGGGGCACGTAGCGCTGAAAGAAGCGTTCGGCCAGCACGGCCCACATTGCCCGGCGGAACACCTCGTCGCCCCCGAAGCGCTCGGAGTAGAGCACGCGCATGTGCTCGCCGTCGGTGGCCGGCCGACCGACGGCAGCGGCCTCGCTGCGAAGGACCGTGGAGATCCGCTCGTCCTCAGAAGCCACAGCTGATTCCTCCGGCAAGGTCGCCCGTTCTGGTCGGCGTGCCGGGTCCCGGCGCAGCACATGCTACCGCCGGAGCGGCCCTGGTCAGCACCCGACGACGTGGGCGGGGAACCGCAGCACGTGGCTGGGGCCGACCGAGCCGACGAGCACAAAGCCGTGCTCCTGCAGGACCTGCAGGCTCTCGGCCGGCCGGCTGACGTGCGTGACGAACACGGTCGCGCCGTAGCGCCTGGCGATGGAGACGGCGGTGCACAGGTCGTTGTGCGGGATCTGTACGGCCGGGTAGCCGGTGATCTCGGTGGTCTCCCACGGCTCGCGGGTCATGACGACGCCGTGGCCACCTGCCTCGGCCTGCGTGACGAAGTCGGCGTAGACCCGGATGTCCTGCCCGAAGACGGTGTTCTGCGCGATCGCCCTGGCGGCCGGCGACACGGCGCCGACCTGCGGGAGGGCGATCGACACGACAAGCGCCGTCCAGGCGACCGTACGGCCCCACGGCAGCCGGCTGGCTCCGAGGACTGCTGCGATCAGCAGGATGGGCAGGTAGGCGGCGGAGCTCCGGCCCCACGCCCCGGCGAGCGAGGCCACCGGCGAGACGACGGCGTCAAACACGAACACGCTGGCCGCGCACGCCAGCACGGTCGGCCACCCGACCCGGTGGAGTGCGGCACCCGGCGTCGTCCCGAGCTCGCCGGTGGGCGCCGTGCCGGCCGTCACTGGCCGGCGCAGGAGCGCGGCCACGTTGAGCGCCGCCAGCGCCAGCAGGAGCCAGGTGAGGCGGCCGCCCAGGGAGTACGGGATGAACCGGTACAGCGCCTTGGCCGTGTGCCAGCGGAACTGCAGGGCGTTCCAGACGCCGCCCGCGACGAGGTCGTGCAGGCCGGCCCGCCGGCTGACCTCGAAGAGCTGTTCGTAGCTGGTCAGGAAGGGCAGCTGGGTCGTGGGCGGCAGCGGCCGGTGCATGGCCTGTTCGTTGGCCACGATCCACGGGGTGAGGACGATGACGACCCCCGCGGTGTACGCGCCTAACCGGCGCAGCGCCGGCAGCATCGACGGGCGGCCGGCCCGCCAGGCGCGGACCAGCAGGCCCACCTGGGCTGCGCTGAGCACGAGCACCACGAGCAGGCCGTCGTTGCGGCACAGCCACGCGGCCGCAGCGCAGACCCCCACGGCCGACCAGCGCCAGGCCCCACCTCTGCGAGCGGTCGCCAGGGCGAGGGCCGACATGACGAACAGCAAGTAGAACGGCACCGACTCGGTCTGCACGGAGAAGTACGAGAGCCGCGGCAGCAGCGCGACCAGCACCACCGTCACGCCGGCGACCAGGTGTCTGCTGGTCAGGTTGAACGCGAGCGCACCGGCGGCGAGTGCCGCCAGCGCGGACGCGACCACGGCGGCGCTGCTGGCCATGATCAGCGAGTGGTCGCCGGTGATCATCATCGGCAACGCCAGCAGGAACGACGGCAGCGGCTGCCAGTAGTCGCCGGCGTAGTGGTGCACCGAGGGCGGCAGCACCAGGAATTGCCAGATGAAGTCGTTGGTGAAGCCGCGGCCCTCCGCCAGGCTGCGTGCCGTCTGGAAGTAGTAGGACGGGTCCGCGTGACCGGCGGCACGCGCCTTCTGCAGCGCCGCCACGCGGGCGGCGGTGGCGACGCCGACGCAGATCAGCGCGGCGACGTAGATCAGCCGCTCGGCGGCCGACGTCGCCGCCCGGACCCTGGCCCGCGGGCCGGACAGACGAGGCGCTGCCCGGACCTGCCCCCCGTAGAGAAGAATGGTGCGCCCCCCGTCGTGTGCCCGACCTGGCTAGATCCGGCCCTCGGAGATCGCTCTGTCGATCCAGGGGATGACCTCGTCGAGCATCGAGTCCAGCGTCGTGGTCGCCTCGTACCCGAGCACGGTACGGGCCTTGTCGACGTCGGGAACGCGGCGCTGCACGTCGTACTCGTAGGCCTCGTCGCTGATGATCGACAGCGGCACGTCGGGACCCTTGATCTTGCGCCAGATGACCTCGGCCAGCTCGTGCACCGAGGTGCTCTCGGCGGTGGAGACGTTGAAGTCCTCGTTGAGAGCGGCCGGGTGCTCCATCGCCACCACGATGCCCTTGGCCAGGTCGCCGCCGTAGGTGTAGTGCCGAATCTGCTCGCCGGTGCCGAGGATGTGCAGCGGGTCCTGGCCCTTGAGGACCTTCTGCACCAGGTCGGGAACCACGTGGCTCATCGCGAGCTTGACGTTGCCCGACTCGACCTCGACGTCGGTGAGGGCCCGCTGCTCGCCGATGCCGACGCAGTTGAACGGCCGGACGATCGTGTACGGGAGCCCGTACTGGTCCCAGGCCGCCTTGGCGAAGTACTCCACCGCCAGCTTCTGGAAGCCGTACGAGGACAACGGCGGCGGCACCTGGCGTTCCTGACCCTCGAACGACGGCCAGGTGGTCGCCGACTCGAAGACCATCGAGCTGGACAGGTAGGTCACCTTCTGGAGCTTGCCGCCGCGGTGAGCGGCGATGGCGGCGTCGCAGGAGGAGGCCATGATCCGTTCGTTGGTCGCCAGCAGGTCGTAGGCGAACGCGTGGAAGTAGGAGATCCCGCCGATCATGGCCGCGCCGGCGATGAAGTGGTCGCAGTCCATCAGCAGCTTGGTCATCAGGTCGACGTCGCGGGCATCGCCCTCGACCAGCGTGTAGCGCGGGTGGTCATCGTAGGACTTCGTGATCTTGCCGTACTTGGAGAAGTTGTCGATGCCGACCACCGTGTGCCCGCGCGCGAGCAGCTCCTCGACGACGTAGCCGCCGATGAAGCCGGCGGAGCCGCTGACCAGGACCCGGAGGCTGTCCTGACCGGAGCTGCTGGACGGGGTGGGGTCGGTCGTCATCGTGGCGATATCCATCTACTCGGAGCGGTGGGCGGACATGAGCTGGCGCAGCTCGTCGGCGTCGAGCCGGCGGCCGTAGGCGAAGCGGTACCACCGGAGGTACTGGGGGATCCAGGCCGCGAGCTTGAAGTTGGAGACGCCCGCCTGCCGGTCGAGCCAGATCGTCGGGATCTCGGCGACGGGCAGCCCCAGCCGCTTGGCCTTGACCGTCAGCTCGAGCCCGATCTCGAACCCGGCCCGGCTGTCGATGCCGACGGTACGGATGAAGTCGGTGGCGTAGGCCTTGAACGAGTTGGTCGCGTCCCGGGTGCCGACCCGGGCCAGCAGGTGCAGGGAGCGGCCGGCCACCCGGGACATCGCGGCCTTGACCAGGGGACCGCCGACCTGCTGCCCGCCGGGCATGTAACGAGAGGCGGCGGCCACCACCACGCCACGCTCGACCAGCCGGGTGAGGTCGTCGATCTGCCGGGGGTCGTCGCAGCCGTCGGCCATCGTGACGACCGCGCACGCAGCCTTGGCCGAGTCGATGCCGAACCGGATCGCGTTGGCCGGGCCGCGGCCATAGGTGCTCACCACCAGGCGCAGCCGCGGCTCGTCCTCGGGATAGGCGCGCACCGCGTCGGCCGTGGTGTCCTCGGGGAAGTCGACGACGACCAGGACCTCGCACTCGAGCAGCACGGCCTCGAAGAGCCGGTCGAGCACCGGGTAGATGTTGGTGCCCTCGTTGTAGGCCGGGATGACGACCGAGACGCGCGGGCTCATACGCGGACCCCGCCGCCGAAGACGTTCCAGACGTCGGCCACCGGCTTGTCCGTCACCAGCCCGATGTAGTCGCGGTGCGGCGCCCCCACGATCAGCAGGTCGGACTCGGCCAGCACGTGCTCCAGGGAGACCAGCGTGTCGTCGTCGCTGACGTACGGGTCGGTGCACAGCACGTCGGCGGCCTTGAACCGCAGGATCCGGCGCAGCTTGTAGCTCAGGCTGGACCGGGTGTCGTCGGAGCCGCCCTTGAAGGCCATGCCCAGGATGCCCACCGTCATCGACTTGAGGTCGTGCTGCTGCTCGAGCCGGTCGACCACGTAGAGGGGGAGGCCCTCGTTGACGAGCATCGCGGCGTGGCCGAGGGTGAAGTTGTTGTTGTTGAAGGCGGCCAGCTGCATGGTGTCCTTGAACAGGCACGGCCCCGCGGCGAACCCGGCGCCCGGCAGGTCAGCCGCGCGCGGGTAGTCCAGCATCAGGCCCTGGCGGATCCGCTCGAAGTCCAGCCCGCGGTCGTTGGCCATCATGTACAGCTGGTTGGCGGTGGCGAACTTGATGTAGCGCCAGGTGTTGGTGAACAGCTTGGCCAGCTCGGCCTCCTCCGGCGTGAGGTCGACGATCTGGCCGGTCAGCCGCCGGAACAGCGTGGCCGCCCGCTCGCGGCCGGACTCGCTGCGGCTCGAGACGATCTGCGGGAGGGTGTAGAGCTCCTCCATCGCCTTGCCCTCGGCGATCCGTTCCGGGCAGAAGGCGACCGGCATGTCGACGCCGAGCGTGGCCACCATCGACTCCACCAGGGCGGTCACCCCCGGGTAGACGGTGCTGCGCAGCACCAGCAGCTGGCCGTCCCTGAAGTGCTTGCTGCACAGCTGCAGGGCGTGCGGGATGGCCTGCGGGTCGGGGTTGAGGTGCTCGTCGACCGGGGTGCCGATCACCACGATGACGGTCTCGGCCTCCCCGACGACGGCCGGGTCGGTGCTCGCCATGAGCGACCCGTCCGCGATCACCCGCCGCAGGATCGGCAACGCTCCGGGCTCGCTGAACGGCAGCTGGGCCGCGTTGACCAGGGCCACCGCCGCATCGCTGACGTCGTAGACGGAGACCCGCGCACCCGAGTCCGCGAGCGCGATCGCCAGCGGTAGGCCGACGTGGCCACAGCCGCCGATGATCGTCACGTCACGTGAAAAGGTGCTGTCCAGCAAGGCGTCCCCTATCACGTCGTCGCGCCAGGCGCGGGCGTCCCACATGGTACAAGAGACGACCTGGTCGGAATGCCCGCGTGATGGGACACCAGCTGGGCGTCGTAGAGCGCGCTGGTCAGGACCCACACGTGGAAGGTGTACGGGCCTGCGGTCAGTGTGTGCATGCTGGCCACATTCATCGGCGCCCCCGCCTGCGAGAGCTCAGACACCGCCATGTCGAAGCCGGTGTCCTTGCTGCCCATGAGCAGCAGGGTCGACGGGTGGCGCTTGTCCAGGAGGTGGACGTCCGGTGAGGTGAGCGTCGGCAGGTGCGGCCGCAGTGCGTTCGGGCTCCACAGGAACTGCGCGGAGAGGCTGCTCGCCAGCGGATCGCGTGCGGGGTACCACATCATGAGGTCGTCGCCCTTGTGCGTGGCAGGGGGCACCGACTCGTTCAGCTCCGCGGCGAGGCGGTACTGGTCCTGGGTCAGCCGCCACGACCGGTCCGTACGGAGCACGTCGCCGTAGTTGGGCTGCGGGAACGGGCGTTGGCACGCGCGGAAGGGGCCGGTAAGGCGTTCGCCGGCGGTCAGGACGTAGCCGCTGCCGGTCATCGTGCCGCCGACAGCAGCGGCCAGGACGGCCGCCGTCACCGCATGCCGTACGGGGTCCGGCTGCCAGCGGGCGTAGGCCGCAACGACAAGGGCCAGGACGGCTGCAGTCAGCAGAGCGGGAACGAGGCCGAAGATCAGCCGGCCGCGGGTGAACGTCAGGGCGTAGGGCACGGCGAGCACCAGTAGGGCAGGCACGGCTGCGGTCCCGGCCCGGCGCAGCAGCGGGCGGCTGACCCGCACCACCGCGGCCGCCAGGACCAGCACGGTCGCCGGCCACAGCATCGACGACGCGAAGTGGTACTCCAGCCCGTAGCCCTTGTCGAAGAACTGCCACCAGGTGAAGAACGCGACCTGCAGCAGCAGGATCGCGGCCAGCGCCGACTCCGGGTGCGGTGACGGCCTGGTCGCGGGCTGCGCTTGGTCAAGGACAGGCTCGTCGGCGGGAGCCTCCGCCGGTTTGCGTACGGCGAGTCGGGCGGCCAGCCACACGATCAGCGCCAGCAGCGGCACGGCGAGGTAGGGGTCACGCAGCACCCAGCGCCAGTCGACGGTGTGCCACTTGCGCAGCTCGGCCGGGGTCCGCAGGTGCTGGGACGCGGTCAGCGTCGGCTGGATGATGTTCCACTGGCCGTACATCGCGTGGGCGAACAGCATGAGTACGCCGGTCACCGCGAGGACCGCGGCGAGGAGCACCCCGGCGTCGACCAGTGCCCGCCGCCAGGACCGACGCAGCTCACCGGCCAGCTGGACGGCCACGATCACGCCGACCAGCGGTGCGCTGACCGCCTGCGAGTGCAGGGCCAGGCTGAGCATGATCCCGCCGCCGGTCACCCAGGCCAGCCGGGCGCGCCGGGACGGCGACGGCATCAGGACCAGGCACATGCCGGCGATGAGGTAGGAGACCGCCGAGGAGTCCGGATAGTCGGTGCCCCAGGCGTAGACGATGACCGGGCTGGACAGCACGGCAGCGACGGCGACTGCGCCCGCGCCGCGGCCGTACAGCCGGCGGAACAGCAGGTAGGCCGGCAGGATCGCGATCAGCGCCAGCAGGTAGCGGAAGACGAGGAAGCCGTTCGCCGCCCCGAACAGCAGGTAGCACAGCCGCGACGGCAGGCTGAACCCCAGCCGCACCCAGTAGTAGCCGCCGGTGCCGTAGCGCTGGACCAGGTCGGCGCCGTGCTCGGTGTAGGCCTGGTAGAAGTAGCGGTCGATCATCGCGACCGCTGCCATCGGCAGCTCGCGCAGTCCGAAGAACACCGCCGCCGGCGCCGCCAGCAGCGCGCCGAGCTCGGCTGCGCCGGCGCGCACGCGACCGGCCGGCCACCGGGTGCGGGGTCGCCGCAGCGGCGTGCCGGGCGGCACCTCGTCGAGCTGGCTCACCTGCGTACCCATCCTGCCGAGGCTACCGTTGGGCGTCTCGCAGCGGGGTGAGACCGCATCCGCAGTGAATGCGGCGCACCGTTGTGCCGAAAACCGGCCTATGCGACGTGCGTGGATGCTGCTGCCGGCAGTGCTTGCCCTGCTGCTGGCCTGGCCGTTGATGGTCAGTGCGACCCGGCAGCAACCCGTGGCCCACTCGGCCTCGTCGCCGATCGGTCAGGCGGGCGGCTCAGCGACGCCGGCGGCGGTGACCGCTTCGGCGGCTGCCACGTCCGCGGTGGCGACGATCCCGGCCGCCGCCGTGACCTCCGTACGAGCCCGCGTCACCCATCAGGCGGCGCCGACCAGCGAGGTCAAGCCGTCCATGACGATGACCCCCTCGCCGAAGGCCACGACCTCTGCCGCGCCGACGACCACGGCCATGCGCACGACGCCGGCACCGCACACGACGCCGGCACCGACACCGACCGTTGCTCCGCACACCACGGTTCCGGCGACGCACTCCGCGGCTCCGGCCACCACGGCGACCAAGGCCCCCAAGCCGACCCACTCCAGCAAGCCGATCCCCACGCCGGCCACGGAGGCCCCGACCGGCGGCACGGTGACGATGGGCAACTTCCGGTACGCGATGCCGGACAGCGTGGCTCCCGGCGCGCGCGTGGCGATCTACAACGCCGACAGCGTCGGGCACACCCTGACGATCGCCAGCGCCGGGATCGACGCCGTGGTCGACGGCGACAGTTACGCGTACATGACCGCGCCCACGACGCCCGGCAGCTACCTGGTCACCTGCGACTACCACGCCGACATGACCGCGACGCTGATCGTCCGGTAGCGTGCCTTGCGCCGATGCTACTGGTGAGTAACATCGAGCCAACGCCGCCTGCAGCCGGAGGACCGGATGGATCCGCTCTCGATCGTCGTGTGCGTCAAGCAGGTGCCCGACAGCTGGGCCGAGAAGTCGCTGCGCAAGGACGACCACCGGCTCGACCGGGACGCCGCCGATGCCGTGCTCAACGAGCTCGACGAGTACGCGGTCGAGGAGGCGCTGCGGATCAAGGAGTCCCGCGAGGGCGAGACCACGGTGACCGTACTCTCGATGGGCCCCGAGCGGGCGGCCGAGACGTTGCGCAAGGCCCTGTCGATGGGCGCCGACGCCGCCGTCCACCTGGTCGATCCGGCGCTCGAGGGCACCGACGCCGTGGGCACGTCGTACGCGCTGGCGCAGGCTCTCGGCACGCTCCCGTACGACCTGGTCATCCTGGGGTCCGAGTCGACCGACGCCCGGATGTCGGTGCTGCCGGCGATGCTGGCCGAGCGCCTCGGCAACGCGCAGCTGACGTTCGCCCGCAAGGTCAGCCTGGACGGGACGACGGTGACGATCGAGCGGGTGACGGCCGACGGCTACGCCACCGTACGAGCAGACCTGCCGGCCGTGCTCAGCGTGGTGGAAAAGATCAACGAGCCGCGCTATCCGTCGTTCAAGGGGATCATGGCGGCGAAGAAGAAACCGTTCACGACACTCAGCCTGGCCGGCATCGGTGCCGACCCTGCCCAGCTGGGGCTCAGCGGGGCGGGCACCCAGGTGGTCGAGGCCCAGCCGCGCCCCGCCAAGGCCGCCGGCGAGATCACTGCCGATGACGGTACGGGCGGCACCCGTCTCGCCGCGTTCCTCGCCGCCCACTCGTTTGCCTGATCAGGGGAGCCCGCGTTGAGCCAGGTACTCGTTCTCGTCGACCACCGCGACGGTGTCGTCACCAAGGGCACCCTCGAGCTGCTGACCAAGGCCCGCGAGCTGGGTGAGGCCGCCGCCGTCTTCTGCGGCGCCGGCGTCGAGGCCGCGAGGGCAGCCTTGGCGGAGTACGGCGCCGCGACGGTCTACGTCGCCGCGGATCCGGTCGTCGACCAGCACCCGGTCGGCCCGACGGTCGCCGTGCTCGCCGACCTCGTGGCCCAGCACGGACCGGCCGCCGTCCTGGTCGTAGCGAGCGCCGAAGGACGCGAGGTCGCCGGCCGGCTGGCCGTGCGCCTCGGCTCCGGGGTGATCACCGACGCGGTCGGACTCTCCGCCGACCTGGTCTGCGACCAGCAGGTCTTCGGCGGCTCGACGCTGGTGAAGTCGGCGGTCAGCAGGGGAACGCCGGTCATCGCCGTCCGCCCCAACAGCTGGCCCGCCGAGCCGTCTGCCGTCACGCCCACCGAGATCCCCGTCGACGTCGCGCCAGCTGCCGCCGACACACTGGCGACCGTGGTGGACCGCGTACGGGAGGCCGGTGGCGACCGGCCCGATCTGGCCGACGCGACCATCGTCGTCTCCGGCGGCCGTGGGCTCGGCGGCCCGGACGGATTCACGTTGATCGAAGGGCTGGCCGACCGGCTCGGGGCTGCCGTGGGCGCATCGCGGGCGGCCACCGACGCTGGGTGGTATCCCCACGTCAACCAGGTCGGGCAGACCGGTCGTACGGTGTCGCCGCAGCTCTACCTCGCGGTCGGCATCTCCGGCGCGATCCAGCACCGGGCCGGCATGCAGACGTCCAAGACGATCGTCGCGGTCAACAAGGACCGGGAGGCACCGATCTTCGAGCTGGCGGACTTCGGCATCGTCGGCGACCTGTTCGACGTGGTGCCCCAGCTGGTCGCCGAGCTGGACAAGCGTTCGGGCTGAGGTTCGGCGCGGCAGCGTCTAGTCTGGAGCGCGATGGTCTACCTGGATCACGCCGCGTCCACGCCCATGCTGCCCGAGGCGATCGACGCCATGGCGGCGCAGCTGGCGGTGGGTGGCAACGCCTCGTCGCTGCATGCCTCCGGACGGGCGGCCCGGCGTGCTGTGGAGGAGTCCCGCGAGCGGCTCGCCCAGGCGCTCGGCGCCCGCCCCAGCGAGGTCGTGTTCACCGGCGGTGGCACCGAGGCCGACAATCTCGCCGTCAAGGGCATCTACTGGGCCCGCTCAGCCGCCGACCCACGTCGCCGGCGGATCCTGGCCAGCGCCGTCGAGCACCATGCCGTGCTCGACCCGATCGAGTGGTTGGTGGCCGCGCAGGGGGCCACCGTCGAATGGCTGCCGGTCGATGGTGACGGGCGGGTGACCCCCGACACGCTGCGTGCCGCCATCGAACATGACCCGTCCGACGTCGCCCTGGTGTCGGTGATGTGGGCCAACAACGAGGTCGGCACGGTGATGCCGATCACGGAGCTGGTCGAGATCGCGCATGAGTACGGCATCCCCGTACACAGCGATGCCGTGCAAGCCGTCGGCCAGGTCCCGGTGGACTTCGCCGCCAGCGGTGCCGACGCGATGACCATCACCGGGCACAAGCTCGGCGGCCCGGTGGGCGTCGGGGCGCTGCTGCTCGGCCGGGGCGTCGCGGTCACGCCGGTGATGCACGGCGGGGGACAGGAGCGGGACGTCCGTTCCGGCACCCTGGACGGCGCGGGCATCGTCGGGTTCTCCGTCGCGGCCGAGCTCGCCGTCAAGGGCCAGCCTGAGCAGGCGGAGCTGCTGGCCGCGCTACGCGACGACCTCGTTCTGCGCACCCTTGCCCGTGTCCCCGACGCGCAGGTCAACGGGGACCTGCGCAGTGCCATTGAGTTCCGGCTGCCGGGCAACGCCCACCTGTCCTTTCCCGGGTGCGAGGGCGACTCGCTGTTGCTGCTCCTGGACGCCCGAGGGATCGAGTGCTCGACCGGCTCTGCCTGCTCGGCCGGGGTCGCCAGGCCTTCACATGTACTGCTGGCCATGGGTTCTGGCGTCGACCGCGCCCGCGGCTCGCTCCGGCTGACTCTCGGCCACACCTCTATCCAGGCCGATGTCGACGCTTTCGTCGAGGCGATCGTCCCGGTTGTCGAGCGTGCGAAGCAGGCCGGCCTGTCCCGCTCGCGGGAGAGCTGATGCGGGTCCTGGCCGCCATGTCCGGCGGCGTCGACTCGGCCGTCGCCGCTGCCCGGGCCGTCGACGCCGGTCATGACGTCACTGGCGTGCACCTCGCCCTGTCCGAGGCGCCACAGTCGTTGCGGACGGGCGCCCGCGGCTGCTGCAGCGTCGAGGACTCCCGGGACGCGCGCCGGGCTGCGGACGTGATCGGGATCCCCTACTACGTATGGGACATGGCGGCGCAGTTCCGCGAACAGGTGATGGACGACTTCGTCGCCGAGTACGCCGCGGGCCGCACCCCCAACCCCTGCCTGCGCTGCAACGAGAAGATCAAGTTCGCAGCGGTTCTCGACCGGGCGCTGGCCCTGGGCTTCGACGCCGTCTGCACCGGGCACTACGCCCGGCTGGTCGACGGCGGGCTGCACCGGGCCGTCGACGAGGGCAAGGACCAGTCGTACGTGCTGGGTGTCCTCACCGGCGACCAGCTGCGGCACGCGATGTTCCCGCTGGGCGACACCCGCAAGGACGCCGTACGGACAGAGGCCCAGCAGCGGGGGCTGGCCGTGGCGGACAAGCCGGACAGCCACGACATCTGCTTCATCGCCGACGGGGACACGGCCGGCTTCCTGCACAAGGCGATCGGCTCCCAGCCGGGCGACATCGTCGACCAGGCGAGCGGCGAGGTGCTCGGCACGCACGACGGGGCGTTCGCCTTCACCGTCGGACAGCGCAAGGGTCTCAAGATCGGCCGGCCGGCCGCCGACGGCAGACCGCGCTACGTCCTCGACATCACACCGGTGACCGGCCAGGTGTCCGTAGGGCCGGCCGAGGCGCTGGACGTCGACCGCATCGTCGGCCTCAGCCCGCGCTGGTGCGGGCCCACCGGCGTCGACGGTGCCTACGTCGTCCAGGTCAGGGCCCACGGCGGCATTGCTCCCGCCGAGGTGACGATCGAGCCGGATCGCCTGCTGGTACGGCTTTCCGAGCCGTTGCGCGGTGTTGCCCGCGGTCAGGCGGTGGTGGTCTACGACGGCGACCGCGTGGTCGGCTCCGCCACCATCGACGTCGCCGAACGGGTCGTGCCCGTCCGGTGAGGCCATGACAGCCGAGAGTGGTTACCTGCTCGGCAACGAGCAGCGACAGGCCGGAGCGCGGTTCGGCGCGCTGGCTGCCTTGTTCGACCGGTCGACGTTTCGGCACATCGAGCGCCTTGGCATCGGCTCGGGAGAGAATGCCTGGCACTGCTGGGAAGTAGGCGCCGGTGGAGACTCCGTTCCGGCATGGTTGGCGGCGCGGGCGGCCCGCGTCCTGGCGACGGACATCGACACGGCGTGGCTTCCGGACGGGGCCCCGTACCAGGTCCTGCGGCACGACGTCGGCACGGAGCCGGCGCCGGACGGCCCGTTCGACCTTGTCCATGCCCGACTCGTGCTCGTGCACGTCACCCGGCGGGCAGAAGCCCTGAGGGCGATGGTTTCTGCGGTCCGGCCGGGCGGCTGGCTGCTGCTCGAGGAGGCGGATCCGGCGTTGCAGCCGCTAGCCTGCCCGGACGAGGCGGGCGATGCCGAACGGCTGGCGAACATGCTCAAGAACGGGTTCCGCGAGCTGATGGCCGCCCGCGGGGTCGACCTGGCGTACGGCCGCCGGCTGCCGCGGCTGCTCCGCGAAGCCGGCCTGGCCGACGTCGGGGCCGATGCCTACTTCCCGATCGCGTCCCCGGCCTGCGATGCCCTCGAGATCGCGACCACCGAGCAGATCCGCGAGCGGCTGGTGGCAGCGGGCATCGCGACCGACGAGCAGGTCGACGAGCATCTCGCCAACGTCCGGTCCGGCCGGCTCGACCTGGCCACGTCACCGATGGTCTCGGCGTGGGGGCGCAAGCCGTCGATCCCGTAACCGGCATGGTCTCGGCGACGGATCCTGTCCGCCGGGATGTCCTCTCTTTTCCCGCGAAGCGCCGAAGGCCGGCGTCCGCACCTGGGTGCGTCCGCCGGCCTTCGGGCCAGCTGTGGTGCGGCTTACTTCGCCAGTGCCTTCACTGATCCTGGAGCGTCCAGCAGACCTGCGATCGAGAGCAGGAAGTTGACACCGTTCGGGGTGCCGACGCCGGTCACGTCGTCATAGCCCTTGCGGGTCCAGATGGTGCCGGTCTGGTTCTCCGTACGCAGCGAGGTCGTCAGACCGGCGCTGGCGTCGAAGCCGTTCTTGTAGTCCACCCGCACGACGCCGGTGGTCACCGCTGTCCCGTCGTTGACGTCGTGGTAGGCCGGGCTGCCGCTCAAGAAGTAGATGAGCGGGTTGAGGAAGCCGAGCGAGCCCTGGAAGGCCTGGTCGTACACCGCGATGAGTCCGGCCATGAGCGGGCTCGAGAGGCTGGTGCCGCCGATGCGGTACTCGCTGTACTGGATCGAGCCGTCTGGGAAGCTCTGGCTCTGGCCGACCAGGAAGCCGGTCTGCGGGTCACCGTCCATGGCGATGTCGGGCACGGTCCGCATCGGTACGGGCGAGCCGTTGGACTTGGCGATCTTGTTCGGCACGACGCCCGCCTGGTAGGAGGGCTGCTCGAACAGTGCGCTGGCACCGCCACCGCCGCCGTAGAGGAAGGCGGGAGGAAGCGGAGCCCAGGCGCCGTTGGTGAGGACGGACTTGCCGGTGCCCCAACCGATCTCGCGGCCCCAGCTGTTGTTCTTGTTGACGTGCAGCGAGGTGCCGCCGACAGCCGTGACGAACGGGTCGGAGGCCTGGTAGTCGACGCTGCGGTAACCGAGGTTGTCGATCTCGTCGCCGTTGTCACCGGAGGAGAACAGCAGCGTGATGCCTTCGGCAGCAGCCTGCAGGGAGGTCTGCTCGACCTCGGCAACGCTGGCGATGTCGCTGGGCTCGCCGTAGATGCCGTAGGAGTTGGTGATGATCTGCGCGAGGCCGTTGTCGACCACGGTGTTGACCGCGGCGTAGAGGTCAGGGTCCTGGCAGCTCTGACCGCCGACGTAGAGGATGTTGGCCGCCGGCGCCATGGCGTGGACCGCCTCGACGTCCAGCGTCTCCTCTCCGTACCACCCGCTCGCGCCGCACTCGTCGACGAACGAGTAGCTGGTCGGCAGGTTCTGGCTGAACTGGTAGGACCGCAGCGGGTGCGACGGGTCGTTGTTGTGCGCGTAGGTCTGCGCGTCCTTCAGGATGGTCGGCGAGGCGTAGGCGTCAACGACGGCGACCGTCGTGCCGCGCCCGTCGATGCCAATGGCCTGGGTCTGGTCGAGACCGTATGCACCCCGCAGCTGGACCGGCTTGTAGCCGCAGACCGCGTAGGTCAACTTGTCCTTGAGCGGGTCGGGGAGCGTGTTGGCCGTGCGGGCACCGAAGTAGCTGGAGCACGGCTGCGCGTTCTTGAAGACCGGGCCGGGCGGCGGCAGGACGTCGGCAGGCTTGACGGCGAGGGACTGCACAGCCGGCTTGGTGGCCGCCGGCCGGTCGGCGCCGGTGGTGTTGTTCGGGATCGCGCGGATCGAGGTGTCCAGGCCGTCGATGCCGGCGACGAGGCCGGACAGCGACGAGGGCAGGCTCACCGGCTTGGTGTTGGCCAGGACCTTGCTGCCGCCCTTGACGAAGCCGGCGATGCTGGTGCCGAACGCCGCCTCGGCCTGCTTGGCCGTGCCGGTGAAGCTGACGTAGCGGCCGTTGGCCGGCACGGTGCCGATGGTGAAGCCCTGCGAGGTCAGCCAGGACGTGACCGACTTGACCTGCGCGCTGGTCGGGGCGAACGCGGCCCGCCATGCCGCCGGGGAGACGTAGCGCCGGTAGCTCGCGCTCTTCGGGTCCGAGACTGCGAGCGCCAGCTTGGTAGCCCCTGCAGCATCACGCAGCTTGAGTACGGCCGTCAGCCGGAGCAGCGTGGAGCCTGGGACGGCGCCGGTGGTGGCGGTTCTTGCTGTCCAGCTGGGCGCGCTGTCGACCTGCACCCGGGGTGCGGCCGGGGCCGCACTGGCCCCGGCGGGGAGGCCTATTGCCAGGCCGACCGCTGCTGCGGTGGTGGCGACGAGGCCCGTGCGGAAACGACGCAGATGTGGCGGCATTGGGCTCCTCAGGAGTCAGTATTTACGACGCACAAGCACAATTCCGGCAGTCTTCCGGGCCGCGGCATGTTACGCAACCCCCAACAACCACCCTTTACCGATGGTTACCCGTTGGCAACACAGCGCCCGCCGTACGACCCGTCGCCCCACCCCCAAGGCAGCATTCCCGCGGCAGCGAACTGTCCGTGCCGTTGACTAGGCTGACGCCGTGTCCCGCGAAGTTCCCACCGCCGAGCCAGTCAACCCGTCTGTGCCGGTTTTGCCCGCGGCGGGTCTGGCGACCGGGGTCGGTTCGCTGCCGGGCGAGGACCCCCGGCTGGCCGCGCGGCAGGTCTTCGAGCTGTTGCCCGAGCTGCCCTACCTGCCCGAGCTGCCCAACCGTGGCCACGGGGCGACCATGGTCGGCCGAGGCGTCGCGCTGCTCGGGCGGGCCGGCCACCTGCACGCCGATGTCCAACCCAGCGGCTGGCGGCTGGTCGACCGCCCCGGCCTGGACGAGCGCCGGGCGATCGACCTGCTCGACCGCGACCTCGACGCGCTCGAGGAGGTCGCCGAGGGCTGGACCGGGCCGATCAAGCTCGCCGTGCTCGGGCCGCTGACCGCCGCCGCCGGCCTCGAGCTGACCCGGGGCGAGGCCGTCCTGGCCGACCACGGCGCTTCCCGCGACCTGGCCGAGGCGCTCGCCGACACCACGCGCTGGCTGGTCGACGAGGTCCGCCGGCGGGTGCCGGGCGCCCAGCTCGTGGTTCAGGTCGACGAGCCCTCGCTGCCGGCCGTACGGGCCGGGCTGGTGCCGACCGCGAGCGGCTTCGGCCGGCTCCGCTCGGTCGGCGACACGGCGGCGCTCCAGCGGCTCGGCGGGGTGATCGACGTCATCGCCGACGGCGGCGCGTTTCCGATCGTGCACTGCTGCGCGCCGTCGCCGCCGATCGACCTGTTCCGCCGGGCGGGCGCGCTGGGTGTGTCCATCGACGCGGCCATGCTCCACGACCGTGACGACGACCCCCTCGGCGAGGCGATCGAGGCCGGCACCCGGATCTTCCTCGGTGCGGTTCCCTCGTTCGACCCCCGGCCTGTCCCCGGCGTGCGCGCGCTGCTGGCGCCCGTTCTCAAACGCTGGACGCGGCTGGGCTTCGCCGGCCCCCGGCTGGCCGAGATCGTGGTCACGCCGTCCTGCGGGCTGGCCGGGGCCTCACCCGGCTGGGCCCTCACGGCGATGCAGCGCTGTCGTGAGCTGGCACGAGCATTGGACGAGACGTCGTACGAGAGCCAGCAGCTGACCGAGTCGGAGGGGGAGCCGTGAGCGCACCGGAGACGACGGATCCGGCGGGCACGCCGGTCGCGGTCCGGCAGCGCCACGCCGAGCTCGCCGCGATGCTCGACGAGGCGTCCTACCGCTACCACGTGCTCGACCGGCCGACCATCGCCGACGCTGCCTACGACCAGGCCATGGCCGAGCTGCGCACGCTCGAGGATGAGCACCCCGAGCTGCGCACCCCCGACTCGCCGACCCAGCGGGTGGGTGCCGCCTACTCCACGGAGTTCACCGCTGTCGATCATCTCGAGCGGATGATGAGCCTCGACAACGCCTTCAGCGCCGAGGAGCTCCAGGGCTGGGCCGATCGGGTCATCCGCGAGGGCGGCGAGGGCGCTGCCTATCTCTGCGAGCTCAAGATCGACGGGCTCGCGGTCGCCCTGGTCTACGACCACGGCACGCTCGTACGCGCCGCCACCCGCGGCGACGGGCGCACCGGTGAGGACGTCACCCTCAATGTGCGCACCCTCGACAACGTGCCACATCGCCTGCTGGGCAAGGAACTTCCCGACCTTCTCGAGGTCCGCGGCGAGGTCTTCTTCCCGGTTGAGGCGTTCGCCGACCTCAACGCCTCCCTGGTCGAGGCCGGCAAGGCGCCGTTCGCCAACCCCCGCAACGCGGCGGCGGGGTCGCTGCGGCAGAAGGACCCGAGGGTCACGGCCGGGCGCAGGCTCCGGATGACGGTCCACGGCTTCGGCGCCCGCAGCGGCTTCGAGGTGGCCAGCCAGTCCGAGGCGTACGAGCGGTTCGCCGCGATGGGCCTCCCGGTTTCGAGCCGCTACGAGGTCAAGCCCGACCTGGCTGGTGTCAACGCCTTCATCGAGCGCTGGGGCGAGCACCGCCACGACATCGAGCACGAGATCGACGGCGTCGTGGTCAAGGTCGACCAGATCGGGCTCCAGCGCAGGCTCGGCTCGACGTCACGGGCGCCGCGGTGGGCGATCGCCTTCAAGTACCCCCCCGAGGAGGTCACCACCAAGCTGCTCGACATCTTCGTCAGCGTCGGGCGGACGGGGCGGGTCACCCCGTTCGGCTCGATGGAGCCGGTGGTCGTCTCGGGGTCGACCGTCGGACTGGCGACTCTGCACAACCAGGACGAGGTCAAGCGCAAGGGCGTCCTCATCGGCGACACGGTGGTGCTGCGCAAGGCCGGTGACGTCATCCCCGAGATCGTCGGCCCGGTCGTCGACCTGCGCGACGGCACCGAGCGCCCGTTCGTCATGCCGACGCACTGCCCCGAGTGCGGCACGCTGCTCTCCCGCCCCGAGGGCGAGGCCGACGCCCGCTGCCCCAACGCCCGCACCTGCCCGGCCCAGCTGCGTGAGCGGCTGTTCCACCTGGCCGGTCGGGGCGCGTTCGACGTGGAGGCCTTGGGCTACAAGGCCGCGATCGCCTTGCTGCAGTGCGGGCTGCTGGCCGACGAGGGCGGCGTGTTCGACCTCACGGCTGACCAGTTGGCGACGTGCTCCTATTTCGTCAAGCAGGACGGCGGGCTCAAGGCAACGGCGACCAGCCTGCTCGACAATCTCGCCGCCGCAAGGGATCGGCCGCTGTGGCGGGTCATCGTCGCGTTGTCGATCCGGCATGTGGGGCCGACCGCTGCCCAGGCGCTTGCGCGCGAGATCGGCGACCTGGGCCGGATCTTCAGCTCCTCCGTCGAGGAGCTCGCTGCCGTCGAGGGCGTAGGCCCGACGATCGCCGAGGCGGTCCTCGCCTGGTACGAGGTCGACTGGCACCGCGAGATCGTCGACAAGTGGCGCAAGGCCGGCGTACGCATGGCCGAGGAGGTCGTCGACGAGGGACCACGCCCGCTCGAGGGGGTCACGGTCGTCATCACCGGGTCGATGGAACGGCACAGCCGCGACTCCGCCACCGAGGCGGTGCAAACCCGGGGTGGCAAGGTCAGCGGCTCGGTGAGCAAGAAGACCTCGTACGTCATCGTCGGTGACTCCCCGGGCACCAAGTTCGACAAGGCGGTCAGTCTCGGCGTCCGCATCCTCGACGAGGACGCATTCGAGGCGCTGCTCGCGGGTGGCCCCGACGCAGTCGCCCTCGCGGAGGCCGCCGCGCCGGCCGACGCCCCTGAGACCTGACCGGCCGTCGGTCCGATTACCGCCGATAGCGGCGCAATCGGCGCGCAGGGCCCGGTTCGGGGACGATAGTCCCGCTATCGGCGCAGGGGAGTGCCGGCCGATAGCGGCGCAATCGGCGCGCAGGGCCCGGTTCGGCGACGATAGTCCCGCTATCGGCGCAGGGGAGTGCCGGCCGAGAGCTGTGCCGGCTTGTGCGTGCAACCTCCGTCAACCTTGAGTAATCTCGGGCCATGTCCGCAACGCGGCTTCTCGTCCTCGGCGTCATCCGCCTGGCGCAGCCGGTCCACGGCTACGAGGTCCGCCGGGAGCTGCTGACCTGGCGGATCGAGGAGACGACCAACGTCAAGCCGGGGTCGATCTACAGCGCCATCCGCACCCTCGAGAGGGACGGCTGCATCGCGGTGCACTCCCGCGAGAGCGAGGACAGCCGGCCGGAGCGGACCTCGTACGTGCTGACGGCCGAGGGCGAGACCGAGTTTCAGCTGCTGCTGCGGCAGTACTGGTGGAACGTCGTCCAACCGGCTGAGCCGCTGATCCCTGCCCTGTCCATGATGATGTTCATGCCGCGTGAAGAGCTGCTCGCCGCGTTGGCGTCCAGGGCGACCAAGCTGAACGCCCACCTGCGCACCCTCGCGTTCGTCCGCGAGACCATCCGGGACGGGGCGACCGGGGCGGACGGCGAGATCCCCGAGCATGTCCGCGAGATCCTCGACTTCATGTCGGCGCGAGGTCGCTCGGAGCTGGAGTGGACGCGGGGCCTGGTCAAGCGGCTCAAGGCCGGAGCCTACCGGTTCTCCGACGAAGGCGACTTCCCGCCGATCGGTCCCGGTATCGGCCTGCAGGGACCCGTCGGTCCGATTAATCAAAGTTGACTATTGTCCGAGGCACGTGAGAGCCTTCCGCTGACGGAAGGGGACTCCTGTGATCACCGCACGCGGCCTGAGCCGCCGCTTCAAGACCAAGGCCGGCCCGGTCGAGGCCGTACGCGCCATCGACCTCGACGTCGCCAAGGGCGAGATCGTCGGGCTGCTCGGCCCCAACGGCGCCGGCAAGACCACGACCCTGCGGATGCTGACGACGCTGCTCGCCCCCAGCGGCGGCACGGCGACGGTGGCAGGGCACGACCTGCTCAAGGACCCGCGCAACGTCCGCCGCAACATCGGGTACGTGGCCCAGGTCGGCTCGGCGCCGTCCGCCGGGACCCGGGTGGGCGAGGAGCTGGTCACCCAGGCCCGGCTGCAGGGGCTGTCCAAGGCTGACGCGGTCAAGCGGCTGGCCGAGCTCACGCCGACGCTGCAGCTGAACGGCCTCGAGGGCCGGGCGTTGCTCGAGCTCTCCGGCGGCCAGCGGCGGCGGTTCGACATCGGGCTCGGGTTGATGCACTCACCAGGCCTGGTCTTCCTCGACGAGCCGACGGCCGGCCTCGACCCGCAGAGCCGGGCCAACCTGTGGCAGCACATCCGCGGCCTGCGGGACACGCTCGGGCTGACCGTCGTGCTGACCACGCACTACCTCGAGGAGGCCGACGCCCTGGCCGACCGGATCCTGGTGATGGACCACGGCCAGATCATCGCCAACGACACCGCAGAGGCGCTCAAGGCCAGGATCTCCGGCGACGTGGTCAGCCTCGTCTTCGACAACGCCGGAGCCGACGACCTGGCCCGTGCCGTCGACGCCGCCCGTACCGCGACCGCCGTACGGGCCCATGTGGTCGGCGACAGCAGTCTCACCGTCACCGTCGACCAGGGCCACGTGGCGAACGCTCCGCTGATCCGGGCGATGGACGCGGCCGGACTGTCCCTGCTGACGATCGAGGTCAGCCGGCCGAGCCTCGACGACGTCTTCCTCACCCTCACCGGCCGCGACGAGCGCGAGGCAGCAACAGCTCAGCCCGCTGACACCCACTGACCTCACCACCCCGGAGTCCGCCATGTTCACCGAGACCTTCGTCGTCTTCCAGCGCCACATGCGCATCCTGCTGCGCAACCCGGTGTGGGTCTTCTTCGGGCTGACCCAGCCGGTCCTCTACCTGGTCCTGTTCGGCCCGCTGCTCAAGAAGGTCTCCGGCGGCGGTCTGGGCGGCAACGCGTCCTGGTCGGTCTTCGTACCGGGCCTGCTGCTGCAGCTCGCCCTGTTCGGTGCCGGCTTCGCCGGGTTCGGGATCATCCAGGAGCTCCGCGAGGGCGTGATCGACGGGCAGCGGGTGACCCCGGCCCGCCGGCTGTCGCTGATCCTCGGCCGGACGCTGGGCAACGTGGTCACGATCGCCGTACAAGCGGTGCTGCTGGTCTTGGTCGCCCTGCCGTTCGGGCTCGACGCGTCCTGGGGCGGGGCGATCGCGACCATCGCGTTGGTCTGCCTGCTGGCGCTCGGTATCTCCTCCGCCTCGTACGCGATGGGCCTGATCCTCAAGGACGAGGACGCGTTCGCACCCTTCATCCAGGGCGTCTCGCTGCCCTTGCTGCTGCTGTCCGGCGTGCTGCTGCCGATGTCGCTGGCGCCCAGCTGGCTGCACCGGCTGTCCCAGATCAACCCGCTGAGCCACGTCGTGGACGCCAGCCGGCAGCTCTTCCATGGCAACTTCGCGGTCTCGACAGTGGCGTGGGGCACCGGCGTGACCGTTGCCTTGGCCGCCCTGCTGGCCTGGTGGGGCACCCGCACGTTCCAGCGACTCAGCGCCTGAGCGGCCGCTGCCGCCGGTTGGACTAGACCCGATCGGCCGATTGACGCAGGCCATGGCGTCCAATCGCCGCGCCGGAGCATGATTTTCGTCAGTTCTGTCAACTCCACGCCTCAGGTACCCGAGAATGAGGCTGGCTCGGCCAGCGCCGCACCCTGACGTGAGGACACCATGCTCGAGGACCCGCACGCCCGCAACCGGGGGCCACTGCGGGGAGCACCTGTCTTCTTCGGCTACATCGCGCTGGTCACGCTTGCCGGCTGGTGCCTCATCGGCTGGTCGGTCAGCCGGCTGAGCTGGTCGGACTTCTCGGCGATGGGCTCGGGCTTCGCCCTCATGGCGACGTTCGTCCTGCTGGCCGAGCTGCGACCGCTGCTCGTGGCCGGATCGCCGGACAGCAACGGGGTGACGATCACCACCTGCTTCGTCTTCGCGATGCTGTTCCACTGGGGCTTGCCGATCGCGATTCTGCTGCAGGCGGTCGCGACGATGGTCGGCGACCGGGCGCAGCGCCGGGTCTGGTGGCGGATGACGTTCAACGCCGCCCAGTACGCCGTCAGCTGGGCCGCCGCAGGCGCCGTACTTTCGCTGGCCGGCGCCAGGGGGACCCCCCACCAGCCGGCGGTGATCACCAGCGTCGACGTCTGGGTGATTGTCGTGGCCGCGGTCGCCTACTTCCTGGTCAACGACCTGGTCGTCGGGCAGGCGCTGGCACTGCTGTCCAACTCCTCACTGTGGGCCGAGGTCAGCGAGGACTTCGGCTTCCAGCTGCTCAGCACCGGCTCGTTGCTCGCGCTGTCCCCGTTCGTGGTGCTCGCGCTGGACCACCAGGTCTGGCTGGTGCCGCTGCTGCTCATACCGCTGCTGGCCGTCTACAAGAACGCCTCGGTCTCCCGCGAGCAGGAGCACGCCTCGCTGCACGACTCGCTGACCGGCCTGCCCAACCGCAAGTACCTGTTGCGGGACGCGGACGAGGCGCTGACCGCTGCTCGTCACGACGGGACCGGTCTGGCCCTGTGCCTGCTCGACCTCGACCGGTTCAAGGAGGTCAACGACACCCTCGGCCACCAGGTGGGGGACCGGCTGCTCCAGCTGGTCGCGGCCCGGCTCAGCGCCGCCGTGCGGCCGACGGACACGGTGGCCCGGCTCGGCGGCGACGAGTTCGCGGTGATGCTGCGCGACGTCGACGCGGACGAGGCCGAGATGCTGGCCCGGCGGCTGCTCGAGGCGTTCGACGACGTCTTCGCCGGCGACGGGATGTTCTTCGACCTGGACGTGAGCATCGGGGTGGCGCTGCACCCCGAGCACGCCGACAGCTTCGAGTCGCTGCTGCGCCGGGCCGACGTTGCGATGTACCTCGCCAAGCACGACCGCAACGGCATCCGGATGTACGACCCGGCCCTGGACCGGCACTCCACCGACCGGCTGGCGCTCCTCGGCGAGCTGCGCCGGGCCATCGACGACGGGCAGCTGGTCCTGCACTACCAGCCCAAGGCCGAGCTCGCGACCGGTCGCGTTGTCGGCGTGGAGGCGCTGGTCCGCTGGTACCACCCGGTACGGGGGCAGGTTCCCACCGACGTCTTCGTGCCGCTCGCCGAGCAGACCGGCCTGATGCGCCCGCTCACCGACCACGTGGTCCGGGCGGCGGTGAGCCAGGTCGCGGCGTGGCGGAGGGCGGGCATCGAGGTCACCGTCGCCATCAACGTCTCCGTACGGGACCTGCACGACCCCCAGTTCGCCGCGGCCCTGCGGGCGACCTGCGAGCGAGAGCGGGTGCCAGCTTCGGCGCTGCAGCTCGAGATCACCGAGGGCACGCTGATCGACGACCCGGCCAGGACGGAGGACGTGCTGCGCGAGCTGGCCGACTTCGGGGTGGCGCTGAGTCTTGACGACTTCGGCACCGGCTACTCCTCGCTGCGCCACCTCAAGCGGCTTCCGGTACGCGAGATCAAGATCGACCGGTCGTTCGTCCAGCGGCTGCACCTCGACGCCGACGACGCCGCGATCGTCCGCTCGATCATCGACCTGGGCGATGCCCTCGGCCTGCGGGTCGTGGCTGAGGGGGTGGAGACGCTGGAGACCTGGCGGCGGCTCGCCGCGATGGGCTGCGACGAGGCCCAGGGCTGGTACCTCGCCCGGCCGATGGCCGCCACCAACGCGACGGCCTGGCTGCTCAACCGGCTCTCCCTCGAGTCGACGCACGACGACGGGCTGACTGCCGAGATCACGGCGTGACCCCCGGGCCTTAACCGGCTGAACGCTAACCGGCCGAGCCCCTAGACTGGCCTGCGTCCATCAAGTCGGCACTGGGGAGTGGCATGGCGTCCATCACCCGCGCAGAGGTCTCCCACCTCGCGCGGCTCGCGCGGCTGGCGCTGACCGACGACGAGCTCGACCGGTACGCCGGCCAGCTCGACGTCATCCTCGCCTCGGTCGCCACGGTGAGCGAGATCGCCGCTGACGACATCCCGCCCACGTCGCACTCCGTGCCACTGACCAACGTGTTCCGGCCCGACGAGCTGACGCCGTGCCTGACTGCCGAGGCCGCGTTGTCCCAGGCGCCCGCAGCCGAGGACTCACGGTTCCGGGTCCCGCGGATGCTGGACGAGGAGGCCTGACATGACCGACGTGACCACGTGGACCGCCGCGCGTACCGCTGAGTCGATCGCCTCCGGTGAGGTCTCCGCTGTCGAGGTCACCCAGGCCCACCTCGACCGGATAGCCGCCGTCGACGGCAAGGTGCACGCCTACCTCCACGTCGACACCGAGGGCGCACTGGCCTCGGCGGCCGCCGTCGATGCCAGGCGTGGGTCGGGCGAGACGCTCGGACCGATCGCCGGCGTACCGCTGGCCTTGAAGGATGTCCTTGTCCAGCAAGGGATCCCGACCACCTGCGGATCCAGGATCCTCGAGGGCTGGCGACCGCCCTACGACGCGACCGTGGTGTCCAAGCTCAAGTCCGCCGGGGTCGTCATCCTCGGCAAGACCAACATGGACGAGTTCGCCATGGGCAGCTCGACCGAGAACTCCGCCTTCGGGCCGACCCGCAACCCGTGGTCGCTCGACCGGGTCCCCGGCGGCTCGGGCGGTGGCTCGGCTGCTGCGGTCAGCGGCTACCTCGCACCGCTGGCCATCGGCACCGACACCGGAGGCTCGATCCGTCAGCCCGCCGCTGTGACCGGCTCGGTCGGGGTCAAGCCGACCTATGGCGGCGTCAGCCGCTACGGACTGGTGGCGTTCTCGTCGTCACTGGACCAGGTCGGCCCATGCGCCCGTACGGTGCTCGACGCCGCCCTGCTGCACGAGGTCATCGCCGGCCACGACCCGATGGACTCCACCTCGGTCGACGTGCCGGTCCCGCCCGTGGTCGCGGCGGCCAGGATGCTCGACGTGCGCGGCCTACGGGTCGGCGTGGTCACCGAGCTCGACGGCGAGGGCTACCAGGCCGGCGTACGGCAACGGTTCGCCGAGGCGGTCGAGCTGCTGAGCTCGCTCGGTGCCGAGGTGGTCGAGGTCTCCTGCCCGTCGTTCTCCTACGCACTGCCGGCCTACTACCTGATCGCGCCGAGCGAGGCCTCGTCCAACCTGGCCCGGTTCGACGGGATGCGTTTCGGACTGCGGGTCGGCGACGACGGCGCGCACAGTGCCGAGGAGGTGATGGCGCTGACCCGGGCCGCCGGCTTCGGCGCGGAGGTCAAGCGGCGGATCATGCTCGGCACCTACGCGCTGTCCAGCGGCTACTACGACGCCTACTACGGCCAGGCGCAGAAGGTCAGGACGCTGATCACCCGCGACTTCGCCGCCGCGTTCGCCCAGGTCGACGTGCTGATCTCGCCGACCACGCCGACCACCGCGTTCCCGATCGGCGAGCGGGCCGACGACCCCATGGCCATGTACCTCGCCGACCTGTGCACCATTCCGTCCAACCTGGCCGGCAACACGGCGATGTCCATCCCCTGCGGGCTTGCGCCAGAGGACGGGCTCCCGGTGGGGCTGCAGATCATGGCGCCGACGTTCGCCGACGACCGGCTCTACCGGGTCGGCGGCACGCTCGAGGCCGCATATGTCGACCGCTGGGGACACCCGTTGCTCGAGGAGGCACCCGCACTATGAACGCTCTCAAGTCGATCCCGCCGAAGAAAGCCCTCAGCCTGGCCGGCGGCGTCTTCGCCGTCATCACCGGTCTGCGTGACCTGCGCAAGAACAGCGGCAAGGGCCGGCTCGCCATGGTGCACACCCTGCTCAAGATCACCGTGGCCCTCGTGGGCGTGGTCGTTGCCTTGAAGGCTGTGGACGAGATCGCCGAGGACGCATGACGGCGACCTACGAGCTGGTCCCGTACGACCAGGCGGTTGCCCGCTACGAGCCGGTGATCGGACTCGAGACCCACGTCGAGCTGGGCACCGTGTCCAAGATGTTCTGCGGCTGCTCGACCGAGTTCGGTGCCGAGCCCAACACCCATGTGTGCCCGGTCTGCCTCGGCCTGCCCGGCTCGCTGCCGGTGGCCAACGAGGCGGCGATCCGCTACACGATGATGATCGGGCTGGCGCTCAACTGCTCCATCGCCGACTGGTGCCGGTTCGCCCGGAAGAACTACTTCTATCCGGACATGCCGAAGAACTACCAGATCTCGCAGTACGACGAGCCGCTGTGCGTCGAGGGCTACCTCGACGTCGAGGTCGAGGGCGAGACCTACCGGGTCGGCATCGAGCGGGTGCACCTCGAGGAGGACACCGGTAAGAGCCTGCACGTCGGTGGCTCGACCGGCCGCATTCACGGCGCGACGCACTCCCTCGTCGACTACAACCGGGCCGGCATCCCGCTGGTCGAGGTGGTCACCAAGCCGGTGCCCGGTACGGGTTCCCTGGCACCGCAGGTCGCCAAGGCCTACGTCACGGCGCTGCGCGACCTGATCCGCACCCTTGGTGCCTCCGACGTCCGGATGGAGCAGGGTTCGCTGCGCTGCGACGTCAACGTGTCCCTCAATCTCCCGGGCGCCGAGTGGGGCACCCGCAGCGAGACCAAGAACGTCAACTCGCTGCGGTCGGTCGAGCGGGCTGTCCGGTCCGAGATCGAGCGCCAGGCAGGCATTCTCGACGCCGGCGGCCGGATCAAGCAGGAGACCCGGCACTTCCACGAGGACAGCGGCACCTCCACGTCCGGGCGGTCCAAGGAGCAGGCCGAGGACTACCGCTACTTCCCCGAGCCGGACCTGGTGCCGATCGCGCCGAGTCGCGAGTGGGTCGAGGAGATCCGTTCCCAGCTGCCCGAGTTCCCCGCCGCCCGCAGGGCCAGACTTGCTGCCCAGCACGGGTTCTCGGACAAGGACATGCTCGACATGGCCAACGCCGGGGTGACCGAGCTGGTCCTGTCGACGGCCGACCTCGGCACCACCGGGGCCAAGGCCCGCGGCTGGTGGCTGGCCTACCTGGTCGGCAAGTCAAACGAAGCCGGCATCGACCCGTCCGAGCTGCGGATCACGCCCGCGCAGGTCGCCACCGTGTCGCGGCTCGAGGACGAGGGGACGCTGACCAACGCGCTTGCCCGGCAGGTCGTCGACGCCGTCCTGGCCGGAGAGGGCGAGCCCGAGGCGGTCATCGAGGCGCACGGCTGGCGGGTCGCCGGCGAGGACACCCTGGTCGCTGCGATTGTCGACGTGCTCGCCGCGCAGCCCGACACGGCTGACAAGATCCGGGGCGGCAACATGGGCGCGGTGGGTGCGCTGATCGGCGCCGTGATGAAGGCGACCGGCGGGCAGGCCGACGCCAAGCGGGCCCGCGAGCTGATCCTGGAGCGACTGGGCGTCTCGTGACCGCTCTTGAGCACGGCCCGATCAGGACGTTCAAGTACCGCCGGGGTCGGGTGACGCTGGCGCAGCAACATGCCATCGACACCGTGGGACCGGTCCTCGGGCTCGGCCTCGGCTCCGGGCCCATCGACCCGGTGGCACTGTTCGGCCGTGCGGCGCCCCTCGCGTTCGAGATCGGTTTCGGCATGGGCGAGACCACGGCGGCGCTGGCTGCGTTGCAGCCCGAGCTGGACGTGATCGCGGTCGACGTCCACACGCCGGGCGCCGGGGCGCTGCTCCGAGCGCTGTCGGCTGAGGGCCTCACCAACGTGCGGGTTGCCGTGGGAGATGCCCTCGAGGTGCTCCGCGGCATGCTGCCTGCCGCCTCGCTGGACGAGGTCCGGCTGTTCTTCCCCGACCCGTGGCCCAAGGCCAAGCATTTCAAGCGGCGGTTGTTCAACGCAGGCTTCGCCGCGCTCGCAGTGTCGCGGCTCAAGCCCGGGGGAGTCGTGCACGTGGCCACGGACTGGGGCCCGTACGCCGAGCAGGTGCTTGAGGTTATCGACGCAGAACCTTTGTTGGTCAACGACTTCGGCGGGTTTGCCCCCCGTCCGGGTCATCGCCCGGTGACCCGGTTCGAGCAGCAGGGGCTGGCCAAGGGGCACGACGTTTTCGACATCATGGCCCACCGGGTGCGGACGCTCACAGTCGACTGATGCCCAGGCATCCGGCGGCCGCCGCGGCCGCATCGCTCGGCGGCCCGCTGGCGGTGGCGACGCCCGTGGTCAGGTCGATCACGAACTCCTCGTCGCAGCCCTTCGGTAAGGGCGACGTGAGGACCAGAATCTGTCCGTCCACGGTCTCCTGCCGCGATGTGAGCCGAGGGGACGGAAGCGCGCCGATGTCGGCCACCAGGTGAACGCCCGCGGTGTCGACGTTCATCAGCAGCGCGTGCTGGCTGCCGCACTGTGTCAGTGCGAAAACGACCCCGCCCAGGACCCACACGCCGCAGGCACCCCGGGGCGGAGTGATGGTGCCGGCATGGGTGCCGTCGATGTGCCGGAGCAGAACCCGGTCGCCAGGGCCGGAGAACCACTCGAGCGCGTTTCCGTCAGGGGTCCATCCCACCAGCTGACCGGATCCGGTACCGACTTCGGCGGCCTTTCCGGTGGACGTATCGATGAGCACCGCCCCGCCACCTGCCCGGGCGCTCGCGACCTGGCCGCCATCGGGGGAGGTGAAAAGGCCGTCCGCCAGGTTCCGGGCGTCCAGTGAGGTGGCGACCACGGTCGACCGGCCCGATGGGACGGCGATGCGGACCAGACTGGCCGACGTGGGATGGGACCGGGTGCTCGTCAGCACGAACAGTGCGCCGGGCCCAGCCGGGGCGAAGCTGAGGAACGTTGCCCCGTGAGGCAGTGGCAGGCTGGCCAGCGGCTTGCCGCTGAAGACGCCGAACAGCAGAAGGCGCTGTGAGCCTGCAGGGCCGTCTGGCGTCACGAAGTAGCGCCCGCGTGCGAGGTCGGACATCGTCGCTGTTGCCGTCGCCGTGACAGTGGGCGTCGCGGCGACCGATGACGGCACGGTCTGCGACGGGACGGTCGGCGAGGGGACGATGCCGACGCGGACGGACGGTGTCGGGCTGATGGGTGAGGGGGTCGTGGTGGCCGGTGCCTGCAGGCCCCGCTCCTGCCGGGTCAGCTGGTCGGTTGCGACGACGACAAGAGTGACGGCGACCACGGTGCCGACCACGGTCAGACGCATGGTCCGACGACGGCGGCGTGCCTGGGCCCGGCGCACCTGGCCCGCCAGCCCCGGGGCGACGTCCTCCACGCTGTCGACGAGCCCGGCGAGGGCAGATCGCAGCTCCACGTCCTCACTCATGCGGATCTCCCGGGGAGGCGGCGGTTGAGGGACGCAGCTCGTCCCGCGTCCGGCGCAGGTTGGCGATCCCCTTCGCGCACTGGCTCTTCACCGTGCCGACCGAGCAGCCGAGGATCCGGGCGGTCTCGGCCTCGGAGAGGTCCTCGTAGTAACGGAGCACGACTGTCTTGCGCTGGCGGTCGGGCAGCTTCATCAATGCCTGCCACAACGCCAACTTCGTGTCCGCCAGTTCGTACGGGTCGATGCCGGCCCGGTCTGGCAGGTCCGCTACGGCTGTTGTCCGGGCACCGTGTCGCCACCACGTGCGTCGGGTGTTGACAAGGATCGTCAAGACGTAGGGGAACGGGTCACCTGCCCGCTCCACCGTTGCCCACCGTGCCAGCACCTTGATCAGGGCGGCCTGCACCAGATCGTCTGCGTCCGTGAGGTTGCCGGTGAGCAGGTAGGCGACCCGGCGCAACTCTCGGCCTCGCAACCACACGAAGTCGTCGAACCCGACTGTGGTCATGCCCCCTCTTTCGCAAGCGCGTCACCGTACACCACTCACCACGCCCGGAGAAGGTTGCTTGCCCTTGACCTGAACCTTCCTTCAACCTGCAACCTGGTTGGACATCAGCCGAGGGAGGGCGTCATCAGCGCAGTGGTTGTCTTCGACGAGTACGGTCCGCCGTCCGTCCTGCACGTCATCGACGTGCCCGTGCCCACGCCCGAGGAGGGGCAGATCCTGGTACGGGTGAAGGCAGCCGGCGCGCAGCCGGTGGACAACCTGTTCCGCCAGGGTGTCCTTCACGCCTTGGCTCCGGCGAGCTTCCCACAGCGGCTGGGCAACGAGTTTGCCGGCGTGGTCGAGGTCGCCGGCAGTGGGTGGTCGGTGGGGGACGAAGTGCTCGGCTGGGCCGAAAGAGCCTGCTACGCCGAACATGTGGTCGTCTCCGCGGCTGACGTCGTGGCCAAGCCCGACGGCCTGCCGTGGGAGCAGGCAGGGGCACTGTCCGCGTCGGCGCAGACAGCCGCATCCGCGCTCGAGGACCTCAAGGTCGGCAACGGCGACGTCCTGCTGGTGCACGCGGCCGCGGGTGGGGTCGGGTCGATGGCGGTGCAGCTTGCCCGTCGTCGTGGTGCCACGGTGATCGGCACCGCGTCGCCCGCGAACCACGACTACCTCCGCTCGCTCGGCGCGGTGCCGGTCCCGTACGGGGAGGGCCTGCTGGAGGCCGTTCGCCGGGCGGCTCCGGACGGCGTGACGGCAGCCCTGGACGCGATCGGCACCCGTGAGGCGCTCGAGGTGTCGCTGGTGCTGACCGACCGCATCGGCACGCTGGTGTCCTCGCCGGCCGCGAGCGAGCGGGGCGTGCCGCGGCTGAGACCTCTGCGCTCTGCCGGCCAGCTCGACCTGCTGGTCAGGATGTCGGCTGCCGGCGGCCTCACCGTCGCGATCAGCGGCAGCTATCCGCTGGCCGAGGCTGCGGCTGCCCACCGCCGGTTGGAGGGGGGACACGTCCGTGGCAAGCTCGTGCTGACGCCGTAGCCCGATTTCGTCCGCGGGCTGGCGAGGCTGAGGCCCCCCAGGAGGGGCCGTGCGCTCAGCGCCCGATTTGTTCGCGAAGGCCGGCTCCTGCGGCTGCAGCGGGTGAGTGCCGTGTTTCCATATCTCCACCGCTTAGGGTGGAGACATGGAAACCCGCACCCTCGGCCCGACCCACCGCACCGTCTCCGTCGTCGGCCTCGGGGCCTGGCAGCTCGGCGGGGACTGGGGCAACGTCGAGGAGGACGAGGCCCTGTCGGTGATCACCGCGGCCGTCGACTCGGGCGTGACGTTCATCGACACCGCCGATGTGTACGGCGACGGACGCTCGGAGCGGCTGATCGGCCGCTGGTTACGCACGCACCCGCACACCGGCGTGACCGTGGCCACCAAGGTCGGCCGGCGGCTGCCGCCGACCCTGGCCAACTTCACCCCGGGCAACCTGGCCGCCTGGGTCGACCGGTCCCGGGACAACCTCGGTGTCGACACCCTCGACCTGGTCCAGCTGCACTGCCCGGAGACGGCGGTCTACGCCACCGACGCGGTGTTCGACGCGCTCGACGCACTGGTCGCCGACAAGGCGACAGCCGCGTACGGGGTGTCGGTCGAGACCTGTGCCGAGGCTCTGACGGCGATCGCCAGGCCTGGCGTGGCCTCCGTGCAGATCGTCCTCAACGCCCTGCGGCAGAAACCGCTCGACGAGGTGCTGCCGGCAGCCCGCGAAGCCGGGGTGGCGGTCATCGCGCGGGTGCCGCTGGCGTCCGGGCTGCTGTCCGGCAGGTACGACGAGCAGACCAGATTCGGTGCCGACGACCACCGCAGCTACAACCGGCACGGTGAGGCGTTCGACGTGGGTGAGACCTTTGCCGGGGTCCCGTACGACGTCGGTCTGGCGGCGGTCCGCGAGCTTGCGCACGTGGTGCCCGAGGGTGAGCCGATGGCTCAGTTCGCGCTGCGCTGGATCATCGATCAGCCCGGCGTCAGCGTCGTGATCCCCGGCGCCCGCAATACCGGGCAGGCGCAGGGAAATGCCTTGGCAGCAAACGCTCCGGCGCTGACCGATGACCAGCGGGCAGCCGTGCGCGACGTCTATGACCGGCTGGTCCGGCCCCTGGTGCACGACCGCTGGTGACCTTTCGTCCTTGAACAGCGGCGGTGGGGCGTGGCACGACTCTGGGCCACGCCCCACCGGATTCATTCAGCGGCCGTGCGGATCAGGAGACGGTCAGCTCGCCGAACAGGCCGTGTGCCTCTCCGTCCGGGCCCGCGGTGAACAGGATCGAGTGGACGTCACCGGAGACGCCGTTGCCGGCCATGAGGCCCCAGAGACCGTCGATGGTGACCGGCTTGCCGTTGCCGTAGAACAGCGCGCCGATGGGCTTGCCCGAACGCGCGTTGTAGCCGTGGATCCGGCCGTTGCCGAAGTTGCCGACCAGCAGGGCGCCCGAGAACTTGCCCCAGCCGCTGGGTGCGATCGCCAGACCCCACGGCGAGTCGAGAACGCCATGCTTGACCAGGCGCTTGATCAGCTTTCCGGAGTTGGTGTAGACGTCGACCCAGCCGCGGCCGAGGCGCGCCGCGTCATCGTGCTTGGCGGCGTCCTGCTTCGCGTACGTGACGTAGAGCGCCCCACGCAACTCCTGGACGTTGAACGGCGCGTAGCCCTTGGGGAGCAGGGCGTCACGGAAGGCACCGGCCCACTTCACCTGGTTGAACGAGCTGTTGAAGACGTCGATCTTGCCGCCGTGGAAGTCGGCGGCGTAGAGGTACTGGTGCTGCTTGAGCGTGGCGATCGCCAGGCCCTTGAAGACCGCCCCCGGCACGTGGACTGCGGTCTGCGCCACGGTCGATCCGGCCGCCGGGACGGTGGGGTTCCATCCGGTGATGTAGCCGGTTTCCGAGGCGAAGATGAACTTCGCCGGGCCCGAGGCTCCGCCTGCGCTGACGGCAAAGTCGGTGGCCGAGGTGTTGAACACCTGGCCGGTCGGCGCGCCCCACGGGATGGTCACCGTGAGCGGGACCTTGGCCACCGTGGGTGGCGTGGTGGCTCCGCGGTAGAGCGTCGTGTTGTCCGACCCGTTGTTCGAAACCCAGACTGGGGTGGCCGTGGTTCCGGTGCCGAAGGACATCCCCCAGGGGTTGACCAGGCTCGGGTCGGTGATCTGGGCCACCCCGGGCTGGTCGGAGACCAGGTTGGTCTGGGTGATCGCTACGGGGGCGGCCTTCTTGCTCGTCGCCGCGGCCGCTGTACCGCCCATTGCCGCCACCACACCGATGACCAGGGTCGCCGTCGCGCCGCCTGCGGTGACGCGTTGCTGCCAAGTGCTGCTCATGTGTCGCCTCCTCGCGAGACCTGGCGCAGGTTTCCGTCCTCAGTGACGGTCGCCGGTCTAAGGCCTTGCACGTACGGGAGGGACAGCCGGTTCACAGGTTGGGCGTGTCGCCGTGACAGCAGTCCACCGATCGCGACTTGGCCGGGAAACCGGGTCGTCTGCGTGCCGTCCCGCCGCCTAGCGTCAGTCCCGACGAGGAGCCCAACTTGACGATTCCTTTGTACGGCGTGAGCACCTTCACCACGGAGTTCTTTCGCGGCAATCCCGCGGCCGTGTGCCTGCTCGACGCCGACGACGACCGGGACGACACCTGGTACGCCCGGGTGTCCGCGCTGACGGCGCAGCCGGCGACCGCCTTCTGCCGGCCTGTCGCCAGCGGGTTCAGCCTGCGCTGGTTCAGCCCCAGCCACGAGCTCGAGCTGTGCGGGCACGGGACCCTGGCCGCCGCGCACGTGCTGTACGAGACCGGCACTGTGGATCAGCAGGACGAGGTCGTCCTGCACGCGCGAAGCGGACCGCTGCGGGTGCGTCGGGAGGGTGACCGCAGCTGGATCAGCCTCCCCGCGGTGCCACTCGCCGTCCTGCCCGCGCCGGTTGACGTGCTGATCGGTCTGGGTCTGTCCAGTGCCCTGTCGTTCAGCCGCTCGACCGACGACCTGGTTGTCGAGCTGGGCTCTGCGGATGAGGTCGAGAAGGTGCGACCGGACTTCCGGCTGTTGGCCCAGCTGCCGACCACCCGGACCATCGTCACCGCCGCCGGGGGCGACGGCGTCGACTTCACCTCCCGCGTGTTCCCGCCGCGGATCGGGATCCACGAGGATCAGGTAACCGGCTCGGCCCACGCGGCCCTCGGCCCGTACTGGGCGAGGCGCCTCGGCCGGCAACAGCTCACTGCCCGTTAGGCCTCGGCGCGCGGGGGCGAGCTGGCGCTGGACCTCAGCGTCGACGGCGTCGTCCAGGTTGGTGGCCGTGCCGTCACCACCATCCGCGGCGAGCTGCTGGTGTGATCCGGCTGGCACACTCCTGGGATGGACTTCGTCGAGACGGCTCAGGAGATGGCGCGCGGGTTGCTCCGGCTACGACCGGAGTGGGCGACCGGGCTGGGGGAGCACAGCTATGACGACCGGCTCAACGACCTCTCGGACGCGGGCGAGCGCGAGCTCCGCACCTTTGCCGCCCGGTGCCGTGGTGCCCTCGCGACGGTCGATGCGGGTGGGCTGACGGTCTCCGATCGCGTCGACCTGGACATCGCCAGGGTCGGGCTCGACCGCATCCTCTTCGACCTCGAGCTCGGCCAGCGGCAGTGGAACCCGCTCGTCTGGCTGCCCGGGGACGCGCTCTATCCCCTGCTGATCCGCGAGACCACGCCGGTGGCCCACCGGCTGCGCTCGCTTGCCGGCCGGATGTCGCAGATCCCGGACCGACTCACTCTGGCCCGGGCCACGCTGGCCAATCCACCGCGGGTCCACGTCGAGACGGCGTTGACCCAGACCAACGGCACCCTTCAGCTGGTACGGGACGAGGTGAGCAAGCTCCTGACCCAGGAGCCCTCGTTGCGGGCGCTCGTCGAGCCGGTGCAGGCCGCAGCCGACGAAGCGCTGGTCGAGTTCCGTACTTTCCTTGCTGCTCAGGCAGACTCGGCCGATGGTGATCCTCGGCTCGGTCCCGAGCTGTTCTCCCGCAGGCTGCCCCTCGTCCTCGACAGCGGCCTCGCGGCGGACGAGATCGTGAGCCGGGCCCGTACCCGTCTCGACGAGCTCCACGAGCAGCTGCGGACCTTCGTCGGCGGGGACGACGACGCTGTACGGGCGGCGTTCGATGCCATCGGCCTCGACGCGCCGGACAACACGACGGTCGTGCCGCTCGCCCGGCAGGCCTACGCCGACGCGACCGAGGCCGTACGCCGGCTCGGGCTGGTGTCCGTCCCGGACGAGGTCGCCGAGGTCGTGGTCATGCCGGAGGCCCGCCGTGGCGTCGCCGTTGCCTACTGCGACCCGCCCGGCCCGTTCGAGGTGGGGGGTACGACGTTGTTCGCCGTGTCGCCGACTCCTGCCGACTGGCCACCGGATCGGGTCGCCAGCTTCTACCGCGAGTACAACTCGGCAATGATCGTCAATCTCTCGGTGCACGAGGCGATGCCCGGCCATGCCCTGCAGCTCGCGCGCGCCCGGCAGTGGCGCGGCTCCACCGTGGTCCGCCACCTCTTCGAGAGCGGGCCGTTCATGGAGGGCTGGGCGGTGCACGCCGAGGAGATCATGGCGCTCGCCGGGCACGGTGGCCGGCCGGTTCGCCTGCAGCAGCTGAAGATGCAGCTGCGCTGCACCGTCAACGCGCTACTCGACGCCGGCGTCCACGCTGGCGGCATGACCGAGGCCGAGGGCATGGACCTGATGATGCGGCGGGGCCTCCAGGAGGAGGGCGAGGCGGTCGGCAAGTGGCGGCGGGCGCAGCTCTCGTCCTGCCAGCTGTCCAGCTACTTCGTCGGTTACACCGAGCTCAAGCCCACGCTGGCCGGGCTTTCCAACTTTGACGAGGTGCTCGCCCACGCCAGCCCGCCGCCGCGCCACCTGCCGAGGTTGCTCGCGGGCTAAGGCAACGCGAGGCGTACCCGGTCCTGCGCCCCATGCTGGGGGCCTCGCATCGGCTGCTGAGCGGCAGGCCCCTCCTGGGGGGCCGCAACCTCATCAGTCAGCTCTTGAGCGACCGCTCAAACATCGTGCTAGCCTTCCTTTGAGCGATCGCTCAAACAGACGATGCGGAGCGGACATGGACAACCGCCAGGACGGGCGCCATCTGCCGTGCGGCGGCCGGGGCGTTCCTGGCTCCGTGGGTCGTCGGCGGCGGACCGTTTTGCGTACGTCAGGTCGGCCGGCGATGAGGCCCGGCCGCGCCCAGCGGGTCGAGCGAGCGGTGATCCTCAGCCTGTTCCCCGCCATCGCGTGGGTGTCCATGGCTGTGTTCATCCTCGCCAGCTCCTGGGACGGATCGTCCGCCGTCCTCGTGGTGCCGTCCTGGCTGGGCGTTGCGACCGGTGCCCTGATCGGCCTGGCCGGTGGCTCCGCCCAGCCCTGGCTGAGCCGGCACCGCACCGGCGCCCGTACGGCCGCGTGGTGGTTGGGCGCGGGGCCGATCGTGCTGCTCGCCGTGCTCTCGATCGTCTCGCCCTGGAAATACGTCTTTGGCCTCGTGCTGCTGGCATGCCTGATCTTTGGCCTTGCCCTCGGGCTGCCGGGCGGTCTCCTCACCGCTGGGCTGGTGCGGCGGCTCGCCGCTCGGCGTAGGGGGCAGGGACCATGGCCGCATGGCTGACACCCGGCGCAAGCTGATCGACGGAACGATCGCGACCCTGCGGGACAAGGGGATCGCCGGCACGTCGGCGCGGGCGATCGCCGCGGCGGCCGGTGTCAACCAGGCGCTGGTCTTCTACCACTTCGGCACGGTCGATGAGCTGATCGACACCGCCGGCCGGGAGTCGACCGAGGAGCGGGTTGCGCTCTACCGGCCGCAGTTCGAGCAGGTCACGACCCTGCGCGGGCTGCTCGCGCTCGGCCGCGAGCTGAACGTCCGCGAGCGCGAGGCCGGCAACGTAGCCGTACTCGCGCAGATCCTCGCCGGTGCGCAGCAGGACCCGAAGCTCGCCGCCGCCGCCAAGCAGTCCCTCGCGCTGTGGATCGACGAGGTCGAGGCGGTCCTCGTCAGGCTGCTCAAGGACAGCCCGCTCGCCGAGGTGACCCAGCCGGCCGGCCTGGCCCGGGGGATCGCCGCGTCCTTCGTCGGGATCGAGCTGTACGAAGGCGTCGATCCCGCCGGCGCGGAGGCCGCCATGGCGTCGCTGGAGATGCTCGGCCTGATGGTCGAGGTCGTCGACGATCTCGGCCCCGTTGCGCGTCGTGCGCTGCGCGCCAAGCTGCGCCGTACGACGGCGCGGGCGGCGAGGGTCTAGTGCTCCGCGGCTTCCTGGGCCCGCCGGCGGCGCACCCAGTAGCTGGCGGCGTGGTCGGTCAGGTCGACGACGTTGTTCGAGCTCGGCTGGCTCGCGGGTGACGTCGAGGGAGGACCGTCGGAGGAGCCGGAAACAGCGGGGGGGCTCGCGGGGGCGGGGGCCGGCGCGGGCCGGGCGAGCCGCATCGGGGTGCCGACGGGTCGGGTCTCGAGGTCGAGCGTCATGGCCAAGCCTTTCCTAACTGTCCGCCCGACCGAAACCGGGCGGAGGAGCTCAACACAAGCGTTAGAACGAAGCCACAGCGACCTGGATACGGGCTAGTGGCGACAGATTTGTGCTCCAACGGAGATCGGTAAACGTGGTGTGGAAACCCTTAACGAAAGCGTGGGCCTAGGCTCACAGAGTGACCATGCCGCGTGAGACCGCCCTCCTGCGCCGGATCCGCGCGTCGGTGGTCGGGGATGACGCGGTGATGCCCGGCCCGTACGGGCCCCGGCGGGTGACCTACGCCGACTACACCGCCTCCGGCCGGGGTCTCACGTTCATCGAGGACTTCATCCGCGACGAGGTCCTGCCGCGCTATGCGAACACCCACAGCGAGTCGAGCGGCACCGGCCTGCAGACCACCCGGTTCCGGGAGGATGCGCGGCAGATCATCGCGGATGCGGTGGGCGCCGGCGACGAGGCCGTGGTGATCTTCACCGGCTCCGGGTCGACGGCCGCGATCGACAAGCTCGTCGCCGTGCTCGGCCTGCGCATCCCGTCCGCCCTCGAGGACCGGCACCGGCTGACGGCGCACATCCCGGCGGAGCAGCGGCCGGTCGTGTTCATCGGCCCGTTCGAGCACCACTCGAACGAGCTGCCGTGGCGCGAGTCGATCGCCGACGTCGTCACCATCCCGGAGGACGCCGATGGGCACGTCGACGCCGCCGCCCTCGAGGCGCAGCTGCAGGGCTTCGCCGACCGGCCGTTGCTGATCGGCTCGTTCTCCGCCGCTAGCAACGTGACCGGCATCGTGACCGACACCGACAAGATCTCGAAGCTGCTGCACGCGTACGGGGCCCTGGCGCTCTGGGACTTCGCCGCCGCCGGGCCCTACGTCGAGATGTCGATGGCCGGCAAGGACGCGATCTTCCTCAGCCCGCACAAGTTCATCGGTGGCCCGAGCACGCCCGGGGTCCTCGTCGTCCGTCGTGAGCTGCTGACCAACCGGGTGCCCTCAGTGCCGGGCGGCGGCACGGTCGCGTTCGTCAACCCCAGCGGGCACCGCTACCTCGACGACCCCACCCACCGCGAGGAGGGCGGCACCCCGGCGATCATCGAGGCGATCCGGGCCGGCCTGGTGTTCCAGCTCAAGAGCGCTGTCGGCATCGACGTCATCCGCGCGCACGAGGAGATGTTCGTCCGGCGTGCCGTGCAGGCATGGCAGACTGAGCCGGCCATCGAGATCCTCGGCAACCTCGAAGCGGAACGGCTGTCCATCGTCTCGTTCGTTGTCCGTTCCCCGAGTGGCCGTTACCTGCACCACAACTTCGTGGTCGCGGTGCTCAACGACCTGTTCGGGATCCAGTCCCGCGGGGGCTGCTCCTGCGCCGGCCCGTACGGGCACCACCTGCTGGGCATCGACCTCGACCGCTCCGAGGAGCTGACCCGGGAGATCACCGGGGGCTGTGAGGGGATCAAGCCCGGCTGGGTACGGGTCAACTTCAACTACTTCATCTCCCCGGCGGTCTTCGACTACTTGCTCAAGGCCGTGATCATGGTGGCGCGCGAGGGCTGGCGGCTGCTGCCGGACTACCGGTTCGACCCCACCAGCGGGATGTGGCGGCACCACCTCGGGCCCGCCGAGCCGCCGATGCGGCTGAACGATGTCTCGTACGACGCCGACGGGGCCATGCACTACCCGCGGCACCCGGCCCGGGCGGGAGAGTCCGAGCTGGCCGGCTACCTCAACGAGGCGCGCGCCGTGCTCGCCGGCGCAGGGGAGGTGGACCTGTCGGAGCACGCGGCGCGGGTGTCGGCGGACTTCGACCATCTGCGCTGGTTCGACCTGCCGGCCGTCTGCGTCTGACCTCCTCGAGGAGCAGGGCGGGGCAGTCGCGGAATTGCTGGGCCTAGGTCAGACTCACGGCCGCCGCGCGCTGGCGCAGCGCCGGCGCGATCTCCGTCCCCAGTCGCTCGACCGACTCCTCGACGAGTCCGCGCGGCAGGCCGCCCCAGTCGACCAAAGCCTGGACCCGGTCGAAGTGCAGCTCGTCGTACAGGTCGAGGAGCTTCTCGGTGACGTGGAGGGAGTCACCGATCATCAGGTGCTGCCCCGACCTCATGGCCGCGGCGAACTGGTCGGGCCGGACGATGAAGCCGCCGCCGCCGGGGTGCTTGGGTCGCAGGAACTGGTGGTAGTAGGGGTAGGTCGCCCGGGCGGCCTCGATGCTGGCGGCACCGAAGTAATGCAGAGCGACGCCGAGCCGCAGTCGGTGGGCGTGGCCTGCTGTCTCTCCGGCCTCCCGGTAGACCTCGGCCAGCTGTCGCAGGTGGGCCGGGGTGCCGCCGATATAGCCGAGGATCATCGGCAGCCCCAGGCGCCCTGCCCGGGCGGCGCTCGCGGGAGTCCCACCGACCCCGAGCCACACCGGCAGCGGGTCCTGCACCGCGCGCGGAGTGACGACCGCGTCGTCGAGCGGCGCACGGAACCGTCCGCGCCAGCTGAGTCGAGGCGCTGCGCGGATCCGGAGGAGCAGGTCGAGCTTCTCGTCGAAGAGCCGCTCGTAGTCGTCGAGGCTGGCGCCGAAAAGGGCGAAGGGCTCGGGGTAGGCGCTGCGCCCGGCCGTGATCTCCGCCCGGCCGGCGCTGAGCAGGTCGAGGGTGGCGAAGTCCTGGTAGACCCGTACCGGGTCCAGCGCACTCAGCGTGGTGACCGAGCTGGTCAGCCGGATCCGCGTGGTGCCGGCGGCGATGGCGGACAGGACGACGGCCGGCGAGGACACCACGAAATCCGCACTGTGGTGCTCACCGAGGCCGAAGTGGTCCAGGCCGAGACCGTCGGCCAGCTGCGCGGTGGCCACGATCTGCTCGAGGCGGTCCCGGGACGTGTGGTGCACCCCGTCGACCCCGGTGGGCTGCATGTCGGCGAGCGACGCTATCCCGACGTCAAGGCTCAGGTCAGTCGGCATGTTCGATCCTCCAGGTTGCTATGTTATCCATAGTGGACTATGGATAACATAGTTACTAGCATGGAGTCATCATGACGGCAAAGGAGCTGGGCAGCCAACCAAGACCGGGGCCCCCGGCGACGTGTCCCGACTTTCACGCAGCGATCGAGCTGATCGGACGTCGCTGGAACGGGGTCATCCTGCAGCAGTTGCTCGCCGGACCCCTGCGCTTCGGCGAGCTGCGCGAGCTGATTCCCGGCATCACCGACGCGATGCTGTCCCAACGGCTCAGGGAGCTCGAGGCGGCCGCACTCGTCGGGCGCACCGTCACGCTCGGCCGGCCGGTGGAGATCCGCTATCTCCTCACCGACATCGCCAGCCGTCTGGCGCCAGTTCTCGACGCGGTTGCCGCCTGGAGCGCCGAGTGGGCGGCAGAGACCTCTGGGCCGCGCGACTAGCTGAGGAGACGTTTCGTGTTGGCTGCCGTACGGAGCAGGACCACGACCCAGGCTGCGACGAGGCCCGCGTAGAGGGCTACCGCGGCCCAGCTGAAGAGGTCGAGGCCAGTCCGGGCGGCAAGGGCGCTCGTGCCCAGGACCACAGTGCCCACCGGGAAGGTGAAGCTCCACCAGGCGAGGCTGAACGGCAGCCCGGTCCTGAGAGTGCTCGTGGTGACGGCGATGGCGATCCCCAACCACAGCAGGGCAAATCCCCAGGCTGCGAGGCCGTACAGCTGGGCCAAGGGTGCTGCGGAGGGGTCGACGCCGGCCAAGCCGTTGGCCGCGGCGATCGACTGACCGATCGGTCCCAGCACGATCCACAGGGTCGGCACGGCTGCGGCCGCACCGACGCCGTGCCGTGCGAGTCGCCCCCAGACCAGGGTGATGACGATGGTGCTCGCGACCAGGGAGAGGCCGAACATGCTCCAGCACAAGGAGACCAGCGTCTCTTGCAGCTGACCGGGAGCGAGATGCTGCGCCAGCAAGGCCCCGGTGGTGGCCGACACCATGGGCGGCACGACGGGCATCAACCAGCCACCGAACGCCGCGTCAGGCGGGTTGTCGTGCCGGGTGAAGGCGATGTACGGGACCAGCGCCGCGCAGACCAGACCGCCGGCTGTGCCGAGGATCCACAGCACCCAGTCGACCGCCAACGCAGCGTTGAGACCGATGAGATCTCGGCCGAGCAGCACCGTACCCGCCCCGACGGTCAGCACCGCCATCGGGGGAGCGCCGTAGAAGTGGCTGACCACCCGGTCGTTGAGGTAGGACCGCGCCTGGGCCGGCTGCCGGACCCAGTGCGCAACCGTCGCCACGGTGACGGCGATCAGCATCGATGCGGCCAGAACCCATACGGACAACGCAAAGGTGTGCAGTCCGAGCACCTGGTGGGGGAGTGACGCCGCCGCCGTGGCCACGATGCCCGTACCCATCACGGAGGCGAACCAGTTGGGCCCGAAGGTCACCAACCGGGTTGGCTGCGACCGGGTCAGTGGCCGCTCGAGGATCGTGGTCATGGTCCTAGCCTGCGTCGGCCCAGGGCGCACGGGTAGCCGTGCTGTCGTGATGGACCCATAAACGACGCTGATGTTTCGACATAGAGTTGGCTGATGAGCCTCACCCACGTGCCTGACCTGGACTCGCTCGAGCTGTTGATCCGAGTGGCGGCCACCGGCAGCCTTGGCCAGGCCGCCGCCGAGCACGGCATCAGCCAGCCGGCGGTGTCGGCCCGGGTCAAGGGCATGGAACGGCTGGTCGGCTTCCCGCTCGTCTCCCGCGGCGCCCGCGGGTCGACGCTGACCGCCGAAGGAGCGCTGCTTGCCGGCTGGGCACGCGAGGTGCTGCACGCTGCTGACATCCTCGACGCGGGCATCTCCTCGCTCAGGCAGGACCGCCAGACCAGGCTGCGCGTGGCGGCCAGCCTGACCGTCGCCGAATACCTCCTGCCGCGCTGGCTGGTCCGGCTCGCGGCGAGTCACCCGGACACCGCCGTACGGCTGTCCGCGATGAACTCCGCCGAGGTGGCGGCCGCGGTCCTGAGCGGCAGCGTCGACCTCGGATTCGTCGAGGGGCCGAGGGTCGCTGCCGGGCTCGACTCGCAGGTGGTCGGTCGTGACCGGCTCGTGGTCGTCGTTCCGCCGGCGCATCCCTGGGCCCGGCTGCGTCGTCCACTCGACCCGGCGACTCTCGCGCACACCCGCCTGGTCCAACGGGAGCCGCTCTCCGGCACCCGGACCGCGCTCGAGCTGGCGTTGCGGTCCCATGCGCCTTTGGCCACGCCGTTGCTCGAGCTGTCGTCGACCAGCGCGGTTCGCGGTGCGGTCTCCGCCGGAGCGGGCCCGGCCGTGCTGAGCGACCTCGCCGTACGCGACGACGTCGCTGCCGGGCGGGTGGTTGTCGTACCCGTGCGCGATCTGGACCTTTCGCGGTCCCTACGCGCGGTGTGGCCGCGCGGGCAGCGGCCGACCGGATCGGCCCGCGACCTGCTGACCATCACGCGGACCACCGACGTGCCCGGGTCGGTGGGCCGGCTGAAAAACGCTGACGGCAAGATGGGCGGATGAAGGTTGTCGTCCCCTGGCCCGTGGCCGACCAGCAGTCAGCATCGATGCCCGACGATGTCGAGCTCGTGTCGTGGATCGACGGTGACCCGCCGGCCGAGGCCCTCGATGCCCCGTTCGTCATGGCGCCGTACTCAGCCGGAAAGCCTGGCCGGTTGGCAATGTTCACCGATCTGCAGGTCGTGCTGACCCAGAGCGCCGGTGTTGACTGGGTCCTTTCGCAGGTTCCCCCCGGGGTTGTCCTCTGTGACGCCAGCGGCGTCCACGACCGCAGCACCTCCGAGTGGGTGCTCACGGCGATCCTGGCGTCCATCCGCCAGATCCCGCGGTTCGTCCGCCAGCAGGATGCGCACGTGTGGCAGGCCAAGGACACCACCGAGCTGGCCGGTCGCCGGGTCCTCATCGTCGGCTACGGCTCCATCGGCTCCGCCATCGAGCGCCGGCTGGCCGGGTTCGAGGTCGAGATCACCAAGGTCGCCCGCCGGGCCAGAGCCGGCGTGCACTCGATCGACGAGCTGCCGGGCCTGCTCCCGTACGCCGATGTTGTCGTGGTCATCGTTCCGCTGACCGACCAGACCCGCGGGCTGGTGGACGCAGGCTTCCTGGCCGGGCTGCCGGACGGTGCCTTGCTGGTCAACGCCTCGCGCGGCCCAGTGGTGGACGCCGACGCGCTGCTGGCCGAGCTGCACAGCGGCCGGATCACCGCTGCCATCGATGTGACGGACCAGGAGCCGCTGCCCGCTGACGACCCGTTGTGGCTGGCGCCCGGCCTGCTGCTCACCCCGCACATCGGGGGGGACACGACCAACTACCGCGGCCGGCTGCACAGTCTCGTACGCGACCAGGTCGTCCGCCATCTCGCGGGGGAGCCGTTGGCGAACGTGGTCGAGAACGGCTACTGACGGAATCCGGCGGGCCGGCGCCACGTTGCCCCAAAAAGAGCCCTGTCCCCGCTTCCGGAGGTCCTTGCCCATGACCATCTATGACATCCCGCTGACCACGCTGTCGGGCGAGCCGGCGTCCCTCGCCGAGCACAAGGGCGAGGTGCTGCTCATCGTCAACGTGGCCTCCAAGTGCGGGCTGACCCCGCAGTACGAGGGGCTCGAGCGGCTGCAGGAGCGCTTCGCCGACCGCGGCTTCAGCGTTCTCGGCTTCCCCAGCAACCAGTTCGGCGGCCAGGAACCGGGAACGTCGGAGGAGATCGGGGAGTTCTGCTCGGCCACGTACGGCGTGACCTTTCCGATGTACTCGAAGACTGACGTCAACGGACCGGACCGGCACCCGCTCTATGCAGAGCTGACCGCGATCCCCGATGCAGCAGGCGTTGCCGGCGATGTTCAGTGGAACTTCGAGAAGTTCCTGGTCGGCCCGGAGGGCGAGATACTCGCCCGGATCCGGCCGCAGACCGTGCCCGAGTCGGACGAGGTGGTCTCCATCATCGAGTCCCACCTGCCGGGATAGGGCCCGATCTTCCGTTCGGCCTTGATCGGCGCGGACGTAGCATGGGGCGGCCCGCTAGGAGAGGTAGCCCCGACGTGACCGACCAGAACCCTGCCGTCGACCACAAGCCGCGCAGTCGTGACGTCACCGACGGCATCGAGAAGGCCGCGTCGCGCGGCATGCTCCGTGCGGTCGGCATGGGCGACGACGACTGGGTCAAGTCGCAGGTCGGTGTGGCGTCGTCGTGGAACGAGATCACGCCATGCAACCTGTCGCTCAAGCGGCTGACCCAGCGGGTCAAGGACGGTGTGCACGAGGCCGGTGGCTTCCCCCTCGAGTTCGGCACCATCTCGGTCTCCGACGGCATCTCGATGGGCCACGAAGGCATGCATTTCTCGCTCGTCTCCCGCGAGGTCATCGCCGACTCGGTCGAGGTGGTGATGAGCGCCGAGCGGCTCGACGGCTCCGTACTGCTGGCGGGCTGTGACAAGTCGCTGCCCGGCATGTTGATGGCGGCGGCGCGGCTCGACCTGGCGTCGGTGTTCCTCTACGCGGGCGCCACCCTGCCGGGCAAGCTCGACGGCGAGGACATCACCATCATCGACGCGTTCGAGGGCGTGGGTGCCTGCGTCGCCGGCCGCATCTCGCGGGAGCGCCTCGACGAGATCGAGCGCAACATCTGTCCCGGCGAGGGTGCCTGCGGCGGCATGTACACCGCCAACACCATGGCCTCCGCCGCCGAGGCGATGGGCATGTCGATGCCCGGGTCCGCCTCGCCGCCGGCGCCCGACCGCCGCCGCGACGAGTACGCGGTCGCGTCCGGCCACGCCGTCGTTGGTCTGCTCAACAGCGGCATCACCGCCCGGCAGATCATGACCAAGGAGGCGTTCGAGAACGCCATCACCGTCGTGATGGCGCTCGGCGGCTCGACCAACGCCGTGCTGCACCTGCTGGCGATCGCCCGTGAGGCCCGCGTCGACCTGACTCTCGACGACTTCAACCGGATCGGTGACCGCACCCCGCACCTGGCCGACGTCAAGCCGTTCGGCCGGTTCGTGATGACCGACATCGACGGCATCGGCGGCATCCCGGTGGTGATGAAGGCGCTGCTCGACGCCGGCCTGCTGCACGGCGACTGCCTCACCGTGACCGGCAAGACGGTCGCCGAGAACCTCGCGCACATCGCCCCGCCGGACCCCGACGGCAAGATCATCCACGCGTTGTCCGAGCCGATCCACCAGACCGGCGGGCTGGCAGTGCTGCGTGGGTCGCTCGCTCCTGAGGGCGCAGTCGTCAAGACCGCGGGTTTCGACCGGGCGACGTTCGAGGGGACCGCCCGGGTCTTCGACGGCGAGCGGGCGGCCATGGACGCGGTCGTCGGGGGCAAGCTGTCCGCCGGCGACGTCGTGGTGATCCGGTACGAAGGACCCCGCGGCGGCCCTGGCATGCGGGAGATGCTCGCCGTGACCGGTGCGATCAAGGGTGCCGGGCTCGGCAAGGACGTGCTGCTGCTGACAGACGGGCGCTTCTCCGGCGGCACGACCGGGCTGTGCATCGGCCACGTCGCCCCCGAGGCCGCGGTCGGTGGGCCGATCGCGCTGGTCCAGGACGGCGACCTGATCCATCTCGACGTCGCTACCAAGAAGCTCGACCTGCTCGTCGACGCGGCCGAGCTCGACCGACGCCGGGCGGACTGGAAGCCGCTGGAGCCGCGCTACACCTCCGGCGTGCTGGCGAAGTACGCCAAGCTGGTCGGCTCCGCGGCCGAAGGCGCCATCTGCGGCTGAATGGCGGCGCATCCGGTCAACGGCGCGGGCTGACGGCGGTGGCAGGCTAGTCGGCCGAGCCCGAGGTCCGTACGCGATGGATGGTGTCGCTGTACCAGTGGGCGCTCTGCTTGGGCGTGCGCACCTGCGTGTCGTAGTCCACCCGTACGAGGCCGAACCGCTTGGCGTAGCCGTAGGACCACTCGAAGTTGTCCAACAGCGACCAGGCGAAGTAGCCACGCAGGTCGGCACCCTGGCGGCGGGCAGCGGCCACCGCCGCAATGTGGGAGGACAGGTAGGCCGTCCGGTCGTCGTCGCGGACGAAGTCGCCCGCGCCGGCGACGTCGTCGAACGCTGCGCCGTTCTCGGTGATGACCATCGGGAGGCCGTAGTCGTCGGCCAACCGCACCAAGTGCCTGGTGAACCACTCGGGCAGGATCTCCCAGCCCATCGCGGTGAGCTCGGTGCCGACCGGGACGTTGCGGGTCACCGGAAAGCCGTTGGCGTCGGTGGTGTTGCCGTCCGCGTCCACGCCGGAGATCTGCGCGCCGAAGTAGAAGTTGATGCCGAGGATGTCGGTCGGCGCCGAGATGATCTCGAGGTCGCCGTCCTGGATCGGCAGCGTGATGCCCAGCTCGGCGAGCCCCTCGACCAGGTCGACCGGGTAGCGGCCCTTGACGATCGGGTCGAGGTAGATCCGGGTCCCGAGCGCGTCGGCCCGGGCGGCGGCCAGCCGGTCGATCTCGGAGTCGGTGGCCGGCTCGACCGCGGCAGTGTTCAGGGTGATGCCGAGGTCGACCGGGCCGGTGGCCGCCGCTCGCATCCGCTGGGTCGCCAGGCCGTGGCCGAGCAGCAGGTGGTGCACCGCGTTCATGGCCGCCGGGAAATCCGTACGGCCCGGTGCCTGCGCGCCGTAGGCGTAGCCCAGCATCGCCGTGCACCACGGCTCGTTGAGGGTGGTCCAGGTGCGGACCCGGTCGCTGAGCTGGTCGAAGACCATCATCGAGTAGTCGGCGAAGCGGTAAGCGGTGTCACGCTCCGGCCAGCCGCCGGCGTCCTCGAGCTCCTGCGGCAGGTCCCAGTGGTAGAGCGTGACCCACGGGTCGATGCCCTGGCCGAGCAGCTCGTCGACGAGGCGGTCGTAGAACGCAAGGCCGGCCGGGTTGACCGGGCCCCTGCCGCGCGGCTGCACCCGGGTCCACGACACCGAGAACCGGTAGGTGTCGACGCCCAGGGCGCGGATCAGCGCGACGTCCTCGGGCATCCGGTGGTAGTGGTCGCAGGCGATGTCGCCGTTCGTCCCGTCCTCGATCGCTCCGGGCACGCGGCAGTAGGTGTCCCAGATCGAGGGGGTCCGGCCGTCCTCGGCCACCGCTCCCTCGATCTGGTACGCGGAGGTGGCGACGCCCCACCGGAAGGTCGGCGGCAGCGAGTCGATCAGCGCACGCTCGGCCTCGGGCGACGTGAAGCCGACCAGTGGGGAGCCGGTCAGCGTGTACGCGGCGGTGGTGTCCATGTCTCTCCTGCGGGTCTGTGCCCTGGTGGACGCTCCCGGGGTGGAACCGTTTCCGGTACCGGTACCGGAAGCGTTTACGGGAATTGAAGCCGGTCAGCCGGCCGGGGTCAACGTCTCAGTGGTAACGATCTCGCATCCTGCCCAGAGGCTACCGGAGCGCCGGTGGCTCCCTCGCCGGCTCGCCGTAGGAGGTGGCGAACGTGACCGGTGCTATAACCGCACAGTGGGTGGCGAGGTCCGACGCGGCGGCGTGACGCTCGATCAGGTCGCCCGCGTGGCGGGCGTCTCGCCGGCGACCGTGTCGCGCGTGGTCAACGGCACCCGCAACGTCGATCCGGCGCTGCAGCAGATCGTGATGAGCGCCGTCAAGGCGACCGGGTACGTGCCCAACCGGGCGGCCAGGTCGCTGGTCACCCGGCGCTCCGGAACGATCGCCCTCGTCGTGTCCGCGGCCAGCGCTGACGGCTTCGACGATCCGTTCATCTCCCGGATCCTCGGTGACCCGTTCTTCGGGCGGGTGGCGGCGGGAGCCCTCGACCTGCTGCGCACCAACGGCCTGCGGCTCGAGCTCCTGATCGCCGATGACCCGGCCACCCGCAACGAGCTGACCCGCCGGCTCGCGCTCCGCGACATCGACGGCGCTCTGGTGGTGTCGATGAACACTCGCGACCCGCTGTGCGTCCAGCTGGCCAGCCACCACCTGCCGGTCGTCCTGCTCGGGCCGGCGGCGAAGTCCGTCGGCCTGACCACCGTCGCCGCCGACAACCGCGCCGGCGGTTCGCTTGCCGCTGCGCAGCTGCTCTCCCGCGGCCGCCGCCGGGTGGGCGTGATCGCCGGGCCCTCCGATGCCAGGGGAGCGGCCGAGCGGACCAAAGGGTTTCTCGCCACGATGGCCCGACAGGGCGTCGAGGACGTGGCAGTGGTCATCGGTGGCTACACGGTCCAGACGGGCGAGGCCTCGATGAGAGAGCTGCTCGCCGGCCGCCCGGACCTCGACGGGCTGTTCGCCGCCAACGACCTGATGGCCCAGGGGGCGCTGCACGTCCTGCGGGACCACGACCTGCACATCCCCGATCAGGTCGCTGTCGTCGGGTTCGACGACAGCAGGGCTGCCACCGACGCCCGTCCCACGCTCACCACGGTGCGTCAGCCGCTGGAGCAGATGGCAGCCGAGATGGTCCGCCTGTTGCTGCAGCTGATCGACGACGAGGCGACGCCCATCCGTACGACGGTCTTCCAGCCGACGTTGGTGGTGCGGGCCTCGGCCTGACCTCGTTCCGGATTGTCCGTGCGGAACGGACGCAGAAGTCCATATTGGGTCACCAGTGCTGGGCCGGATGACGTCGGGTGCGACGCGATCGGCCTCAGGGAGCAGCGCCGTTCGGGTCACCAACCACCTGCGCCGTTCGTCGATCTGAGGCAGATGACCAGCACCGCGTCGCCCTCCGGGTGGCTGCGCCCTCGTCCGGCCGCGCTGGCCGCCGCGGTCGCAGCCTTCGCCTTGGGCTGCCTGCTGGGGTGGGGGAACACCTCAGACGGCCGTGCGCTGTCCGATGCCGTGATCGGGGCGGCCGCGTTCTACGGAGGGGCTGCCGCTCTCGGCGCCGCTGCTCGTACGACCGGTCGGCTCAGAGTCACCTGGCGGCTGCTCGCCGCCGCAGCGCTGAGCTGGGGCGCCGGCCAGGCGGTCTGGACCGCCCACGAGCTGGTCCTCGGCCGGGCGCCGACGTCGCCGGGGATCCAGGACCTCGGCTTCGCCGGTGGCATCCCGCTGACCATCGCCGCCCTGCTGCTCTACCCGGGTGCGCGCCGACCGGCCGAGTCGCGGTCGCGGCACGCACTGGACGCGACCCTCGTCAGCGCCTCGATCCTGCTGGTCGGCTGGGTCGCCGTGCTGCGCCCGATCTGGGACGACCGCATGCTGTCCGGCAGCACGAACTCGGCCGTGGTCTCGATGCTCTACCCGGTCACCGACACCGTCGTGGTCAGCCTCAGCCTGCTACTCATCCGCCGGATGTCGCGGGCCTCCCGTACCCCGGTGGTCATCGGGGTCGGCGCTGTGTTCCTGCTCGGCGCGACCGACCTCGTCTACGCCCTCGCCTCGCAGCACCACACGTACAGCGGCGGCCACCTGCTCGAGGTCGGGTGGTTCGCCGGCTACCTCGTCATGGCCCTCGCCGGTGGCCGGGTCGAGGACCTGGGGACCGCCGACCTGCCGGCGGACCAGCTGCCCACCAGGGCCATGAGCCTGCTCCCGTACGTGGCGCTCGTCGCTGCCACCCTGGCCGCCATCGGCGACCTCGCGGTCGGCCACCAACCGGGGCTGGTGGAGATCGGGCTGATCTTCCTGCTGGTCGCCACGGTGCTGACCCGGCAAGCGGTCGCCGTCCTCGACACGTTCGGTTTGAGCCGGGCCCTCGCCGCCCGCGAGGAGCTGTTCCGCTCGCTGGTGCAGGGCTCCAGCGACGTGATGACGGTGGTCGACGCCGAGGGCCGCATCGTCTGGCAGAGTGCCGCGGTCGAGCGGATCTTCGGTTACCGCGACGGGGAGCTTGTCGGGCAGCTGCTGATGGACCTCGTGCACCCGCTGGACCTCAGCGAGGCCCAGCTGCGGTTCGCCGGCGCGCTGCACAACCTGAACGAGCGGCCGAACTGCGCAGACCAGTTCCGGGCGACGGTCATCGAGAACCGCGTGCGGGACGGCCACGGTGAGTGGCGCTACGTCGAGTCGGTGTTCACCGACCGCCTGGACAGTCCCGTCGTACGAGGCATCGTCATCAACACCCGCGACATCAGCGAGCGCAAGACGCTCGAGCACCGGCTGACCGAGCTCGCCTTCAGTGACGAGCTGACCGGGCTGGCCAACCGGGCCCGGATGCGCGCCCGCATCGCCGAGGCGCTGCTCGCCCGGACCGGCGACGGCGAGCAGGTCTCGCTGCTGTTCATCGACCTCGACGGCTTCAAGGCGGTCAACGACAGCCTCGGGCACGCGATGGGTGACCTGCTGCTCCAGCAGGTGGCCAACCGGCTGCTCGAGGCGGTCCGCCCCGACGACACGGTGGCCCGGCTCGGCGGCGACGAGTTCGCCGTCCTGCTGCCCCCGTGTACAGAGCTCGGCGGCCCGCGCGAGGTCGGCCTGCGGCTGCTGCACGTGCTCGAGGTGCCGTTCATGCTCGGGGACGCCGAGATCTCGGTGAGCGCCAGCGTCGGGGTCGCCGTCGCCTGCCCGGCCGGCGACGCCGACAGCCTCGTCCGCGACGCCGACCTCGCGATGTACCGGGCCAAGGCCCTCGGCAAGGGCCGGGTCGAGCTGTTCGAGCCGGAGATGTACGCGCACGTGCTGCGCAAGGTCGAGCTGGAACGCGAGCTGCGCGGCGCCATCGACAGGGGTGAGCTGGCCGTCGTCTACCAGCCGGTCGTCGACATGCGCACCGGTCGTGTGGTGTCCGTAGAAGCCTTGCTGCGCTGGGAGTCTCGGCTGCGCGGGCCGGTCGGGCCCCTTGAGTTCATCCCCTTCGCCGAGGAGTCCGGGCTGATCGTGCCTATCGGCCGTTGGGTGCTCGACCAGGCCTGCCGGCAGGTCGCTCGCTGGCGCCGGCAGGGTATCGAGGTGCGCCTGTCGGTCAACGTCTCAGCCCGCCAGCTGCAGGCGCCGCGGCTGGTCGAGTCGGTCGCGACCACGCTCCGGGCGCACCAGCTCGAGGCACGCCACCTCACCCTCGAGCTCACCGAGAGCGTGCTGATCGACGACGCCGACCGTACGGTCGCCAAGCTGCAGCTGCTGCGGGACCTGGGCGTCGGCCTTGCCGTCGACGACTTCGGGACCGGCTGGTCGTCGCTGTCCTACCTGCGGGTGCTACCGGTCGACACCGTCAAGGTCGACCGGTCCTTCGTCGCCGGGCTCGGCCACGACCAGGACGTGGCGTCGCTGACCCGCGCGATCGTCCGGCTGGCCGGTGATCTCGGGATGTCGCTGATCGCCGAGGGTGTCGAGGAGTCGGGCCAGGCACAGCAGCTCACGGCGATGGGTGCGACGTTGGCGCAGGGCTGGCTGTTCGCCAAGGCAGGCCCGCCCGCGGAGATCGGCGCGCTGCTCGCCGGCAACGGACCGATCGTCGGCCCACTGCTGCTCGCCCAGATCAACGGCACCGTGCCGGCGCAGCTGACCGTCGCGGCTGCCGAGTCCTACTGAAGCGTTCTCCCGGGCCAGGCACCGCACGGCCCGCATCGTGAGACCCGGCCGGAGCGCGGTTGACAGCGCGCGATCACTGAGACAGTCTTTCAGCGTGTCCCACACCCGCCTCGTAGTTATCGGGCGCGCCGGCTGACCTCACGTCACGCCAGCGCGCAACCCCTCGCATGCCCTCGCGGCCGAGGGGTTTTTGTTTGCCCAAGCTCGACAGCACCACCAGTCTCGACCGCATCACCCGACCGCACCAGAACCGGAGAAGGCGCCATGTCAGAGCAGGTGACCGGAGCTCAGTCCCTCGTCCACAGTCTCGAGGCGGCAGGGGCGGAGGTCGTGTTCGGCATCCCGGGCGGGGCGATCCTGCCCGCGTACGACCCGTTGTTCGACTCCCAGCTGCGGCACATCCTCGTACGGCACGAGCAGGGCGCCGGCCACGCAGCGCAGGGGTACGCGCTGGCGACCGGCCGGGTGGGTGTCTGCATGGCGACCTCCGGCCCGGGCGCGACCAACCTGGTCACGCCGATCGCGGACGCGTACATGGACTCGGTGCCGATCGTCGCCATCACCGGTCAGGTCGCCAGTGCCGCGATCGGGACCGACGCCTTCCAGGAGGCGGACATCTGCGGCATCACGATGCCGATCACCAAGCACAACTTCCTGGTGCAACATGCGGATGACATCCCGCGGACGATCGCCGAGGCCTTTCACATCGCGTCGACCGGCCGTCCCGGACCGGTGCTCGTCGATATCCCCAAGGACATCCTGCAGGCGCAGACCCACTTCGCCTGGCCGCCGGTCATGGACCTGCCCGGCTACAAGCCGACCACCAAGCCGCACAACAAGCAGGTCAAGGAAGCCGCCCGGCTGATCGTCGAGTCCAAGCGGCCGGTGTTCTACGTCGGTGGCGGCGTGCTCAAGGCCCGCGCGTCCGAGGAGCTGCGGGCGCTGGTCGAGCTGACCGGCATCCCGGTGGTCACGACGCTGACCGCGCGCGGCGCGTTCCCCGACAGCCACACCCTGCACCTCGGCATGCCGGGCATGCACGGCACGGTCGCAGCAGTCACGGCGCTGCAGAAGGCCGACCTGCTGATCACCCTCGGGGCCCGCTTCGACGACCGGGTGACCGGCAACCTCGCGTCGTTCGCGCCGCAGGCCTCGGTCATCCACGCCGACATCGACCCGGCCGAGATCTCCAAGAACCGCATGGCCGACGTGCCGATCGTCGGCGACGCCCGCGAGGTGATCGTCGACCTCACGGCTGCCCTGCACGGTGAGCACGCGTCAGGCAACATCGGTGACTACGAAGGCTGGCGGCAGACCACCGCGGGGTGGAAGGACTCCTACCCGGTGGGCTACACCGACCCGAACGACGGCACGCTGATGCCGCAGCGGGTCATCGAGCGGCTCGGCCAGATCGCCGGGCCCGACGCGCTGTACGTCGCCGGCGTGGGCCAGCACCAGATGTGGGCCAGCCAGTTCGTGCGCTACGAGAAGCCGTACACCTGGCTCAACTCCGGCGGCCTGGGCACCATGGGCTTCGCCGTGCCGGCCGCGATGGGTGCCAAGGTCGGCCGGCCGGACGCGACGGTGTGGGCGATCGACGGCGACGGCTGCTTCCAGATGACCAACCAGGAGCTGGCCACCTGCACGATCGAGGGCATCCCGATCAAGGTCGCGATCATCAACAACGGCTCGCTCGGCATGGTGCGGCAGTGGCAGACGCTGTTCTACGGCAAGCGCTACAGCAACACCAACCTGTCGCAGGGTGCACGTCCGGTGCCCGACTTCGTCAAGCTCGCGGACGCGTACGGGTGCGTGGGCCTGCGCTGTTCCGACCCGGCCGACCTCGATGCGACGATCGAGAAGGCGATGGCCGTGACCGACGTGCCCGTGGTGGTCGACTTCATCGTCGGCCAGGATGCCCAGGTGTGGCCGATGGTCGCCGCCGGCTCGAGCAACGACAGCATCCAGATCGCCAGGGACACGCGACCGGAGTACGGGGAGAGCCTCACATGAGCGTTCGGACGAGCAACCGGAGCGGGGCGCAGCGATGAGCATTCACACCTTGTCGGTGCTGGTGGAGAACAAGCCGGGCGTGCTGACCCGGGTCGCCGCGCTGTTCTCCCGCCGCGGCTTCAACATCCACTCGCTGGCGGTCGGCCCGACGGAGAACCCGAACGTCAGCCGGATGACCATCGTCGTCAACTGCGCCGACCTGCCGCTGGAGCAGGTGACCAAGCAGCTGAACAAGCTGATCAACGTGCTCAAGATCGTCGAGCTCGACCTGCACGCCGCGGTCTCCCGCGAGCTGCTGCTGGTCAAGGTCAGGGCTGACAGCAAGGAGCCGCTGGTCCGGTCTCAGATCATCGAGACGGTCGAGCTGTTCCGGGCCAAGGTCGTCGATGTCGCGACCGACACGCTGACCATCGAGGCCACCGGAGCGCCGGAGAAGCTCGAGGCGCTGATCCGGGTGCTCGAGCCGTACGGCATCAAGGAGCTGGTGCAGTCCGGCGTCGTCGGCATCGCCCGCGGCGCCCGTACCCTCACCGACCGCAGTCTGCGTTCCGCCGAGCGCGCTAGCTGAGTTTGAGACCCCCGCTCCCCGGACGACCGGGGAGACCTCCATGATGGACGCGCAGCGGGCACGACCATCCACGAAAGGACAACCGAGCTCACCATGGCTGACATCTTCTACGACGCCGACGCGGATCTCTCCCTGATCCAGGGTCGCAAGGTCGCCGTCATCGGCTACGGCAGCCAGGGCCATGCCCACGCGCTGTCCCTGCACGACTCCGGCGTCGACGTCCGGGTCGGCCTGCCCGAAGGCTCCAAGAGCAAGGCCAAGGCCGAGGCGGAGGGTCTGCAGGTCCTGACGCCGGCCGAGGCCAGCGCGTGGGGCGACCTGATCATGATCCTGGCGCCGGACACCGCCCAGCGTTCGCTCTACGCCGAGTCGGTCGAGCCCAACCTCAACGAGGGCGACGCGCTGTTCTTCGGCCACGGCTTCAACATCCGCTACGACCTGATCAAGCCGCCGGCCGGTGTCGACGTCGCGATGGTCGCACCGAAGGGGCCGGGTCACCTCGTACGGCGTCAGTTCCAGGAGGGTCGCGGCGTGCCGTGCCTCGTCGCCGTCGAGCAGGACGCGTCGGGCAACGCGCTGGCGCTGGCCCTCTCGTACGCCAAGGGCATCGGTGGCACCCGGGCCGGGGTCCTCAAGACCACGTTCACCGAGGAGACGGAGACCGACCTGTTCGGCGAGCAGGCCGTGCTCTGCGGCGGCGCGTCCGCGCTGGTCCAGGCCGGCTTCGAGACGCTGATCGAGGCCGGCTACCAGCCGGAGGTGGCCTACTTCGAGTGCCTGCACGAGCTCAAGCTGATCGTCGACCTGATGTACGAGGGCGGCATCTCCAAGATGCGCTGGTCGATCTCGGACACCGCCGAGTACGGCGACTACAGCCGCGGCCCGCGCATCGTCAACGCTGACACCAAGGCAGAGATGAAGAAGATCCTCGGCGAGATCCAGGACGGGACCTTCGCCCGCGAATGGGTGGCCGAGGACGACAACGGCCGGCCCAACTACACCAAGTGGGCCGCGGAGGGCGCGCACCACCCGATCGAGGTCGTCGGCGCCAAGCTGCGCCCGATGATGGCCTGGATCGACAAGGACTAGCTTCTCCCGCCAGCGCCTCGCCGATCTTGGACATCATGACCGTCCCGAGTCGCCCGAACGGGCAGGATGTCCAAGATCGGCAACAGCTCAGCCCAGGCCCGTTCCGGCGACAGCGGCGCTATCGGCCTCCCGTACTCCGAGACTCCGCGTCTCGCCCCTCGGAGGGCGGCCGTTACGATGGGGAAACACTCCACTTCCCTGCTGCGTGAGGACTGGTCCGTTGAGCAAGCCCGTCGTCCTGGTCGCTGAAGAGCTCGCCCCCTCCGCCCTCGATGTCCTCTCGTCGGACTTCGAGCTCCGCCACGTGGACGGCGCCGACCGGTCGGCCCTGCTGCCAGCGCTCGTCGGCGTGGACGCCGTGCTCATCCGCAGCGCCACCAAGATGGACGCCGAAGCGATCGGCGCGGCGACGCAGCTCAAGGTGATCGCGCGCGCCGGCGTCGGACTGGACAACGTCGACATCAAGGCCGCCACCGCCGCCGGGGTCATGGTGGTCAATGCGCCGACCTCCAACATCGTCAGCGCCGCCGAGCACGCGGTCGGCCTGCTGCTCGCCGCCGCCCGCCGGATTCCCGCCGCCAACGCCAGCCTCAAGGGCAACGAGTGGAAGCGTGCGAAGTTCACCGGCGTCGAGGTCAACGAGAAGGTCGTCGGCGTCGTCGGGCTAGGCAAGATCGGTCAGCTGTTCGCCCACCGGCTGGCAGCGTTCGACACGACGATCATCGCGTACGACCCGTACATCTCGGCCGCCCGCGCCGCGCAGCTCGGCGTGCGGCTGGTCTCGCTCGACGACCTGCTGCGCGAGTCCGACTTCATCTCGATCCACCTGCCGAAGACCCCTGAGACCAAGGGCCTGATCGGCGAGCGCGAGCTCACCCTGGTCAAGCCGACGGTCATCATCGTCAACGCCGCCCGCGGCGGCCTGATCGACGAGGCTGCGCTGGCCAAGGCGATCGAGGAGGGCCGGGTCGGCGGTGCCGGGATCGACGTCTACGCCTCCGAGCCGTGCACCGACTCGCCGCTGTTCGCGCTCGGCGACTCCGTTGTCGTGACCCCGCACCTGGGCGCGTCCACCGACGAGGCGCAGGACAAGGCCGGGACCGCCGTCGCCAAGTCGGTCAAGCTGGCGCTGCTGGGCGAGTTCGTACCCGACGCCGTCAACGTGCAGTCCGGTGGTCTCGTCGCCGAGGAGGTACGCCCGGCTCTCGGCCTCATGGAGCAGCTCGGCCGGGTCTTCACCGCGCTGGCCGGCACCGTGCCCGCCGAGCTCGAGGTGCTCGTCCGCGGCGAGATCGCCGCGTTCGACGTACAGATCCTGCAGCTCTCGGCGCTCAAGGGCGTCTTCACCGACGTCGTCGAGCAGCAGGTCACCTTCGTCAACGCGCCGTTGCTCGCCGAGGAGCGCGGCCTCCAGGTCCGACTCACCTCGAGCGAGGAGAGCCCGGACTACCGCAACCTCCTGACCGTACGGGGGACGCTCGCGACCGGTGAGCAGTTCTCAGTCTCCGGCACGCTGTCCGGGCACAAGCAGGTCGCCAAGCTGACCGAGGTGGACGGCTTCGACGTCGACCTGCAGCTCGTCGAGCACCTGGCGTTCTTCCGCTACCACGACGAGCCCGGCATCGTCGGCAAGCTCGGCAACGTCCTCGGCTCCCGCGGCGTCAACATCGCCGGTGCCCAGGTCGCCCGCCAGGCAGCCGGCGGCGACGCGCTGATGGCCGTGACGGTGGACACCGCCATTCCGGCTGACGTGCTCACCGAGATCGCCACCGCGATCGGCGCCACCTCGGCCCGCGCGGTCGACCTCGACGAGGTCTGAGGCGCGCTCGGCAAGTTGCCCGACACGCCGCAGGACACGCGAATGTTCGCGCCAAGTGGCGGGAAATGGGGGGCCGGGCACACGCGGCGGGCAGTGGCGGCCCGCCGAGGAGCAGGCGCAGGAGCCCTCCGCCGCCGGCCGCGCATCGCGGAGCGGGATGATGGTGCGGACAGCTAACCCCGAGCGCCGGCCGTGCCCACCGGCTCGCCGGCGCCAGACGACAGGATTTCCAGGTTGAGCCACCCCCATCCCGAGCTCGGATCGCCGCCCCGCCTGCCGAAGGGCGGACTGCGCATCGTCGCGCTCGGCGGCCTGGGTGAGATCGGGCGCAACATGACGGTCTTCGAGCACGCCGGCCGGCTGCTGATCGTCGACTGCGGCGTGCTGTTCCCCGAGGAGACCCAGCCGGGGGTCGACGTGATCCTGCCCGACTTCACCTGGATCCGCGACCGGCTGGACCGGATCGACGGGCTCATCCTCACCCACGGCCACGAGGACCACATCGGTGCCGTGCCCTACCTCCTGCGTGAGCGTGCCGACATCCCGCTGATCGGGTCCAAGCTGACGCTCGCGTTCATCGCGGCCAAGCTCAAGGAGCACCGGATCACGCCCAGGACCGTCGAGGTCTCCGAGGGCCAGCGCCGCAAGGTTGGCCCGTTCGACTGCGAGTTCGTCGCGGTCAACCACTCGATCCCGGACGCGCTGGCCGTTGCGATCCGGACGGACGCCGGCCTGGTCCTGCACACCGGTGACTTCAAGATGGACCAGTTCCCGCTCGACGACCGGATCACCGACCTGCGCGCCTTCGCCCGGCTCGGCGAGGAGGGTGTCGACCTGCTGCTCGTCGACTCGACCAACGCCGAGGTCCCCGGTTTCCAGATCTCCGAGCGCGACCTGGCGCCGGCGATCGAGCAGGTGTTCCGTACGGCGCCCGGCCGGATCGTCGTCTCGAGCTTCGCCAGCCACGTGCACCGTATCCAGCAGGTGCTCGACGCAGCCCACCACCACGGCCGCAAGGTCGCCTTCGTCGGCCGCTCGATGGTCCGCAACATGGGCCTGGCACGCGACCTCGGCTACCTGCGGATCCCCAAGGGTCTCGTGGTCGACCTCAAGGTCCTCGAGAAGCTCGCGGACACCAAGATCACCTTGATCTGTACGGGATCCCAGGGCGAGCCGATGGCGGCACTCGCCCGCATGGCCAACCGGGACCACATGATCCGGATCGGGGAGGGCGATACCGTCCTGCTGGCCAGCTCGCTGATCCCCGGCAACGAGAACGCGATCTACCGGGTCATCAACGCGTTGACCCGCTGGGGTGCCAACGTGGTGCACAAGGGCAACGCCAAGGTGCATGTCTCCGGCCATGCCAGCGCCGGGGAGCTGGTCTACTGCTACAACGTCCTGCGTCCGTCCAACGTCATGCCGGTGCACGGTGAGTGGCGCCACCTGACCGCCAACGCTGCGCTCGCCGTCCGCACCGGAGTGCCTGCCGACCACGTCACCATCGCGGATGACGGCGTGGTCGTCGACCTCATCGACGGTCGGGCCCGGATCACCGGCAAGGTGCCTGCCGGTTACGTCTACGTCGACGGCGCCAGTGTCGGCGGTGCGACCGAGGACTCCTTGCAGGACCGGCTGACCCTCGCCGCCGGCGGGTTCATCACCATCGTCGCGCTCGTCGACTCGGACACCGGCCTGCTGACCGAGCCGCCGGAGTTTCTCGCCCGCGGTTTCGTCCACGACGACCGCACCTTCGACGTCGTGGTCAAGCTGATCGAGGACGTGCTCGCCAAGGCGGCCGCCGAGGGCATCGGCGAGCAGCACCAGCTCGAGCAGCTGATCCACCGTACGGTCAGCCGCTGGGCGCGGGACACCTACCGCAGGAGCCCGATCATCCTGCCGATCGTCATCGACGCGTGAGGAAGACGACACGCTGTCAGCCGTAGCCGCGAACCCCTGATGGCAGGCTGGTCTTGATAGCCGTCCGGTGCCCGCGGTGTTTGGTCGCGGACCTTCTGGGGCGCTCCATCCACAGCAGGCCGAGCCGGTTGACCTCATGGTCCTTGGGTCCGAGCCGGAAGCCGTGGCGGCGGTACCAGTTGACCCGGGCACGCGGACAGACCAGCGCGACCGGCACATGCGCCTGGTCCGCAAGGTGCAAGAACGTGGCCAGCACCCGTGTGCCATGGCCGCGTCCACGGGGGAAGGAGGCAATCTCCTGGAGAAGCCAGGTGCCCCCTGCCACCGGCTCCCACCAGGCGAACGTCAGCCCGCCACGGCTGACCAGCACCCGGTGCTCGCGCGCGGCAGCGAGCAGGTCCGGAAAGCGACTGCGCATGTTGGACCGGGCCTCACCGAAGGTGTTCCCGGCCCCGACGAAGCTCAGCACCCACACGGCGAGCACGACAACCAGCGCACCGCGGGAGGCGAAGTCGGTCCCGGCCGGTAACGCCCAGTCGCTGTTGCCACCGTCGCCACTCACCATGGCGGTGTCGGCATCGGCCACGGCCCGGTTGAGCGGCCTTATCGAACCCACAGCAACCACGACTGGGGAGGCCCGGACGGTCGTCCGGGCCTCCCAGATGGTCGAGAACTGCCTACTGCACGGAGAACGCGCCGTGCAGGCCGCCCACTGAGCTGTCGCCGACCCAGACGTCGAACGCGCCCGGGTTCATCACGAACTGACCACTGTTGTCGTAGTAGCCGAGGTTGCTGGCGTCCAGGGTGAACGTCACGGTCTTGGTCTGCCCCGGTGCGAGGCTGACCCGGTGGAAGCCCTCCAGCTGCCGGATCGGCTGCAGGATCCTGGCGTTCTGGTTGTGGATGTAGAGCTGCGCGACGTCGGTGCCCGCCACGGTTCCGGTGTTGGTGAGGCTAGCCCGTACGGTCACCGTGCCCTTGGCCGGGATGGTGCTCGCCGAGAAGTGCAGGTTGGAGAACGCAAAGCTGGTGTACGAGAGCCCGTACCCGAAGTCGAACAGCGGTGAGTTCGGGACATCGAGGTATCGGGACGTGTACTTGTTGTTCGGGTCTCCCGGTCGGCCGGTCGCGAGCTGGTTGTAGTAGATCGGGATCTGGCCGACCGTCCGCGGGAAGGTGACCGGCAGCTTGCCGCTGGGGTTGACCTTGCCGAAGAGCACGTCGGCCACCGCGTTGCCGCCTTCACTGCCCGGCTGCCACGCCTCCAGCAGACCCGGTGCGTTGTCCGCCAGCCAGTTGATCGTGAGCGGACGGCCGTTCATCAGCACCACCACGTACGGTTTCCCGGTCGCGGCAACCGCCTCGATCAGCGCCTGCTGCTGACCCGGCAGGTCGATGTTCGCCCGTGACGAGGCCTCGCCGGAGTACGAAGCAGGCTCGCCGACGACGAGAACCGTGACAGCAGCGGCCTTCGCCGCGTCGACGGCGGCGGCGAAGCCGGTCGTTGACGTGCACAGCGCGTCACAGCCCTGCGCGTATGTGACGGTCGCACCAGGCACCTCGTTCTTGATGCCCTGCAGCACGGTCGTGGTGTGCGCCTCGGCGACGGCGTTCTGCCCGATCGGCACGTTGGAGCCGAGCTGGTCAGTGGCGTCGTCCGCGAGCGGGCCGACCACTGCGACCGAGCTGGTAGAGGCGGCCAGCGGCAGCGCGTTGTTCTGGTTGCGCAACAGGACCAGGGACTCGGCTGCCGTCGTCCTGGCCGCAGCAAGGTTGGCCGGAGTCAGCTCCGCGGTCTGTACGCGGGTCGCGTCGGTGAACGGGTGGTCGAACATGCCGGCGAGGTACTTCAGGCGCAGCACGTGCGCCACGTCGGCGTTGACCTCGGTGATGCTCAGCTTGCCGGATGTGACCAGCCCCGGCCCGAACGGGGTGTAGGTGTCGTTGATGCTCGGCACCTGCACGCCCATCTCGATCGTGACGCCGGCGGTCAGCGCCAGCAGGGCTGCGTCCTGCTCGTTGGTCGCGTAGCCGAACTCAACCAGCTCCTGGATGGCCTGGTAGTCACTAACCACGGTGCCCTGGAAGTCCCACGCCTTGCGCAGGATCGTCTTGAGCAGATAGGGATCGGCGCTCGCCGGCACCCCGTTGAGCGAGTTGAACGCGGTCATGACGGTGGCGGCACCGGCGTCGACCGCTGCCTTGTACGGGGGCAGGTAGTCGTTGAAGAGGCGCTGGGTGGACATGTCCACCGTGTTGTACTCGCGGCCGGCCTCGACCGCTCCGTATGCCGCGAAGTGCTTGACCGTCGCCGCCATCTTGGACGGTGCGCTGAAGTCCGTGCCCTGGTAGCCTCGGACCTTCGCCGCTGCGACGGCAGAGCCGAGGTACGGGTCCTCGCCCGCGCCTTCGACGATGCGTCCCCAGCGCGGATCGCGCGCGATGTCGACCATCGGGTTGAACGTCCACTTGATGCCGTCGGCCGTGGCCTCACTCGCAGAGATCGACTCGTCCTTGGCGATGGCGGTCGGGTCCCAGCTGCTCGCTTCCATCAGCGGCACGGGGAAGATCGTCTGATACCCGTGGATGACGTCGAGGGAGAAGATCAACGGGATGTGCAGCCGCGACTGCAGCGCCGCTTGTTGCGCCTGGTTGATGTTCTGGACCCCGACCAGGTCGAGCACGGTCCCGATGGTGCCGTCGCGGACCCCCTTGAGCAGCAACGGGCCGGGAGTGCCGTTCGGGCCGTCCGGGCCGGCCATCTCGAGCTGGCCGAACTTCTCCGCCAACGTCATCTTGGCGAGCAAGGCGTTGACCTTCTCGTCGATGCTCTTCGCCGATGCCGTCGTGGTCGCCGACGGCTGTGCTGCGGACGCGGTCAGCCCAACGGCTGAGACCGGTGCGACAACAGCCAGAACGGCGACGGGCACGAGCACGTGGCGGCGCAGAAACCGCCTTCCGCGCCGTGGGATGGGCATGTGCATGGCATTCCTCTCTAGGCAAGCGGACATGCAGAGGCGGCCGCAGAGCCCGTCGTACGGGCAACGGCGCTTCAGGAGGTCGTGGAATTGTCAGACGAGGGGGATCAGGCGCATGCGGCGCCCGAAGGGCTCCGGCTGCACGCCCGGATCGCCCCTGATGTGCCAGTGGGTCATCGTTGACCACCTCCACCCGGCCCATACCGGGTGGTGGTGCCCTTCCCCTGTCAGCGACACGCAACCACCTGGCAAGTGGCTGAAAAATCCTTTACCCTCTAGTCGATCTCAGGCAGGGCGGGTGCCTATCACCACAGTGGCCCTCATGTCCTCGTCCATGGTCACGCGCGCGGTCAACCCGCCCGCGGCGAACGCCGCAGCCGTCCCCTGCGCCTGCCGCTCCGTCGCCTCGACCAGCACGTGTCCACCCGGCGTCAGCCATTGCGCGGCCTCAGCGGCAACCCGGCGCTGAACGTCGAGGCCGTCCGCACCTCCGTCGAGAGTGACCCGCGGCTCGTGGTCGCGCGCCTCCGCCGGCAGGAAGGCGATCTCGTCGCTCGGGACGTACGGTGTGTTGGCGAGCAGGATGTCCAGCCGGCCGCGCAACGACGAGGGAAGCGCCTCGAACAGGTCGCCCTGGAACACCTGCACCCCAGGGAGATTGGCGCGCGCACACAGCACGGCGGCGGGATGGATGTCCGCGGCGTAGAGCTCGCCGACGTCGACGAGGGAGCGCAGCGCGGCACCGAGAGCCCCCGAACCGCAGCACAAGTCGACAACGATGGCCCCCGGCCGAGCGAGGGCAGCGGCCTCCCGTACGAGGAACTCGGTGCGGTGACGGGGCACGAAAACACCTGGTGCTACGGCAATCCGCAGCCCGCAGAATCCTGCCCAGCCGACCACCTGCTCCAGCGGCAATCCTGACACCCGCTGCTCGACCATCGTCTCGAGCTCATCAGCCGAGGAGGACGCGGCCGCCAACAGCTCCGCCTCCTCCTCGGCGAAGACGCATCCCGCCGCGCGGAGCCGGGAGACGATGTCAGCGGACACCCGTGTCCTTCAAGGTGACCAGGACGGCCTGAGCGGGCTTGAGTAGGGGCAGTGCCAGGCCGGCGGACGCCAGCGCTCTGCCCGGCAGCGTGAGTGGCTCCGGCAGCCATCGAGGCGGGACCGGCTCAGTGGAAGGCGCTGGCAGTACGAGGTTCTCGACCAGGTAGCGGACATCGGTCCGCAACCCGGGCAGCCGTACGGGACCCGGCAGCGGGGTCGGCGAGCTGGCGAGCTGGGCGTAGCAGAACACCGCCGACCTGCCGTCGCGTGCGACCACGCCGTGCAGCAGACAGGGCCCCGGCAGGTCGGCGTGGACCACCCGGCCGGAGTGCAGCAGCGGCCGGAGCTCGCGGTAGGCGGCCACCACGCCGGAAAGCGCGGCGAGCTCGTCCTCGGTCGCCCTGGACACGTCCCACTCGATGCCCAGCGAGCCGAAAAGTGCTGTGGCACCACGGAAAGGCAGGTCGAGCAGCCGTTCCGTGGTGTGCGCCCGGGGAGCGCCGACGTGACTGCCGACGAGCTCCGGCGGCAGCAGCAGCGAGGTCCAGCGCTGGATCGCCTGCCGGTCGACAGCGTCGATGCTGTCGCTGCCCCAGACCCGGTCGGTGCGGGCCAGGATGCCGAGGTCGACCCGCCCGCCGCCGGACGAGCAGCTCTCGATCTCGACGCCCGGATGCCGGGCGCGCAGGCTGTCCAGCAGCCGGTAGACCGCGAGCACGTTGTCGTGCAGCGCCTCCTGCCCGTCGACGCCGCCGGCGTCCATCAGGTCACGGTTGTGGTCCCACTTCACGTAGGCGATCCGATGGTCCGTGAGCAGCGCGTCCAGCCGGTTCAGCAGGTGGTCGAACACCGCGGGGCGGGACAGGTCGAGCACCAGCTGATGCCGCCAGGTGATCGGCTCGTGCCCGGCCACGGCGAGCGCCCAGTCCGGATGGGCGCGCAACAGCTCGGAGTCCGGGTTGACCATCTCCGGCTCGACCCAGAGCCCGAAGTCCATGCCCAGCCCGAGGACGTGGTCGATCAGCGGCGTCAGCCCCTGTGGCCAGACCTCCGGATCGACCTCCCAGTCGCCCAGGCCCGCGGTGTCGTCGCGCCGGCCGAGGAACCAGCCGTCGTCCAGCACGAAGCGCTCGGCGCCGACCCGCGCGGCCCGGTCCGCCAACGCCGTCAGCGCCTCGAGGGACTGGTCGAAGTAGACCGCCTCCCACGTGTTGAACACGACCGGCCGTGGCGTCGGCGGGTGCGAGGGCCGCGCCCGTACGTGGTCGTGGAGCCGGTCGGCCAGACCGTCGAGACCCGCGTCGGACCAGGACCCGTACAGCTGCGGGGTCTCGTACGTCCCGCCCGGTGCCAGGACGAGGCCGGCCGGCCCGAGCAGCTCCGCCGCACCGAGGCTGCGCTGCCCGTCCGGCGTCTGGTCGTACCAGGTCCTGGCGTTGCCGCTCCAGCCCAGGTGGATGCCCCACACCTCGCCGTGCCGGTTGCCGAAGCCTGGCGTCCCTGCGACGGTCACCAGCGGCGCCTCGAACCCGGTGCGCCCGTGCCGCAGCTCGCGCAGCCAGGTGCCTACCGAGGTCGGACGGCGCTGCGGCTGGCGCTCGAGAGCCCAGCGGCCGGCCAGGTCGAGCAGCTCGCCGACGACGCCCGGCACCGGCAGGACGGCTGCGAGCTCCCGGAGGGTGTACGGCTCGGCACCGTCGTTGCGCATCGAGTGCCGGAGCAGCAGCACCCCGTACGGGTCGAGCCCGATCGTCGTGCGCACGGACACCTGGATCTGGTCGTCCGTGGCCTCGATCGTCGCCCCATAGGGCGTCTCCTCGACGGAGAGCACCCGGAAGCGGGGAGACCAGCCGACCGCACCGCGGGAGCCGGTGAGCCCCGGCCGGCCGGTGTAGGCCTCGGACTCCTGCGCCACCAGCGAGAACCGCACGCCGGTGTCGGCGGAGGCGGAGGTGCTGGCGGGGCTGAGGCCCCGTACGAGGGAAGGTACGTCGAGGTCGGCACCGAGGTCGGGACCCCAATGGACGATGCTGGGCAGCCGGTCGTCGGCGCTGTGCAGGACAAGGCTGACGCCGGCGGCGCGCAGGTGGAGGTGGAGGGTCACGTTGCCATAGTGCCCCAGTGGGTCTCGCATCGTGATCACGCGTGCGCAGGTGCACGGCAGAAGGGGAAGAGTGTTGACTGGAAGCATGTGCGCGACAGGGAGATGCCAGTGACCAGCGACCAGCCCGACCTCAGCGTCCCGCCCGCCGACGCCAACCGGGTGATCATCCTCGACACCACGTTGCGCGATGGGGAGCAGGCCCCCGGCATCGCCCTGTCAGTGGGGGAGAAGCTCGAGATCGCGGTGCAGCTCGCCAAGCTCGGCGTCGACGTCATCGAGGCCGGGTTCCCCGCGGCGAGCGACGGTGACTTCGCCGGGGTCCAGGCGATCGCCGAGACCGTCAAGGGCCCGTCCATCGCCGCGCTGTGCCGGACCCGCCTCGGTGACATCGACCGGGCCTGGGAGGCGATCAAGACCGCCGATCGGCCGCGCATCCACACCTTCATCTCCACTTCGCCGGTGCACCGCGACAAGAAGTTGCGGATGACCAAGGAGCAGGTGCTGCAGGCCACCGTGGACGCCGTGTCGCACGCGGCGTCCCTGGGCGCCGACGTGGAGTTCTCCGCCGAGGATGCCACCCGTACGGAGCTCGACTTCCTGGTCGACGTCTTCGCTGCGGCGATCGAGAACGGCGCGACGACGATCAACGTGCCGGACACGGTGGGCTTCGTGCTGCCGCAGGAGTATGTCGACATCCTGGACGCCCTGCGGGCCAAGATCCCGGGCTCCGGGCGGGTGACCTGGTCGGTGCACTGCCACAACGACCTCGGCCTCGCCACCGCCAACAGCCTCGCCGCCGTGCGGGCAGGCGTGCGCCAGGTGGAGGTCTGCATCAACGGCATCGGCGAGCGGGCGGGCAACGCGGCGCTCGAGGAGGTCGTGATGGCGCTGCGCACCCACCACCCGTCCCTCGGGCTCACCACCGGCGTGAACACCCGTGAGATCGCCTCGACCTCTCGGCTGGTCTCGATGCTGTCCGGCTACGCGGTCCAGCCGAACAAGGCGGTCATCGGGGGCAACGCGTTCAGCCACGAGTCGGGCATCCACCAGCACGGGGTGCTGATGGAGCGGACGACGTACGAGATCATGAACCCCGAGGACATCGGCCTGGCCGGTAACAAGATCGTGCTCGGCAAGCACTCCGGCCGGCACGCGTTCGTCAGTGCGCTCGAGGGGCTGGGCATCCACCTCAAGGACGAGCAGCTCGAGCACGCTTTCGCCCGGTTCAAGGAGATGGCCGACCGCAAGGTTTCGCTCACCGACGCCGACCTGATCGCGCTGGGGACCGCCGATGGCGCCGACAACACGAACACGGACGCCTGGGCGTTCCAGTGGCTCGCGCTCGCCGGCGGCACCGACGTCCAGCCGCGGGCGACCGTACGGCTCTCGCGGGGTGACCAGGTCAGCGAGGCGGACGCCACCGGTGACGGCCTCATCGACGCCGCCTGCAACGCGGTTGCCCACGCGACCGGGGTCACGGCGACGCTGGTCAACTTCCAGGTCGATGCGCTCAGCGAGGGGACGGACGCCATCGGCGACGTGAGCGTCAAGGTCGAGGTCAACGGCCAACGGGTCAACGCCCGCGGCGTCTCCACCGACGTGGTCGAGGCCAGTGCCCGCGCCTTCCTGGCGGCGATCAACAAGGTTCTCGGTGGCACGGCGGTGGCGCGGCGCACCGACAAGCCCTGACGAGTCCGCCCTTGCCGTACAGGTGCCTCTGCTACCGTTCGACGTGATCGAGGATTGGCTGGTGGGACCCGTTCGGGGGCTCCCGCAATGTCGTGCCCACGGGCTGGGTGCGCCACGGCGCGAACTCCCTCGGGTGGGGTCAGATGAGCCGGGTGAGCCGACCGAGCACCGCCGTACGCGTGATCGGCGGGCTGTCGTTCTCGGCCCTGCTCGCGGGCTCTGCGCTGCCGGGGATCTCCACGGCGTCGGCGCAGACCGGGTCCGCCGCGAGGGGCTACCGGGTGGCGGCCGCCCAGCCGGCCGTGCACTTCCCGCTGGCCCACCAGTTGGCCAAGGGCGTCCAGCTCGACCCGTCGATCCTGACCGGAAAGTCCCCCAGCGCCGCCCTGCCCAGCCATGGCACCGTGACCGTGATGCTCGAGCTCGACGCCACCAATCCGACGCTTTTCCTTGCCCAGCAAGGCATCCGGGCCACCAGCCTGGCCGGCATTGCGGCGGTACGCGGCCAGCGCGCCCGCGTCGACCAGCTCGCGAAGTCCGTGCGCGGCTACCTCGGCCGACCGCGGACCGCGGCCACGGCGCTGTTCACGCTGCACAACGTCTACTCCGGCGTGGCCGTCCGCACCGATGCCAGCCGGCTCGGTGCCCTTGCGGCGCTGCCCGGGGTCAAGGCGATCCACGTCATGCCGGCCAAGCATCTGCTCAACGCCAGCTCGGTGCCGCTGATCAACGCGCCCACGTCCTGGGGCGTCGGGGTGGGCGCCGGTTCGGACATCGGGACCGGAGTGAGGATCGGGGTGATCGACTCGGGCATCGACTACACCCACGCCGACTTCGGTGGCACCGGCACCGTGGGCGCGTACAGCTCGGATCACGCCGTCGACGACACGGCAACCCTGACCGTGCCCAGCCATGACTACCCCTCCGCCAAGGTGGCCGGGGGTTGGGACTTCGTCGGGGACGCCTACACCGGCGGCGGCGCAGCGTCGACCGCTGCTGCCACGCCCAAGAGCGACCCCAACCCGCTGGACTGCGAGGGTCACGGCAGCCACGTGGCGGGCACGGCCGCAGGTCTCGGGGTCACCTCGGCCGGCGCCACGTACCCCGGGCCGTGGACCTCCGGCACACCGTTCGGCTCGATGCGCATCGGCCCAGGAGTCGCCCCCGGCGCCAAGCTCTACGCCCTGCGCGTGTTCGGCTGCACCGGCGACACCAACGTGGTCTCCGAGGCCCTCGACTGGGCGGCGGACCCCAACGGGGACGGCAACGTCGCCGACCACCTCGACGTCGTGAACATGTCCCTCGGCACCGACTACGCGACGCCTGATGACCCCGACGCGATCGCCGCGGACGCGCTGGCCCTCCTCGGCACGACCGTCGTGGTTGCGGCCGGCAACGGCGGCGACCTGCAGGACATCGCCGGGTCACCCGGCGCCGGCAAGCGGGTCATCTCCGTCGCTGCCTCCCAGGACGCCACGACCGTCTACGACGCGCTGCACGCCGACGCCCCGGCAACCGTCGCCGGCGACATCCCCGGCCAGGAGAACAGTGCCTTCGCCTGGGCCGCTGCGGCGCCGGTCTCCGCCGACGTCGTCAGCCTCGACCCGGCGTTCGACGCGAACAGCCCCGCCGCGTACACCGCGACATCGATGACGGCGAGCAACGCCGATGGGTGCAGCCCCTTCACCGACGCGCAGAAGGCAGCCGTCGCCGGCAGGATCGCCTGGCTCGAGTGGACCGACGACGACGCGACCAGGCGGTGCGGCTCTGCCGACCGGTCGACCGAGGCCGCCAAGGCCGGTGCTGTCGGCGTGGTGCTCGCCGACGACTCGGACAACTTCGCGGCCGGGGTGTTGGGGGTCGACTCGATCCCGACCTTCGAGATCCGCAAGACCGAGGCGGCCGCGCTCCGCGTCCACGTCAGCAGCACCCTGCACGTCACGCTCACCCATGCGCTGCACGGCAGCGTCAAGCTCTCCGACGGCGGGCTGACCGACGTGGTCGCCGGCTTCTCCTCCCGGGGCATCACCGACGCTGGCAACCTCAAGCCCGACCTGACGGCGCCGGGTTCGACGATCTTCAGCGCAGCGGTGGGCAGCGGAGCCGACGGGATCAGCGACTCCGGCACGTCGATGGCCACCCCGCACGTTGCCGGCTCCGCCGCGCTGGTCAAGGCGGCCCACCCGGCCTGGAGCCCGGAGCAGATCAAGGCGGCGCTCGTCGACACCGCTGTCCACGACGTGTGGAGCGACGAGGCGCACACCGCCCGCGAGGCGCCGGACCGCGTCGGCAGCGGCCGGATCGACGCCGGGGCAGCGGCGGCGACCCAGGTGCTGGCCTACAGCGCCGACAGCCCTGGCGCCGTCTCCGTGTCCTTCGGTGCGAAGTCCTATGCCAAGAAGACCACCGTGTCCCAGACGGTCATCGTGAGCAACGACGGAGGAGCGGCGGCGACGTACGCGCTGGGGTTCGACTGGGCAAATGCCGGCACCCACCCGGGCGGTGTCACCTACTCCTACCCGAAGGCGGTCACCGTTCCGCCGTACGGGAGCGCGACCGTGCCGGTCACGATGACCGTGACCCCGCGAGCAATGACCCGCACCCTTGACTCGGCGCGCGAGATCGTCGCCGACGGGATCACGGCCGACTACCTCACCGAGGCCAGCGGTTGGTTGACGCTGGTCCCGTCCGGCCCCGGCCAGAGTCTGCGGCTGACGGTGTTCGCCGCGCCCCGCCCCGCCTCGACGATGCAGGCCAAGGGAACGCTCGCCTTCGGCCGGAACACCACGGCCAAGCTGTCGCTCACCGGCACCGGCGTTCGTCAGGACAGCGGCCGTTACCAGTCACTGGTCAGCGGCTACGAGCTGCAGCTGACCAGCCCGCGCAAGCCCGCCTGCACCGCCAAGCTGACCAACCCGGCCAAGTGCGTGACGATGGCCAGCGACCGGGCGGGTGACCTGAGGTACGTCGGCGTCAGCTCGGACGCCCCGCTGCACAAGGATCGGGCGAGCGGCCTCACCTACTTCGCGATATCGACGTTCGGGCCTTGGCGCACGCCGGTCTCGTACGCCGAGTTCGACGTGTTCATCGACACCAACGGTGACGGCAAGGCTGACGCCGTGCTGTACAACGACCGGGTCGTGGCCACCGACGAGTTCGTCAGCGTGCTCGCCGACGCCAAGACCGGCGAGGTGGTCGCAGACTCGGTCTTTGCGCTGAACAACGCCGACGGCACCGTCGACACCAACGCGTTCAACTCCGACGTGATGGTCCTGCCGGTCGCGACCAGGGCCCTGACCTCGATGTCCAAGGCGGCGAAGAGCGGAAAGATCGCCTACTGGGTAGCTGCCGGGACGATCGAGAGCGGACTGACCGACGTCACCAGGAAGGCGTCGTTCAACGTGCTCAAGCCTGGGCTGGCCGTCATCCACGGCGCGGCGCCGGTCGGCGCGGCAGCATCCTCAGCGTTCGAGGGGGAGCAGTTCTTCGCCGACCTGGCCACCAGCCGGCACGTCCCGGCGCTGACCGTGCTGCGCGAGTCGACCTACGCCGCACAGCAGGGCAAGGGCCTGCTGCTGGTGCACTCGGACAACGTCGACGGAAGCCGCGCCCAGGTCGTCCCGATCGCCAAGGTCACCACCAAGGTCAAGAACGTCGTGACGGCCCTGGCCAAGCCGATCGTCGCGGGCAGCCGGGTGACGGTGACGACGACTGTACGGTCGGCCCGTACGGGGACCGGTGTGCCGCAGGGGACCGTGGCCTTCTACGACAACGGCAAGCTGGTGGCCAAGCGGACGGTCAACCGTCGCGGGGTCGTGCAGCTCGTGACGGACACGTTGACCAAGGGCGTGCATGTCATCGGTGCCCGGTTCAGCGGCAGCGGCCGCGACTGGCTGACCAGCAAGGCAACGGTACGGATCGTCGTCGGCTGACGGCTCGCGTACCACCGGCGCACCCGGTTGGCCCGCTTCGAGCCGGTGTTCCGTCATCCGAGATGGACCGTCCGCGAGCCGAGACGGTCGCGTAGCGTCGGGTTCATGAGCCAGCAGCAGCAGATCCGCCTGGGTGTCATCGCCGGTGACGGCATCGGTCCGGAGGTCGTCGCCGAAGGCCTCAAGGTGCTCGACGTGGCCGCCGGTCAGCACGGCCTCAGCATCGAGCCGACGCCGTACGACCTGGGTGCCCGCCGTTGGCACGCGACGGGGGAGACCCTGCCGGACAGCGTCCTGGAGGAGCTGCGTGGCCAGGACGTGCTCCTGCTGGGCGCCGTCGGCGACCCGGGCGTCCCCTCGGGTGTTCTCGAGCGGGGCCTGCTGCTGCGGCTGCGCTTCGCGCTGGACCACTACGTCAACCTGCGCCCGAGCCGGCTCTTCCCCGGCGTCTCCTCGCCGCTCGCGGGTGCCCCGGCGATCGACTTCGTGGTGGTGCGCGAGGGCACCGAAGGCCCGTACGTCGGCAACGGTGGTGCGCTGCGGGTTGGCACTCCGCACGAGATCGCGACCGAGGTCAGCGTCAACACGGCGTTCGGGGTCGAGCGGGTCGTGCGCGACGCGTTCGCCCGGGCGCAGGCAAGGCCTCGGCGCAAGCTGACGCTGGTGCACAAGAACAACGTGCTCGTCCACGCCGGCCACCTGTGGTCCCGTACGGTGGCCGCCGTCGGGCGCGAGTTCCCGGACGTCGTCGTGGACTACCTGCACGTCGACGCTGCGACCATCTTCATGGTGACCGACCCGGGCCGGTTCGACGTCATCGTCACCGACAACCTGTTCGGCGACATCCTCACCGACCTCGCCGCGGCGATCACCGGCGGCATCGGTCTCGCTGCCAGCGGCAACGTCAACCCGGACCGTACTGCTCCGAGCATGTTCGAGCCGGTGCACGGCAGCGCCCCGGACATCGCCGGCCAGGGCAAGGCCGACCCGACGGCGACCGTGCTGTCCGTCGCGATGCTCCTCGACCACCTCGGTCACGAGAAGGCTGCCCGTACGGTCGAAGCCGCCGTCGAAGCAGACCTGGGCGAGCGCGGCGGAGCCGTACGCTCGACCAGCGAGATCGGCGACGCGCTCGCCGCCCGGGTCGCCGGCTAAAACGCAGTTCAGCAGCCGCCCGACTCTGGGATAGTGGCCGTACCAAGTCGTTCAACGAGGAGCTGACATGCCGATCACCCCCACGAAGCAGATCTGGATGGACGGCGAGTTCGTCAACTGGGACGACGCGACGATCCACATCCTCAACCCGTCGCTGCACTACGGCTGGGGCGTCTTCGAGGGCATCCGGGCCTACTCGACCGACAACGGGCCCGCGGTGTTCCGGCTGACCGAGCACATCCAGCGGCTGTTCCGCAGCGCGCACATCTACATGATGAAGCCGGAGTTCAACGTCGAGCAGCTGGTCGAGGCGACCAAGGAGCTGGTCCGCCGCAACGAGATCGACTCCTGCTACATCCGGCCGCTGTTCTACCTCGGCTACGGCGAGATGGGCCTCAACCCGCTGCCCAGCCGTACGGCTGCGTCCATCGCCTGCTGGCCGTGGGGCGCCTACCTCGGCGAGGAGGCCACCAACCGGGGCGTCCGCGCCGCCGTCTCGAGCTGGACCCGGATCGGCCACAACGTGATCCCGCCGGCGGGCAAGGCGACCGGCCAGTACATCAACTCCTCGCTCGCCAAGGTCGCCGCGCTCAAGGCCGGCTACGACGAGGCCATCATCCTGACCCCGGAGGGCACCGTCTCAGAGGGCTCCGGCGAGAACATCTTCGTCGTCTACGGCCGCAAGATCGTGACGCCACCGCTGGTCGACGGCGCCCTTGCCGGGATCACCCGGGACGCGGTGATGACGATGGCGAGGGACGAGGGCTACGAGGTGGTCGAGGCGACCCTGTCCCGCTCCGACCTCTACCTCGCCGACGAGGCCTGGTTCACCGGCACCGCTGCCGAGATGGTCCCGCTGGTCGAGGTCGACGACCGCTCGGTGGGCGCCGGCGTGCCAGGCCCGGTCACCAAGCATCTGCTCGAGATGTACACCCAGGTGGTGCGTGGTCAGCTGCCGCAGTACCGCTCCTGGTGCGAGTACGTCAACGAGTAGCGGGCCGGCTGACCGCGGCGCTGGAAATCGAGGCCGGCTGAGGCTCACGCTGCGCTGACAAGCTGCCGAAACGACTGGGGAGATCCGCCCTGGTAGGACGCCGGCAGGAGACAAGCCCAGCATGGTCCAGATCGCCGTGAACGGCCGAACCTCGGCGGGAACAACCCCCGGGCCGGCCTCGTCGTTGGTTGCCCCCATGCTGCTGCTCGTCGACGGCGGCCCGTCTGCCGAACGGGTCCGGACCGCGCTGGCCGGCTCCCCAGAGGGCTTCCGGGTCATGCAGGTCGCGGCCGTCGAGGACGCGACCTTCGCCGGCGAGCTGCCGATGTGTGCCCTGCTCACGCTCAGCCCCGGCGACCCCTCGGTGCTCCAGCAGGTCAGGACCATGCGCGCGTCCTCGCCGCTGATCCCGATCGTCGTCCTCATCGACTCCGACCACGACGAGAGCGTCGGCGTCCTCGCGATGCACGAAGGCGCGCAGGACTACGCACTCCTCGGCGAGCTCACACCCAAGCTGCTACGCCGGTCGATCCGCTACGCCGTCGAGCGCAAGCGCGCGATGGACGCGACGGTCCTCCGCGACAATCAGCACCGCGGGGTGCTCGACGCACTCCGGGAGTCGGTCGCCGTCCTCAACCGGGCCGGGTCCGTTGTCTCCGCCAACCGTCGCTGGAACGACTCCGTCGCCGGCTACCTGTCCCGTACCGCCTCCGGCGCGGTCGGGGCCGGCGTCGGCAGCAGCTACGCCGCCATCCTGGACGCGTGGGGTGAGGAGAGCTGGACCCACGAAGCGCTGGCCGGGCTGCGCCGGATCCTCAACGGCGAGATCACCGCTTACGACGTGCCGCGGACGATCGAGCGCGAGGGGGCGACCTACGCCGTACGGCTGCGCGGCCTGCCCACCGGAGGCGCGTTCGTCATCCACGACGACGTGACGGCTCTCGTACGGGCGGACCAGGCGCTCACCCATGCTGCGATGCACGATGCCCTGACCGGGCTGCCCAACCGGCCGCTGTTCCACGACCGGGTCGAGCGGGCGCTCGCGCGGGTCGCCGGCGGCAAGTCGGGGGGCTTCTCGATCCTGGTCGTCGACATCGACCGGTTCACCGTCGTCAACGACACCCACGGGCACGCCGCCGGTGACGTCGTCCTGGCGGCGCTGGCCGGCCGGATCAAGGACGCCACGGGCCTCACCGACACGGTGGCCCGCTTCGGCGGGGACCAGTTCGTCCTGGTCAGCGAGGAGTCGCGGACGGAGACTGCGGCCCAGCTGCTGTCGCTCAAGCTGCGCGAGGCCGTTGCTGTGCCGATCGGCTACGCCGACGTCGAGATCCGGGTCCAGGCGAGCATCGGCATCGCGATCTGCGCAGACGCGGGCGGCTCCGTCCACGAGCTGCTCCGCGACGCGGGTGCCGCCCTCGTCGAGGCCCGGCAGGCGGGACCGTCCCGGTCGCGGGTGCTCAGCCCGGAGGGCCGCGAGGCCGCGACGTCACGGCTGGACATCGAGTCGGGGCTGCGGCGGGCGATCGCCAGGGACGAGCTGGTCCTGCACTACCTGCCGGAGGTCACGGCCAAGGGGCGCCGTCTGGTCTCGGTCGAGGCCCTGGTCCGCTGGCAGCACCCGACCCGCGGCCTGCTCGCGCCGCGCGAGTTCCTGCCGATCGCCGAGCGGGCCGGTCTGATCGTCGACATCGGCAACTGGGTCATCGAGCACGCGATCGCCGACGCAGCGGTGTGGCGGCGGGTCGTCGACGGCGCCGAGAACATCAGCGTCTCGGTCAACCTGTCCTCCCAGCACGTGGGTGACCTCCGACTCCTGGACACGGTCAGCGAGGCGCTGCGCCGCAGCGGCCTGCCCGCCCGGATGCTGACCCTGGAGATCACGGAGGACGTCATGCTCAACGACGCCGAAGAGATCCTCGAGGCCTTGCAGGCACTGAGGTCGTACGGTGTCCGGCTGGCGGTGGACGACTTCGGTACGGGGTTCTCCTCGCTGGCCTACCTGTGCGCGCTCCCCGTACAGGCCTTGAAGATGGATCAGGACTTCGCCGCCGAGGTGGTCGAGAACGAGCGCAACCGCACGGTCGTCGGCAACATCGTGACCATGGCCCACGAGCTCGACCTGATCGTCACCGCCGAGGGCGTCGAGACGGCCCAGCAGGCGGCACTGCTCGAGGGCGTGGGGGTTGACCTGCTGCAGGGCTTCCACTTCGGCCTGCCGGTCGACCTGGACGGCCTGGTCGGCAACCTGCCGGCGCTGCTGGGCTGACCGTACCCGCCCTGAATGCACCGGGCGACTGGTTACGCGGGATCCAGGGGCGGATAGGGTCCGAAGCATGGCCGACATCCTTGATCAGACCGCAACCAACCGCCTCGCCGAGTCCGGGCGGCTGTTCACGTCAGACCTGTCCGTCGCCGAGTTCACCCTGCTCGAGCACACCGGGTTCGAGCCGCTCGAGCTGGTGATGGGCGTGTCCGTCTACCACATCGGCTTCCAGCCCACGCGTGGCATGCAGGCGGGGGAGTACTCCGTGCTGTCGCAGGCGATGTACACCGCGCGGATGAACGCGATCATGCGCCTGGTGGCCGAGACGGTGAAGGTCGGCGCCGATGGCGTCGTCGGCGTCAAGCTCGGCTACCGCTCGCACGGCCCGGACTCGCTGGAGTTCACCGCGATCGGCACGGCGGTCAAGTGGCGCGAGGGGTCGGGTGGCGTCTACCGCAGGCCGGACGGTCAGCCCTTCACCAGCCACCTCGACGTCAAGGAGTTCTACCAGCTGCTCAACGTCGGCTGGTGCCCCACGTCGTTCGTCCTTGGCACCTGCGTCTACCACATCGCCGTCCAAGGCTTCCTGCAGACGATCAAGCAGGTCGGGCAGAACATCGAGCTGCCCCAGTGGACCCAGGGCTTCTACGACGCACGCGAGATCGCGATGACCCGGCTGCAGGCCGAGGCCGAGCGCGATGGTGCGACCGGCGTGGTCGGCGTCTCGGTGGTCACCAGCGAGTGGCTGTGGGGCGGCCACACGCTCGAGTTCTACGTCTCCGGCACGTCGATCCGCCGGATCAGCGACGCCCGCGGCCCGCTGCCGTCCCTGGTCGTCACCACCGGCTGACCCGCCGGCACCGCCAGGTCCCGTACGAGCAGCCCCGCCCCCGCCGATAGCGCCGCTTTCGTCGGTTCCGGTGGCCGTTCCCGTCGATAGCGGCGCTCTCGCCGGCTGCCGGTACGACGTCGATAGCGGCGCTTTCGTCGCTGCAGGGGGCCGTTCCCGCCGATAGCGGCGCTTTCGTCGCGGGCCGCGTCGTCACCGGCCGGTTCTGGCGAAAGGTGACGCAAAGCCGCCGGTCGTGGCACTATGTCTGAGCGATGACCACCAACCTGCTCATTATCGACGAGCGCGCCGGCACCTGCTGAGACCTTCAGCACCGCCGACGCGCAGACCTCTCGCACCCGCGAGGGGTCTTTTTGTTTGTCCTGCCAGCACAACCCGAAGGGCCCGATCGTGACCAGCACCCCGCTCGCCGTACCCGATGACTTTCACGTGTACGACACCACGCTGCGCGATGGTGCGCAGCGCGAGGGACTCGCCCTGTCGGTGCAGGACAAGCTGGCCATCGCCCGCCACCTCGACGACCTCGGCGTCGGCTTCATCGAGGGCGGCTGGCCGGGCGCGCTGCCCAAGGACACCGAGTTCTTCGCGCGGGCGCGTACCGAGCTCGACCTGAAGTACGCCCAGCTGGCCGCGTTCGGCTCGACCCGCAAGGCCGGAACCAAGGCAGCCGACGACCCCCAGGTCGCCGCGTTGCGCGAGTCCGGCGCCTCCGTCGTCACGCTGGTGGCGAAGTCCGACGCCCGCCACGTCCTCCGGGCACTGCGTACCACCCTCGACGAGAACCTCGCGATGATCCGCGACACCGTCGAGCACCTGAGCGGCGAGGGACTACGAGTCTTCCTCGACGCCGAGCACTACTTCGACGGCTACGCGGCCGATCCTGCGTACGCGCTCGAAGTCCTGCGGGTGGCCGCAGAGGCGGGTGCCGACGTCGTGGCACTGTGCGACACCAACGGCGGCATGATGCCGACGCGCCTCGGCGATCTGGTCGCCGAGGCCGTCGGCACGGGCGCCCGGGTCGGCATCCACTGCCACAACGACACCTCCTGCGCCGTCGCCAACAGCCTGGTCGCCATCGAGGCAGGTGCGACGCACGTGCAGGGAACCGCCAACGGGTACGGGGAACGGGCCGGCAACGCCGACCTGTTCAGCGTCATCGCCGGCCTCGAGCTCAAGCTCGACCGTCGGGTGCTGCCCGCGGGCCGGCTGCGCGAGCTCTCCCGGGTGGCGCACGCGGTCGGCGAGGTGGCCAACATCAGCCCCGACACGCACGCCCCGTACGTCGGGGTCAGCGCGTTCGCCCACAAGGCCGGCATCCACGTCTCGGCGATCAAGGTGGACCCCGACCTCTACCAGCACGCCGACCCGGCCTCGGTCGGCAACGACATGCGGCTGCTGGTCTCCGAGATGTCCGGCCGCGCAACGATCGAGCTCAAGGGCAAGTCGCTGGGGCACGACCTCTCGGCCGACCCCGACACCGTCACCCGCGTGCTCAAGCGGGTGAAAGACCTTGAGGCCGTGGGGTTCTCGTTCGAGGCGGCCGAGGCTTCGTTCGAGCTCTTGCTTCGGGACGAGGTGGTCGGCGCGCGTCAGCGCTTCTTCGAGCTGGAGAGCTGGCGGGTCATCGTCGAGCGCCGCCCGGACGGTGACGTCGTGAGCGAGGCCACGGTCAAGCTGCAGGCCAAGGGCGAGCGGATCGTCTCGACCGGCGAGGGCAATGGTCCGGTCAACGCGCTGGACAAGGCGCTGCGTACCGCGCTCGAGCAGCTCTACCCGGGCCTGGCCGCGCTGGACCTGGTCGACTTCAAGGTGCGGATCGTCGCGGGCAGCCACGGTACGGACGCCGTGACCCGGGTGCTCGTCGAGACCAGCGACGGCGTGACCCAGTGGGACACCGTCGGCGTCGACGAGAACATCATCAACGCCTCCTGGCAGGCGCTCGAGGACGCAGTCACCTACGGCCTGCTGCGGCAGGGCGAGACGCCGGTCGGCTGAGCCGCCGGCGTCTCCGCCCCTGCGCCTCGCTGCCGGTCAGCCGACGCGCCGGTCCACGCCCGGCGACGGGTCACGGCTGACCAGCTGGAAGCTGGAGACCCGGACTCCGTCGCTGAGCACCAGGTAGACGTCGTGGCTGCCATTGGCCGGTTGCACCGACGTCTCGACGTTCGAGTAGCGGTAGACGTCGCCGGTGCTCGCCACGTCGACCGTCCCGAGGAGCGGGCCTGTCGGCGAGTCCAGTCGCAGCGCAACGGTGCCGACCCCCGGCGTGGCCTTCGCCGCCGTCACGGCGAGCGTCGTCTGCGAGGGCTTGAGCGCGACCCGGGAGTACTCGACCCACTGGCCGTCCGACGTCGCCGCCACCGAGGTGCCGCTGGTCTTCGAGGTGTCGACCAGTGAGACGCCGGAGTAGCTGTCGAAGCCCTCCGCCTGCGTTGCGTACGACAGGTCACGCGGGCCGACCGTCACGCCGCCGACGTCGACCGTCGTACGCTGCCGGATGTCAGCGGACGAGGCGCCGACCATCACGTCGTACGTCGACTTCTCGACGACCATGGCACTTTGCGCTGTGTCCCAGACCGCGAGGTCCGCCGCCTTCAGCGACAGGTGCACGACCTTGGACTGCCCGGCATTCAGCTGCACCCGGGCGAAGGTCCGCAGCGACTTGATCGGCTGTTTGTCCGACGAGGTCCGCTGTCGGGTGTAGAGCTGGACGACCTCGGCACCCGCCCGAGAGCTGGTGTTGGTGACCTTCACACTGACGTCGACCGTGCCGTTGGGACCGACGTGGGTGGCACTCGTGTGCAGGTCCGAGTAGCGGAAGGTCGAGTACGACAGGCCGTAGCCGAACGGGTAGAGCGGGGAACCCTTGTAGTACAGGTAGGTTTCGCCGCTGTTGACGATGTCGTAGTCGAGGATGCTCGGCAGGTCCTGGTCCGAGCGGTACCAGGTCTGTGTCAGCCGACCGGACGGGTTGACGTCGCCGAACAGCACGTCCGCCACGGCGTGGCCGGTCTCCTGGCCGGCGTGCGTCGTCCACAAGATCGCGGGCACGTGCTCCTGCTCCCAGGTGATCGTGTCGGGGTAACTGTTCTCGAGCACCACCACGGTGTGCGGGTTGGCCGCGAGGACTGCCTTGACCAGGGCTTCCTGCCCCGACGCCAACGCCATGGAGGTCCGGTCGTGGGCCTCGCGGCCGTTGATGAACGGCATGCTGCCGACGACGACCACCGCCGTGCCGGCCGCCTTGGCGGCCTTGACCGCGCTGGCGATGCCGCTGCTGACCGTGGTCTTGGCGAAGTGGGTCGCCGTCGCCGCACTGGCTGCGCCGAGCGTCAGCTTGCCGTCGGCCCCGACCGTGACGTAGCTGTTCGGGCCGAACCACGACTCGGTGGTCTCGTAGCCGGCGTAGTGGAGCACGTACGTGCCGTCCGGCTGTTGCTCGAGCTTGAACTGCTGCTGGACGAACCAGCCGTTGGGCTGCTCGTCGTGGGTGATGAATCCTCCGTTGCCCGAGCCGACGACCTTGCCGTTGGCGACGTTCCGTAGGGTGACAATGCCCTGGCCCCAGTCGAAGACGTCGAACTGCGCTGCTGCGTCGTCGGCGCCCGGGGCGCTCGCCGTCACGTTGCTGGTGGCGTCGGAACCCGTTGCGGCGACGTACTTGCCGGTGTCGACGTCCTGCAGCGCGATCCGGTCGGCAGCCTCGGTGTCGGTCACCGTTGCGCTTGAGCCGAGTCGTTCCTGGATGCCTTGTAGGGGAGTCACCTTGTACGGCGGATTGCCGCCGTACCAGTCGCTGTAGACCGTCTTCTCGAGAGGGCCGATAACGGCGACGGTCTTGGTCGTGGTCGCGTTCAGGGGAAGGGTCGTATTCGCGTTCTTCAGCAGCACGGCCGCCTCGTCGGCGGTCTTGCGCGCCAGCCGCTGGTTGGCCGGGGAGTTGACAGCCGCTGCGGTGATGCCACCGTACTTCCCGCCGTTCGGGTCGAACTCGCCCAGCCGGAACCGGATGCTCAACGCGTGCCGGTCGGCGGTCTCGATGTCGTTGACGCTCAGCAGTCCCTGAGCCAGTGCGGCCTTGACCGCGTCGATCATCGGCTGCGGGTTGTTGTTGTCCGCGATGTAGCTGTCGATGCCCGCCTTGAACAGTGCGGCGTCCGCCTCGGGCTGCGTCGCGTAGTACTGCTGGCTGCCGGTCAGGTTGTACGGCGCGTAGGCGTCGGTCGGGTTGAACAGCTGCTGGTTGGTCCAATTGCGGATCTGGTTGAGCAGCGGGCTGACCGTCATCGGCCGACCGTTCACCAGGTTGTACGACGCCATGACGCCGGTCGCGGCGTTGGCCTGCAAGGCGGACTGGAAGGCCTGCAGGTCGTACTCGTGCAGGACCTGCGGTGTGACGTTCGACGACGTGGTGTCCCGGTTGACCTCGTTGTTGTAGGCAAGGAAGTGCTTCAGGGTCGGGGCCGCCTTGAGGTTGTTGACGTCGGGTCCCTCCATGCCCGACCCGTACGCGGTCGCGATCGACGAGGTCAGCGTCGGGTCCTCGGAGTAGCCCTCCTCGTTGCGGCCCCAGCGCGGGTCGCGCAGCAGGTTGACCACCGGTGCCCACAGGTTGAGCCCCCACACGGTGGGGTTCTCCGCGTGCAGGCCTCGCGCCTCGTCGCCGACGGCCGAGCCCACCTTCTGGATCAGCGCCGTGTCCCACGTGCTCGCCAGGCCCAGCGCCTGGGGAAAGACGGTCGCCGTCGCCGTGACGACGTTGCCGTTGTCGTTCGCGTCGTTGGACCAGGCCACGCCGTGCAGGGCCTCCGTACCGGCCTTGAACAGGGCGATGCCCAGCCGCGGGATCGGCTGTTCGTACTGGTGCAGCAGACCGATCTTCTCGTCGAGCGTCAGCCGCGACATGAGGTCGTCGAGCCTGGCCGACAGAGAGAGGCTGGGGTCGCGGAACGGGTAGGCGGCCGCCGCGTGGGCGACGGTCGAGGCGCCGGCAGCAGGGGCGAGCAACGCCGCCGCGGCGGCCAGGGCGACGGCGGCCATGGCTCCGCGCGACCGCGGCCTCACTGGACTGCCCTGCTGTTCGAAGCGATTCGAAGCATTTTTGCGTTCCTCCCGCATCTGGGTTGCCCGCACTCCCAATGACCGCAGGCAATCTGACGGCAGCGATGGGGGCTAGGGCTGCCTTCGATCCCGCCGTCATCGATGCGCTTCGACGGTAAGGGCGGCTCAAAACGGTGTCAACCACCTGCGCGACGACATTTAGCCATGAAAGGGGCGGTAGCGGGAACGCGCCTGCCGGTCGCACCGGCGAGCCCGGTCACCCTCGTATCCCGTGTGCTGCTGCCTTCTGCCACACCGTCATCACATTTCTGCAACGAGCCGTAGACATCTTGCAAGGATGCGTCTACTTTCTGTCCAGCGGCTACCTCGGCACAGCCCCTCCCCACGGGCCGCCGACCTGGCCACCAGCCCTGTCCCCGCACCCCGCCGCCTGTCGGCGCCGCCAGACCGAGGAGCAGTCCGTGACCGACCCGCGCGCCGCATCCGCCACCACCGCCGACCGCGAGTGGTGGCGCAACGCCGTGATCTACCAGGTCTACGTGCGCAGCTTCGCCGACGCGAACGGCGACGGCGTGGGCGACCTCGCGGGCGTCCGCGCCAAGCTGGGCTACCTCGAGGAGCTCGGCGTCGACGCTCTGTGGTTCAACCCGTGGTACCCGTCCCCGATGGCGGACGGCGGCTACGACGTGGCGGACTACCGCGCGATCGAGCCCGCGTTCGGGACGCTCGAGGAGGCAGAGGCGCTGATCCAGGAAGCCCTCGCCGTCGGCATCCGGACGATCATCGATGTCGTCCCCAACCACATCTCCGACCAGCACGTCTGGTTCCAGGAGGCGCTGGCCGCGGAGCCCGGATCGCCTCCCAGGCAGCGGTTCTGGTTTCACCCCGGCAAGGGTGAGAACGGCGAGGAGAAGCCGACGGAGTGGGTCTCCAGCTTCTCCGGCAACACCTGGACCCGTACGACGAACCCCGACGGCAGCCCCGGCGAGTGGTACCTCCACCTGTTCACCCCGGAACAGCCCGACCTCAACTGGCAGAGCGAGGACGTCCGCGAGGAGCACCTCGACGTGCTGCGGTTCTGGTTCGACCGCGGTGTCGCCGGCATCCGGATCGACTCGGCTGCGCTCCCGGTCAAGGACCCCACGCTGCCGGAGCTCCCCGAGCAGGCAGAGCCGGGGCAGCACCCGCACATCGACCGTGATGAGCTGCACGACATCTACCGCGGCTGGCGGGCCGTCGCCGACAGCTACCGGGAACGGGTCCTGGTCGGCGAGATCTGGCTCGACGACAACGAGCGGTTCGCCCGCTACCTGCGCGAGGACGAGCTGCACTCAGCGTTCAACTTCGACTTCATGGGCCGGCCGTGGGAGGCAAAGGAGCTACGCGGCTCGATCGAGGACACCCTCACCGCGCACGCCCCGGTCGGCGCCCCGCCGACGTGGGTCCTGTCCAACCACGACGTAACCCGCCCAGTCACCCGCTACGGCCGAGCCGACTCGTCGTTCTCCTTCACTGCCAAGCGTTTTGGCACACCGACCGACCTCGAGCTCGGTACGCGCCGCGCCCGTGCCGCCTCTCTGATCGCGGCCGCGCTGCCCGGCTGCCTCTACATCTACCAGGGTGACGAGCTGGGCCTGCCCGAGGTCGACGACATCCCGCTCGATCGGCTGCAGGACCCGATGCACTTCCGCTCCGAAGGGGTCGACCCCGGCCGCGACGGCTGTCGGGTACCGCTGCCGTGGACCGTCGACGGCGCGTCGTCGGGCTTCAGCCCCGAGTCAGCACAGGCCGAACCGTGGCTCCCCCAGCCTCAGGGCTGGGGCCGGCGCAGCGTCCAGGCCCAGGTCGACGACCAGCGCTCGATGTTGCACCTCTACCGGCAAACCCTCGCGGTACGCCGTCACGAGGCGGACCTCGCCGAGGGTGCGCTCACCTGGCTCGACCTGGGCGACGGGGTCCTCGCGTTCACCCGGGGCGACAGCTTTGCCAGCATCACCAACTTCACCGCAGAGCCGGTACCGCTGCCTGCCGGAAGCACAGTGCTCCTGGCGAGCGGCGACCTGCCGCAGAGCGCCAGCGATCAGAACGACGCGCACGACTGTCTCCTGCCCCCGGACACCACCGCTTGGCTGCGTCTTGCCGCCCAGCACGCCTGATCCTGCACGACAATCAGCATCGGCAACATCTCTGAAGGAGCAACAGTGACCCGCATCCGCAAGTCCGCGACTCTTGTCCTCGCCGGCGCGAGTTGCCTCAGCCTGGTGGCAGCCTGTGGCAGCTCTTCGGGCAGCAGTGCCACCAGCACGTCCTCAGCTCCGACAACGTCCTCAGCTCCCGCAACGTCGGCTGCGGCCGCCACCTCCGCCGCAACGTCTGCGCCGGCACCTGCCGCCTCCGCGTCGGGCTCTGCACCCTCGGTCGCCCCGAGCTCGGCCGCTGCCCTCGCCCCGGCGTCGATCACCGTCGCCATCGACAGCGGTCTGCAGCCCGATGCCAAGAAGGCCATCGACACCCAGATCACGCAGTTCGAGGCGAAGTACCCGACGATCAAGGCCAAGACGGTCGAGTACACCTGGACCGGCACCACCTTCGCCGCAAAGCTCGCCGGCGGCACCCTGCCGACCGTGTTCACGGTGCCCTTCACCGACGGCCGTGGCCTGATCGCCCGCAAACAGGTCGCGGACGTCAGTGCTGAGATCGCCAAGCTCCCGTACGGTGCCAAGTTCAACCCCAGCGTCGCCGTCGAGGGCGAGGACGCCAGTGGCAAGCTCGAGGCGGTGCCCATCTCGGCCTATGGCCAGGCGCTGCACTACAACCGTGACCTGTTCACCAAGGCCGGTCTCGACCCGAACAAGCCGCCGACCACGTGGGACGAGCTGCGGGCCGACGCCAAGGCGATCTCAGACAAGACCGGCATGGCCGGCTACGCGGTCATGACCCAGAGCAACACCGGTGGCTGGATCCTCACCACCGAGGCGTACGCGATGGGTGGCCGGATGGAGACCATGAACGGGACCAAGGCGACGGCTGCCGTGAACAACCCGCAGACCAAGCAGGTCCTCAAGCTGCTGCACGACATGCGCTGGACCGACAAGTCGATGGGTTCCAACTTCATCTACGACTGGAACGGCATCAACCAGGCCTTCGCGGCCGGCAAGATCGGCATGTACATCACCGGTGGCGGGACCTACACCAACCTGGTGACGCAGAACAAGATCGACCCCAAGACCTACGGTGAAGGCGTCATCCCGCTGTCCGGCACCAACAGCGGCGCCCTCGGCGGCGGCACGGTCGCCATGGTCAGCGTCAAGGCCTCGGCTGCCCAGCAGGCCGCGGCGGTCAAGTGGATCGACTTCTACTACATGGCCAAGCTGACCACGCAGGCCGGAGCTGCACTCGACGCCAAGACCAACGCCGATAACAAGCAGCCGGTGGGTGCACCGCAGCTCCCGGTCTTCGACAAGGCGACGTATGACGAGCAGCAGGGCTGGATCAAGCAGTGGGTCAACGTGCCGCTCGCCCAGATGAAGCCCTACACCGACGCTGCTGCCGCCCAGCCGCTCATCCCGGAGCCTGGCGTCGCGACGCAGGATCTGTACGCGGCCCTCGACCCGGTCGTGCAAGCAGTGCTGACCAACAAGAACGCGAACGTCGACTCGCTGCTCTCCGCGGCGAACCAGAAGGCGCAGACCGCGATCGGCAAGGCGTCCTGACCCAACGCCAGGGGTCCTTGTAGCGAACCGCTGCACGGACGAGCATGGCGGCTCGTGGCCACCTGCGAGCCGCCATGCCTCAGGCGGGACCTCGACAGCCCGGACCGATCAGCACCTCCGGAGGAAGACCAGATGACCATCCTCGAGCGACCGGCAGCGGTCCAGCCGGTACGACGCCGGCGGCACCGCTCACCGGTCACCTGGGCACGGCGCGGCGGCATCTCGAACATCGTTTTCCTGCTGCCGTTGCTGGTGATCTTCGGCCTCTTCTCCTGGTTCCCGATCGTCCGCGCGCTGGTCATGAGCCTCCAGCAGACCAACCTGGTCAGCCCGGCCCACTGGGTCGGCCTCGACAACTTCAGCACTGTGTTCAACGACCCAGAACTGCCGACGGCGCTGCGGAACACCGGCTACTTCGCCTTGCTGGCACTGGTTTTCGGCTATCCACTGCCGCTGATCCTGGCGGTGTTGATGAGCGAGGTACGCAGGTGGCGCGGCGTGTTCACCGCGCTGGCCTACATCCCGGTCGTGGTCCCGCCGGTGGTGTCGGTGCTGCTGTGGAAGTTCTTCTACGACGCCAGCAGCACCGGCGTCTTCAACACGGTCGCCGGCTGGGTGGGTCTCGGCCCCTATCCCTGGCTGCAGTCGGCGAGCAGTGC
>JAWWOO010000099.1:0-2562 GCA_033851545.1 Frankiales bacterium | reverse complement strand
CGCCGGCGATGCTCGTTCCGGTTCGACGAAGCGCTGCGCCACCGCCGTCGGCGAGGGCGCGATGGCCGTGCAGTTCGTGCACGCCCGTCTCGCTCAACAGGCCGCGGCGACCCAGGGCACCGCCGCCGGGTGACCACCACGAACGAGCTCGTCACCCTGTACCAGGCCGAGTGGTGTCCCTTCTCCTCCGCCGTTCGCGAGGTGCTGACCGAGCTCGGCATGGATGTGATCGTGCGTCAGGTTGAGCCGTGGCCGGAGCAGCGAGAACGCCTCCGTGAGGTGGCCGGCACCGACATGATCCCCGTCCTGCAGACGGAGGACGGGGAGATCTTCCGCGGCACCCGAGAGATCTTCGCCTACCTGGAGAGCCGTGAGCCATGGCCGCACGCCGCTGCTCATCGACAACGCTACGCCGATCACAACGACGCCCGCGACTCGGACGCGACCGGCCAGCTGCTCGAGTACTTCAGGGGCGCCGGCGACCTCGAGCCCGTCGAGCCACAGGAATCCTCCGACGAACCGGTGGTGGTGAACGTCCCCCAGGCGCACCGCTACGAGCTGTTGCTCGGTGGGCGCAGGATCGGGCTGCTCGCCTACCGGCAGCGGGAGAACCGCATCGCACTCACCCACACCGAGGTCAGTCCCACCTGGCAGGGCCGGGGCTTCGGCAGCCGCCTGGCGGCAGCCGCCCTGGATGACGCGCGCCGGCAGGGGCTCGTGGTCGCGCCGCTCTGCCCATTCATCGCCGCATACATTCAGGGGCACCCCGAGATCCGCGACCTGGTCGCCCCTGACCATCGGCGACCTCGCGGTGCGTCGTAGCCGTGGTCCTGGGCGGCAGTGCGGCCGCGCTCCAACAACTGCCCCCCATGAAGGATCGCTGCGGGCTTCGGGCGGCCACCTCGATGAGGAAGTGGCCGCCCATTTGCCTACCCGGTTTGGCGGCTCAGCACGGGGCGCCGAAATCCCCCGGCATTGCGGTGCCGTTCGGGTTCGGCACGTCCACTGTCAGGATCGCCGAGTCGGTCGGAGCTGACCAGGGGGCGAACATGCCGTTCTGAGAGGCAAACGTGGCGCGCATGATGTAGACGCCGGGCTGCGACGGTACGCAGCTGAACCCCTGGACCGGTTGCCAGGTCGCGCCGGAGTCGGCCGAAACCATCATCATCTGAGAGTCCCAGGTGGGGGGGAAGATGACGTACAGCCCCTGCTGCGGATCCGGCGGGACTGTCGTCGCGCCCAACCCGCCGCCGATCGCGGCCACCTCCGCGAGCCAGCCAACGTTCGGAACCGACAGGTTCGAGTCCTGCGCGGCGCGGAACGTCTGGGTGCTGACACCGGTGTCCGTACCGGTTGCTGTCACCTCGATGTCATAGACGCCGTCCGAGGGCACCGTGATCGTGCCGTCGCTGCAGGCAAGCGCGATCACGCAGGCGCTCTGGGGGGCTGACCACTCCTGGCCGATCAGGCGGGTGCGGTAGACCAGTGAGGCCACGCCCGCGGGGTCGCTGGCAGACACAGGGATGCTGATCTGAGTCGTCCAGGTGGGCACGTCACCGACGGTGATGTCGGGCAATACGACGACCGGCGTTGCCTGCTGCAGGTCGAACGACGCTTGGCTGGTGTTGCCCGCGTTGTCGATCGCCGTCACCTGGAACGAGTACGAGCCGTCCTGAGGCACCGTGATCGTCTGTGCAGTCTGTTCTGCAGACCAGGTGTTCTGGCTGCCGTCGGCGGAGTAGGCCCAGCTGACGGAGGCGACACCGGACGCAGCATCGGTGACGGTGGGAACGACGCTGATCAGAGGCGTGCTCATCGGCAGCGACGGGATCGAGATGGTGGGGCCGGCGTTGTCGAGCTTGACTATGCCGGTCGTGGGGGTGCTCGTTTGGCCGCGATTGTCGACGGCGACCACGGACACGTGCGTGATGCCCTGCTTGGTGATGACAATCGAGTCCGATGTGTTCAGCGTGGGACCGCCGTCCAGCTGGTAGGTGTAGTGGTCGATGTCGGTGGCGATCGAGGTGAAAGCGACGATGCGGCTGGCGAGACTCACCCAGTTGTAGGGCGTTCCGCCGTGAAGGACAGGCGCGGGCGGCGGCGTGTCAACCGTCCAGGTGTAGGCGATGGCGAGCCTCTTGGCGCCGGTGGTTATGGCCAGCACGTGTGCGGTGTGGGTGCCGCTTTTGAGAGTGCCGGGTTTCCAGGTGGCGCCGCACGTCTTGAAGACGCGGGTGTCGACGCGGCAGGCCTGCGACTTGAACGACCCGCTGCGGGCGATCTTGAAGGTCGGGCTCGCGATCGGGCTGATCTTGGCGGGGGTTGCGGTGAACTTCATGTAGGGCCCGGCGGCGTGCGCCGTGCCGGTGAGCATCGCGAACGAGGTGACGACACCGGCGATCGCCAGCGGGAGTCGGATCTGATTGAGCAAGAGGTTCCTCTCGGGCTTGGAGGTGGTTGCGATGCTCTTGAAGAGCCACAACAGGTTGCCGACACTCGGCTAACCCGCTGCTTGACACCAAACCCTGGGGTCAGACTCGCTGGTCAGGCGAACACAAGCTG
>JAWWOO010000081.1:0-202054 GCA_033851545.1 Frankiales bacterium | reverse complement strand
ATGACGCCCCGCAGCTGCAGCTCGAGCGCGTTGTCACGCTTCTCCCCCGGCAGCGGGGCGAACGGGTAGAAGGTGCCGCGCTTGTAGAGGTAGACCAGGGCCACCCGTCGGTGCTCGCCGCTCAGGTCGCCTTCGAACCCGACCACCGAGCAGAGCAGCGCCTGGCCGAAGCCGGCCCCCTCGAGCGAGGAGTTGACCGCGTGCAGCTCGGTGACCAGGCCGGCCATGTCCGACGGGTCGTGCTTGCAGACCAGCCAGGTGTAGCCGTACGAGTCGCGCACCTGCTCGGCGGCCACGCCGTCGGCGGCGAGCAGCTGCTCGACCTCGGACTGCATCGTCGCGAACGCCGAGCCCTCGGCGGCCTTGAAGCAGACCGATCCCGAGCCCGTGCTCGTCAGCCCCATCGCCGCCTCCAGGGTCAGCGCAGCCGTCGGCAGGGCGAACAGGTCGTCGAGGTTGGACTTGACCGGCTTGGACCGGCCGAGCAGCGAGTCGAGGAAGCTCATCAGTGCGGCTGGCCGAGCTCGCGGGCGATGGAGCCGAGGTTCTCCAGCCGGCGCTCGAGCGACGGGTGGGTGGAGAAGAGCGAGGAGAGGCTGAAACCGGGGGCCAGCGCCGGGGTGAAGAAGAACGCGTTGACCGGCTCGACCCGGCGAAGGTCGTTGGTCGGGATCCGGCCCATCTCGCCGGTGACCTTGACCAGGGCGCTGGCCAGGGCGGACGGCCGCCCGGTCAGCAGCGCGCCCGCCCGGTCGGCGGCCAGCTCGCGGTAGCGCGAGAGTGCCCGGATCAGCAGGAAGCTGATCGCGTAGACGATGCCGGAGACGAACATCACGATCGCGACCAGGCTCGCCGTGTTGTCGCGGTCGTTGCGCCGGCCGCCGCCGAACATCTCGGAGTAGAACGCGAACCGGGTGATGATGCCGGCCAGCACGCCGAGGAAGCTCGCGATCGTCATGACGGCGACGTCGCGGTGGGCGACGTGGGACAGCTCGTGCGCCAGAACTCCCTCGAGCTCCTCGTTGTCGAGGCGGCGCATGATGCCGGTCGTGGCGCAGACAAGCGCCCGCTTCTGGCTGCGACCTGTGGCGAACGCGTTCGGCATGTCGACGTCGGCGATCGCGACGACCGGCTTGGGCATGTCGGCCAGTGCGCACAGCCGGTCGACGATGGCGTGCAGCTGCGGTGCCTCCTGCGGCGTGACCACGTGGCCACCGACAGCGAACAAAGCGATCCGGTCGGAAGCGAAGTACTGCAGCAGGAAGAACCCGCCGGCGATGATGACGATCAGCAGGACCGACACGTGCAGCGCGATGAGCACGCCGACGAACAACACGTAGAGGAGGCCGAGCAGGAAGACCGTCAACAGCATGCGGCTGACGAGCTTGCGATCGGGGCGGAACCGGGTGCGGGCCATCGGGGCGACTCAACTCTCTTGGTGCGGGGGACGTGTCCTGGTCAACGCTGTGCCCCGGGAGGACGTTCCGTATCAGCCGGGGATGAGTCCCTCGTCGCCGACCAGCTGGCGGACCTCGTCGAGCGAGACCTCGGGCGTCGGGATGACGATGTCGCTGGGCACCAGCTCGTCATCCGACACCGGCCGACCGACCTCGCGTACCCGGTCGGTCAGAGCGGTGAGCGCCTGGAGGTAGAGCGCCTCGTCACCTCCCTCGAGGGCCAGCTGGAGCTCGTTGTCGAGGGCGTTCAGGCCGTCGATCTCGGTGTCGGCCACCCGCAGCTGTCCCTCACCCATGACGCGGACGATCATCACTGGCCTTCCTTGTCCATGCTGATCGGCTCCGCCGTCTCCGCGGGAGCAGCGCCGGCCTCGATCGCAGCCGGAGCGGAGCCCGCCCCGAGCGCACCCTTCATCTTGGCCAGCTCGAGCTCGACGTCGCTGGTCGAGGAGAGCCGGTCGAGCTCGGCCTGGATGTCGTCGCTGCGGCCGCTCGAGCTCGGGTCGTCCAGTGCGCCGGAGGCGACGAGCTCGTCGATGGCGCCGGCCCGGGCCTGCATCTGGGCGGTCTTGTCCTCGGCCCGCTGCATGGCCAGGCCGACGTCGCTCATCTCCTCGGAGATGCCGGAGAAGGCCTCACCGATGCGGGTCTGCGCCTCGGCGGCGGTGTAGCTGGCCTTGATCGTCTCCTTGCGGGTGCGGAACGACTCGACCTTGGCCGCCAGCCGCTGGGCGGCGGCAGTGAGCTTTTCCTCCTCGGCCTGCAGCTGTGCGTGCTGGGCCGACAGGTCGCCGAGCTGGGTCTGGATCGCCGAGCGACGGGTCAGCGCCTCGCGGGCCAGGTCCTCGCGGTTCTGGGTGAGCGCCTGCTGCGCCTGCGCCTGGAGCTTGTCACCGCTTTGCTGGAGGCCGTTCATCTGCAGCTCGAGGCGCTTGCGGGAGGTCGCGACGTCGGCGACCCCGCGGCGTACCTTCTGCAGCATCTCCATCTGCTTCTGGTACGAGTAGTCGAGGGTCTCGCGCGGGTCCTCCGCCCGATCCAGCGCCTTGCTGGCCTTGGCCCGGAAGACAAATGCGAGTCGCTTGCTGAGACTGGCCATCGGCGCGGACGCCCCTTTCCCGCCCGCCGGTACCGCACCGGCGGTCATCGTCCAGCCTACGCACGCAACCCGTCGGTCGGTATCCCCGACCGGCCCTGCCATGAGGCCGAACGGACGGCTACCCTGAGCGGGTGCTAGGACGTCGTACGCCGGGAGATCCGGCGTCTCCCCAAAACGCTTCCGACCCGGCCGCGGTTCCCGGCCCCCGTACGGGCAAGGCCGACAAGCCGGCCCCGGCCGGCAAGGGCAGGCCCACGCCCAAGCGCAGCATCGCCGAGAAGCGCAGGGCCCCGGTCACCGCGCCCACCAACCGGCGCGAGGCGGCGCGGCAGTCCCGCCAGCAGTCCGCGATCCGGCGCAACGACGCCCGCAAGGCCCTCGTGGCCGGCGACGAGCGCGCCCTGCCGGGCCGGGACCGCGGCCCGATCCGCCGTTACATCCGCGACTGGGCGGACGGAAAGCGGACGCTGTCCGAGTTCCTGTTGCCGAGCATCTTCATCCTCTACTTCGGCAGCGTGCTGACCAGCGGCGGCATCCGCAGCCTCTTCGTGGCACTGCTGACTGCGGTCGTCGTCATCAACATGCTCGAGATCGGCATCATGCTCACCTTGCTGCGCAAGGCGATCGACCGCGAGTTCCCCGGCGGAGGGCCCGGGCGCAAGGGAGCCATCTTGTACGGGCTGATGCGGCTGACCGCCATGCGCTTCATGCGGCTGCCCAAGCCGGCCGTGCGCCGCGGGCAGGACCCCCGGCCCATCCGTTAGGCGGCCGCCCGTGCCCCTGAGGCTGGGCTGATGGGCCGGTGAGGGTCGCTTGAGGAGTTTATGAAGGTCGGCTGAATCCGGGCTTCCAGCGCCGACACTCGAGGGATGAGACCAGGGACCGGAGCTGTCGGACTGCTGCTGGCCGGCGCCCTCCTGGTCAGTGCCTTGGACGGCCGCGCCGCACCGGCAACCCCGGCTGCTTCGACGGCCGCACCACCCCCGACCGTCGCGGCACAGCCGGTGGCACCACAGGCAGTTGCACCACAGGCACTGGGCGGCACGGCGCCGCGGCACCGGGCCGGCCAGGGGGCGCGTGGCTTGCGGTCAACGTCCGCGGGTGTGGGCTCCGTAGCGACGCCCTGCGGCCGGACCGGCCCGCCGGCCGCCGGCTACCGGCACGTGATCTGGATCTGGCTGGAGAACCGGTCGTACGACACCGTGATCGGCGGCGCCGGGTCGTGGGCGCGCCGACAGGCTCCGTACCTCAACCGGCTCGCCGCCAGCTGCGGCCTCGCGACGAACTACCACAACGTCAGCCACCCCTCGCAGCCGAACTACTTTGCCGCAGTCGCAGGCACAACCGGCGGCGTGCACACCAACTGCGAGCCCTCGACCTGCTCGTTGCCCGGCACGCCGACGCTGTTCGGCCAGGTCAGCGCCGGCGGGGGGCAGTGGCGCTCCTACCTGGAGAGCATGCCCAGCTCGTGTGTTGCCCGGAATGTCGGGACCTACGTGGACCGGCACAACCCGGTGGTCTACTTCCCGTCCGACGCGGCCCAGTGCCAGGCGTCGGACCTGCCGATGGGGACGCTCGGCGACGGGCCGTTCGCCTCGGCGCTCGATGGCAACCGGCTGCCGGCGTTCAGCTTCGTCAGCCCGAACGTGTGTACGGACATGCACAGCTGCCCCACCCGCACCGGCGACGACTGGCTGGCCCGCTGGGTGCCGCGCATCGTGGCGAGCCCGGCCTACCGGCAGGGCAGCACGGCGGTGTTCATCACCTTCGACGAGGGCGAGGGCGGTCACACCTACCAGTGCGCGACCAACGTGACCGACGTCGGTTGTCACGTCGCCACCCTGGTCGTCGCGCCGTCGACCCCAGCCGGCACCCGGTCGAGCGAGCTGTTCAACCACTACAGCCTGCTGAAAACCACCGAGGAGCTGCTCGGGCTCGGCCCGCTCGGCCACGCCGCGGACGCGGGCACGCACAGCATGGCTGTGGCGTTCGGCCTGTGACCGGTCAGCCGGTCGGGCTGAGCGACATCGGGCCGTAGACGTCGCGGTCGTCCTCGAACAACGTGACCGCGTCGACCCCGTCGGCGGCCAGCTCACGCCAGGTCTCACCGATCCAGGACTCCGCATCGCCCTGGGTCGGGAACTCCTCGCTGCGGCCGGTCTCGGCCGCGCCGGAGTTCTCGTACCGCCAGGTCCAGGCCATCTCGCTCCCTCTGCCGCCGATGCCGTTCGCCAGCACAGTATCGGCAGGGCCGGACAATCGGCGAGCGGCTACCGCTACGATCGCCGGGCCCGCCCAGCCCGCCTGCAGGATGGGGATTTCCGTGACCCGGCCGACCCGCACGCTGATCCTCGGCGGCGCGCGCTCGGGCAAGTCCGCGTACGCCGAGGGGCTGTTGGCCGCCGAGCCGGACGTCACCTACGTCGCCACGGCGGCCGCCCGGCCCGGCGATGCCGAGTGGGCCGAGCGGGTCCGGGTGCACCAGGAGCGGCGACCGGCCGGTTGGCGCACCGCGGAGGAGGCCGACCTGGCCGGGCTGCTCGCGTCGGCGGCGGGGCCGGTCCTCGTCGACTGCGTCTCGCTCTGGCTGACCGGCGTGCTGGATGCCCACGGCTGCTGGGACGACCCGGGCGCCGGGTCGGTTGCCATGACCGGCGCCGCAACCGCGTACGAAGAGCTGCTCGCCGCATGGAGCGCCACGCGGACCCGTACGGTAATGGTGTCCAGCGAGGTCGGCTGGGGGGTGGTGCCGGCCACCGCCTCCGGTCGGCTCTTCCGCGACGAGCTCGGCCGGCTGAACGCCGCGCTGGCTGCGGCCGCCGACGAGGTGGTGCTGGTCGTGGCCGGTCTGCCCCTGTGGCTGAAGGGAACGACGTGACGACGGAGGAGCTGCTGCTGCCTGGCGAGCCGGCACCGGCACCGGACCTGGCCGCGCAGCAGGAGGCCCGCCGGCGTCAGGCCCGGCTGACCAAGCCGGCCGGCGCGCTCGGCCGGCTCGAGGAGCTCTCGATCTGGCTCGCCGGCGTTCGCGGCTGCTGCCCGCCGCCACCAGCCGCGCGTCCCCGCGTCGTGGTCTTCGCCGGCGACCACGGGATCGCCGCCGCCGGTGTCTCCGCCTACCCCGCCGAGGTGACCGCCCAGATGATGGCGAACATCCTGGCCGGCGGCGCCGCGGTCAACGTCCTCGCCCGGCAGGTGGGCGCGACCGTACGGGTGCTCGACCTCGCCGTCGCGACCGACCTGCTCGGCGCCCCTGCGGAGACGATGAAGCACAAGGTCCGCGCCGGCTCCGGGCGCATCGACCGCGAGGACGCGTTGAGCCGGCGCGAGACCGAGACGGCCATCGCAGCCGGGCGGGCGATCGCCGACGAGGAGATCGACGCCGGCGCCGACCTGCTGATCGCCGGCGACATGGGCATCGGCAACACCACGCCGGCCACCGTGCTGGTCGCGCTGCTCACCGGCGCCGAGCCGCACACCCTGGTCGGGCGCGGCACGGGCATCGATGACGCGGCCTGGATCCGCAAGACCCGGGCCGTACGCGACGCCGTCCGCCGGGGCCGGTCGCACCTCGAGCAGCCCGCCCGGCTGGTCGGCGTCGTGGGCGGCGCCGACTTCGCGGCGATGGCCGGGTTCCTCGCCCGCGCCGCCGAGCGGCGTACGCCGGTGGTGCTGGATGGCGTGGTGTCCGCTGCCGCAGCCCTGGTCGCCGACCGGTTGACGCCCGGGGCCCGGGCCTGGTGGGTGGCCGGGCACCGCTCGACCGAGCCGGCCCACACCGCCGCCCTGGCCGAGCTGGGGCTGCTACCCCTGCTCGACCTCGGACTGCGCCTCGGCGAGGGCACCGGCGCGTTGCTCGCCCTGCCGCTGCTGCAGTCCGCCGCCGCGACGCTGGCCGAGATGGCGACGTTCGACGAGGCCGGGGTCAGTGACCAGCAGCCCACCGGCTGAGCCCCGGCCCGGCGACGGGCTCCGGCTCGCGCTGACCACCTTCACCGTGCTGCCCCTGCGGGGTGGCCGCACCGACCGCCGCACCGCCGGGTCGGCGATGCTCTGGGCTCCGGCGGTGGGTGCGGCACTCGGCGGGATCCTGGCTCTCGGCTGCCGGCTGCTCCGGCACGCGTTCCCCTCCGGCGTGCTGCTGCTGGCCGTGTTGACGGTCCTGCTCGCCGCGCTGCTGACCCGCGGGCTGCACCTCGACGGGCTGGCCGACACCGTCGACGGGCTGGGCTGCTACGGCGGCCCGGACCGGGCGCTCGCCGTGATGAGGGCACCGGACGTCGGGCCGTTCGGGGTCGCGGCCGTCGTGCTGGTGCTGCTGCTGGAGGTGGCGGCGCTGGGCGAGTCGCTGACCGCGGGAAGGGCGACGGTCGCCCTGCTGGTCGCCCTCACGACCGGCCGGCTGGCAGTCCCCTGGGCGTGCACGCCACGCACCCCGTCCGCACGGCCGGACGGCCTCGGAGCGCTGGTCGCCGGCACCACGTCGGCCCGTACGGTGGCCCTGCTCACGGCCGGAACCGCCTGTGCAGCAGGCATTCTGGCTCTCACGACCGGCCACCACCACGTCGAGGACGCTGCCCGTGCCCTGGCAGCAGTCGTCGTGCCACTGGCGCTCGCCCACGGGCTGCGCGCGCACGCCGTACGCCGGTTCGGCGGCATCACCGGCGACGTGCTCGGCGCCCTGGTCGAGGTCACGACTGCAGCTTCGCTGCTGGTGATGGCCGTCGGGACCGGCTGATCCCCCGTACGGGTCAGCGGGTCGAGGTCTGCACGAACGGTGGCTTGACCACGCGCACCACCGACGTGCGCCCCCGCACGTCGACCAGCAGCTCGTCGCCCGCGCCGACCGAGATGTCCAGCAGGGCCAGCCCGATGCCCAGCCGCCGGGTCGGCGAGAACGTGCCGCTGGTCACCTCGCCGACCTGGTCACCGTCGGCGGTCAGGACCGGCATGTGCGCCCGCGGGATGCCGCGGTCCATCGACTCGATGCCCCACAGCAGCCGGCGCGGGCCTTCGGCCTTCTCCAGGACCAGGGCATCGCGACCCCAGAAGGCCGGCTTGGACCAGCCGACCGCCCAGCCGACCCGGGCCTGGACCGGTGTGATCTCCGGCGACAGGTCGTTGCCGTGCAACGGGTAGCCCATCTCCGTACGGAGCGTGTCCCGTGCACCCAGACCGGCCGGCAACGCGGCCACGGCGGCACCCTCCTCGAGCAGCGCCTCCCACAGGGCCGGCGCGTCGTCCCACTGCGGCAGCAGCTCGAAGCCGACCTCGCCGGTGTAGCCGCTGCGGCAGACGATGACCTGCCGCCCGTGCCAGTCCGCGGTGACGAAGCTCATGTAGTCGTGGTCCACCGGCAGCCCGAGCCTGGTGAGCAGCTCGGGAGAACGCGGGCCCTGGACGGCGATCACCGCAAGCGAGCGATGCAGGTTGACGACCTCGATGCCCTCAGGAGCCGAAGCCTCCAGCCGGCGCAGCACCTCGGCCGTGTTGGCGGCATTGGGGATCAGGAAGACCTCGTCGGGGTCGTGCAGGTAGGCGATCAGGTCGTCGACCACACCGCCGTCGTCCTGGCAGCACAAGGTGTACTGCGCCTGCCCGGGCACCAGCCGGTCGAGGTCGTTGGTCAGGCAGGAGTTGACGTAGGCCGCAGCCCCCGGGCCCCGTACGACACCCTTGCCGAGGTGGCTCACGTCGAAGATGCCCACGTGCTCGCGTACGGCCGCGTGCTCCTTGAGGACGCCGCCGCCGGGGTACTCGATCGGCATCTCCCAGCCACCGAAGTCCGCCATCTTGGCCCCGTGCGCGACGTGCCAGTCGTACATCGGGGAGCGCAGGAGCTGGCTGGTGTCTGAGGGCTGCATGCGGCGAGATTACCGGCGGGTTGGCCGTCCGCGCAGACCGGGCAACGCTTCACGGCTAGGCTCAGCGATCAGTGTCTGCCCGCAACCGTCCAGCTGACCGCGACCTGCGCCTGCCGCTGCGTCGGATCGGAGTGCCGTGACCTCGTTGAACCTGTCCGACCGTGCCGTGGAGTCGCTCAAGGTCGACGCCGTGCTCATCGGGGTCGCCAAGGGACCAGCCGGCCCGGTAGCAGTTGCCGGGGACGGTGTCGAGAAGGCCATGGGCGGCAAGCTCGCCGCCCTGCTGTCCGGCCTCGGCGCGACCGGTGCCGAGGGCGAGGTGACGCGCGTCGCGACGCTCGGCCGGCTCGGCGCACCGGTGCTGGTGGCTGTCGGACTGGGTGCGGCCACCCGCCGCGGCACCCCCTACTCCGCAGAGACGCTGCGCCGGGCCACCGGCGCCGCCGTCCGCGCGCTCGCCGGCACCGCCAAGGTCGCCACCACGTTGAGCGCGGCGGGCGGTCCAGGTGGGCTGCGCGCCGTCGCCGAGGGCGCGCTGCTGGGCGGCTACGCCTTCGACCGTTACCGCTTCGCCAGCCGCGAGGCGCACAAGTCACCGGTCGGCGCGGTCACCCTGGTGGTCGGCGACACCGGTGCGGCCGCCAAGGCCGTGCTGCGCCGGGCGGAGATCGTCACCGCCGGCGTCGCCGCCACCCGCGACCTGGTCAACACCTCGCCGTCCGACCTCTACCCGCAGTCGTTCGCGGCGCTGGCCGCCGAGGCCGCGAAGGCCGCCGGCGTCGAGGTGAGCGTGATGGACGACAAGGCCCTGCGCAGAGGCGGCTACGGCGGCATCACGGGCGTGGGCCAGGGCTCGAGCCATCCGCCGCGCCTGGTCAGGGTCAGCCACACCCACCCGAAGGCCACCCGTACGGTCGCCCTGGTCGGCAAGGGGATCACGTTCGACTCGGGCGGCCTGTCCATCAAGCCCGCCGCGGCGATGGAGTGGATGAAGTCCGACATGGGCGGCGCGGCAGCCGTCCTCTCCACGGTCAACGTCGTGGCCAGGCTCGGGCTGGCGGTCAATGTCGTGGGCTACGCCCCCATGTGCGAGAACATGCCCAGTGGCGCGGCGATCCGGCCCTCCGACGTCCTCACGATGTACGGCGGCCGTACGGTCGAGGTCCTCAACACCGACGCCGAGGGCCGGCTGGTGCTCGCCGACGCCATGGTCCGCGCAGCCGAGGACTCCCCCGACTACCTGATCGACGTGGCGACCCTGACCGGTGCGCAGCTGGTCGCCCTCGGCTCCCACACGTCGGCGGTGATGGGCAACGACGACCTGCTGCGTGGTCGCGTGGTCGAGGCCGCCGGCCGGGCGGGCGAGCAGATGTGGCCGATGCCGTTGCCCCCGGAGCTGCGCCGGTCACTCGACTCCGACGTCGCGGACATCTCGAACATGGGCGACCGCTACGGCGGCATGCTGGTCGCCGGGCTGTTCCTGCAGGACTTCGTGCCGGAAGGTCTGTCGTGGGCGCACCTCGACATCGCCGGGCCGGCGTTCAACCAGGGCAAGGCGCACGGCTACACGCCCAAGGGCGGGACCGGCGCTGCCGTACGCACGTTGGTGGAGCTGCTGGAGGACATCGCCGCCAGCTCCTGACCGCCGCCCCGTCAGACGTCGGCTGGCGGCGGCGGGTCACGTCGCACTGCGCGCGCCTCGCGGGCCGCTGGGTCTTGGCGGTAGAAGCGGGCGAGGACGTCGTACAGCTCCGGTTCGAGGGTCAAAAGGTCCTGCGGCTGCTCGAAGAAGACCTCGGTGGCGACGGCGAAGAACTCACCATGGTTGGTCGCCCCGTACCACTGCATGGGCGGTCGAGGTCGCCCGGCTACCAGGTCCTCGTAGACGTCGGTGCACACCCTGACCCAGTCGTCGTGCAGGCCTTGGGGCAGTAGTGGGGTCCCGTCGATCGTGCCGTCACGCATGTCGAGCTTGTGCGCGAACTCGTGCAGCACGACGTTGTGGCCGCGTTCGATCCGATGTGCACCCGCCAGAGCCTCGTCCCAGGCGATGACGATCGGACCGCGGCCGTCCTCCGCCAGTCCGAGCACCGTGAGCCGATCGGCGGTGACCGTGCCCAGCGACGGTCCGGCCCGCACACCGGAGGTCTGCAGCGTCGACGGGTGCACCACGATGCCGCTGACCAACCGGTAGTGGTCGGTGCTCAGCCCCAGGACGAGCAGCGCGGCCTGCGACGCGATCACGACCCGTACCGTGTTGTCAAGCTCGAATCCCCGTGCCGCCTCCCACCGCTTGCGGGAGAGCAGCTCATCGGTGATCTGCAGCAGCCGCTGCCGCTCGTCGTTGTCCAGCAGGGGCCACACGGCCAGGTGCGCCTCGATGAGGGCCTGCCCGGTCGCGGGCAGCCCGGCACGATGGAACCTCAGCCGCACGACGATTCCCCCCAGAGCGAGACGGCCCTCACAGCGGTCGACACGGTGACAGCGGCAGGGTTCACGAAACAGAGGCTACCGAGCGCGAGGCGACGTCAGCCCCGAGAACCCGGCACCAGCGACCGGGCCGACATGGCACGGCTCCGTTCCGTATTTCGCTAATGGCCCGGCAGTGATCGCGGCAAGCCGAACCAGGGCAGCACACTGTTTTCGAAGCGGGTCATGGCGCAGATCCGGTCGCCGGCGAAGGTGACCACGACGAGGCCGGTCCCATGGCGTAGGCCGTCGTCGGCCGGCACGTACAGCCCGAACGCCGGCTGACCGTTGGCGCGAGTCGGCACGAGGTCGTACGTGCGGCCGGCGCGGAAGAGCAGGGCGCAGAAGCTGCCCACGACCTCCCGCCCCTCGTACTCCAGGGGCATCGGCGGCATGGACATGAAGACGTCGTCGCTCAACAGGGCAATCAACGCGTCGAGATCGGCAGACTCGTACGCGCGCACGAACGCGGCCACCAGGATGCCCTCGGCCGGCGACCCGGCGACGGGTGGCGGCTCGCTGTTGGCGCTCACTCGGTGACGGCGCTGCACGGCGGCCCGCGCTCGCTTGAGAGCACTGTTCACCGAGTCGATGGTCAGCTCCAGCATCCCGGCCACTTCAGCGGCGCGGAATCCGAGGACGTCGCGGAGGACCAGCACCGCGAGCTGACGCGGCGGCAGCAGCTGCAGCGCCGTGACAAAGGCCAGCGAGATCGACTCCGTCTGCTCGTAACGAGCCTCCGGCCCCAACGGCACCTGCGCCGCGCCCTCGAGCAAAGCGTCCGGGAACGGCTCCAGCCACACCACCTCGCCGAGCCCTGTCGGCGCGGGCGGCTGCACGCCCTGCACATCCCACTCCTTGGCCGGGCGCCGGCTGGCGGAGCGGCGCAGATTGAGACACCGGTTGGTGGCGATCCGGTAGAGCCACGTGCGCAGCGAGGCACGTCCCTCGAAGGCTGCGAAGGCTTGCCAGGCGGACAACAGCGTGTCCTGGACGGCGTCCTCGGCGTCCTGCAACGATCCGAGCATCCGATAGCAATGGACCTGCAGCTCTCGGCGATGCGGCTCGGCCAGCTCTCGGAACGCGTCGCCGTCGCCGGCCCGCGCCCGTGAGATCAGATCGGCTGTCCCCACCGTCACCCCACCTCAGCCTGCACCAAGTTGCACCTCCGCCAGGGTACGGACACCGGCAGAGGCCCGAACTGGGCGGTGCGCCGGCGACCATTTTCCCGATCACGCGGTGTCTTCACAGTCGGTTGCCACAAGCCCGACCCAAGGAGAGCCGCAATGGGAAGAATCGTCATCAGCGAGAACGTCTCAGTGGACGGAGTCATCCAGGACCCGACCGGTGAGGAGGGCTTCAGGTTCGGCGGCTGGTTCGACGCGATGCCGGACCAGGACCGGGTCGAATGGGCCAAGGTCGAGTTCCAGGAAGCGCTGGACAGCGAGGCCTGGCTGGTCGGTCGCGGCACCTACACGTGGTTCGCCGCGCGTTGGGCTGCCCGGCCTGGCGAATGGGCGGACAGGTTGCGCGCCATCCCCAAATACGTCGTGTCCTCGACCCTCGACAATCCCACCGCATGGTCCAATTCGACGACCCTGAAGGGCGACCTCCTCGACGAGGTCTCGAAATTGAGGCAGAACGTGAACGGGGACATCCTCGTCTACGGCAGCGCCCCGCTCGTACACACCCTGATGGAGCACGACCTGGTCGACGAGGTCCGACTGATGACCCACCCCTTCGTGCTCGGGACAGGTGAGCGCCTTTTCCGCGAGACCACCGACAAGAAACCCATGCGTCTCGTGGGCGTGCGCACCATCGGCCACAGCCTCGCCCTGCTCACCTACCAGCCCCTGCGAGACGCCGAGTAGCTCCTCGCGCGGCAAGGGCCGACAGTCCTTCGCGACCGCCTCAGAACTGTCGCGCCTGACCGAGGAACGAGCACCCGCCGGCCCGTTACGCAACCCCCCGCCGTGCCGGGCGCCTCAGTGACCAACGTCGAGTGGCTCACCTTCGGCCGCGATCACCGCTGTCGACGTGGTCGTACGGGTGAAGGTGCCGTTCCCGTCACCGATCGTCAGCCGGTACGGTCGCGCGTGCCGGATCCCCGAGCCCCACGAACCGCTGGCCCTGCGTGGTCTGCGGCCTCTTCGCCCCGCCCCTGAGTGGCGGGGCGGGAGGATGACGCGATGCGGCGAAGGTGGTCCAATCAGGATGCCCGGGCACTGCCAGCGGCCGAGGGAGGCGGGGCAGGGTGAGCACCGCGAGAGGATGTCCGCGTGCACCTGTCGATTTGGGCCGGGCCCATTCGTAACTGGTGAGAGGCGGGAAGTGCCCGCCCTCGTTGAGGAGCGCGACCATGACGCAGTATCTCTTGTCGGTCCACTCTGTCGCCGGTGAGGTCCGCGATCCGATGACATCCGAGCAGATGCAGCAATCCATGCAGCAGGTCTACGCCCTACAGGAGGAAATGAAGTCGGCGGGCGCGTGGGTCTTCGGCGGTCGCTTGACCGAACCTGAGACGGCTACCGTCGTGCGCATGTCGGGCGGGGAGGCAATGACCACCGACGGTCCTTTTGTGGAGGCCAAGGAGCATCTCGGTGGCTTCTACATCGTCGAGGCCGAGGACCTCGACGCGGCACTGGGCTGGGCGTCCAAGACCAGTGCCATCATCGGGGCGCCGATCGAAGTGCGCCCGTTCTGGGACGAACCCGGAGCCTGAGATCGTGCCCGACGCGAACGCCGGACCCGATGCCAAGGCCGGACCGGGGATCGACGAGGCCGAGGTCGGCCGGATCTTCCGCGAGGCCTCCGGGCGATCGGTGGCCACCCTGGTCCGCTTCTTCGGCGACATCGATACTGCCGAAGACGCGGTCCAGGAGGCGTTCGCACTCGCGCTGCGCAGGTGGCCGGGCGGCGGCCTCCCACCCAACCCGGGCGGCTGGATCACCACGACGTCCCGCAACTGCGCTATCGATCGGCTGCGCCGCGAGTCGCGAGGGCGGGAGCTGCTCCGCGAAGTCGCGGTGCTGACGCGCGGAGAAGACAGACCCGGGCCTGAGGAGGTGGGATCCGTGCAGGACGATCGGTTGCGTCTGATCTTCACCTGCTGCCATCCAGCGCTGTCCACCGATGCGCAGGTGGCACTCACCCTGCGACTGCTCGGCGGACTGTCCACCGACGAGGTGGCCCGCGCCTTCCTCGTCGCCGAACCCACCATGGCCCAACGCCTGGTCCGCGCCAAACGCAAGATCAAGGCGGCGCGGATCCCTTACCGGGTGCCGGCCGACCACGAACTTCCGCGACGCCTGCGGTCCGTGCTGGCGGTGATCTACCTCATCTACAACACCGGTGCCGACAACCTGGCGGCGGGGCCGGACCCCGATGCCGACGTGTGCGGCGAGGCGATACGGCTCGCCCGGCTACTGGCCGCCCTCATGCCTCACGAGCCGGAAGTCGCAGGCCTGCTGGCGCTGCTGCTCCTGACCGAGTCCAGACGCCCGAGCCGCGTTGCCGACGATGGCTCCCTCGTCCTGCTGCGCGATCAAGACCGCAGCCGGTGGGAGCACGCGATAATCGCCGAAGGCCAGGCGATCATGCAGGCCTGCCTGCGCGGCAACCAGCCCGGCCCCTACCAACTCCAGGCCGCCATCAATGCGGTGCACTCCGACGCCGAATCGGTCCAGGGAACCGACTGGTCCCAGATCATCGCGCTCTACGATCAACTCCTCATCGTCGCGCCGACCCCAGTCGTCGCGCTGAACCGAGCCATCGCCGTCGGCGAGGTCGCCGGCCCCGCCGCCGCGCTCGCCCTGGTCGATGACCTCGAGCTCGGCAGCTACCACCCGTTCCACGCCACCCGCGCCGACCTGCTGCGACGCTTGCACCGTCCCGACGAGGCCGTCAACGCCTACACCACGGCAGCGTCGCTCGCACCGACCGAAGCCGAGCGCAACTTCCTGACCGGCCAAGCGCGCCTCCTGTCAGATCCCTGAAGACCAGGGTCTCTTCCTACCTGACCAGGCCGGTGCTTGCCTCCGAGGCCCGGGTCGGTTCCGGCACACGACCGACTCCGGCCCCGTATCGCGTACCGAACATCGGTGGCCTGGTCGGTGGCCGACCGGCCGGCGCTTTGGTGGCCCGGTGCTCTGCGCGTGGTCGGCCGCCGAGCGGGAGCAGGAGTGCAGGGCGGCGGGTCCCGGTGTCCACTTCTGATCATTGGCGGGCCGGTGAGCGACGTACTGGACACATCTCACCGCCAGCCGCGGTTGCAGATGCGCATTTCCGGTCGCACAATCGGACAATCCCGTCGAAACCTGGCTCCCCTGTCGAGAGGCACCATGGCCTTCATGTCTTCCCTCGCCCGCGGCAGATTCGGCGTGGCCGCTCTCGCGTCCGGGTTGCTCGTCCTGGCCCTGACGGCCAGCCCCGCGTCGGCCTTGGCCAACGGGCAGTCGCTGAACCAGCCGCGTACTCAGCCCGTCGCGCCGGTGATCGACTCGAACTTCGCCGACCCCGACATCCTGCTGGTCGGTGGCGTGTACCACGCGTACGCGACGAACTCGGGCGGGCAGAACATCCAGCATGAGGTATCCACCGACCTGACCCACTGGACGACCGAGCCCGACGTGCTGCCGGCGCTGGGTTCCTGGGTCGGCCCATGCAGCTTCCCGCCGGGTGGCGCGACGGACCACTGCGTCTGGGCGCCGGAGGTGACGGCGGTTCCTGGCGGTTTCAACCTCTACTACACCGCGCGGGACAAGCTCGCGTCATACCAGTGCATCGGCCTCGCGTTCTCGACCTCGCCGGACGGTCCGTTCGTGCCGGTAGGCACCGACCCGCTGGTGTGCCCGGACGGTGCGCGCGGGACCGCGTTCCTCGGGGGCGCGATCGACGCGGCCACCTACTCGGAGAACGGCCAGCTCTACCTGCTGTGGAAGTCCGACGGCAACTGCTGCCAGCTGCCCGCAACGATCAACATCCAGACCATGTCGGCGGACGGCCGCACGCTCACCAGCCCCCCGACCGAGCTCATCCGCAACGACCAGCGGTTCGAGGGCGCGGTCGTCGAGGCACCGACACTGATGAAGCACGGCGGCAGGTACTACCTGTTCTACTCGGCGAACGACTTCGGCGGCGGCAACTACCGCACTGGCTGGGCGAGTGCGAGCAGGATCACCGGGCCGTACACGAAGTCGAGGACCGAGCTGATGACGACCGATCTGTTCCACGGCACGGTCATCGGCCCCGGCGGCGAGGACGTCGTCACCAACCCGGACGGGGCGAGCTTCCTCGCCTTCCACGGCTGGGACCCGACATACAGCTACCGCGCGATGTACGTCAGCACGTTGAGCTGGTCGGCGGCCGGCGTCCCGCAGGTGGATGCGGCGGATCGCCGGTACCAGGCCGAGGACGGCGCCCTGACCGACGCACGGGCCGTTCCAGACGACAGCGCCTCCGGTGAGGCGAAGGTCGGCGGCATGGACAACCCGGACAGCTCCGTGACAGTGCGGCTGTACGCCGATAAGTCCGGCCCGGAAACGCTCGGGGTCCGCTACGCCAACGGCTCGCGCGACGCCAGTGGCAACGGCGTCGCCGCAACCGACGCGCTCGCCGTCAACGGCAGCTCCATGGGCACCGTCACGCTGCCCAACACGGCCTGGGACAACTGGCAGATGGTCGAGGTCGGACTGAACCTGGTCAAGGGCTGGAACACGGTCACGCTGACGAAGCTGACGTGGTATTCCGAGATCGACGCGTTGGACCTCTACTCCAGCCACCTGGACCAGACCCCCAAGGGCCCGCCGGCCGACACCTCGTCTGGGGTGCGGTACGAGGCGGAGAACGGCGTTGTCACCGACGCCCGTGTGGTGGCCGACCCGACGGCGTCCGGCGGCGCGAAGGTGGGGTACCTGGACAACCCGGACAGCTCGGTCACGCTGACCGTCACCGCGGCTGCGGCCGGCCCGGCCACGCTCGCCGTGCGTTACGACAACGGGTCACTGGACCGCAGCGGTTACCCGGTCTCGGCGACGGACAGGGTCACCGTCGACGGCAGCGACGCTGGGGTAATGACGTTCCGCAACACGACGTGGGGCAACTGGCAGACGGCCACGTACCGCGTCTTGCTGCACAAGGGTGCCAACACAGTGACGTTCACGAAGGTCACCTTCTACACGGAGCTTGACGCGGTCGACGTCTCCTGATGCATGGCGGCACCCGACGGGCCTACCCCCGGTGCTTCTCGCGTGGGGGCCTGCCGACGGCCAGCACAATGTTTGAATGATGTCGACCGTCACAACGTCGCTCTCCCACTCCGGGCTGCTCCGCCGCGGGCGTCTCCTCGAGGCAGCGACGCTGGCCTGGAACGTCCTCGGGATCGTCGTCCTTGGCATCGCAGCCATAACCGCCCGCTCGGTCGCTCTTGGCGGGTTCGCCCTGGACTCCCTGATCGAGATCGGCGCCAGCACCGTGGTGCTCTGGGAACTCGCCGGGACAGGCGAGGATCGACAACGCCGGGCCCTGCGCCTCATCGGGGCAGCATTTCTCGGGCTCGCCGCCTACCTCACCATCCAGTCGACGTGGTCGCTCATCGCCGGCTACCACCCGCGACACAGCCCACTCGGCATCGTCTGGACTGCGATCACTGCCGCGGTGATGTTCGCCCTGGCCGCCGGGAAGGCCCGCACCGGACGGGCACTGAACAACCCCGTGCTGATCACCGAAGGCAAGGTCACCATGGTCGACGGACTGCTCGCCGTCGCTGTCCTGACCGGTCTGGTGCTGAACACCACCCTGGGCTGGTGGTGGGCCGACCCCGCCACCGGCTACGTCCTGGTCTACTACGGTCTCCGCGAAGCCAACGAGATCTTCAAGCACAGCCCCGGCGCCTGACGCACGGGTGGGGCCAGTGTTGGTTGACATTGCTGGCCTTCAGCCGTCTCGGGTGGGCAACTCCGCTTAGCAACCCCTGGGTTGGAGCAGGTTGACAGGGCCGACCTCCGGCCGTCAGGCAGAGCGTGCCGTCAGGTAGACCGTGCCGGAAAGAGGAGAGCGGCCCACCCTTGGAGGGGTGAGCCGCCCGTGGTCCACCTGGGCTATGCCGGGGATGCTCAGGCGACGGTGACGGGGACCGCGCGATGGGCGGGGGCGGGCGCTGCGTTCAGGGAGGCCAGCCCCGTTGGCTTGAAGCCTTTGACGGTCAGCCACACGCCGAGGGGAAACTCCCACCCGGCGACTGGCAAGGCCAGTGCGGCTGGTGGGCCCGGGACCGTAAACACCAAACCGCTGGGCGACATCCGACAGTCGATCAGCGGGAGGACCCGGGCTGACGGTCCTGATCGCCGCAGCGGTGTTCGGCGGCCCGTTCGGCTTTCGGGAACCGTCGGCTTCCCGAACGCGTCACATCCGCATGGAAGCCGGGGATACGTTGCCGCCTGTGACCAGGTGGGCGCCACTGTTATCGCGTGTGATGGCTGCCCACCGCGTCGGGATGGTTGCTGTTCTGCTGTTGGGCGCGGCGGGATGTCGAGCCAGTGGCGTTGCCGCGCAAGCGGCACCGGGTGTCCCCACTTCTGATGTGACGCGGACACCAGCGTCATCTGACATGGGTGACGTCTACTCCATCGCTGCTGCTCGGGCGAAGGCGGTGGCCGTCCTGGAGTTGATCCCGCTGCCCTCGGGCGCAGTGCAGTTGACGGCGTCACCGGATGCTGACCTTGCCGGCGGACCTAGCGACGACCCGCAGAGCAACCTTGTCGCCTACTCGCAGTGGTGGTCGCTGCCCGGCTCGGACAGTGCCTTCACTGCCTTCCTCAAGGTGCACCCCCCGGCTGGCTTCTCGCCGGGGGCGGGGGTGATCAACAGCGGCAGCATCAGTACGGTGAACTGGGCCCAGTTCGCCCCCGCGGGCCCGACGGTGGCCAGCCTCCAAATCAGGCATGAGCAACACGGCGACCATGTCGATCTGCGTCTGGACGCCACCGCGACCTGGCTCATCCGTCGGACCCCGGCCGAGACGATCCCGGTGTCGCTGACGTCCGCGACGCTGGACTACGTCGCGCCGCCGGCCGCCGCAACGCAAGAAACCACACCGAAGCCCCGACACGCCCACCGAGTGCTTACCGGACAGGCGCTGCAGCGGATTGTGAGCGACCTCAACGCCGTACCGGTGGGCGTCGCCGGACCGCAAAGCTGCCCGGAGGAGGACGGCGAGGTGGCTCATCTCGCCATGGAGTTCGGTGGCCACCACGTGGTGTTCACCGTGTACTTCTCCGGCTGCGGCGGCGTCGACGTCACCTCCGATAGTCAGCCGCAGCCCTACCTTTTCGGTCCCAGGAACCTGACGCCTGACCTGTACGCAGCCGTCGGTGTCGCCATCACTCCGATACCGCGCACCCCACCGTTGGGGCCAGTGCCGACCCGCCGGGCGGCCCAGACGCTGCTGTTGCACAACAGGGTGCAGGCACAGCGGGCCGGTGACGCCGTCGTACGCACCCTCCTCGTCCTGCCGGACGCAGTCGAGACAGGGCCGGTGAGCCACCCGCCCTGGCCGCGCTACACCGGCGCAGGCACCCTGGTCGACCGGGCCATCTTTCGAACCATCACTGGCAAGCGCGACGACCTGTTCAACTGGCTGCGCGCACATCCCCCGGCGGGCCGGTTCGCTGCCGAACCCATCAAGTCGAGCCGGGGAGTGCTCGTCCTCGACATGGAGCCCCGAGACCAGACCAAGCCGGTCACCGCGAACATCTGGGTCAGCATGGTGCAACAAGGCGCCCAAGTGGTCTTCCGTGTAGACGCGCAAAGCGCGTGGAAGTCGCCCTGACCGTCGCAGGAGCGGATGCCACGATCAAGCGGTCCGAGCGCGCTTTCCACTGCTCGCCGCGAATTTCCCCGACCATTGCCGCGGAGTCCCGCACGGGTCGGCCCGGAACCCCAGGCCCTGGAACACGCTTGGCGGGCTGTCTTTCCGGCTCCCCTTCGCCGCGTGGACAACGAAGGGGGACACGGCCGCCACCACGTATGCCAGGCCGGTGATCGACGACAATACCGTCGGATCGTCGCCCCGGTCCGCGTTCCTGGGGGGCCCGACGCGTCAGACGGTCGTCAATCGTCGCTGAGCCCTTGCTGCACCACGACGGAGAGCTGCTCGAGTGCCGCAGCCTCGTCGTCGCCGTTGGTAGTGATCGTGATCTCGTCGCCCGTACGGCAGTCGAGGCTGATGAGCTTGATGACCGACTTGCCGTTGACGGTCTTGCCGTTCTTCGACACTCGAACGTCACAGCCGAAGCCCGACGCGGTCATGCTGAACATTGCGGCCGGCCTTGCGTGCAGGCCGTGCGGGTTGGTCAGTCGAACAGTGGCCCTTGCCATGACTGTTGTCACTCCTTGGCGTGATGGGTGTGGTGTGTGCGTCCCCGGCCGGGTCAGTGCACCTCCCGGGGACGCACACACCACGCGAGATCAGTGCGGTCAGATGCCCCAGCGCAGTGCGGGCGTGTTGACCGGCGCGTCCCACAGGCCGGTCAGGTCATCCGTCAACCGGCAGACGGTCACCGTGAAGCCGGCCATGTCCAGGCTGGTGATGTAGTTGCCGACGAGCCGGCGGGTGATGCGGCCGCCCAGGGCGGCGACCTGCTTGGCGAGGTCGTCGTAGGCGACATAGAGCTCCACCAGCGGGGTGCCGCCCAGACCGTTCAGCATCACGAGCAGGTCCTGGCCGACGAGCGGCAGGTCGTCGTTGATGGCTGAGACCGCCACGTTGACCAGCTCGCTCGAGCTCGCGAGCTTGGCGCGGCGTCGGCCCGGTTCGCCGTGGATGCCGACACCGATCTCGACCTCGTCATCGGGAAGGTCGAAGCCCGGCCTGCCGACGGCCGGGGTGGTGCAGGCGCTCAGCGCAATCCCGAACGAGCGGGAGCGCTCGTTGACCTCGGTAGCCACGTCGAGGACCGACTTCAGCGGCGCCCGCTGCTCGGCAAGGGCCCCCGCGATCTTCTCGACAAGCACCGTGGCACCGGTGCCGCGCCGCCCGGCGGTGTAGAGGCTGTCTTCCACGGCCACGTCGTCGTTGATAACCACCGACGCGACCTCGATGCCCTCGTCCGTTGCCAGCTCGGCAGCCATCTGGAAGTTCAGCACGTCGCCGGTGTAGTTCTTCACGATGTGCAGCACACCCGCCCCGGCGGAAACGGCCTTCGTGGCAGCCAACATCTGGTCGGGAACGGGGCTGGTGAAAATCTCGCCGGCGCATGCCGCGTCGAGCATGCCGAACCCGACGAACCCACCGTGCAACGGCTCATGTCCCGAGCCGCCGCCGGAGATCAGTCCGACCTTGCCAGGGGTCGGGCCGCCCGCCCGGGTGATGACCTTGTTGGCGACGTCAACGGCCAGGCTAGGGTGTGCCGCCGCGATACCGCTCAACGCGTCATTGACGACGTCGTCGACGCCATTGATGAGTTTCTTCATGCCGACACCTCCTCGAACTTCTTGGCCTGGCTGGGCACTGCGACCTGGCGGGTGTTGCCGATGGCGAGGTAGGCCAGTGCGCCGAGGATGCCGCCGGCGAATTCGCCTATCAGATAGGCCGGAAGGTGGTTGAGATGCATTGTGCCGCCCAGCGCTCCTGCGCCGAATACCGTACCGAGGTAGCGGGCGGGGTTGATAGCAGCACCAGTGGCGGGGCCGACCACGACGATGATGGCGAAGACGACGCCGCCGATCGCGAAGCCGGCCCAGCCCGGCACGGCACGACCATCGATGCAGCCGAAGACCGTGAAGACGAGGATCGCCGTGCCGAGCAGTTCGGCGAAGGTGGCGCGCTGGAAGGAGACGGAGCCGTAGTCCACCGCACCGACGTTGAACTTGGTGGCTGCTTCCTTGCCGAGAACACCGGCGATTGCGAGGGCACCGGCGAAGGCACCGGCGCACTGCGCCACGATGTAACCGGGCGCCTCGCGCCAGGGCATCTTGCCGGTCGCAGCCAAGGCGACGGTTACTGCCGGGTTGATCTGGCAGCCAGAAATGTGCCCGATCGCGTACACCATGGCGACGACGATGAGCATGAAGGCGAACGAGATCCCCGCCAGCTCGGCCATCGAGAACGGTGCGCCGATTTTCTGCGTCGCCGCGAAACTGCCGGCGCCGACGAACACCAGGAGGGCGGTCCCGATGAACTCGGCGCCCAACTTCTGTGCGGTTGAATTGGACATGTGCGCGACCGGGATCCCGCGGGACCCGGCCCACCTCCCTCGATGAAGGATCGCCACAGTAAAGGGCGAATGGCTGACCGTCGTTCGGCATTGTCGAACGCCGTTGCGAGGACGTTAGGCCCGGCCGAGAGCGGTGTCAAGAGTTCGCCGAACACATTTCGTCATCATTTCGGCGCCCTGGCCAAGGGGCGTGGAACAGCTGCACGACTCGCTCTGGCCGGGCCGAATTGCCGGCACCATGGACCGACGGGCGCAGGCGCGGACAGGGTTGCGGATCGTCCGCCCGCCTGGTCAGGTCTTCGTGAGCCCGCGGGTCTCCTCAGCAGCAGCAACGACGTCGGCCAAGGGCAAGCCGGCCGCAGCCGCAACGACGGCAGCGACGGCACCCTCGACGAAGGGGGCGTCCACCATGACAACCTTCAGGTCTCCGGCGAGATCTTCCAGGAGCGCCAGCGCCGTGAGCACCGAGCTGCCGAGGTCCGGAATGATGACGACGCCCGCATCGCCGGCTACCGCGCGCACCGCGGCCTCGAGCAACGCGATGCTGGTGCCGAGCCTGCCGTCCTCGGTGCCGCCGGCGTAGGCGATCGGTGCCCGACCCGCGCACATCTGTGCGGCGAGTTCGGCGGCTCCCTCAGCCAGCAATGCGCTGTGGGACAGGAGGACGATGCCTACCGGTCTGCTCGTCATGTCACCGTCTCCTTGGTAATCGCGTTTGGTATCGTCGAACGAACGAGGAAGGAACGGACACGATGTCGAGTACCGAGCCGCCCGCCCGGCGCAACGGCCGTATACAGGCGGTCGACCGTGCCGCAGGCATCATGCGGGCCTTGGCGACAGGCACCCCGACGCTTGGCGTCACCGAGATCGCCGATCGGATCGGCCTTGCAAAGCCGACTGTCTACGGGTTGCTGCGTACGCTCGAACACAACGGCCTCGTGCGGCAGGACGCCGACAGCGGCAAGTACTCTCTGGGGCCAGCGGTGTTGCAGCTGGGTAATGCCTACCTCGCGGGTTCGGAGCTGCGCACTCGGTCCATGTTGCGGGCCGCGGCACTGGCCCGCCAGGTCAACGAGGCCGTCTGGGTTGCCGTGCTGACCGAGGGCGACGTCATGGTCGTGCACCACGAGTTTCGGCCCGACGACGTCGTCCAGATCCTTGAGGTTGGCGCGACGATCCCCTGGCACGCCTGCGCGCTCGGGCACGCCATCGCTGCCTATGTCGCGCAGGACACGCTCGACACTTTGCTGACTCCCCCGTTGCGGCCGCTCACCGGCCGGACGCAGACCACGAAGGCCGCACTGTCGCGGGCGCTGGCCAAGGTGCGAACGAACGGCTACGCGGTGGAAAACCAGGAGTCGAACGTCGGTGAGGGTGGCATCGCCGCACCCATCCTCGATCGGCACGGGGTTGGCGTCGGGTCCGTGGGCATCGTCGGCCCGACCGAGCGACTGTTGGTGTCGACAGCCACCGCGTCGCTCGCCCGCGCCGTGGTCGACACGGCGCGAGCCATCTCCCGCGACATGAGCGGCCGGCGACATGCGATGGCTCTCGACGAGAGCTAGCGAAGCCTTCGTGCGCGGAGACTGACGTGCGGACCTCCTCACCCCGAGCTCGCAGCTTCGACGTAGCTCCAGACAGCCTCGGCGCCCGCCATTGGCAAGACGTCGGCAAGCCGACCAGCCCACTCGTGGACGCTGATGCGGCGGATCCGGTAGCGAACCTCATCGACCCGGGCCGGCGAGACGCTGAGGTTTCCGACGCCGGCTCCCAGGAGCAGTGGCAGCACGAGTGGATCGCCTCCGGCGTCGCCGCACACCGAGACGGGGATGCCCGCCGCCATGGCGGCCCTGCAAGTGGCGACGATGCAGGACATGACCCGTGGATGGGCTGCCAAAGCCGGCCGTGCACCTTGGTCGGTTCGGCTCAGGCCGAGGACAGCCGCCGTCAGGTCGTTGGTCCCGAGTGAGAAGAAATCCGACACCTCAGCCAAGCGGGGTGCACGATCCACGGCCTCAGGCAGCTCGACCATGATGCCGAGCATCGGCTCGGCCACACCCATCCGTTGCGCGAGCGCGCGGAGCTCCGCTCGAACGGTTGTCACCTGTTCCGGCCGGCGCACCATCGGCAACATCACCCGCGTCTGGGCGTGGCGTCCCACCTCGAGTACGGCGGCCAACTGGGCCCGCAGCGCTTCGGGACTCTCGAGCAGGGCATCGAGGCCTTCGAGCCCACTCACCAGGAACGGCGGCACCTTGTCGTTGCTGAAATCCATCAGCCGAACGGTGACCGGGAGGCCGTCGAGCTGGGCGAACACGGGTGCGAGCAGCTCACGATGCCGGGACTCAGCCGGCCATTCATGGGCGTGCAGGAATGGCAGCTCGGTGCGGAGCAAACCGACACCGGCCGCGCGCGCAGCAAGACCGATCGCCACCTCAGGCGCCGACGCGACGTTGCAGAACAGTGCGACCGGTCGTCCGTCTGTCGTCACGGACGGCAGATCCCGCTCGAGCGCGAACCGCTCACGTCGAAAGGTCGCCTCTGCGATGCGCCCATCAGCATCGGCACGGGCCGCCGGCGACGGATCGACAATGAGTACCGATCCGTCGGCGTCGAGGACCACGTCCGAGCCGTCGAGGATGGCCAGCTGCACAGGGTCGATGCCGATGAGCAACGGGATCCCCAGCGAACGGGCCACGATGGCCGCGTGCGCGTTCACGCCGCCGCGCAGGGACACCGCGCCCGCCAGTCCATGCGCGGCCACCTCGAGCAGGTCGACCGGGCCGACGTCAGCATCCACCAGCACAAACGGCTTGGGCGGCGGGGCGTTGTCCTGGCCGCCCGCCAGCACCAACAAGGCGCGGCGTACGACCTGCCGGACATCCGCGGCCCGTTCGCGCAGATAGGCCGAGTCCAGCGCCTCCAGCATCGCCGCGAAATCCTCACCGGCTCGGCCGATCGCCGCGCCGGCGGTCGCACCTGCGGCCATCCCGGCGACTACGGCGTTCAGCAGCTCCTCGTCCCGAGCGATCGCCGCCTCCGCCCTGAGGATGCCTGCCTCTTCGCGCAGACCCTTGCGCTGCATCTCCTGGGCAAGTGCCAGCAGGGCTTCGGCGACCGTCGCGAACGCGTCGCGAACCGTCTCCTCATCCGCGGTCAGCGAGACCATGGCCGCTGTCGGATCGCGTCGAGGCTGCCATACGTTGGCGACGGCGACCCCAGGGGAAGCGGCGACCCCGCTGAAGCGCCGCTCGGTCAAATTCACGTACCCTCCGTCGCCGTCATCAGCGCCCGGAACAACAATGCGGTCGAGGTCGCGCCCGGATCCTGGTGACCGACGCTGCGCGGCCCGAGGTAGCTCGCCCGCCCCTTCAGCGCCTGCAACGGAATCGTCGCCACGGCCCCGTCCTCCGCAGCCTGCCAAGCCCGCTGCGCCGAGACGGGAATCCCCGCGCCCTCGTCGACAGCGGCCTGGAAGGCCTCCGCGGCCGGCGCAAAGGCGTCAACCATCGTCTTGTCACCGACGGAGGCAGCGCCGAGTTTCTGGATGGCTGCCAGTGCCTCGTGCAGGGCGGCAGCGAACTGCGCCGCTGTCACGTCGACCTCTTTGCCAAGTGCCTTACCTGCGCTTCGAAACGCCGAACCGAACAGGGGACCTGCGGCGCCGCCCACTGTCGAGATCAACGTGTTTCCCGTCGTGAGCAAAATATCTCCCGGCGCGACGTCGTCCCTTTTGTCCAGCGCGACGACGACGGCGGTGAAACCCCGCAGCAGGTTCAACCCGTGATCGGCATCGCCGATCGCCGAATCCAAGCTCGTCAGATGGTCCTTGTTCTGTTCGACGAGCCGCAGCATCTCCCGAACCCATGATCGAGCGGTCGTTCCGTTCACCGTCAACCCCTGCAAATTGGGCCCGAGTCGGGCGCGCCAGTAAGCGACAACCGAACAGCGCCCACCTCGCCGCGTGAACTCCGGCAGCCCTCGAGGGACCGATGTTCGACAATGCCGAACGCTGTTACCGTTCCGAGCAAAGTAGGTGCAGGCGCGCGACATGTCAAGAGATCGGCGGGACAGCCCCGGCCGCGCGGCCTAGTGACGCACTAGCCGAAGGCTCAAGGCTGGCCGGTACGGCGCTTCGCGGACTGTTGCGCCGTCCACGCGCGCATCCGCGGTGGGTAGCCGACTGCGGCGGTGTCATAGACCGGGATGGAGTGTCGCTTGGCAAAGGCGGCCGCCGCCTTGGGACTGCCGATCCGGCGCCTCGTCCACTCTCCGTCGGCGGCGACCAGGGCAACCGAGGTCTCGACAACGACGGTCGCCGGCTCGACGTACACCTCGACCCCGCGACGGGTGGCGACGAACTCGTCGAGGTAGGCCAGGGCCTCCGCGTAGGTGTCCCTGGTGCTCTCCCAGCCCACCGCGCCGCGGCGAGGCCGACCCCAACCGAAGACCCGCACGACGTCCTCCCCCCAGCTCGCCGGTCCGTCCTCCCGGGCGCGGTGTGCCGTACACCTGTGACGAGTGGAAGAATGCCACTGTTCGGCAACGTTGGTGGGCTCGGGCTGATGGATCGGCCTCCGCCACGCGCTGAACCACCTTTCTGGCCCAGCGCCCGCAGACCGCTCAAAGGAGTTCCAGGTGACCAACGGCAGCGCCGACACGTACGACCTCGTCATCCTCGGCGCCGGCAGCGGAGGCTACGCCTGTGCCCTGCGAGCCAGCGAGCTCGGCTTCAGCGTGGCCATGGTCGAGAAGGACAAGGTCGGCGGGACCTGCCTGCACCGCGGCTGCATCCCGACCAAGGCGCTGCTCCATGCCGCCGAGGTCGCCGACCACACGCGCAACAGCGCCTCCGTCGGCGTCAAGGCCACGCTCGAGGGCATCGACATGGTCGGCGTCAACGCGTACAAGGACAAGGTCGTCTCGACCATGCACCGCGGGCTGACCGGTCTGGTCAAGTCCCGCGGCATCACCGTCGTCGAGGGCGAGGGACGGCTGGTCGCGCCCGATGCCGTGCAGGTCGGCGACCGCCGGCTCACAGCGTCACGCGCCGTCGTGCTCGCCACCGGCTCCTACTCCCGCAGCCTGCCCGGCCTGGAGATCGACGGCGACAAGATCATCACGAGCGAGGACGCACTCACGCTCGACCGGGTGCCGGCCTCTGCGGTCGTGCTGGGCGGCGGCGTCATCGGGGTCGAGTTCGCCAGCGTCTGGAAGTCCTTCGGTGCCGATGTGACCATCGTCGAGGCGCTGCCGCACCTGCTCCCGCTCGAGGACGAGGACTCCTCCAAGCGGCTCGAGCGGGCCTTCCGCAAGCGCGGCATCAACTTCTCCGTCGGGGTGCGGTTCGCCGACGCCAAGGTCACCGACGCGGGCGTCGCCGTCACCCTCGAGGACGGCAAGACCTTCGACGCCGAGGTGCTGCTGGTCGCCGTCGGCCGCGGCCCGGTCTCCGAGGGCCTTGGCTACGACGAGGTCGGCGTGGCGATGGACCGCGGCTTCGTCCTGGTCGACGAGCGCCTGCAGACCAACCTGCGGAACGTGTACGCGGTCGGCGACCTGCGCCCCGGTCTCCAGCTCGCCCACGTCGGGTTCGCCGAGGGCATCCAGGTCGCCGAGCAGCTGGCCGGCCTCAACCCGCCGGCCATCGACTACGACGGTGTGCCCAAGATCACCTACTGCGAGCCGGAGGTCGCCTCGGTCGGGATCACCGCCGCCGTCGCCCGTGAGCGGGGCTACGAGGTCAAAGAGGTCGTGTACGACTTCGCCGGCAACGGACGGGCCAAGATCCTCGAGACCGCGGGCGCGGTCAAGGTCGTCTCGGCGGTCGACGGCCCGGTCCTGGGCATCCACCTGGTCGGCAGCAGGGTCGGCGACCTGATCACCGAGGCCCAGCTCATCGTCAACTGGGAAGCCCTGCCGGCCGAGGTCGCCCAGCTGATCCACCCGCACCCGACCCTGTCCGAGGCGATCGGCGAGGCCCACCTCGCCCTCGCCGGCAAGCCGTTGCACGTCCACGACTGACCTCCGCACCGCACAGCCCGTAGGCTCACCCGCAGACTCCGGGCTGCACAGCCCACCCAACTGAATCCCGAACCGCTGCCGAGAAAGAGGTCGCCGCCACCATGCCGGTCTCCGTCACCATGCCCCGCCTGGGCGAGAGCGTCTCCGAAGGCACTGTCACCCGTTGGCTGAAGAAGGCCGGTGAGCGGGTCGAGGCCGACGAGCCGCTGCTGGAGGTCTCGACCGACAAGGTCGACACCGAGATCCCGTCCCCCACGTCGGGCATCCTGACGGAGATCAAGGTCAACGAGGACGAGACCGTTGACGTCGGCGTCGAGCTGGCGGTCATCGACGACGGCGCCGGCGGCTCCACCGCGGAGGCCGCTGCCCCGGCTGCCGAGGAGCCGGCCCCCGCCCCGCGGGCCGCCTCAGAGCCCGAGCCCGCCTCAGAGCCCGAGCCCGCCGCGGAGACCGAGGCCGAGCCCGAGGCCGCAGCCAGCCCGGCCGAGCGCGCAGAGGTCGCGACCGAGTCGGCACCCGCCCCCGCAGCGCCCCAGCAGCAGCCGCAGACCTCCAGCCTCGAGCCGTCCACCGCGGCCGGCGCGCCGCTGGCCGAGTCCAACGGCAACGCGGACGCCTACGTCACCCCCCTCGTACGCAAGCTTGCGGCCGAGCACGGCGTCGACCTCGGCGCGATCGCCGGCACCGGCGTCGGTGGCCGCATCCGCAAGCAGGACGTGCTCGACGCCGCCGGCGGGCCGGCTCCGGCTGCACCCGCGGCTGCCGCCCCTGTCGCCGCAGGCGCCCCCGTCGCGGCCGCCCCGGCCGCCGCGAAAGCTCCTGCGCCCTCGGCCGCGAGTTCCGCGACGCAGGTACGCGGCCGCACGGAGCCGCTGTCCCGGCTCCGCAAGGTGATCGCCACCCGGATGGTCGAATCGCTGCACATCTCGGCCCAGCTCACCACCGTGGTCGAGGTCGACGTGACCCGGATCGCCCAACGTCGAGCGGCGGCCAAGTCCGCGTTCGAGGCCCGCGAGGGCGTCAAGCTGTCGTTCCTGCCCTTCTTCGCTCTGGCCACTGTCGAGGCCTTGAAGGCGCACCCGAACGTCAACGCCAGCATCGACCTCGAGGCCGGGACGGTGACCTACCACGACGCTGTGCACCTCGGCATCGCCGTCGACACCGACCGTGGCTTGCTGGTGCCGGTCATCAACCACGCCGAGGACCTCAACATCGGCGGCCTGGCCCGCAAGATCGCCGACCTCGCCGACCGCACGCGCAGCAACAAGGTCAGCCCCGACGAGCTGGGTGGCGGCACGTTCACCCTGACCAACACCGGCTCCCGTGGCGCGTTGTTCGACACGCCGATCATCAACCAGCCGCAGGTCGGCATCCTCGGCACCGGCGCTGTGGTCAAGCGCCCGGTCGTCGTGGCGACCCCCGACCTCGGCGAGACCATCGCGATCCGCTCGATGGTCTACTTCGGTTTGAGCTACGACCACCGCCTGGTCGACGGTGCCGACGCGGCCCGGTTCCTCAGCACCATCAAGGCCCGGCTCGAGGACGGCAACTTCGACTCCGAGCTCGGCCTGTAGCCACCGCAGCTGCTCGTCCGGCCCGGCACGTCCGACGTGCCGGGCCGGACGCGTCAAGGCAGGATGGGTTCCATGCGCATCGCCGTGTCCGGTGCCTCCGGCCTGCTCGGCTCCGCCCTCGTACCCGGCTTGCTCGGCGACGGTCACGACGTCGTGCGGCTGGTCCGCGGTCGGGCCTCGGCACCGGACGAGGTCACCTGGGACCCGGCCCACGGCACGCTCGACCCCGCGGCACTGCGGGACGTCGACGCAGTCATCAACCTCTCCGGAGCACCCGTCGCGGCTCGCCGCTGGTCTCCGACACAGAAACAGCTGATCCTCGACAGCCGCGTCGAGGCGACCACGACACTCGCCCTGGCGCTGGTTGCCGCCGAGCCACGACCGCGGTTGCTGCTGTCGGCCTCCGCGATCGGATGGTACGGCGACACCGGCGACGTCGCCGTCGACGAGACGAAGCCGGCCGGCAGTGGCTACTTCCCTTCGGTGGTCCGGTCCTGGGAGGGTGCGACCCAACCCGCGGAGCAGGCCGGCGTCCGCGTTCTGCACCTGCGAACGGGGTTGGTGCTGACCGGCACCGGCGGCCTGCTCGGCTCGGGGGTGGCGCTGCCGGGCGGCCTCAAGCTGCCGCTGCTGACCCTCTTCAAGCTCGGCGCTGGAGGCAGGCTGGCCGGCGGCAGGCAATGGCAGTCGTGGATCTCGCTGGCCGACGAGGTCGGCACCATCCGGTTCCTGCTGGCCGAGGCCGAGGCCAAGGACCTTCGCGGTGCCGTCAACCTCACCGGCCCCGAACCGGTCCGCAACGCGGTGCTGACCCGCGCTCTCGGCAAGGCCGTCCACCGGCCGGCCGTGCTGCCGGTGCCCAAGGTGGCACTGCGGCTGGCCATCGGCGAGTTCGCCGACGAGGCCGTGGCCAGCCAGCGGGTGCTGCCGCGCGTCCTGCTCGACGCCGGCTATGCCTTCCAGCACCGTACGGTCGACCAGGCGGTGGACTCCGCGCTGCACCCCGGCTGAGCGGCCGCCGACCAGGTCACGCTCGCGCAATCGCTACGATCCGCCAGCCGTCCTCACCAGCAGCCACCCGAACGAGCGTCATCGCCCAGGTGGTGAGCGGCCGCGCCGGCAGCTGCCGAACAGTGGTCCCGGCGGCGTCGACCAACGCGTACGGGCCGAGCTCATCGGCGACCCGGAGCTGGACGGCTTTGGGGCTCACGCCCACCAGCTCGAGAGTACGGACGGTCAGGGCAAGACCTTGCGCGTGATCGCCCGCAGCCAGCATGGCGGTGAGCCGCGCGCGGTCTGCTGCCAGGGGCGCCGAGGCCGGCGCGTAGACCTGGTCGAGCAGGGCCCGGTCGCCCGCGGCGAAGGCGCCGTCGCGCCGGTCGTCCAGCCGGCCGATCACCCCCAACATGGCCTCGGTGGTCACCTCGGACAGAGATATCGCGGTGGGTGCAGCGGTGCGGTGGGGGGGGGCCGCGGGCGCCGGGGGACGCGCCGGCGAAGCCGCCCCGACCGCGGTCCGCGGTGCGGGGATGGTCAAGTTCCTCGTCACCGCAAGCGGTTTGGGCGTGCCGGCGGACGGCCGGGGCACCGACGTGGCCGACCCCCGCGTGGCCCGAGCCGCCGGGCCCCGCGGAACGACCGGAGGCCCGAACGGAGCCGTCGCGGCCGTGCTCACGGCGCCCAACTGTGACGCGGGCGACGCACCGGTTGGCCCCCAGGCGACCGCGCCCGGCCCGACCGGGGAGCTGGACCTGGCCCAGGCCACCCCGCCCCAGATGGCGCCGGCGAGGGCGACCGGCGCGGCTGTGGCGGCTGCCAGCCGCCGCGGCGTCAGCCGGACCCTGCCGAGCGTCGCTGCCAGCCGTTCCGCCCGGCTGGACACCGGCTCGACGGGGGTCGGCGGCTCGGGAAGCCGTCGGACTGCGGCCGTCGGCGGTGCGCTCGTGGGCACACTCGCACCGGCGAGCCGCACGGGAACTGGAGCACAGGACTCGAGCAGCCGGGCACCGAACGCGGCGGCGTCCGGGCGCCGCTCGACATCGGCCGACAGCCCCCACTCGACCGCGTCGGCCAGTGCAGCCGGCAGGTCAGGAGCCAACTCGCCCAGGGTCGGTCGCCCGGCCGCTACGGCCTTCAGCACGCTTGCGGCGTCCTCGCCCGGGAACGGTGGCCGGCCACCGAGCGCCTCGAAGCACACGGCCGCCAGCGCGTACACATCGGCGGCCCTGGTGAGCGGCGCCCCGTGCAGCACCGCCGGGTCGGTGTAACCAGCCGTGACCGCCTCGGCCCCCGCCCGACCGGCGAGCCGCGCGACACCCAGGTCCGACATGACCGGGCGCCCGTCGGTCGCGAACAGCAGGTTGGCCGGACTGATGTCACCGTGAACCAGGCCGGTCTCGTGCACCTCGGCCAGGGCTGCGGCCACCGGTGCCGCGATCGTGACGACCTCGCCGGGCGAGAGGCGCGGCCGTACGCGCAGCAGTGACGCCAGGCTGCCGCCACCCTGGAACTCCAGCACCAGGATCAGCCCCTGCGCCGAGGTCACCACGGTGAGCAACCGAACGATGTGCGGCGAGGACAACCCGGCGAGCACCGCCGCCTCGCGGCGGAGCCGGTCACGCTCGGCCGGCGGACCGTCATGACGCAGCCGCTTGAGCGCAACCAGTCGGCCGGTCAGGACGTCGCGGGCACGCCACACCTCCCCGCAGCCACCGAATCCGACCAGGCTCTCGACCCGGAAGCCGGCGACCACCGGGGGCGACGGCTCCCCCGGACCCATCCCCTGTGCCATCCCCGCCACCTCCATGAACCGGTCCGCTGCTGCGACCGGCTCAGGCAACCACAATGCGGGGACGGCCTGCCGAAGTTGTCCACAGTGCGCTCGCCGATCTTGGAGATCATGACCGTCCCAACCCTCCCGGACGGGCAGGATGTCCAAGATCGGCGAGGGAGAACGGGCCGGGCCCGCAGGCCGTACCGGGCCGATGCAGCGGCAGTTGACGGGCACAACGCCACAGCGCCAGGTCATAACCGCCCTTGATGACGCCGGCCACGACCAGCGGGGCGGCCAGGCTGACCTGCTGCAGCACGCCGGCCACGAGCGGTCCCACCGGCCGGACGGTGTAGCGGGCGGCGTTGGTCGCCGCCGCCGCCGCCGTCCGCTCCCGGGGGGTGACCACGGCCATGACGAAGGCTTGCCGGGTCGGCACGTCCATCCGGGACAGGGAGGTCCGCACGACCAAAAGGCCTGCCGCCACATCGAAGCTCGGCGCGAACGCGACCGCGGCGAGCAGCAGGTTGCTCGGGAGATGCGTCCCCACCATGGTTGCGACCAGACCGAACCTGGCCGTGAGCCTCGGCGCAAGCATCACCGCCGCGGCCTGAACGAGCGACACGGTGAAGAACAACCAGCCCAGTGCCGCGAGGGAGACGCCGTAACGCTGGGCGAAGAAATACGAGAGGAATCCGGTCGTGATCAGTGCGCTGCCAGCAGTGTCCAGCGCGAACAGCCCGGAGAGCCGGCGCACCAGCGGCCTCGACTCCGCCAGCCCTGACGGCAGGTACCCCTCTGCCTCGAGGCTGGCCGGTCCGCCATGGACCGGGGCCTCGACCGCTGGCGACAGCCAGGCCGCGAGCAGCGCCCCGGCCAGGCCGACCGGCGTCAGCACGCCGAGCGACCATGCCGGGACCGTCGAACTGCGCTCGCCCAACGCAGGCAGCGCAGCGGCCAATGCTCCCAGGGCGGCCGCGCCGGCCCCGACGGCGTTGTATCGCCCGTACACCCGGGCCGTGCCTGCATCCTCCGCCGCCAGCATCACCTGCTCCAGCGTGCTGCCCGGACCGTTGTCCACGGCGTCGGTTGACAACGTCCCGGTCAGCGCCAGGACGAGCAGCAACCAGAACGGTCCATCGGCGGCGGCGATCACACCTGCGGCCGCGATGGCCAGGAACAACCCGGTGTAGCAGCGGCGGCGGCCCAGCCGATCCGCCAGGGCCCCGACCGCAAGACTGGCCATCGCCGTCCCTGCGATCACCGCGGTAAGCACCGTCCCGACGCGCAGGGTGCTGTAACCACGGTCCGCGAGCAGCGCCCCGAGCACCACCGTGGTGAACCCGTACCCCGCCGCCCGCAGACCCTGCCCACAGAGCAGCAGCGTCGCATCCCGGCTCATGCAACCCATGATGCAGCGACAAACCCACGATCATCAGCGGCGCTGGGACCTCACTGCGGTTGCTGTCGTTCCCTTCGCGAACGGCGTCATCGAGGACCTTCTTCGCGCTCACATCGAGGGGGATCAGCTCAGGAGTGGCCGATGAGGTGATCGGCAACGTCACCAAGATGCTCCGCGGTGAGTACGGCATCCGAGAGCTGGTCCAGGACCGTGGGTGAACGTTCTTGATCGTCTCGATCCGCGCGCGTCAACCGACGACAGCGCCTGATTCGCTACAGGGACATCGCCAGCTTGCGGACCTCGTCCGGACCGGGCAGCGAGAGGGCCTCCTCCGCTGCGGCGCGGCACTGTTCGACGTCGAGGGCCCGCAGCCGCGCCTTGACCCGGGGCACCGCCGCCGGCGTCACGCTCAGCTCGCGTACCCCGAGCCCCACCAGCAAGGGGATAGCCAGCTCGTCGGCGGCCGCCTCACCGCAGACAGACACACTCGCCCGGCCCAGCGCAGCGCTGCAGACACCAGCCACCAGCTGCAGGACCGCGGGATCGAGGGCGTCGGAGAGGGCGGCCACCGACGGGTTGCCCCGCTCGGCCGCGACGGCGTACTGCGTGAGGTCGTTGGTGCCGATGCTGACGAAGTCGACGTGGGGCAGGAACGACTCGATCTTGAGCGCCGCCGCGGGGACCTCGACCATGATGCCGACCCGCAGGTCGTACGGGACCCCGTCCGGCCCGGCCGCCTCCGTCAGCACCCGCCGCGCCTCGAGCAGCTCGTCGAGCGAGGTGACCATCGGGAACATGACACTCGTCGGCCATCGCCGCGCCGAGCGGCAGATGGCAGTCAGCTGGTCGCGCAGCAGGTCCGGTGTCGCGAGGCTCAGCCGTAGACCACGGACGCCGAGGAACGGGTTGGCCTCCGCGGGCATCGGGAGGTAGGTCAGCGGCTTGTCCCCGCCGACGTCCAGCGTGCGCAGAGTCACCCGCCGGCCGTCCATCGCCGCCCCGATGGCGTCGTACTCCGCCTGCTGCTCGGCCAGGTCGGGCGCGGAGCTCCTGCCCAGGAAGAGGAACTCGGTGCGGACCAGGCCGGCCCCCTCCGCACCCGCGGCCACCGCCGCCCACGCGTCGGCCACCGAGCCGAGGTTGGCCGACACGGCAAACGAGGTCCCGTCCATGGACACCGCCGGCTGGCCGGCAAGTGCCAGCTCGCGGGCCCGCCGCTCGGCCATCTCGGCTCCGCGCACACGGAATGCGGCCAGCACCTCGGCCGGTGGGTCGACCTGCAGTTCGCCGGTGCCCCCGTCGAGCACCAGCATCGTCCCCTCGGGGACGGCCAGGACCTGGCCGCCTGCGGCGACCACCAGCGGGATGTTGCGCGCCCGCGCCAGGATCGCGGCGTGCGAGCTGGCACTGCCCTGCGTCAGGACGACGCCGCTCACCCGCTCTGGGTCGAGCTCAGCCGCCTCCGCCGGCGTGAGGTCGGCGGCCACGAGCACTCCGTCGCCCGCCGGCCGCCGCACGGTGCTGCCGGTCAGCACGCGTACGACCTGGTCACGTACGGCACGCACATCCTGCGCCCGCTCCCGCAGGTAGGGGTCCGGCAAGGCGGCCCACTCCTGCTCGACCGCGGCCAGCGACGCCACCCACGCCCCCGTCGCGCCCTCGCCGGCGCTGATCCGGCGCTTGACGTCGCCGAGCAGCTCCGCGTCGGAGAGCAAGGACAGGTGCGCGTCGAAGATGCCGGCCGCGCCGGCCCCGGCCTCGCGGGCGGTGAGGACGCGTACGTGCTCGATCTCACGCCGGACCTCGGCGACGGAGCCGACGATGCGCCGCCACTCCGCCGCCGGCTCGGCTATCGGCGCGTCGTCGGCCGGTTCCACCGGCTCCGCGGTGAGGTGACGGGCCGGACCGATGCCGATCCCGGGCGACCCGGGCAGCGGGCCGGGCCTCGAAGGCTGGACCGGGGTTGCGGCGACCCCGTCACCGACCTCGTCGAAGTCCCGGGCAGCCAGCGCCAGCAGGTGCTCGACGGCATCCTGCGCCTGCCGACCAGAGGCACGCACCTCGACGTCGTGGCCGCGCAGTGCGCCGAGGGTGGCGACGCGGCTGAGGCTCCCTGCCGGTACGGGACCCGCCCCTGTCGTCAGGTTGCTGAGCCGGACGGTCGCGTCGAGGCCGCGGACCTCCGCGACCAGCCTCGCCGCCGGCCGCGCATGCAGGCCGTGCCGGTTGCCGATGGTGAAGACGGCGACTACCTCGTCCTGCGCTGGGCTTTCGGCCTCCGGCACCGTCAGGTGATCCGGGCCGCCGAGATGGGCGGCCTTGCCCATCAAGGAGTTCCGGGCCTCGGCTGCGACCTCTGCCCTGCCGGCACCGCCGGCTGCGGCCACCGACGCCACGACCAGCCCTTCGACGATCGGCGCCGGCGACAGGATCACCCGGTCCCTGGCCGTCGGGTCGTCCAGCAGGTCGAGTGCGAGCTCGGCGCTGAGGACCGCGCTGCCGAGGTCCATCAGCACGACCACCCCGCCGGGACCGTCCACCCGTTCGATGGCCTCCCGGATCTGGACGGCATCCGTCCCGAACGTCCGGTCGTCCAGGCCCGCGGCAACCTCGATCCTGACCTCCCGGCCGTGGAGCATCTCCGCGGCAAGGGCCACCGCAGCGGACGCGAGGGCGCGGCTGTGCGAGACCACCACCAGACCCACCGAGGCGCGGCCGCCCGAGCCCGCCCGGTCCCCCTGCGGCTCGGCCATGTCCTGCTCCGTTCGTATCCGCCCGGTCAGGTCGCGGTTCCCGCCGCTGCCTCGAGCAGGAGCGCCACGGTCGTGGCACCCGGGTCCTGGTGCCCCACGCTGCGTTCGCCCAGATAGCTCGCCCTGCCCTTGCGGGCGAGCAGCGGGATGGTCGCGTCACGCCCGGCCGCAGCCGCCGCGTGGGCCTTGGCCAGCGCCTCCGGCAGGGGCAGCGACTCGTCGAGCGCCTGCTCAAGCGCACTGACCGCGGGGGCGAGGGCGTCGTACATCGTCTTGTCCCCGGGCTCGGCCTTGCCCCGCTGGACGACCCCGTCGAGACCCGCGTGCAGCGCGGCGGCGAAGTCCTTCGGGGACACGACCTCCGCCTCCCCGAACGACGTACCCATGCGCAGGAAGAACGTGCCGAACAACGGCCCGCTCGCACCGCCGACGGTCGACACCAGGGTCATCCCGACCTTCTTGAACAGCGCCCCAGCCGTCGCCGGGGCGGCCTCCTCCACAGCGGCGACTGCGGCGCGCATGCCCCGATCCATGTTGGAGCCGTGGTCGGCGTCGCCGATGGCCGAGTCCAGCTGGGTCAGGTAGTCCCGGTTGACGGCGACCAGGTCAGCGAAGGAGCGCACCCAGGCCACCAGGGCCGCCGTCGTCACGTCGTCCTCCATGGGTCAGATTCCCCACCGCAGTCCGGGCGTCCTGACCGGGGCGTCCCACAGCGAGAGCATCTCGTCGTCGACCTTGAGCAGGGTGACCGACGCGCCGGCCATCTCCAGGGAGGTGATGTACGGGCCGACCAGCGAGCGGGCGATCTGCACCCCGTGGCCGGCGAGGATCTTGTGCACCTCGTGGTACATCACGTACAGCTCGATCATCGGCGTGCCGCCCAGACCGTTGACGAACGCGAGCACGTTGTCGCCACGGGAGAACGGCAGGTCGGCCAGGATCGGTTCGACCAACAGGGCCGCGATCTCCTTCGCCGTCCCCATCGGCAACCGCTGGCGGCCGGGCTCGCCATGGATCCCGACGCCGAGCTCCATCTCCCGCTCGCCGATCTCGAACGTCGGCTTGCCCGCGGCCGGCACCGTGCACGAGGTGAGCGCCACGCCCATGCTGCGGCCGTTCGCATTGACCGTACGGGCGATGTCCGCGACCTCGTCGAGGGTCCGGTTCTGCTCGGCCGCAGCCCCCGCGATCTTCTCGAGCAGGACCGTGACGCCGACCCCGCGCCGGCCGGCTGTCCACGTGCTGTCCTGGACAGCAACATCGTCGTTGGTGACCACCGAGACGACTCGCGCGCCGGTCTCAGCGGCGGCCAGCTCGGCCGCCATCTCGAAGTTCATCACGTCGCCGGTGTAGTTCTTGACCACGTGCAGCACGCCGGCACCGCCGTCGACCAGCTTGGTGGCCGCCAGCATCTGATCCGGTACGGGTGAGGTGAAGATCTCGCCGGCGCAGGCGGCGTCAAGCATGCCGAGCCCGACGAAGCCGCCGTGCATCGGCTCGTGCCCCGACCCACCGCCGGAGATGATGCCGACCTTGCCGGACCGCGGGCCGTCCCCCCGGTAGATGATCTTGTTGTGGTGGTCGACCAGCAGGTCGCGATGGGCCTCCTCGATTCCCAGCAGGGCCTCGGCCACGACGTCGTTCGGGTCGTTGATCAACTTCTTCATCGGATCTCCTCTCACGATGGGCACGCGTGCCATAGGCGGTGAGACGGTCATCAGCCCACGGGGCCGGACCAAACGTGACTGGGGAGGTCGGGTCGCGCCCGGACCTGCGGGGGTTCCGGCGCCAGGCAGCGCGGTGATCCGGGGAGACCTCGTCGTCTCTGCATGACCTGCCCCGTCCTGTCGGGTGGGTCCACGCCTGGCCTGAACATCATTCGGTAATGTCGAATATGCCGCGGAGACTACTCGCCCGAACGCCTGAGCCGCAAGAGTTTTCACGCAGGCCGGTACGGTGGGCCGACCCGACCGAGAGGGGCAGCGTGCCCGCGCGAGAACCGCACATCCTGGCGACCAGCGGCGGCTTCCGGCCGACCGACCGCTACGGGTGGGAGATCGGGCCGCTGATCGACCACGCGCTCGAGCTGTCCGGCGCGAGCCGTCCGCGGATCTGCTACCTCGCGACGGCCGGCGGCGACAACCTCGGTGCTTACGCGCTGTTCTACGCGGCGTTCGCCGGTCGTGAGGACGTCCGAGCCAGCCACCTTCAGCTGTTCACCATGCCCAACATCGCGGACCCGGCCCGGCACCTGCTCGAGCAGGACGTGATCTGGGTCGGTGGCGGCAGCGTCGCGGGTCTGCTCGCGATGTGGCAGCTGCACGGGATCGACGACGCGATGCGCGCGGCCTGGGAGTCCGGAGTGGTTCTGGCCGGGGTCAGCGCCGGCTCCCTGTGCTGGCACGTGGGTGGCACCACCGACTCGTTCGGGCCGGACCTGCGTCCGGTCACCAACGGGCTCGCGCTGGTCCCCTATGGCAACGGGGTGCACTACGACTCCGAGGAGCAGCGTCGACCCTTGCTGCACTCCCTGGTCGGCGACGGCACGCTGCCCCTGTCCTACGCGACCGACGACGGGGTCGGCCTGCACTACGTCGGAACCGAGCTGTACGAGGTGGTGTCCGACCGCGACGAGGTCTTCGGCTACCGGGTCGAGCGCGGCGCCGACGGCATGGTCACCGAGACGGTGCTGGAGCCCCGGCGCCTCGGCTGAAGATAGGTATGCCTTACGGCCAATATGAGGCGCACTTCCCGATGTCGCAGCACTCTCCTGTCACACATCGTGGGCCACGGTCACCGCACGGGTGACCTTGAGCCGCAGGAGATTGCCATGTCCGAGACACCCATCGACCTGCTCGAGCACACGGCCGGCCGTACCGCGAGCTGGACCCGGGATACGGTCGTGACCTTCACGGCCGTCGTCATTCTGGCGTTGTCTTTCACGCTGGGACGGGCGAGCATAGGGCACAGCGGACATTCATCGAGGATCATCCGGCCGGCAGCCGTCCAGCCGTTCACCCCGGTGGTCCACAACCTGCTGTCCGTTTGCCGCCCGCACGTACCCTGCTGATCCGGCCAGCTGTCCCCTCTCAGGCATCGAGGGATCAGGGATGACACCCTCCCACTCCCCGCCGGACCTCGTCGGGCGGAACGGCGAGCTCGAACGTCTGGGCAAGCTCTTCGACGAGGTTGCCGGCGGTCGGGCGACGACCGTGTTGGTTGCCGGCGACGCCGGCATCGGCAAATCGCGACTGGTCGAGGAGTTCTGCGACCGAGCACGGCTGCGTGGGGCCGTCGTGGCAACGGGATTGTGCGTCCCCTCCGAGGGGGGCCTCCCGTACGCGCCGGTCATGGGGATCCTCCGCACCCTGGGCCGCCAGGTGGGCCAGTCCTCGCCGGCTCAGTTGCTCAGCACCCTGGGCGCTGATGTCGGCCGTGACGGGTCTGCAGCCCTCGACCCGCTCAGACTCTCCCCCGCCGGAGTGCCAACGGCCGCCGGCTTTGCCAGGACCGTGTTCTTCGAATCGATCCTCGAAACCCTCGCTGAGGCTGCCCAGCGGTCACCGATAGTCCTCGTCTTCGAGGATCTGCACTGGGCGGACTCGGGTAGCACCCAGTTGGTCGACTTCCTCACCCGCAACTTCGACGACCTGCGCGTGCTCATTCTGGGCACCTACCGTGGGGAGGACCTCGATCCCGACCATGCCCTGACGCCGTGGCTCACCGAGCTCGCGCGGCACCCCCGGGTGACACGGCTCGACCTCGGGGGGCTCGAGCGGGCCGATTTGGCGACGCTGATCGAGGCCCGGACCGGCCGACTGCCTGATTCGCTTCTGCTCGACTCAGTCTGGACGCGTTCGCAGGGGAACCCGTTCTACGCAGAGGAACTGCTTGCCAGTCCGGATACGGCGCCCCTGCCAAGGGCGCTTCGAGACGTCATCATGAGCCGCGTCAGGGACCTTGCCCCGCAGGCACAGCAACTTCTCACGGTCGCAGCTGTGGCAGGCGTCACCGCCGATCACCACCTCCTGGCCCGGCTCAGCAGGACGGACGCCGACCAGCTCTCCGCGTCCATCAGCGAAACCGTCGACAAGAACATCCTGGTCGTCGATGCCTCGCGGTCGGGCTACGTGTTCCGGCACGCACTACTCCGTGAAGCCGTGTACGACGCCTTGCTCCCCTCCGAGCGCATTCGGATGCACCTGGAGATCGCCAGAGCGCTCAGCGCCGACCCGGCGCTCGTACAGACGGCGCCAAACCATCGCGCCGCGGAGCTGGCCGCACACTGGTGGGCTGCTGAGGAATGGGCTGCCACCTTGCAGCCATCGCTCGATGCGGTGGGGGCCGCGGTGGCCGTGGGCGCCTTCCCGGAGGCACTCACGCTCCTGGAACACGCGTTGACTTCTGCCGAGCGTGCGCCCGACGCCGCAGCGGCAGCTCACATCGATCGACTCAAGCTGCTTGAGCAGGGCGCCGATCTCGCCTATCTCGCCGGAGCCCACGAGCGTGCGGTCGACTTCGCGAATGCCCTCATCGCGGGTGCCCACGACCGGTCGGACCCGTTGACAGCCGCGCGGGGATACACCCTGCTCGGCCGAAACCTCTGGTGCACCGGCGACTCGGCCACGGCATTTCGGGCCTACCGAAGCGCCGAGGGGCTGCTGGGAGCCGCGACGCCCTCGGTCGAGCTCGCTGTGTTGCTGGCTGAAGAGGCGCACTGGTACATCCTCATGTCGCGCTGGGTCGCTGGAGCAGAACGCGCTCAGGAGGCGCTCGACCAGGCCCGCGCTGTCGGCGCACGGCAGGTCGAGGGCAGTGCGCTCAATACCTTGGGATGTTGCCGCGTCAGTCTCGGATTCGAAGACGAGGGCATCGCGCTGCTCCGCGACTCGCTCGTCATCGCCGAGGAGACCTCCGATCCCGAAGGTCTGATCCACGCATACCGCAATCTGGCGGCGATGCTGCTTGACGCGAGCCGGCTCGATGAAGCCGTGTCGATCATGTTCGATGGCGCGGCGCGAGGAGAGGACCCGTGGGGTCTCCGACTTAGCGGCGCCTCGATAAATGGTGTCGAGGCGCTCGTCCGCCTGGGCCGCTGGACCGAGGCCGAGCAGGTTCTCCGCCGGCCCCGTCCGCGCGCGTTCGGCCCGCATGCGTCATGGGATTGGCGGCAGACGCTCGCCGGTCCGATGATGATTCGCCGTGGCCACTTCGAAGCAGCTCGAGGGGTTCTCGCCGCGGAGCGGGAGATGACAAGCGGGCTGTACGACGTCATGGGCGCCGCGGCTGTGCTGGGCATGTTCGCCGAGCTGGAGCTCGAACTCGGCCGTCCCGATGTCGCTGAGTCACATGCCCAGGAGGCGCTCGCGCTCGCCGTGCAGAGCGACGACGAGAGCATGCTTCCCGAGTTCTGCATGTGGGGCGCGCGGGCCATCGCCGACCAGTACGACAGGAACAGGGCGAACTGTCACCAGCCGGACCGGGAGAACATGCGGATGCGCTGCGACGACTTCGTGGCGGCGGTCCACCGCACGGTGCTCGCCCGGCAAGAACGCGGTGTCACGCTCACGCCGCGGTCCTTTGCGGCGGAGGCCCAGTCAGCGGCCGAACGATCCCGGCTGGACAGGTCCGACACAGACCTGTGGGACCAGGCCGCGCTGCTCTGGGAGGAGGCCCGCGAGCCGTACCCACGTGCCTACTGTCGCTGGCGTCAGGCCGAGGCGCTGCTCGAGAGCCGCGCCGGCCGGGCGCGCGCACGCGAGTGCCTGCACGAGGCGTGGCGGATCAGCACCGAACTCGGCACAGAGCCGCTGACCGCCCGGATTCTGGGTCTCGCCCAGCGAGGCCGGCTCCAGCTCCACGACACCGAGGAGGCGGTCCCGACAACTGAAGCAATGGCGGCCGCGGACCTCGGACTGACCGTCCGCGAAGTCGAGATCTTGGGGCAGCTTGCCGCGGGTCGAAGCGACCGTGAGATCGGCGAGTTGCTCTTCATCAGCAAGAAGACGGTCAGCGTTCACGTGTCGAACGTGCTCCGCAAGCTCGAGGTCAGCAACCGCGTGGCAGCCGGGAAGATTGGCCACGCACACGGGCTCGCCGCGCCGTTCCCACGATAAGCCGACTACCCGCCTTATGGCACTCGCCACGGCTTGGCCCGGGCGCGAAGTAGGCTGGCCTCATGCCCGACCTGCTGCTCTTACGCGCCGGCCGGGTTCCCTATCAGCAGGCCTGGGACTGGCAGCGGGCGCTGCACTCCCGCCGGGTCGAGGGCGACATCGCCGACACCGTGCTGCTGGTCGAGCACGAGCCGGTCTACACCGCCGGCAAGCGGACCAACAGCTGGGAGCGGCCGACCGACGGCAGCGAGGTCATCGACGTCGACCGCGGCGGCCGGATCACCTGGCACGGCCCGGGACAGCTCACCGGCTACCCGATCGTTGCGGTGCCTACGCTCACCCCGACCGGCGGCGAACGGCCGGGACAGGTCGACGTCGTCGGCTACGTCCGCCGGCTCGAGGAGGCACTGATCCGCACCTGCGCCGACCTCGGAGTGGCCACCGTACGGGTCGAAGGCCGCAGCGGGGTCTGGGTCGAGCAGGACGACCACGAGGGGGGTCGCCCGGAGCGCAAGGTCGCTGCCATCGGAGTGCGGGTCGCGCGCGGCATCGCGATGCACGGCTTCGCCCTCAACGCCGACTGCTCACTGGAGGCCTTCCACCGGATCGTCCCCTGCGGTCTGCTCGACGCCGGCGTCACCACCCTGAGCGCGGAGACCGGCCGGAACATCACGGTGGACGACATACTTCCCCTCGTAGAGGGACACCTCGCCCAGGTGCTCGGGGCAACCAACCCACAGCAAGTCCCCCTCTCCGCACTCGGTCTGGAGCACGTTCTTGTCTGACACCGTCTCCCCTGAGGGCCGCAAGCTGCTGCGCCTCGAGGTCCGCAACGCGCAGACCCCCATCGAGCGCAAGCCCGAGTGGATCAAGACTCGCGCGGTGATGGGCCCGGAGTACCAAGAGCTCAAGGGCCTGGTCAAGCGCGAGGGGCTGCACACGGTCTGCGAGGCGGCCGGCTGCCCCAACATCTACGAGTGCTGGGAGGACCGCGAGGCGACCTTCCTCATCGGCGGCGACCAGTGCACCCGGCGCTGCGACTTCTGCCAGATCGACACGGGCAAGCCGCAGGCGCTGGACCGCGACGAGCCGCGCCGGGTCGCCGAGTCGGTGCAGGCGATGGGCCTGCGCTACGCGACCATCACCGGTGTCGCTCGGGACGACCTCGAGGACGGTGGCGCCTGGCTGTACGCGGAGACGGTGCGGCAGATCCACGCCCTCAACCCGGGCACCGGCGTCGAGCTGCTGATCCCCGACTTCAACGCGATCCCCAAGCTGCTGCAGCAGGTCTTCGACAGCGCCCCCGAGGTGCTCGCGCACAACATCGAGACCGTGCCGCGGATCTTCAAGCAGATCCGCCCCGGCTTCCGCTACGACCGCTCGCTCGACGTGATCCGCCAGGCCCGTACGGCCGGCCTGGTCACCAAGTCCAACCTGATCCTCGGCATGGGCGAGGAGCGGGCCGAGGTGTCCCAGGCGATGCAGGACCTCTTCGAAGCGGGCTGCGAGCTGCTGACCATCACCCAGTACCTCCGCCCGTCCCTCCGCCACCACCCGGTGCACAGCTGGGTGCGGCCGGAGGAGTTCGTCGCGATGCGCGAGGAGGCCGAGGACATCGGCTTCGCCGGCGTGCTGTCCGGGCCGCTGGTCCGCTCGTCCTATCGCGCCGGCCGGCTCTACCAGCAGGCGATCGAGTCCCGTACTGCCGCCGCCGGTGGTCCCGGCGACCAGATGTCGGTCACCGCTTCCTGACCACACCCGGCGAGCCCGTATCCTCGCTGCATGGCCGAGAAGCGCACCCGTCGTCAGCGGTTCGCCCAGCTGCGGGAGGCCTACACGGCGACCGCGGCACGCGACCCCAAGCTGCCGCTGTTCATGGCCGGCGCCTTCGTCGGCATCGTCGCGCTGTTCGTGGTGCTGGGGCTGCTGCTGGGCTTCCTGATCTACCTGACGATCATCGGCGTCATCTTCGGTGCCTTCGGCGTGCTCGGCGTGCTCTACCGCCGCGCGACCAAGGCCGGGCTCGCCGAGATCGAGGGCGAGCCGGGCGCCGCGGCGGCAGTGCTGCAGTCGATGCGCGGCGACTGGCAGATCACCCCGGCCGTGGCCTACAACGTCTCGCAGGACATGGTGCACCGGGTCGTAGGAAAGCCGGGCGTGATCCTCGTGGCCGAGGGCGCTCAGACGCGTACGAAAGCCTTGCTGCTGCAGGAGAAGAAGCGGGTGTCCCGGGTCGCCGCCGAGGTGCCGGTCTATGAGGTCTCGGTCGGCGACGAGGACGGCCAGGTGCCGCTGCGCAAGCTGCAGAACCACATCCTGCGGCTGCCGCGCAACCTCGACGGCAAGGCGACCAGTGCGGTCAAGCAGCGGCTGCGCGCGCTCGGCCCCGGCCAGCCGCCTATCCCCAAGGGCCCGATGCCCAAGGGCGGCCGAGTCCCGCGCGGCAAGATGCGCTGACCGCTGTCCTCCGCATCGAAGCCCGGACGACCTCGGCGATCAGGACTCCGAACGGATCGGCAGGGACGATGCGCCAGCCGGCGATGAGGTCGCGGGCCGTCATTACTTTGTAGATCTTCACGGAGCCACGTACGACTTCAAACCCGCCCGGCAGGGTTGGGCGGGTCCCAAGCGACTGTCGACGCGCTGCCTTCGGGTGCTCGCAGGTGCTGGCGTCGCGACCAGGCCGTGGTGCCGATGATCACCGGGCCACTGGCGATGAACATCACCGCGCCGAGCGACGTCACGATCGGCAGCCCGACGATGAGTTCGGTGATGCCTAGGACGAGCAGGCCGAGGCCGCTGGCGATCGAGCCGTACGTCGCCATCCGGCTGGCAGCGCCGCGCTCGATGCTTTGCTGGGACTTGCGTCGCGCCCAGTGCAGGCTGCGCTGCGCCCAGACGTACTCGGTGGCCAACAGGACCAGGCCCAGGATGCACAGCAACATCCCCGGTCCGGGCAGGATGAGCGCCGCGAGTCCGGCCACCAACAGCAACCCGCCGACAATGCTGACTGCCATCAGCCTGACCGCCCGGATCGAGGCGCGAACGCCAGGGCGCGCAGCGGGAGTGCTCCACATCGTCGTCCTCCGTCCTCCGATGAGCCTTCAGTGGGATTACAGGCGAACCCCGAAGTCGCTGGCGATACCGGCGAGTCCTGTGCTGTAGCCCTGCCCGACAGCGCGGAACTTCCAATCCGTGCCGTGGCGGTACAGCTCACCGAAGACCATGGCCGTCTCGGTGCCGGCGTCCTCTGACAGGTCGTAGCGCGCCAACTCATCGCCGTTGGCCTGGTCGACGACCCGGATGAACGCGTTGCGTACCTGACCGAAGGTCTGCTTGCGGGCCTCCCCGTTGTAGATCGCCACCGGGAAGACGATCTTGGCTGCCTCGGCCGGGACGGCGGTGAGGTCGACCTTGATGACCTCGTCGTCGCCCTCACCCTCTCCGGTGAGGTTGTCTCCGGTGTGCTGTACCGCGCCGTTGGCGCTGGCCAGGTTGTTGAAGAAGACGAAGTCGCGGTCGGAGACGACGGTGCCGGCATCGGTGCACAGGATCGCGGAAGCGTCCAGGTCGAACTCCGTGCCGGTGGTGGTGCGCACATCCCACCCGAGGCCGACGGACACCGCGGTGAGACCGGGTGCCTGCTTGGTGAGGTTGACGTTGTTGCCTTTGATGAGCGAGACGCTCATGGCTGACCCTCCTTGTTCGGGTTGGTGGCTCCACTCTTGCCCGACTCGATCCGGCAGCCCAGGTAGTGTTACGGCTGGTGTCACGATGTATTCATTGCCGGGTTACGGCAGTCAGGGGCGAGGATGCCGGCATTCGAGGACCCGCTGGCCGCCGACCGGCTGCGACAGGTGGCCGAAGCCGCGGCCCGCGACGCTGGCGGCCTGGACCCCGCGCTGCTGGGAGACTTCCTGTCCGCCGCAGAGCGGGCCGCCGGCGGCGGTCATCGGCTCCGCCGAGCCGAGCTGGCACGCTACCGGCAGCTCGGCGGCGAGGGCGCCCGCGCCGGGGTGGCGCTGCGCGCCCTGGTCGATCTCTACCTGTCCGCTGCCTGGCGATTGTGGCCGCAGCTGCCGGCCGTCGGGCGGGCCGGCGGCGAGCGGCTTCCCGTCGTCCGGGCCGGGGAGGCGGTTCTGCGGGCCAGTGCCGACGCCGTGGCCGCCCTGACCGAAGGCTTCCAACTGACTCGGCGCTCTCTGGTTCGCAGGGAGGAGGCCGAGCGCCGGGAGTTCGTGGACGACTTGCTGCTGGGGCGCAGCGATGCCCGAGGACTGCTGGACCGGGCGGCCGGCTACGGACTGGACCTGTCGGGACCACATGCCGTGGCAGTGGTGCGAGCCGAGCGGCCCTTCCACGACGGCACCGCGGTGCTCGGCAACCTCGAACGCGCCATCCTCGGCAGCAAAGGTGACGCGCACGTCCTGGTTACCAGCAAGAACGACCTGCTCGTGGTGGTGTTCGCAGCGCCGGACCCGGCGGCTGTTACCCACGTCGCGCAGCAGCTCACCGCGGTGCTCGGAGCCCCAGCGGCAAGCCTGGGCGGCGTGCAGCTGCAGCGACCCTCTGGAGTGGGTGCGTGGATCCTCGGGTTGAGCAGACCCCGACCCGGGGCGGTCGGTGTTCGGATGTCACTGGACGAGGCACGCGGCGTGCTGGAGCTCGCGGACCGGCTCGGTCTGCCCGGTCCCGTGGTCGACGCCGCCGACCTTTTGGTCTACCAGGTGCTGCTCCGCGACACTGCGGCGATGAACGACCTGGTGTCCGCCCTGCTCAGCCCGCTGCTGACCGCGCGAGGTGGTGCCGAGCCACTGCTGGCCACCTTGCGGGCCTACTTCGACACCGGCGGCAACGCCGCACGGGCAGCGCGCTCGCTGCACCTGTCCGTGCGCGCCTTCACCTACCGACTCGAAAGGGTGAAGGCACTCACCGGCCACGATCCCGGTGACCCCGACCAACGGTTCGCCCTGCAGGCGGCAGTGCTGGGGGCGCAGCTCCTGGACTGGCCGGCCCAGCGGCCCGACCGGCAGTGAGCCCGACCGCTCACCCGTCGATGCCGGCCGTCATAGGCGCTTCCTGCCGCATGTCGGCAACAAACACCTGACATTCGGTGCCAGAAACCGCTCTGGGCTGCTGATCTCAGTCATTGCATGGTGGCACTACCGCCCTTGACGCGGTGACCGCCCGTTCAGCCGGGGGCCCATGCACCGAGGAGATCTCATGGCCATGACCAGCACGACGTCGCCGGCACCGCTGACTGCGGTCACCCCTGGCCGCCTGCTTCGATCGGCGTCGACCGCCGCACACCGCCAGGGCCGAGGCGCCGTGCTGGCAGCCGTCGACGACTCGCCGCTCGCGTCGGCGGTCGTTCGTCGCGCGGCCGCTGTGGCGGCCGCGGAGAATCGTGAGCTGTTGCTCGTCACGGTAGTGGCGGCGAGTACGCCGGCCTCATCCCGCCCCTCGGCCAACGGGTACACCCCCCACGCACCGTCGCCCGAAGGTCGCGGGCTGGACCTCGTCGCCCGGCTGGCGCCGGCGATGACCGGGGTCGCCGCAGAACCCAGGGTGGTGGTCGCCGAATACCTGGCCCGCGGGGGGCAGCGACGCCAGTCCCGCCGGGTGGGGGCGACGATCCTGCGGATCGCCCGGGCCCATGGCGCGGCGGTGATCGTCATCGGCCTGCCCGACCAGGAGCACCAGCGCGATCGCAGTGTCAGCCGCCGGGTCGCGCACGGGGCGCCCGCCGCAACGCGGGTCGCCCTTGTCACCGGTCCCGACGCCGCCGGACCGTACAAAGCGCCGGCCACCGCAACGGCTGCTGCCGTGGACGCGGCGAACCGGGGTCAGCTGGCCGGGCGCGCGCACCTGCTGCAGTCCGTGGAGCTCCCCCGCCTGCGCCGCGCCCTGCTCTCCGGCGAACCGCTCCCGAGCGCCACCCGCGAGCAGCTCGCCGTGCGCTACGAGACAGCCCTGGCGCAGCTGCGCATCCTGCAGCACCTACTGGACACCACTGCGCCTTAGCAGCCAGCTTCAGCAGCCCTGTCGCGACCCACCCTGAGCAACCAGCCCCGAGGAGAAGCCATGCTCGACGTCCCCAGCTGGGCGTGGGCGGCGCTCGTTGCCGTCGTCGTCACCATGCTCGCCATCGACCTGCTCGCACACCGCGGACCCCATGCCATCGGGTTCCGCGAGGCCGCCGCCTGGAGCGGGGTGTGGGTCGGCCTGTCGTTGGTGTTCGCCGTCGTGGTCGCCATGACACTGGGCACCAACGCCGGGGTCGAATTCACCACAGCGTGGCTGCTGGAGAAGAGTCTGTCCGTCGACAACCTGTTCGTCTTCGCGCTGATCTTCGGCTACTTCCGCGTGCCACGCGGATATCAGCACCGTGTCCTGTTCGCCGGCGTTGTCGGGGCACTGGTCTTTCGGGGACTACTGCTCTCGGCCGGCGTCGCCGTCGTCTCCAGCTTCAGCGTCGTCCTGTTCGTCTTCGCCGCAGTCCTGCTGTACAGCGCCTACAAGTTGCTCACGGACAAGGACGACAGCTACGACCCGAACCGCAGCATGGCCGTACGGCTGCTCCGCAAGGTCATTCCGGTGCGCGAGGAGTACGCCGGCACGAAGTTCTTCGTGGCCGAGGCCGGACGTCGGGTTGCAACCCCGCTGCTCGCGGTCGTCGTCGCGATCGAAGCTGCCGACCTCGTCTTCGCTGTCGACAGCATTCCAGCGGTTCTGGCGGTGAGCGACGACCCCTTCATCGTCTACTCCAGCAACGCCTTCGCGATACTCGGCCTCCGCGCCCTGTACTTCCTTCTGGCCGGGCTGCTCGACCGCTTCCACCTGCTGTCCAAGGGGCTGGCCGTCATCCTGTCCTTCATCGGGGTGAAGCTCATCCTGCAGGCAGCGCACAAGACCATCAGCGGGGCGGTCCCGGAGATCAGCTCCCTGGCCAGCCTCGCCGTGATCGTCGTCGTGCTCTCCGGGAGCGTCGTGCTCAGCCTGCGCCGCCCGAAGTCAGCGGAGCCCGCGCAGGACGACCCGGTCCTTCCAGCGCAGGACGAGCTTCCCACCCCGACGTCGGTTGCGACCTAACCGGCAACCCCCAACTCCCGCCACCTGGGGCTCTTCTGCTTGGCGCGACCGGGCGCGGATCGTCCGGAAACGGGTCAGGCGTTGACCACGACGACGCCGCTGGCCTTGTCGTGCAGGCCACGACGGTCGGCGTCGGTGACGAGCGCAGGGATCATCGCCAGCAGGAGCACCTGACGGATCAGCGCCCACCACGCGTGGATCCGCCCGCGGGACAAGGAAAGCACCCGCACCTGCACCGCAGCCATGCCGAGCGTCTGGCCGGTCAAGGACAGCAGGACAACGGTCTCGACCAGGAACACCAGAGTGGACCAGCCGCCGGGCGTCGCGGTGCCTGCGAACAACGCGGCAATGGCGTAGGACGCGGCAATGTCGATGACCACGCCGAGGAGCCGGCGGCCGTACGTGGCCACGGATCCGGGTCCGCTTGCCGGCAACCCGAGCCGCACACCGGGCACGGCTTCGGCCTCCGGCTCCTGGTAGTCAGTGGTCACGCGACTCCGTCCAGCTCGAACCAGATCGTCTTTCCCCCGGCCGCGCCACCGAGCGCGGCACTCCCCCAAGCATCCGCCAGGGTTTCGACGAGGTAGAGACCGCGTCCTCCTTCGGCGGCCTCGCCGGAGAGCCGGCTGTCCAGGCTGCCGTGCGGGGCGTGGTCGATGACCTCGATGCGGATCCGGCCGGGTACCGGTCGCAGCACCCGCAGCCGCAGCACCGTCCCGGCATGCCGTACGGCGTTCGTGACCAGCTCGCTGACCAGGAGCACGGCCGTGTCGAGCCGGTCGCCGACGTCTGCGAGGCCCCACCGGCCGAAGGCCTCGTCGACGAACTGGCGGGCGCGGCCCGCAGAGGCGGCCTCAGCCGGCAGCTCGAGCTCGACCGCCGAATCCGGCAGCGAAGGGGCGGCGTCCACGGCCTCGACGCCGGTGACGACCATTGCCAGCAGGGCGATGTCGTCATCATGGCGCCGGCGCGGCGGCCCGTCGGCCGCCGCCGTCCGCTCGGCCAGCTGCAACGCCCGCAGCCCGCTGACGGCGCTGTCGCAGACCGCGGAGGCGCGCTGGCCGGCCCTCCCGACCGCGAGCCGCAGGGACTCCATGCCGTCGCCCAGGGCGAGGTCCGGCGACTCGACCAGGCCGTCGGTGTAGGCCAGCAGCATGGCGCCCGGCGGGAGCTCGAGCTCGAGGTCGACGCAGTCGATGTTGCCGACCCCGAGCGGCATCCCGGGGTCCAGCTCGAGGAAAACCGCGTCGGCACCCGGCATCCGCAGCAGGGGCGGCGGGTGGCCGGCGTTCGCCAGCCGGATCAGTCGTCGGCCGGGATCCCACTCGGCGTAGACGCAGGTGACCAGCAGTCCCTCCTCGAGGCTGCTCACCAGCCGGTCGAGCCGGGCGAGCAGGTCGGCCGGCGGGTGACCTTCGAGCGCGTACGCCCGGATGGCCGCCCGCAGCTGCCCCATCGCCGCGGCGGCCCGGACACCGCGTCCCATGACGTCGCCGATGACCAGTCCGAACCGTCCGCTCGGCAGCGGGATGACGTCGTAGAAGTCGCCGCCGACGGTGGTGCCCTCCGTACCGGGCAGGTAGGTGACCGCAACCTCGGCACCGTCGATGGCCGGAAGCTCGGCGGGGAGCAGGCTGCGCTGGAGGGTGTGCGCGATCTCGGTCTGGTGGTGGAACAGCCGGGCGTTGTCGACCGCGAGTGCGACCCGGCTGGCCAGCTCGGACAGGAATGGGACGTCGTCGGTGGTCATCGGCGCCCGGTCGGCGCCGGTCGCCGCGGTGATCAGCCCGAGGGACCGGCCACGGGCACGCAGCGGCAGAAAGGCCACCGAGGACAGCCCCAACGCGCGCAGCCGGCCGACGCCCGGCAGGAACTCGTCATCGTCGGCCGGCGACACCACGAGCCGGGTCTCGCCCTGGTCGATCACTCGGCGCAGGTGGTCAGCGGCCTCCCGCTCCTCGCCGTCGGCTCCGCCGATGTCACCCAGCCGGTTGCCTTCGGCCTGCGACACGGCAACGACGCGGATCCGCCCCCCCGGCTCCAGCACCCGGGCCACGGCGGCGTCGGCCGCCGCGGGGACGAGCAGCCGGCAGACGTGCTCCAGCGTGGCGTCGAGGTTGAGCGAGGTGGCGAACAGCCGGCCGGTCTCGGCGAGCAGGGCCAGCTGGCGCCGGCTGCGCTGCTGGGCGTCGCGCAGGCGGGTACGGTCCAGCGCCTGCGCGCACTGGTCGGCGAGCGCCTGCAGGAAGAACGTGTCCTCCTCCTGGAAGTCCCGCTCGCCCGGGAAGGTGACCGCCAGCAGGCCGATGGGCTGGCCGTCCACCAGCAGGGGTACGCAGGCCACCGCCTGTTCCTCGTACGGCGGCAGCTCGGTCATCGCGGGGAAGCGCCGGTTGCGTTCGGTCGTGTTGCGCAGGAACACGGCACGCCGGGTGAGAACCGCTTCGCCACCGGGGAACGTGAAGTCCGCGGGGTACGAGGACGGGCCCTCGCTACTCGCGCCTTCGACGCCGCGGGTGCCGACCAGATCGAGCCGGGTGAAGTCCGGGGAGAGGACGAACAGCATGCCCCGTTCGGTCCCGAGCTCCGCGATCATCTCCCCGACCACGATGTCGGCGACCGAGGCCGCGGACAGCGGCTGGGACAGGCGCGCCGTGACGGCTCGGAGCCGACCGAGGCGTTGCACCGCGGCCGCCTCCAGCCGCCGGGCCTGGCGCTCGCCGTCGAGCACGGCCACCCGGTGCAGGGCAACAGCGCACTGACCCGCCACCGCTTCGAAGAACGTGAGGTTGGCCGGGTCGGAGATGAAGTCGGTCTTCGCGAAGCTGGCGCCGAAAGCACCGATCAGCTCGTCCTGCAGCAACAGGGGGACCGCGGCGAAGGCGACGCCGACCGACGGCTGCCGGCGCAGGGCCGGGAAGTCCTGATCGCGCTGCTCGAGGGAGTGGACCAGCACGGTACGGCGTTCGCGGGCGGCCGTCGGGACGGGTTGAACCGAGCTCAGCGGGGTGTCCTGCCAGCGGGCCAGTACGGCGGGCGGGTAGTCCGTGGCGCCGACCAGCCGCAGCCGGTCACCGGCGGCGACCCACAGGGCACCTGCGATCGCGTCGAACGCCTCAAGCCCGAAGGACACGACGGTGGTGACGATCGACTCCGCGGTGAGCGCGCCGGCCAGCGCCGCGGTCAGCGACTGGAGCAGGCCAAGCCTCGTCGCGGCGGCCTGGGCGGCTCCGCGCCCGCGGCGCTCCGTGTCGAGGAGCGCCGCATAGTCCAGCGCAAGTGAGACCTGCGCCGCTGCAGCGCGTACCTCCTCGGGATCGACCAGGCCGGCATCGGCGAACGTCAGCACCACCAAGAGATCGGCCGAACCGCCGAGCGGGACCCGTACGGTGTTCTCCGCAATGACGAGGGTCGCGGCGTCGACGAGCTCAGCGGCGAGGGCCCCGTACTGCTGGCGCAGTCGTTGCAGGGCCGCGGCGACAACCGGGTCGGTGCCGGTGGGGCCGCTGGGCGAGGGGGGACGCAGGTCCACAGTCCCCTCCAGGCCTCGGGTGTGCAATTGCACATACCACCGTAACCCGGGGCAGGCGGCCAGGCGGCCCTTGCGGGTACGGCGCGTAACGCCGTCGAAACGACAGGGATACGCGGCAGAAATGACGATTTTCTAGCCTGGGGCGTCACGGACCAAGACCCTGGCTTCACCCTGCTGGCTCGCCCCGATACGGTCAACGCCGAGCCGACCGATGGTCGGCCGCGGCAGTGGGAGGATTGAATGTTCAACAACTCGGACGAGGTGCTGCGGTACATCGCCGACAACGACGTGAAGTTCGTCGACGTGCGGTTCTGCGACCTGCCCGGCGTCATGCAGCACTTCACTGTCCCGGTAGAGAGTTTCAGCCAGGCCACGTTCGACGACGGCCTCGGCTTCGACGGCTCCTCGATCCGCGGCTTCCAGGCGATCCACGAGTCGGACATGCAACTCTTCCCCGACCCCACGACGGGCGTGCTCGACCCGTTCCGCAAGGACAAGACGCTCAACCTGAACTTCTTCATCCACGACCCGCTGACCGGCGAGGCCTACAGCCGCGACCCGCGCAACGTGGCCAAGAAGGCCGAGGACTACCTCAAGGGGTCCGGCATCGCCGACACCGCCTACTTCGGTCCGGAGGCGGAGTTCTACGTCTTCGACGACGTACGTTTCGAGACCAAGGCCAACGGCTCGATGTACCAGATCGACTCCGTCGCCGGCGCCTGGAACTCCGGCCGGATCGAGGAGGGCGGCAACCGCGGCTACAAGGTGAAGTTCAAGGGCGGTTACTTCCCGGTCCCGCCGGTGGACCACTTCGCGGACCTGCGCGCCGAGATGAGCCTCGCGCTCACCGCCGCCGGTCTGGTCGTCGAGCGCCAGCACCACGAGGTCGGCACCGCCGGTCAGGCCGAGATCAACTACCGGTTCTCGACCCTGCTCAACGCCGCCGACCAGGTGATGCTGTTCAAGTACATCATCAAGAACGTGGCCTGGGCCAACGGCAAGACCGCGACCTTCATGCCCAAGCCGATCTTCGGTGACAACGGCTCAGGCATGCACACCCACCAGTCGCTGTGGAACGAGGGCACGCCGCTGTTCTACGACGAGGTCGGCTACGCCGGTCTGTCGGACACGGCGCGCTACTACATCGGCGGCCTGCTCGCGCACGCCCCGTCGCTGCTCGCCTTCACCAACCCGACGGTCAACTCCTACCACCGCCTGGTGCCGGGCTTCGAGGCGCCGGTCAACCTGGTCTACAGCCAGCGCAACCGCTCTGCCTGCATCCGCATCCCGATCACCGGCCCGTCACCCAAGGCCAAGCGGATCGAGTTCCGGGTCCCCGACTCCTCGGGCAACCCCTACCTCGCGTTCTCGGCGATGCTGATGGCCGGCCTCGACGGCATCAAGAACAAGATCGAGCCGGTCAGCCCCGTCGACAAGGACCTCTACGAGCTCCCGCCGGACGAGCACGACACCGTCCCGCAGGTGCCCGGTTCGCTGGCTGCAGTGCTCGAGGCGCTCGAGGCCGACCACGACTACCTGACGGCCGGCGGTGTCTTCACCCCCGACCTGATCGAGACCTGGGTCGACTACAAGCGCAGCAACGAGATCGACCCGATCCGGCTGCGCCCGCACCCGTACGAGTTCGACCTGTACTACGACATCTGACCCCGCACCGGCTCTGACCTGCGCATTCCACGGGCCAGACGGACAGCGGGGCCACATCCGGGCCACAGAGCGGGTCGTCGGCAGCCTCGTCCAGCCTCTGGAAAGACGCTGTCAACGGCCCGCTTCGCCTTGTCCTCGGACGTCGGCATCATGTGCGTGTAGGTCGGAACGTGAAGCCCGGATCACTGCGCCCAAGGTGGTCGGCCAGCGCCCGTGCCCTGTTTCCGGTCGGCTGGGAAATTGAAGTCGTCTTCGTACCCATGACTGACCTCGACCGGCCAACGCGTTCTACGTCGAACAGGTCGGCTGCCACGCCAACCACGGCCACAGGGTCGGCGACGAGGTCCGCTTCGCAGGTCAGCGGGCACATTGGCGGTCTGGCAGGCTGGTCAGGGCCACGCGGCATTCACCGCAGCGCCGAGAGCGGCGCTACCGTCCAGCTTGGGCCCTCGGCCCGACGGTAGCGCCGCTCTCGTTTCCTCTGCCGGAGGTCCGTGGGTCAGGGGGCCGCGGTCACCGCGAACGTGATGACCTCGCTGAAGTTGGTGCCGTCGACCTGAAGCCCGTAGCAGCCAGGCCGCTGGACCCGGATGTCGCTCGGATAGGTCAGCGCCGTGGGGAGGCTGCCCTCGGACGGATACGCCAGCTCGGCGTAGGCCTCCGACTCAGGTGATCCACCCACCCCCGCCGGCTGGTCGACCACGCCTGTGTACGAGCCGAAGCGCAGCTCGCCGGTCCCGTCCAGCCGCGCTCCCCGCAGCAACACCGGTCCGGTGTACTCCGCGCCGAGCCGCCAGATCACCTTCATCCCAGGCCATCCGGTGCCGGCGAACGAGTCATTGGCTGCCGGGGTGAAGTCGACCTCGACTCTGCCGTTGCCGGTCAGCGTGAACGGACCGGCCCCGATCGCTGAGTACGGGTCGCTGAAGCCCTCACCTTTGGGGTACGTCTTGGCAGCGCTGACCGGGCAGGGCATGCCGGGGGCGACCCAGGGCAGATGCAGCGGGCGGCCCAGCGCCGCCGGAATGCCGGGCGGGACGGGCACCAGCGACGAGCTGACATCAGGGTGCGACGTTCCGCGGCCTGCGGCGCCGACCCCCACGACTCCTGCGGCGACAACGGCCACGACCGCGAGCGATCCCGCCGAGAGTTGGGCCCGGCGTCGGTTGGTCGCCCGCCGGCGTACGCTCGCCAGTCGTGCTGGGACCACCGGCGGTTCGGGTACGGCCGCCCGCAGAGCGGCGACGATGTCGTCATCGGTGAGGTGACTCATGGCGTGTTCCCCTCGTGGACTGTTGAGGCAAGGCTGGAGTCGCGCAGTGCCGCCAGCCCCTTGGCGGCCTGGCTCTTGACGGTCCCCTCGGAGCAGCCCAGGGCCTCGGCCACCTCACGCTCGGAGAGGTCGCAGTAGTAGCGCAGGACGACCACTGCCCGCTGCCGTCGAGGCAGCCGGCGTAGGGCCTCGATGACGACGTGCCGCAGGTCGCTCGCGGCGAACTCGTCCCGCCAGACCGGCTGGTCGGAGAAGGTCTCGGTCGACACCTCGCCACGCCACCGACGCCGCCACCCGGTGATGTACGTGGTCACGAGGACCCGTCTGGTGTAGGCCTCGGCATTGCCGTCCCTGCGGATCCGCCCCCAGGAGAGGTAGACCTTGACCAGCGCCGACTGCAGCAGGTCCTCGGCGGTCTGCCAGTCACCGGTGAGCAGCCAAGCCGCCTGCAGCAACGGCCTCGACCGGGCTCGTACGAAGGCGTCGAAGTCCTCGCGGTCCATGCCGCCACCTCCTTCCGGTGGGGAGACGACCTGGCGCGGCGATTCCGTTGCCTGAGCGTGTCACGGCAGACCGATAGCGGGGCTACCGTCGCTGACGGGCCGGAAACCCGCCGATAGCGCCGCTATCGGCGGAGCGCGCTGAGCTGACGCCACCCAGCGCCTGCGGTCGCCCAAGCCAGCCGGACCTGCCCCCGCCGGCCCCTTGGGGCGGCATCGAGGCTCAGAACGCGAAGCGTTCCTCGTGCAGCTGTGCCTCCGGCAGTCCTGCACCGCGCAGGGTGTCGCGCACCGCGGTCGCCAGGCCGGGGGGACCGCACAGGTAGACATCGCGTCGGGTCAGGCCCGGCACCAGTCGGCGGAACACTTGCGCGGACAGCACGATGTCGCTGCCCACGAGGTACTGCACCCGTGCGCCGCGCACGCGTGCGATGTGATCGAGCTCGTCCTTGAAGATCAGGTCCTCCGGATTGCGAGCCCGGTAGAGCAGCAGCAGATCCTGCCCCGGTTCGAGCGGCAGCGTCTCGAACAGAGCCCTCATCGGCGTGATCCCGACGCCGCCGGCGAAGAGCAGCACGTGCCGGCGGGTACGGCGCTCCGCGGTCATCGCGCCGTACGGGCCTTCGGCCAACACCCAGGTGCCCGGCTCGAGGTCCTGCAGCCGGGCGCTGCCGTCGCCCAGCGTCTTGACCGTCAGGCGGAGGTGGGTGCTCGTCGGCGCCGCGGACAGGGAGAACGGGTGGGCGGTCGTCCAATGGTCCGGAGCGAGGAACCTCCATCGGAAGAACTGCCCGGATTCGGCCTGGAGCTCGTGGAGGTCGCGGCCCTCGATGACGATGGACACCACCCCAGGGCCCTCGGCGATCACGGCCTGGACCCGCATCCGGTGCCGGCCGGCGTTCCGCAGCGGCGCGAGCACGCGGTGCCGCAGGACCAGCGTGAACACCTGCACGTACAGCAGCGCCCAGACCAGCTGCAGGACGCGGTGGCCGGCCAGATCGGGTCCCGCCAGCTGGTGCACGAAGGACAGGGCGACGGCGAGGTAGACCAGCAGATGCACTGCGTGCCAGGTCTCGTACGACACGCGCTTACGAGCCGCGCGTACCGACAGCACGGCCACGACGAGGAACAGCACCGTTCCGACGGTGGCCGCGATCAGCCATGGCAGACGCAGGACGTGCCACGTCGCGAGCAGCGTGCTCTCCCCCTGGCTGTCGGCCCACGCCACGACCGCGGCCCAGGCATGCAGCAGCACCAGCACGACGACGATCCGGCCGCCGACGCCGTGCCAGCGTGACAGCCGGTCGGCTCCGACGCCGCGTTCGAGGGCCGGAGTCCGCGACATCAGGCCGACAAGGACCACGACGCCGTAGCCTCCGAGCATCCCGGCCACGTGAGCGATCATGACCAGCAGCTGCACCGGCCCCGGGCCCTGCAGGGTGTGCAGCAGCGGCCACCAGACCACCCAGCAGGCTCCCATGCCGATTGCGGTGAGGACGTCGTCGGCGCGCAGCCGGGTCGGCTTTCCGGGCGAGCGGGTGGCGGGCGGCGAACCGTTGGCCGGCGGCGAGTGGCCGATGGACCATCTCACGGGCGGGCCGGTGGACGGCCGGCGTCGTCGGATGCCGCTGACAGCGCAACGGTGTGCATGGCCGGCGCCGGTCCGGCGGCCGGGGAGACACTCGGGGCGGTCAGGCCTAGCCACAGCGCGACCAGGATGCCGGTGCTGGTGAGCGCGGTGTTGCCCCGTCCACGGCCACCGCGCGGCCTCCGATGAGCTGCTTGTCGAGTTCCTTGAGTCATGCTGCCTCCTCGTGTTCGTTACGTACCTGTCTCTCGGGGTACGGCCCTGCAAGGCGCGGCTCGCCCTGCTGTTGTCGGCCTCCAGGTGACGAGCCTTGCGGGCCGAACCTTCAGCCACTGCTAAATGTGGCGTAAGGCATCGTCCGAACGCTCGGCTCCGCTAGCCCATCCAGCCGAATCTGCGCGGCGGCACGCCTAGCGCGTGCGGCCGTACCGCCGTTGCGTCATTCGTCGCCGCGACGACGCCGATGGCGCCGATGGCGGCGTTTTCGGCGGTTCGAAGGCTGTGATTCGACGATGGCGGCGCTTTCGGCGGCGAGACGGGCCCGGCGCCCGCGCCCCAGCAGCCGGCGGGCCGGCTGGTGGGCCTCAGCCCGGCAGGACCTCGCGTCCCCGGCGCGCGGCCTCGAGGAGCAGCTCACGCTCGTGCAGGGTCGTCCGCCGCCGGCCGCGGCTGGCGCCGAGCTCCGCCTCGGCGGCGTCGATTGCCAGCCAGTTGTCCAGCAGGACAGGCTCCAGGCCGCGCAGGAGCATCGTGTCGACCAGGTCGTCGACCGGTCCCGCCGCGTGCAGCAGGCCACTCTCCGCGTCGGCCAGCAACGACGCGACCGTCTCGTGGGCATCGTGCTTGTTGGTTCCGACCACCCCGGTCGGACCACGCTTGATCCAGCCGGCCGCGTACTCCCCCGGCGAGGGCCGGCCGTCGCGCAGCACTCTGCCCTCGTCGTGGTCGACCGTTCCCGTACGAGGATCGACGGGCAGGCCCGGCAGCGGGTGGCCACGGTAGCCGACCGACCGGACGACCAGGTCGGCCGGCAGCACCGACAGCTCACCGGTTCCGGTGGCCACGCCGTCGTCGTCCACGACTGTCCGCTCGACCTCGATGCCGGTGACCCGGTCACTCCCGAGCAGGCGTACGGGACGGCGGTGGAACTGCAGCCGCAGCGCAATCGCGCCCGGCCGCGGATGGTGTCCCACCCAGCCGCGAAGCTCCGCCAGGTTGCGCGCGATCGCCCGGTCGGAGTGCTCCTCGGCGGCGTCGTGTCCGAGGTCGGCCGGGTCGACGATCACGATGGCTCCGGCGAGTCCGTTCAGCTCGCGGAGCTCCTGCGTCGTGAACGCCGCCTGCGCAGGTCCGCGACGGCCGAGCACCGTGACCTGCTGCACCGGGGCCGCGGCGAGAGCGTCGAGGACGTGCTGGGGCATGTCGGTGCCTTCCAGCTCGGGCGCCGTACGGGCGAGCACCCGGGCCACGTCGAGCGCCACGTTGCCGACCCCCACCACGACCACGGAGCGCGCGCGGGCAACGGCCGCCTCGACCAGGCCGCGGTCCGCGTCGGGGTGCCCGCAGTACCACGCCACCAGGTCCGTGGCGGCAATGCTGCCCGGCAGATCCTCCCCCTCGAGACCGATCCGCCGGTCCCCGGAGGCGCCGTAGGTGTAGACCACCGCATCGACGTGCCGACGCAGCTCGGCGAGCGAAACGTCGATGCCGATGTCGACGTTGCCGACGAAGCGCACGCGCGGGTGGTCAAGGGCATGGTGCAGCGTCGTCCGAAGCGCGCGCATCTTCTCGTGGTCGGGCGCGATCCCATGACGCACCAGGCCGAACGGGGTCGGCAACCGGTCGAGCAGGTCGATGGCCACGGGTACGGCGTCCTGGCGGCTCAAGGCTTCCGCGGTGTAGATCCCGGCCGGTCCCGCGCCCACCACAGCCACCCGCAACGGCCTGACCGCGGCGGGCGAAGCTGACGACCCGGGGACCGGCATGGTCACATCGTCGCTCGACGGGTCCCGTACGACCAGCTTGGTCAGGGGTTGAAGGGCCTCGGGTTGATGCAGCCGGCCTTGCGGCCGACCTTGGCCAGACCGGCGAGATCGCCCTTGCCGTACGCGGCCTTGGCCCGCGGCAGGATGACGGGATACATCATCTGCCGGGTGTCACTCACGTGTTGCAGCCCCACCGCGTGACCGAGCTCGTGCAGCAACGCCGCGCCCTGCGTCTCTCCGGCCCCGAAGCCGACCTTGTACGACTTGTTGTACTGGTCGTTCATCACCACCATGGCCGAGACCACCTGCAGCGGATGCAGGTTGCCCTGGGAGTCGATCCACTGGTTGTAGAACACCCCGCCCACGCCCACGTCGCGCTTGACCAGCGCGTTGCTGGTGCCCTTGCCTTTCCCGGGCGCAGCCCAGGCGATCGTCATCACCGGCCAGTGAGCGGGCGATGACTTGAGGCCATAGGTCGCCTGGGGGATCACACCGGTCTGTCCCTGGTAGACAAAGGTCATCCCGGTCGCCTTGTGCAGCAGGGTGATCGCCTTCTTGACCTCGGCCATCGAGCCCTTGGGCGCATGCGTCAGGTTGACCTTGTAACGGATCGGGGCGCAGGGATTCCACCGGATAACGACGTGGTTGGTGGTCTTGAGCAGTGCATAGCCGGGAGAACTGGCGGCGAGGGCGTTGGTCGACGATGGCAGCAACAGGGCAGCTGCAGCCACGCTCACCGTCGCGAGACGACGCAGGCGCATGGAGCTCCTCGGCGGACGCGGATCCGGACGTTTCGCCCAGTGTGGCATGTCGTCGCGGCCGTCCGCGGAGGAAAGCCGACCGCCAGGTGAACCGTACGGGCGAACTGTCCGACGGTTCTGAGAAGATGGTGAGGTGACGGTGCGAAAGGGTGACCCCGGGGGGCTGCTGCCGCATGCGGACGAGCCGATCGATCCCGCCGGCGATTGGGTCACGTCCGCGGGCGGCCCCCTGCGCCTGTGGTGGTACGCGGTCGGCCGGGTGCGCCGCCTGCGCCGCCCCCGCTGGTGGGAGGAGGTGCTGTTCATCGGGCTCAGCTACCTGCTCTACTCGACGGTGCGCAACGCCGCGCCCGACCACGCGGTGGCAGCGTTTCACCGGGCGCACTCCCTGCTCGGTTTCGAGCACAACACCCACATCGACGTCGAGCACACGTTCAACAAGATCATCGCCTCGTCGTCGTGGCTGGCCTACGCGTCCAGCTACTGGTACGCCGCCATGCACTTCATCGTCACGATCGGCGTCCTGACCTGGGTCTACGTCCGGCACCCGTTGCGCTACCGGCCGATCCGCACGGTGCTCTACACGACCAACATCATCGCGCTGGGTGGGTTCTGGTTCTACGCCCTCGCCCCGCCGCGGATGCTGCCCGGCTTCATCGACACCGTCGACAAATACCCCACCGCCTGGGGTTCGTGGAACACCGCCGGGGTGGCCAAGCTGTCCAACCAGCTCGCCGCCATGCCCTCGTTGCACATCGGGTGGTCGACCTGGGCCGGACTGGTGCTGTTCAAGCTGGCCAAGCACCGCTGGGCCCGGATCGCCGGGCTGGCCTACCCGCTGATCACGACGTTCGTCATCCTCGGCACCGCCAACCACTTCCTGCTCGACGCGGTCGGCGGCTTGGCGGTCCTCGCCCTGAGCTTCCTGGTCGAGCGGGTGGTGTTCGGCCGCCCGGCATTCGACTCCCCCGCCCAGGTCCGCCACCGCGCACCCTGGCGTCGCTGACCAACGGTCCTAGACTCTGCGGCATGTCCCGTCCCGTGGTCATCGCCCACCGTTGCGGCCCGTTCGACGCCGACCCGCCCGCGGCCGAGAACAGCATCGCCGGCATGCTGACCTCGCTCGAGCTGGGCGCCGACGCCATCGAGATCGACGTCCGGCTCTCGCTCAGCGGCACGCCGGTGCTGATGCACGACATCACCGCGCGGCGTACGGGCGGCTTCCCGGTGCCGGTACGGCTGATGTCCGAGCAGCAGCTCAGCCGGACCCGGCTCTACCGGACCAAGGAGCCGATCCCCACGCTGGCGGCGATGCTCGCGGCCGTGCCTGACGGAGTCCCGATCGCCGCCGACGTCAAGGACCCGCGGGTCATGCGGGCCACTATCGAGGTCGCCCGCGCTGCCGGCAGGCTGTCCGACACGATGCTGTGGTGCCGCTCCGCCAAGGCCCTCAAGCTGGCCGGTCAGTGGGCACCGGAGTCACGCCTGGTCTATCTGCACGACTCCGGCAACCTGTCCCAGACGCTGGCCTACATCAGGAAGAGCGTCGAGCTCGGCGCCTACGCGGTCAGCCTCCACGAGCGCGCCACCACCCGGCAAGCCGTGAGCGCCGCCCACGACGCCGGGCTGACCGCCTACGCCTGGGCGCTCACCGCCGATACCCACCGGCAGTTGCTCGACGCCGGCGTCGACGGGATCGTGACGGACTATCCAGGCGTCCTGCGCAAGCAGATCGGCCCGGTCAGCGTCTGAGCCCGAGCGGTCAGCGTCGCTGCGCCAGCAGGTAGCAACGCCGACTCGGAAACTCCACCTCGGGGCTCGGCTGTCGCTCCAGTCTGGCCACCACCGAGAAACCCGCGCTCTCGAGCTGACTCACCACCTCATCCGGATCCAGGAAGTAGAAGTCCAGCTCTACCCGCTCGCCGAACCAGCTGGTGAGGCCGTTGACGTCCCCGGCCGCGAAACCCGGGCCGTCCACGTGGAAGGCGACCAGCAGCCAGCCGCCGGGCCGGAGCACCCGGGCGAACTCGGCGCAGGCTCTCGCCCGCTCGTCGGGAGTCAGATGAATGATCGAGTATGCAGCGACGATGCCAGCCCACGCGGCTTGGCCGGCGGGGAGCTCCACCATGGAGGCCACCGCGAACGTCAGCTTCGGAGCGCGGCGCCGGGCGATGTCGATCATGCCAGGTGAGAGGTCGATCCCGATCACGTCCGCGTGCCGCGCGGCGAGCCAGCGGGTGACATGCCCTGGGCCGCAGCCGATGTCGGCGATCGCGCCGGACCCGACCAGCTCGAGGAACGCCGTCAGCAGCGCCCGGTCCAACGGCTTGTGGTCGAGCTCGTCAGCGAGCTGTGCGTCGTACGCGCCCGCGACCGCGTCGTAGGCGGCCAGCACTCCCACAGCGACAGGTCCCGGCTCGTCCGGCGACTGCGGGTCCGGCATGGGCTGATGGTAGCCGCAGCTCCGCTGCACGCGGGGCTCCGCGCAGGTTCCTCTCCGCGCGGGTCTGAGTTGCCCGTAGATCGCGGGCAACGCAGAGTCTCAGCAGGGTGTCCCGCCGTCAGCCTTCGACGGAGTCGGTCTCGGCGTCGCTGACGTCCGCGTCGAGCAGCGAGATCGTCGTGGCCACCGGCAGGTCGACGTCACCGGCGCCGGTCGCGTCGAGGAACCGGGTGATGATCCGTACGGAGTCCTCCGGCGCCTCCTCGAGCGGGAAGTGCCCGATGCCGGGCAGCGAGACCAGCTCGGCGGCAGGGCCGAGGTCGCGGCACACCGACTCGGCGATCGCCATCGGCATCACCGGGTCGGCTGCACCCCACAGCACCAGTCGGCCCAGCCCGGACGGCGCAGGATGCGCCGGCGTCTCGCCACGGGACCGGAGGCGGGCGATCTGTGCCCGGGTGCCGGCGCGGTAGTAGCCGAGCATCGCTGAGACCCGCTGCGGCTGCGCGTACGCGGCGGCGTAGCGGTCCCGTACGTCGGGGTCGAGGGGCCGGTCGGACTTCCAGGCCAGCCGCAGCATGCCGTCAACGAGACGACGCCCGCCGAGCCTGAACACGACCTCGGGCAGCGCCGGCAGGGAGAACAGCGGGATGTGAAAAGCCCTGACCAGGTTGACTTTCCGGTAGGGGGCGTTGACCACCACCAGCCGGCGTACGAGGTCCGGCCGGGCCTTCGCCAGTGCGAGGGCGACCACGCCGCCCCAGTCGTGGCCGACGACATCGACCGGGCCGTCGACCTCGTGCAGGATCAGCGCTGCCATCTCGCGGACCAGCGTCGGCACGTCGTACGGACCGCCGACCTCGCTGCTGCCGAGCCCCTTGAGGTCGGGCGCGAGGACCACCCGGTCGGCGGCCAGGACTGGGAACAGGTGCCGGTAGGCGATCGCGGTTTGCGGGACCCCATGCAGCAGCAGCACCGGCGTCCGGGACGCCCCGCCGGGCGTTGCCCGGTGCAGGTTGAACCGCACGCCCTCGACAGCCACCTCGGTCCGGGTGGACCCGCTCAGCAGGGTCTCCGTCATGTGTAGAACACCCTTTCCACGACCGCCCGGGCCCGACGGGTGGTCCGCCGGTAGTCCTCGAGGAAGTCCCCCGTGTGTCCCGCAGGGTATCCGACCGCCCGGGCCACCCCGGCGAGGTCCCGGCCCACCGGCGGCAGGTTGTCGCCGGGCTTTCCCCGTACGAGGGTCAGCGCGTTGCGGGCGCGGGTGGCCAGCTCCCAGGCCGCGCTCAGAACGGCGGCGTCCGCGGGGTCGAGGAGGCCGGCCTGCTCGGCCGCGGCCAGCGCGCCCAGAGTGCTCGTGGTCCGCAGCTCCGGCACGGCAAAGGCGTGCTGCAGCTGCAGCATCTGGACCGTCCACTCGACGTCAGACAGGCCGCCCGGACCCAGCTTGAGGTGGCTCTGCGGGTCGGTGCCGCGGGGCAGCCGCTCGGCCTCGACCCGGGACTTGATCCGGCGGATCTCCCGCCGGGCGGCCTCATCGAGCCCCCCTTCGGGCCAGCGGACCGGCGCAATCTGGTCGAGGAACTCCCCCGTCAGGCCGGCATCACCAGCCAGGTGCGCAGCCCTCAGCAGCGCCTGCGCCTCCCACACGTGCGACCATCGCGCGTAGTACTCCCTATAGGCAGCAAGGGATCTGGTCAATGGACCCTGCCGACCCTCTGGCCTGAGGTCGGCATCGACGAGCAGCGGCGGGTCCTGCGCCGGCAGCAGCAACAGCCGCCGCAGCTCCTCGGCAACCGCCTGGGCAGCGGCCGCCGCCACGTCGTCGGGCACCCCGTCGATGGGGTCGTGGACGAAGAGCACGTCGGCGTCGCTGCCGTACCCCTGCTCGTGGCCGCCGAGGCGGCCCATCGCGATGATGCCGAGACGGACGGGGACCGGGCCGCGCCGCTCGACCTCGACCTTGCGCAGGGCGACCCGCAGCGCCGCCCCGACCGTGGCCCCGGCGCTGTCCGCCAGCGCCCGTCCCACGGCCTCCGGCCGGACCAGCCCGAGCAGGTCCGCGCAGGCGATGCGCAGCAGCTCCTGCCGGCGCACCCCGCGGGCGGCGACGACGGCGGACTCCCAGCCGTCGTTGCGCTCGACCACGGCGAGGACCCGCTCGTCGAGCTGGGCCCGCGTACGGGGAACCAGCTCGTTGTCGTCGGCGAGCAAGGCGATCGACTCCGGCGCCCGGCCGAACATGTCGGCCACGTAGCGGCTGCTCGCCAGCAGGTGGGCCAGCCGCTCGGCGGCGGCGCCCTCGTCGCGGAGCAGCCGGAGGTACCACGGCGTGCTGCCCAGCTTTTCACTGACCAGCCGGAAGGCGAGCAGTCCGGCGTCGGGATCGGCGGCATCGGCGAACCAGCCGAGCATCGCCGGGAGCAGGGTCCGCTGGATCGATGCCCGGCGGCTCACCCCGTTGGCCAGCGCCTCCAGGTGCCGCAGCGCTCCCGCCGGGTCGTCGAATCCCAGTGCCTGCAGGCGTTCGCTCGCCGCGGCAGGGCTCAGCCGGGCCTCGTCGCCGTGCAGCCGGGCGACAGCCGCGAGCAGCGGCCGGTAGAACAGCTTCTCGTGCAGCCGGCGGACCTCACGTCCGTGCCGGGCCCGGTCGCGCTGGAACTCCGCGACGGCGTCGCCGCGGTAACCGGTCGCCCTGGCCACCCAGCGGAGCGTCGCGGGGTCCTCGGGCACCAGATGGGTGCGCCGCAATCGCTGCAGCTGGACCCGGTGCTCCACCGTTCGGAGCCAGCGGTAGGACTCGGCGAGACGCGCTCCGTCGGCGCGGCCCACATAGCCACCGACGGTCAGCGCCTCCAGGGCCACCAGGGTGCTGGGGCTGTGCAACGACGGGTCGGTCCGGCCGTGGACCAGCTGGAGCAGCTGCACGGCGAACTCCACGTCGCGCAGCCCGCCGGGGCCGAGCTTGAGCTCGCGGTCGACCTCCTTGCGCGGGATGTGCTCCTCCACCCGCCGTCGCATGGCTTGCACGTCCTCGACGAAGTGCGGCCGGTCCCCCGCCGACCAGACCAGCGGCGCGACCGTGTCGACGTAGCGCTCGCCGAGGTCGCGGTCACCGGCCGCCGGCCGCGCCTTGAGCAGCGCCTGGAACTCCCAGGTCCTGGCCCACCTCCGGTAGTAGGCCTCGTGGCTGACCAGGCTGCGGACCAGCGGCCCGTCCTTGCCCTCGGGGCGCAGCGCTGCGTCGACCGGCCAGAGCGTCCCCTCGCTCGTCGTGGTCGAGCAGGCCTTGATCAGCCCGGTTGCCAACCGGGTCCCGGTCGCGATCGCCGCGGCCTCGTCGGCCGGTCCGTCCGGTCCGTCTACCGCCTCCGCGACGAAGATCACGTCGACGTCGCTGACGTAGTTGAGCTCGTGCCCGCCCGTCTTGCCCATCCCGATCACGGCGAACCTGCACTGGGCCGCCCCCTTCGGTAGCTTGGCCGCCGAGATCGCCAGCGCCGCCTCCAGGGCCGCGCAGGCCAGGTCGGCCAGCTCTGCCGCCACGTCCTCGACGTCGACCTCGCCGGAGAGGTCACGGGCGGCGAGCTCGAGGACACTGCGCCAGTACGCGAGCCGCAGCGCATCCATCGCCGCCCGCTCCGACAGCTTGGCCCTGCGGCCGCCGGCCAGCCCTGGCGACGGTGCGTCGGGGTCGGCGCCGACCGCCTCGAGCAGCCGTCGCCGCAGCCCGTAGCCGGAGGGGCGGCTCTCCTCGAGGCTGTCGTCGCGGAGCAGCCGCCAGTCATCGGGGTGCCGGACCAGATGGTCGCCGAGGGCGGCACTCGCGCCCAGCACCGCGTACAACCGGCGGCGCAGCCCCTGCTCGCCCAGCGCAGCCGCCAAGTCGGCCGGGGCGCTGGTCGCCGCCAGGATCCGGACGAGGGTACGCAGCGCCAGGTCAGGGTCCGCTGCCTGCTCGGCGAGGTCGCCCAGCAGCGCGGGCTCCGTACCGTCGGCCGCGGCCGGTCCGTCCAGCAGCAGGCCGGGGACCTCGGCCAGCAGCGTCGCCACTTGCTCGGTGTCCCGGAATCCCAGCCGGACCAGCCGAGCGTCGTCGCTCTGCCCGCGGGGATGCTCGGCGATACTCACGTCCGCGACGCTACCGTCAGGACGGGGTCAGGACCGGCGGTCGGCCCGATGCGGCTCCGGCTCCCCGCCGTCGGTCAGCGCCCGGCGCGGCTTGGGCACGTACAGCTTGGGTCCCCTCGGAGCCTTGCCGTGCACCTGGTTGGCCGCGATGACCGCGACCCACGGCAGGACCAGCGCACCGACGATGAACACGACGCGCAGCCAGATGACCGGGACGACCACGGCGAGGATGAAACAGACCACCCGGACCGACATCACGATGGTGTACTGCCGGCGGCGGCCGGCGTGCTCCTGCGCCCGGCTCATGGGGGCGCTGGTGATCAGCACCGGCGGGGGCACAGGTCTGCGTCGCACCGTGCGCACCTCCTCGCCTGGTCTTACCGACTCCTCAAGGTACGGCCGACCGTGGCGCGCGGCCACTCCGGGGCATCGCTCAGTCGTCGGGGCCGTGCGGCGGGGCGATGATCCGGCCGCCGTGGGCGATCATCGCGGTGCTGATCGCCTCGTGCGTGATGGCCCAGCCGTCAGGCTTGTCCCTCGCGAGGTCGTGGCCTGCAGTACGGAAGAAGCCCTCCAGCCCGCCAGGCGTGATCAGGGTGAGCAGGTGGGCCTCCGCCGAGTCGACCCGGTACGCGTGCGCTAGGTCACGAGGCAGGAACGCCACGCCCCCCTCATGGAGCTCGTACCGGTCATCGCCGACCCAGCAGGTCATCGCTCCCTGCAGCAACAGGAACATCTCGTCCTCGGGACCGTGAACGTGCACCGGTGTCGACGTCCCCTTCGGCAGCACGGTCCGGAGCACCGTGAGCTGTCCATCCGTGCTGTCGGAGTCGAGCACGACCTGCATGACGCTCCCGCCGATCCACTCGATCTGCTGGTGGTCGGCGTTCTGCGCGAGGTAGACACCCGTCATGGCTGACTCATTTCGATTGACTGTTGGTTAAGTGATGAAGATGACGGTAAGGTCAATCCGTGACCGCCGTCAAGCGTTCGTACAGTGCGCCTCGTCGCGAGGAGGCGGCGCGGGTGACCAGGCGCGCCGTCATCGACGCCGCTCACACCTTGTTCCTCGAGCAGGGATATGGCGCGACCACGATTGACCAGATCGCCGTACGGGCAGGCGTCTCGCGTCCGACAGTGTTTACCGTCGGCAGCAAGGCCGACCTGCTCAAGCTGGCGAGGGACGTTGCCATGGCCGGCGACGACGAGGACCTCGACGTAGCCTCCCGGTCGCGGTTCCAACGGTTGCTGGCCGAGCCCGATCCCGTGGCGACGCTGCAGATCTTCGCCGAGCACTGTGCCGACCTGGCCGGCCGCTACTCCGCCCTCGACGAGGTGGTCCGGCAGGCGGCCGGCAGCGACGACGAGATCCGCGAGCTCTGGCAGACCAGCGAGACGCAGCGACTCAAGGCGGCCCGGCTGGTGGTGGCCAACCTCGCCGGCAAGGCCGAGCTGCGGCTGCCTGAGGATCGCGCCGCCGACGTCCTCTGGCTGCTGATGGCGCCGGACGTCCATCGCCGGCTGGTGCACGGGCGCCGGTGGTCGCGGGCCCGCTACATCGCCTGGTACGCCGAGACAATGCGCTCGCAGCTGCTGGCCTGAGCGTGAGATCAACTAGCCCTCGCGGAGAAGCCGACCCGCCTCGAGGAACACCTCGGCCTGCTCCTCGCGCAGCAGGTGTCGCTGCGCATTCGTCCCGGCCAGGGCGTCCTCGCCGATGCCGTGGGTGGTCAGCACGGTGAACCAGCCGATGTCGTCCGGGTAGGTCGAGAGAAAGGACCGCCACGAGCGCTCGGCCACCGAGCCCAGCAGCACCAGCACCTCGAGCTGCTCGAGCAGGTTGAGCATCCGCCGCAGCGGCTCGAGCCCTGCCCTGATCTGCGCTGCGGTCGGCTCGTGGTCGGTGTACCAAGGGTAGGCGTTCCACGGGCAGGTCTGCGCCGCCTCGATGCCGGCCCGCCTGAGCAAGGCGCCGATCCGCGCCGAGTCGGCGTCGTCATTCTCGACGCTGAGCAAGCCGTCGTACGGGCGCCCGGCGCTCTCCGGCAACGGACCCGGATCGCTGGAGAGCCAGAGCAGCCGGGCCCGCACGCCACCGTGCAGTGGAGCGACGTGCGGCATCCAACGGCCGCTGCCCGAGCTGAACTCGTCGACCAGCTTGTTGAGCGCCTTGACGTGCGGCGCGTAGAGGGCTGCAAGCTGCTCGGCGCGAAAGTCCTCGCTGGCCATCTGACGGGTCACGCGGCCATCTTCGCAGGAAGTCAGATCCAGCCGAGCTGGCTGAACTGCGGCCAACCGCCCCAGTAGACCCCCCACCCGACCAGCGCCAGGCCGGTCAGCCCGTACGCCACGCACAGCAGTCGCCCGCTCGTCGCGCGGAACCGCCAGCCGTACGCGACGAACGCCGCCACCATGAACGAGCCCGCCAGGACGGTGCCGCCCTCGTCCAGGTTGTCGAAGATGGTCACGCCGAGAGCGACTGCGCCCAGGTACGCCAGGGCCAGCGACCGGCCGGCGGGCAGGGCGCGTGGAGCGAGCTCGCGAGCGATGGCGAAGATCACCAGCGCCAGTCCCGCGTACCACACGTAGTGCCCGACGATCTCGTCCCAGAGGTGCTCGGTCGGGCCAGGGACGACATTGCCGACGGAGTTCGCCGACAGGTGCAGCCCGTGGCCTTGGGTGAAGACGACCCCGCCGGCGGCCAGCAGGACCCAGCTGCTGCGCCGCGCTGTGAGGCCTGAGAGCACCCAGGCGGCCAGTCCGAGCACGAAGTAGGGCACGGCCAGGTCGATCCAGTCCGCCCAGCGGGTCCGGTCGACGGTGTGCCCGAGCGGGATGGCGATCGGCCCGATCTGCATGCCGAGCACGACCGCGAGGACGAACCAGCCGACCCGCCCCCAGGGAGCGGGTCGCAGCACCATCGGGCGCTCAGGCAGGGCGGCGGAGCTCGTACGGGCCAGGGAGATGACCGAATGTGACCTCATCGCCCCATGCTGCGACCGGCTTCGGCCCGGGGCATGGGGCGATGTACTCAGGCCTAGAGGACAGGTAGGTAGCGCTCCAGCTCGAACGGCGTGACCTGCCGGCGGTACTCGGCCCACTCCTGCCGCTTGTTGCGCAGGAAGAAGTCGAAGACGTGCTCGCCGAGGGTTTCGGCCACCAGCTCGCTGCGCTCCATGACGGTGATCGCGTCGGCGAGGGAGTTGGGCAGCGCCTGGATGCCCATCGCCATCCGCTCGGAGTCGGTGAGGTTCCACACGTCCTCCTCGGCGCCGGGCGGGAGCTCGTACCCCTCCTCGATGCCCTTGAGGCCGGCGGTGAGCAGCACGGCGAAGGTCAGGTAGGGGTTGCACGCACTGTCCGGCGAGCGGACCTCGACCCGGGTGGCGTTGCCCTTCTGCGGCTTGTACATCGGCACGCGCACCATGGCGGAGCGGTTGTTGTGCCCCCAGGAGATGTAGGACGGGGCCTCACCGCCACCGACCAGCCGCTTGTACGAGTTGACCCACTGGTTGGTGACCGCGGTGATCTCCGCGGCGTGGACCAGCAGGCCGGCGATGAACGACTTCGCGGTCTTGGACAGGTGGTAGGGGTCGGCCGGGTCGTGGAACGCGTTGCGGTCGCCCTCGAACAGTGACAGGTGCGTGTGCATCGCGGAGCCGGGCTCGTCGCTGAACGGCTTGGGCATGAACGTCGCGTAGACGCCCTGCTCGAGCGCGACCTCCTTGACCACCAGCCGGAAGGTCATGATGTTGTCGGCCGTGGTGAGTGCGTCGGCATAGCGCAGGTCGATCTCCTGCTGGCCGGGCGCGACCTCGTGGTGGCTGAACTCGACCGAGATGCCCATCCGCTCGAGCATCGTGATCGCCTCGCGGCGGAAGTCGTGGCCGATGTTGTGCGGCGTGTGGTCGAAGTAGCCGCCCTGATCGATCGGCGTCGGCGGCTTGAACGGCGCGCCCATCTCCGGCCGCTCGGTCAGCAGGAAGAACTCGATCTCCGGGTGGGTGTAGAACGAGAAGCCCATCCGGGCGGCCTTGTCCAGCGCCCGCTTGAGCACCTGACGTGGGTCGGCCCAGCTGGGGCTGCCGTCGGGCATCAGGATGTCGCAGAACATCCGTGCGGTGCCCGGTGACTCGGCACGCCACGGCAGGATCTGGAACGTCGACGGGTCCGGCTTGACCAGCATGTCCGACTCGTGGACCCGGGTGAAGCCCTCGATCGCCGAGCCGTCGAAGCCGATCCCCTCGGCGAACGCGCCCTCCAGCTCAGCCGGGGCGACCGCGACCGACTTGAGGAAGCCGAGCACGTCGGTGAACCACAACCGGATGAATCGGATGTCGCGCTCCTCGAGGGTCCGGAGCACGAACTCCTGCTGCTTGTCCATGCTGGGCATCATGCCAGGTCTGGGTTACGACCACCCCCGAAGACCATCGCGGCGCGACTTTTCCAGGGTGACGACGGGACTGTTGGGAGTCCGTCAGTTGAGGAGCGCGAGCAGCAGCGCCAAGGCGTTGATGAGCCCGTGTGTGATGGCGCACGGCGTCAGTCGGCCGGTTCGGCGGACGAGGAGGCACTGGATCATGCCGAACGCTGCGGTGTTCAGCACGAGCACCCCGGCGCCCGCCAGGGACGCGGCTTCGTACGCGTGGAAGGCGCCGAACAGGAGCGAGGAGAGCAGGGCCGCGCGGGCGAACCCCCAGCGGCGCATGCCGGCGCGGAGCAGGACACCACGGAACAGGGTTTCCTCGGCGACCGGCGCGACGAGCACCGCGCCGATGCAGACCAGGGTCAAACCAACCAGTCCGAAGTGGTGCAGGTTCGAGGTGTTGCTGCCTTCGCGCATCACGTGCTGGGGAACGAACGCCACCAGGAGCAGCGTCACCACGAAGCGGACGCCGAGGTTGATCAGCGCCCACAGGGCACCGGACGTGACGTCCTGCCAGGTCGGCCTGGTCCAGCCCAGCGCCGCCCCCCAGCCGTAGGTGGCGTCGCGCAAGGGCCGAGCGAAGTAAAGCGTGCCGCCGAGGATTGATGCCTCGCCGACGATGTTCATGGCGCCGATCCATCCGTACAGGCCAGCGTGGCCGAAGGCGGCGTACCAGCCCAGAACCAGTGGCACCGGGACGGCGATCGACACCACCAGCCACAGCAGGGCACGCCACGAGCCGCGCCACCACGCCCGCCCCGGTACGTAGGCCAGGGCCGCCATCGCCGCGTCGAGGGCGGGGGTCTGCGCCGGCGGCGTGGGCAACATTGGCGGCGCGAAGGATTCAGAGGTCAACGCTGCCTCCGATGGGTGAAGACTCCGAAGTTGGCCACACGGTCTCCGAACGACCAAGCAGGCGGCCATGACTCCTTGGGCATACCGCCCCCGATCACCTGCACCGCTCAGTGTGCCCAGCGCGACGTCGACGTCTCCCAGGTCCGGTGCGACCCGGGCAGCATCACCACGACGCCCAATCTGGCCTATATCACGCCGAACCTGTACCACCACTGCCTGTTTGCCTCGCTCGAGGAGATCTTCCGGTTGCCCCTACTTCGGCATCGCGCTGACGCCAGGTCTGAACCGGTTCGGCCTGGATGTCTACGATGCTGACTGGACAAAATTGACCGCCAACCGCGGTAGGTGGCCGCCGTAGGATGAATGCAGACGCCGGAACGGTTGATTTCTGCAGTTTTCTTAAGAACCGGGCACACCTGGGCGATTGCTCCTAATCGTTAAAAGGGCCATACCGGTACAAACTTCTGGTCCTTGCTGAATCGACAGCTTGTTTATCGCCTACCGATCATGACTTGGCCTTGTGGGCCAGGATCGCCGGGCGTACGCTGCGCACAAATCCCAGATCACGGGGGCCCGCAGCTAGGGGTTCGGCATGATCGCTATCGCTGGCTCGCGTCGGACACGCTTTGTTTTTGCGGTCCTACTGGCCTTTGTGATGACCTGCGGCACCTTGCTCACCGGCAGCGGACGCGCGGACGCGCGAACGGCCGCGGCGAAACCGGCAAAGCTCAAAGCTGTCCTCACGGTCTCTCCCAAGACCACGAGAGCCGGACAGCGGGTCACCGCGAGCGTGAAAAAGAGCGTGTTGCCCAAGGGCGACAAGGTGAAGAGCATTCGGCTGAACTGGGGCGACCATACGAAGACGGTCGTCCTGGCCAGCCTGAAGGCCAAGCCGAAGCATCGCTACAGTCGCCCGGGTCGGTACACAGTCCTGCTGGTGCTCACCGACAAGCACAAGAAAGTTGCTCGCGCCAAGTGGGTGGAGAAGGTGCTCCCGGCGAAGACCTCTCCCACTCCACCGCCCTCTGGCAGCTACACCGGCACCGATGCCCAAAACCTGATCGGCGGGGTGACGTTCTACGTCTCCGCCGACAGGGCCAGCCTGCAAGAGGTCAGAGTGCCGCTGATGAAGGTCGCGTGCGTTCCGGACGGCGCCAGCGTCTTCGACCAGCTCCAGGTCCCGTCGGTGGCCTTGCACCCGGACGGCTCGTTCACCTCGACCACCACGCAGACGGGGGTGTTCTCCGGCCACCCCGCGACCTTCACCTACCTGTTCTCCGGCCACCTCAACGGCACGACATCGTCGGGGGCCCAACAACTTTCCGGCACCCTGCGGGAAAACATCCACTACACGGACATTCCGGCCCGTGACTGCACCTCCGACGACCAACCGTGGACCGCAGCCCGTGACAGCCAGCCGGCGCAACCGACCACCGCGCCACCGTCTGGGAGCTACACCGGCACCGACGCCCAAAACCTGATCGGTGGAGTGACCTTCTACGTCTCCGCCGACAGTGCCAGCCTGCAGGACCTCACGGTGCCGCTGATGAAGGTCGCGTGCGTTCCCGACGGCGCCAGCGTCTTCGACCAGCTCCAGGTCGCCTCGGTGGCCTTGCACCCGGACGGGTCGTTCACCTCGACCACCACGCAGACCGGTGTGTTCTCCGGCCACCCGGCAACGTTCACCTACCTGTTCTCCGGCAACGTACACGGGCTGAGCCTCACCGGATCGGCCCGCCTGGCCGGCACCTTGCGGGAGGACGTCGACTATACCGACAGCCCCAGCCGTCACTGCACCTCCGACGACCAACCGTGGACCGCGACCCGTGACAACCAGCCGGCACAACCGACCACCGCGCCACCGTCCGGGAGCTACACCGGCACCGACGCCCAAAACCTGATCGGTGGAGTGACGTTCCACGTCGCCGCCGACAGTGCCAGCCTGCAGGACCTCAAGGTGCCGCTGATGAAGGTCGGCTGCCTCCCAGATGGCGCCAACGTGTTCAGCCAGCTCCAGGTCGCCTCGGTGGCCTTGCACCCGGACGGCTCGTTCACCTCGACCACCACGCAGACCGGGGTGTTCTCCGGCCACCCGGCAACGTTCACCTACCTCTTCTCCGGCAACGTGCACGGGCTGAGCCTCACCGGATCGGCCCGCCTGGCCGGCACCTTGCGGGAGAACGTCGACTACACCGACAGCCCCAGCCGTCACTGCACCTCCGACGACCAACCGTGGACCGCAACCAGAACCGGCCCTTAGCCAGCCGCCCGGTCGCCCCGATCTGAGGCGAGTACCTCCTCGTCCGCGGCGTCGGCCGTAAGGGCGTCTGCGCCCGCGGCCTGGCCTGTTTCGCCGCGGGTGTCAGTCGTGCGGAAAGCGATGACCGCCGCGGCGACCAGGAAGAGGATTCTGGTCAGCAGCACCCGCCCACGCGAGAATCGGGCGTCTACTTTCGCGGGTGGGAAATGGCGCGAGGTAGGCTTCCATTTCCCTCGGCGCTGACCGGCCTGCGCACACCGCCCGCAAAGGCTGTACGGACGAAGAGGTTCTGGTCGAGCACCATGTCTCGCCGACACGCGGGGTGCGGACCATTTCCGAACGCGCGCGCGCCCCGGATGACAAGTCCTCCCATTCCATGGGCTTGACAATGCTTTCCAGGACGGCGACCCCGAGAACGCGATCCGGGTGACGGGCGGCCCAGTCGAAATCCAAGGACGTTGCGCCGCAGGTCTGAGGAGCCTGGGTTGCCGTGGAGCAGCACCAAGGCAGTCCCGCTCCCGGTCTCCTGGTAATGCATGGCCGAGTCCAGTACGTCGATCGTGGGCACGCCCTTGCCCTTTCGTGACGGCGGTGCGGCTGCCGGCGGAATGCGGCAGGTCCGCTTGGACGTGGAGTTTCAGTTCGGCCGCGGGACGTCGCCGGACCGCCAGATCGGGGTCACCTCGACTCGCGAGAGCCGCCACCCGGCGCAGGTCCGAACCGCGTCGAACCGATAAAGCTCACCGACAGCGAATGCGGGCTCCCGGGTGTCGGCCTCACGGACGAAGATGGCGACCAGGTTCGCCCGCACTGTCGCGTGGTCGCCGTCGATGTCCGCCACGACGCCGGAGGTCAGGTGTTGCGTTGCCGCGAAGTCGGCGTGGATCCGTCGCGCTTGGGCGGTGAGCGCCTCAAGCCCTCGAGACTGCCCTCCCTGGGTGTGGACGGCGGCGTCCTCGGTGAAGATCGTGTCGGCCTCGTCGTAGCGCTGCCCGTCCAGCCACAGCCCCAGGCGGGCCACTAGGTCGGCGAGGGCGCTACGGTCGGCCTGCAGCCGATCCAAGGCCGCGGTCATCCGCCTCAGGCCTGTTCAGTGTTGAGTCGGTTGGTGATGACTGTCAGCACCCAGGCCGCGGTCTCGAGATCCTCGGCCGGGATGTCGGAGTAGGCGCGACCGAGGACTTCGCGGACGGCACCGTCGATCTGCTCGTACCGCTTACGGCCTGCGGCGGTGAGCTCCAGGTGGGCCGTCTCGCCCGGGAGGTCCATCAGCAGTCCGGCGGTGGTCAGCTCGGTGATGGCCGCCAGGGCCATCGCGTCGTCGATCCTCAGCGCGCCGGCGATGCTCTCCTGCAACTGCCGGCGGTCGGCGGCTCCGCCACTGGTCGCCGTGACCTTGAGCGCGACCCATTGGTTCATCGTGGTCGCGGTGCGGCCGAGGATGACGTCCAGGAACGGCTTGTGCGCCTTTTCGGCTTGGCCGACGATCTGCGGGGTCAGCGTGTGGACTTCAGCGGACGATGGGCGGGCCATGGGAACTCCTTGATCGTCGGACTTGGTAGTCGTAGTAACGGTAGAAGGACTAACGTTCATGTCGCTATCGAACCGTACATCGTTAGGGTCACTAACGCAAACGGGATATCGTGGGCCCATGGACAACAGCGCCGACCCGGCCGGCACGTCGGACAGCAGCCCCGGCGAAGTGACCCCGGCCCGGCTGCGGAGTCTGCCGAGTCGGCTGCTGACGCACACGGCAACGCACGCCGAACGGCTGGTGAACCAGCGGCTGGCCGATGTGGATGCCCGCAAGTGGCACTACGCGGTTCTGGCTGCGCTGCAGGAATCCGGTCCGGCAAGCCAGGCCGTGCTCAGCCGACGGGCCGGCCTCTTCCACAGCGATCTGGTCGGCGTCATCAACGAGCTGGCCGACCGCGGCTACCTCGACCGCGCACCCGATACCGCCGACCGCCGGCGCAACGTCATCACGATCACCACCCAGGGCCGCCGTCATCTGCGCCGACTCGACAAGGTGGTGGCTGCAGTCCAAGACGACCTGCTGGCGCCGCTGACCGAGCCCGAGCGCGACCAGTTCTCGCGGATGCTCACGCGGCTGCTGGACTATCACATGGGGACGCCGCTCAGCCCGCAGATCATCGGCGAGGCCGAGAGCGCCCACAAACCGCAGCTGGATGGCATCCTCGCCCGCGGTGGTCTCACCTTCCATCAATGGGTGGCGTTGTCGATGACGACGGCAAGCGGCGGGACGATCGACCGCTGCGATCTGATGGACCGGATCACGAGCGGGCTGAAGATCGACCAGGAGACCGCTACGGCGGCCATAGCACAACTGATCGAGGCACGACTCCTTCGAGCTCGAGCCGGTACAGAGTCCGAGGTTGAGCTCACGGCTTCCGGTCGCAGCCTCCACCAGAAGGTCCGGGCGGAGATCGACGAGATCCTCGCCAAGGTCTACTGGGACCTGCCGGCTGAGGACTTGGCCATGGCGCGAGTCCTGACCACCGTCACCGACCGGGCCAACGAGCTTGCCGACGGGACGAAGTAGCCGACCAAGTGCCGCCGCGTTCAGGTCAGCAGTGCCGGGCCGTCCGGGGTCCAGCTTGTGGCGGCGAGGTGCGGGCGCCGGATGGTGCGTTCAGCGTTCCAGGAGTGGAAGGCGACGATGCAGCTGCCGTCGTGATCCACGAAGGCGCTGTTGTGGCCGGGTCCGATGAGGCCGGACGCTGCGGTGCTGAGAAACGTCGGCCCCTCCCACTGAGGCGTCCACGGGCCGGCGGGGCGTTCGGCGACGGCGACCGCGACACCGTACCCCTCGCTGTGCCAGTCGCCGCCCGAGTAGAACATCCAGTATCTGTTGTCGTGGCGGACGACGTGCGGCCCCTCGAGGGTGTGCCAGTCGTAGTTCGCTCCGTACATGGGCCGGTTGGCCTGATAGCGCTGCCAGTCAGCCGTAGCCGTCAGCACGATCCGGTGCTCGCCCAGGGCTGTCATGGCTGTCAGCGGTGCCACGGCGACGACGGTGCCGGGTCGGTCCCCGTACAGGAAGTCGGTGGCGAAATAGAGCCACCAACTCCCGTCGTCGTCCCGGAAGGGCGACGGGTCGATGGCGAACGGCAGCTCCGGGGTGAGGTCGATGCCCAGATCGTGGAACGGCCCCGCCGGATCGATGGCCGTGGCCACTCGCAGGTGGTGGCCCGCATCGCCTGGCCCGGCGGAGTAGTACATCCAGTACGTGCCGTCGGCGGCGACCACCTCCGGCGCCCAGTACTCCGTCCCGGGCGCGGCGCCCGGCACCGGCTCCAGGGCGCCATCGGCCGGGGTCCACGTGACGAGGTCCGTGCTGTGGAGCGTTTGGAACGCACGGCCGTCGAGCGGTTCCGGCGTGGTGCCGTACATGACGTAGCGGTCGCCGTCACGGAACACGAACGGATCGGCGCAGTATCCGTCCCAGACCGGCGGCCGACCCGCAGCGCCGTCGGCCGTCATTGCGCATCGTGGGCGGCGAGGCGGAGCAGGGTCCAGGAGACGGCAGGCAGGGTCACCGTGACCCCGGTGTCGCTGCGTCGCGCGGTGTGCTCGTGTCGTGGGGCAATCCGTTCGGGGGTCTCCGCCGTGTTGCCGGCCTCCAGGTCCATCCCGCCGAGCACGACCTGCTCGACGACTTGCAGGTGCTCGCCGAAAGCTCGCAGGTCCAGCCGCAGCTCGACGGGGTCGTGCTCGTGCCGGTTGACCGCGAACACGCTGAGCCCCTCTCCCTCGGGGTCCCAGGTCGCGACGACGTCAGCCGCCGGCACGTCGCCGAGGCTGGCCGTGGGCAGGGTGGCCACTCTCGGCTGGGTCAGCAGCACGGTGCCTCTGGCGTGGCGGGCGGTCAGCGCGAACGGGAAGAAGGTGGTCTGTCGCCACGCGGCTCGGTCGGGCTCGGCCCGGATCGGCGCGATGACGTTGACCAGCTGGGCGATCGCGGCGATGCCCACCCGGTCGGCGTGGCGAAGGAGGCTGATGAGCAGACTGCCCACGACGACGGCGTCCTCGACGTCGTAGTCCTCCTCGATCAGCCGGGGGCTCTGTTCCCAGCGGTCGGAGGTGGCGGGCGTGCGGTGGGGATACCAGACGTTCCATTCGTCGAAGCTGAGCTGCAGCTTGCGCCGGGAGCGCTTCACGGCGCCGACGTGGTCGCAGGTGGCGACGATGCCGTCGATGAAGGTGTCCATGGCGACGGCTGAGGCGAGCCAGCCGGCCCGGTCGCCGGGATCATGGGTGAAATAGGCGTGAACGCTGAGGTAGTCGACGTAGTCGTAGGTGTGCTCGAGCACCGTCGCCTCCCAGGTGCCGAACGTCGGCATGGTGGGCATCGAGCTCCCGCAAGCGACCAGCTCGATCCCGGGGTCCACCGCGCGCATGGCCTTGGCCGTCTCGGCGGCCAGGCGGCCGTACTCCGTCGCGCTTTTGGCCCCGAGCTGCCAAGGGCCGTCCATCTCGTTGCCCAGGCACCACAGCTTGATGCCGTACGGGTCCGGGACTCCGTGACGTGCGCGCAGGTCCGACATCGCAGTGCCACCAGGGTGGTTGGCATACTCCAGCAGGTTGCAGGCATCCTCGAGACCGCGGGTGCCGAGGTTGACCGCCATCATCGGCTCCACCCGAGCCTGCTCCGCCCAGGACATGAACTCGTGCAGGCCGAAGGTGTTGGGCTCGGTGCTGTGCCAGGCCAGGTTCAGCCGTTGCGGGCGTTGCTCCACCGGCCCCACGCCGTCCTCCCAGCGGTAGCCGGAGACGAAGTTGCCACCTGGGTAGCGGACCAGGCTGACTCCGAGCTCCCGCGTGAGCTTGAGCACGTCGAGGCGCTGACCGCTGGTGTCGGCCTCGACGTGGCCCGGCTCGAAGATCCCGCCGTAGACGCAACGTCCCATGTGCTCGACGAACGAGCCGAACAACCGTCGCGGTACGGGCCCCACGGTGAAGGTCGGGTCGACGGTGACGTCACACATGATCACGAAAGCTCCAGACACAGAAGGATCGACGGCGGTGCGATGGCGGTCATTTGATTCCGGAGGCGGCGACGCCCTGCACGAAGAATCGCTGTGCCAGCAGGAAGGCGATCGCCAGTGGGCTCAGGGAGATTGCGGCCCCGGCCATCAGCGCGGCGTGATCGACGCCGGCCTGGCTGGAGAACAGCGTCAATGCGGAGGGCAGGGTGCGCTTGGACATGTCGCTGGTGACGACCAGCGGCCACAGGAAGTCGTTCCACAGCGCCGCGAACTGGATGACGAACAGCGACGCCAGCGCGGGCTTGGACAGCGGAAGAATGATCCGCCAGTACAAAGTGAACGCCCCTGCACCGTCGACCTTCGCTGCGTCGTCGAGCTCCCTCGGCAGTTGGGAGAAGAACTGTCGCAGCATGAAGATGCCCAGCGCGCTGGTGGCTCGCGGGATGATCAACCCGTGCGCGGTGTTGAGCCAGCCCAGGTGGAACAGGGTGAGAAAGACCGGGATCAGCGTGACCTGGAACGGCACCATCAGCGTGGCGAGGATCAGGAGAAAGACGAGGTTCTGGCCACGAAAACGCAACCGCGCCAAGGCAAACGCCGTCATCGAGTCGAACAGCAAGAGGAGCAGGGTGGCGCCGCCCGCGAAGACGAAGGTGTTGATGATGAGCCGCCCGAACGGCAGCTGGGTGGTGACCGCACGGAAGCCGGCCAGGCTCCAGTGCCCCGGCCACAGCGCCGCCGGGTGGGCGTAGAGGTCGGACGCCGGCCGGAAAGCGACCCCCAACATCCACAGGAACGGTACGAGGGTGACGAGCGCTGCGGCGCTGAGGACCAACCAGGCCAGGAGACGCCCGGCGAGCCGGACGCGCCCGCGCCCGGCCGCGGACATCGGCGCCCTGGCGGCGCGGCGGAGGTCGACCAGCTCAGTCGACATCGCGGTACCTCAACAGTCGCAGCTGAACCAGGGACACGGCGAGGATGAGCAGGAAGAGGACCCAGGCGATCGCGGCGGCGTAGCCGAGGTCGAAGTCGATGAACCCCCGCTGGTAGAGGTACTGCACGATCGACTCGGTGTGGAACAGCGGACCGCCGCTGGTCATCACGTACGGCAGGTCGAACAGCTGCAGACCGGTGATGGTGGCGATGACGATGGTGAACAGCAGCGACGGCCGCAGGGAGGGCAGGGTGACGTGGCGGAAGCGACCCCACGCCCCGGCGCCGTCAAGGGATGCGGCCTCGTACAGGTAGTCCGGGATGCCCTGGATACCGGCCAGCAGCACGATCATCGTGAAGCCGAAGTTCTTCCAGATGCCGACCACCACCAGGGTCGGCAGCGCCAGCGACGTCGACTGGAGCCAGTCCGGCTGGGTGAGCCCGAGGCCGCCGAGCCACGCATCGACCAGCCCCACCTGAGGGTCGAGGAGGAACTTCCAGACGATGCCGACGACAGCGAGGGAGGAGATGAAGGGGAAGAAGAACGCCGCCCGTAGCAGCGCCGTGAACCAGGTGGTCCGCCGCAGTGCCTCGGCCAGCAGCAGGCCGATCGCCACCTGCCCGACGCACACGGCCGCGGTGTAGGTGCAGGTCACCTTCAGGGCGTTCCAGAACCGGTGGTCGTGCAGCATCCCGCTGTAGTTGGCCAGGCCGCGGAACCGGTGACCGGCCTCCCCGATGGACCAGTCGTGCAGGCTCATCCACGCCGTCTGCACGATCGGCTCGAGGATGAAAACCGTGATCAGCAACAGGCTTGGGGCGATGAACGCGTACGCCGGGTTCCACCGCACCCGACGCCGTCGGCGGACGGCCGCCGAGGTGCTCGAGGCGACCCGGGCGCGGCGGGCCCGGCCTGCTGTCATGGACATCGAGGGTCTCCACGTAGGGTGCCCGGCCGCAGGTCAGGATCTGCGGCCGGGCGGGTCGGGATGATCAGGCCTTGCAGCCGGTTATCGCGTCGATCTGCTTGTCGGCACTCTGCGCCGACTTCGTCACGTCGGCCCCGCGCGTGATCTCACCGATGAGCGGCACGTAGACATCGGAGTCGAGCTTCGTGCCGGTCGCCAGACCGGCCATGTACAGCCGGGCATGCGGGAGCGCGGAGGCGAACATGGTGGCATCTCCGGTAACAGCCGCTCCCAGGTCGGTACGGACCGGCGGGAAACCGCTGCTCGTGGAGAAGGCCGTCTGCGCGGTCTTGCCGGTCCACCAGGCCAAGAACTCCTCGGCCTGCTGCTTGTGCTTGCTGGACTTGGCCACCATCAGCGGCACGGTTGAGCCCAACGTCACCGGACCCGCCGGGCCGACCGGCACGGCGGCGATGCCGAGGTTGACGCCGGCGGCACGGAATCCCGCCGCAGCCCACGGCCCGTTGATCTCCATCGCCGCCTTCTTCGCGGAGAACAACGTGTCTGCGTCAGCGCCGGTCTGCCCGATCGGGCTGATGTGCGAGCTCTTGACCAGGTCGGCCCATTGGGTCAACGCGGCGATGCTCTTGGGCTGACCGACCACGCCGCAGCCCTTGGTGTCGACGATGTCACCGCCGTTCATCCATTGCAGGATCGGCCACATCTGGATGGTCGCGTGGTCGGCCAGCGTCAGCCCGTACTGCGATGGCTTGCTCGCTCCTGCCGGCAAGGTCAGCTTCTTCGCGTCGGCAAGAAAGTCGGCCTGGGAGGCCGGCGGCGCGGAGATGCCGGCAGCGCTGAGCATGTCCTTGTTGTAGTACAGCACCAGGGTCGCCAGGTTCGCCGGCACCGCGTACAGCTTGTCATCGACGGTGAACGCGCTCGTCACGGAGGACGGGAACGCGGCTGACTGGATCTGGGTGTCGCCGGTGCCGACCGCCGCCGTCAACGGCTCCACAGCGTTCGTCTTGATGTACTGGAAGATCGACGCCGGATCGGAGCTCGGCGTGGCGAGGTCAGGTCCCTGTCCGGTCGCCCACGACTGCGGCAGCTTCTGCGCGATGGCGTCCCAGGGCTGCACGTCCATCGTCACCTGGATCGACGGGTGAGTGGCGTTGAACTCCTTGATCAGGGCGTCGTAGCCGGGCTTGTCCGGACCAGTGAACCCGGTCAGCATGCTCAGCTTCACGACGGTGCCCGACGGCTTCACTGCAGCCGACGAGGATTGGGCGGCAGCGGAGGTCGGCGGAGTGGACGAGGCCGCCCCGCCCGCGCTCGATGAGCCTCCCCCGCAGGCAGTCAACGACAACCCGCACGCCATTGCGGCGGCGAGGGAAATGCTGGTCGAGCTGGTCTTGCGCATGTGGTTCTCCTTTTTCAGCGAGGTTCAGCGAGGTTCAGTGGGCTCCACCGACGGGTCGTGGTCGTGGTCCTGGACAGGTGAGGCGGGCATGGCTCATCGCCCGGGCGCAGAGCGTCCGGTCCGGAACTGGGGTGCTGGTTAGGTGGTCGGGGGGCAGCCGCAGGACTCGCGGATGGTCAAAGTGACGGGCAGGGTTTCCTGGCCTTCTTGGGCAACACCGTCGATGAGCTCGAGCAGGCGGACAGTGGCCCGCCTGCCCACCTCCACGGCCGGCACCGACACCGTGGTCAACGCCGGCGTGGTCAAGCGAGAGACGCCGAAGTCGTCATAACCGACAAGGGCAATATCCTGCGGGACGCGCAGGCCGCGGGCGCGCAGCTCCAGCAGCGCGCCGTACGCCATTTCGTCGTTTGCCGCGAAGATGCCCTGCAGGCTCGGCCGCTTTTCGAGTAGTTCGCAGGCGGCGCGACGTCCGGAGTCCTCACTGAAGTCACCGGCGACCACCAGCGCATCGTCGGCGCCCTCCGTACCGGCGAGAGCCGCGCGGAAACCGACCAGACGATCGATCGAGGTCTGATGGTTCATCGGTCCACTGATGTGGGCGATGTCGGTCAAGCCATGCACGCGGTGCAGGTGCTCGGTGACAGCGCGGGCTCCGGACACGTCCTCGACCGCGACGCTGACGGCGTCCGCGATCGCCGGGTAGTGACCCACGAGCACGACCGGCAGACCGGAGTCGACCAGGCGCAGCACGTTGACGTCGTCCACCGCCGCAGAGGCGACGATGGCACCGTCGCCGGCGCGGGACCGTAGCACCCGCTCGTAGGCCACCACACCGTGGCGCTCGTCCGGATTGGTGGACACGAGAAGCGAGGCGCCGCGGGCGTTCAGCTCGTCGCTCACCCCCACCAGCAGCTGCATGAAGTACGGGTGACCGAACACGTGCTGACCGGTGTTCGGCACGATGAGCGCGATCGTTCCCGAACGCTGCGAACGCAACGACCGTGCGGCGGAGTTGGAGACGTAGCCCAGCTCTTCGGCCAAGGAATTGATCTGCTGCTTGGTCCTTGCCCCGATCCGCGGGTGGTCGGCCAAGGCCATCGAGACCGCGCTGATCGAAACCCCAGCCGCTGCAGCGACATCAGCGAGGGTCACCGCGCGCATGCCCGACTTGCCGTTCGCCATGACACCTCCTTCGGCTGCTGTAACGTTCGAGCAGAGGTGCGGAAGAGGGCAACTCCGACCTTGCTCTAACGTTTCAGCAGCATGGCTCCGAACCGGTGGCACCGTCAAGAGTCCGTTACCGAACCGCAATGTCGGGACGGCCTGGCCTCCTGTCTGCCAGGCCCCGATCTTTTTTTCCGGGGTTGCGGGCGGTCATCGAGGGTGCCCGGGGTATGTGTCGCTGGCCGGGGGGCCACCACTCGGGGTGCTGTCCCAGGAGGACACCGTGGCCGATCGCGAGATTCAGTCGTGGCTCATGGACATGGACGGCGTGCTCGTCAGGGAGGAGCACGCAATTCCCGGCGCCGACCGCTGGCTCGCGCAGCTGAGGCGGCGCCAGCTGCCGTTCCTCGTCCTGACCAACAACTCGATCTACACACCGCGTGACCTTGCCGCCCGGCTGAGCATCAGTGGGTTGGACGTGCCTGAACAGTCGATCTGGACCTCGGCCCTGGCCACGGCGCGTCTGCTCCACGAACAGCGGCCCGGTGGTAGCGCTTTCGTCGTCGGCGAGGCCGGGCTGACCACCGCCCTGCACGAGGCCGGCTATGTCATCTCCGACCGGAACCCCGACTACGTCGTTCTCGGTGAGACGCGCACCTACAGCTTCGAGCGCATCACCCGGGCAATCCGCCTCGTGGCCAACGGGGCGCGATTCATTGCGACGAATCCCGACGCCACCGGGCCCTCGCCGGAAGGACCATTGCCGGCAACGGGCTCCGTCGCTGCACTGATCACTCGGGCCACGGGCGTCGCGCCCTATTTCGTCGGCAAGCCCAACCCCCTGATGATGCGGTCGGCGCTGAACACGCTGCAGGTGCACTCAGAAACCGCCGGCATGATCGGCGACCGCATGGACACGGACATCGTCGCCGGGCTCGAGGCCGGCATGCACACCGTCCTCGTCCTCACCGGGTCGACCGCCTTGCACGAGACCGACCGGTTCCCGTACCGCCCGCACCGGATCGTGGACTCGATCGCCGACCTGGTGGACGAGGGCCCGGACTAAGCAGGCCGGTAGACGCGTGCGGTCAGCGGCAGCGCGACCCGGCCTGTCCTGAGGGCAACGCAATTTCGGGGGAATCGCGGAGACCCGGGACACTGCCTGCGCGTCCCGGGCCTCTGCTCGTACGGAGCTTTCGTACGGAAGCTACGGAGCCGTGACCGAGAACTTGGAGAACGTCGCCGTGATCGGCGTGACCGAGCCCGCGTTGCTGACCAGGACGCCCGCCTTGGACATCCGGGAGAACCAGTTCACGACGTCCGTGGGACGTTTCACGGTGCCGACCTGGACCAGCGCACCGCCGTCGAGGCGGTAGTAGACGGTCAGCTCGTCGAGCGGGAAGTTGTGTGCACTTCCGGTGGCCGGGTCGGGCACCGAGGTGTTGCCGACGATGACCAGGTCGACCGTCGAGGCGGTGGCCAGGCCGGGCACGGCAACCGTGGCCACCGTGCTGGACGTGCCCTTCTCCCGATAGGTCATCGTGACGTTCTGTCCAGCGCCGACGTGGTCGGCCTGGACCTTGACCCAGTTGTTCTGGTCAGGTCCGAACCAGGCGCCGATCTGCTGGTTGCCGGAGGTCAGTGTCGTGACCGGGCCGACCACCTTGGCGTCCACGGTGAACTGTCCGCGGGTGGCGTCGAAGGACTTGTATAGCCCGTTCTGCTGGGTGTTCGCGGTGAGCTGGCCGGCTGCGGAGGTCAGTGCGAGACCGGCGCCGGTGAAGGCGATGCTGCTCGTGTTGCACTGCGTACCACCGGTGTTGGCGAGCACCCCGTCGAATCCGGCGACCACACAGCCGGCGCCCACGGTGCCGCCCTTGGTCAGGTCGGTCGTCGTCGCGGCACCGATCAGCGGTCCCTGCGCCACCGCCGGAGCGGCGTTGCTGACGAGGAAGACCACGTCCTGGTAGTCGTTGTTCTTGCCCCCGGGGTTGCGGCCCGGGTCGTCAGCCAGGATGTAGGTGTTCGGGATCAGCACCCGGTTGACGTCGTAGGCCAGGAACACCCGAATGTTGTGCTCGTAGATCCGCGGCGTGACGTTGCCCCAGTTGAGGCCGTCGTCGGTGAAGCTGGAGTCGCCGCCGAGGCCGCCGTACAGGCCGAACACGCCGGCCGGCTTGAACGTCGTGACGCCGTTGACCGAACCGGTCGGGACCGGCAGCAGCTTCTCGGACTCGCCGAGGTTGGTCGCGGACGGGTCGACCGGGAAGATGAACAGCTGCTTGCAGGAGGCGTTGCAGGTCGAGCTCGACGACATCGCCGCGCCCTGGTTGTACCAACCGGCCGGCTCGTTCGGCGAGTGGCTCGGTCCGCTGTAGTGGCCGAGCGCCGTCACCTGGACCGGCTGGGTGGCGTCGGCAGCGACGAAGTACGGCGACTGGATCTCGTCCGTGCTCGGCAGGTAGCGGGCCTGCGGGATGAACCGCCGGTCGGTGCCGGGAGAGTCGACGATCGTGCTGTAGCCGAGGCCCTGGATGATCTGGTCGAGCACCGGCTCGGCGTCGCCGCCGTCGTAGCAGCTGTTGACACCGGAGACCGCGTTCGAGCCGGTCGGGTTCAGCGGGTCGTTGGTCGTGTAGACCAGCGTCGCGTCCTGGTTGATGATGCCGATGTTGTAGAGCGCGGCAGCGGTCGGGCAGTTGGTCGGGATGGTCGGGTGGAAGCGCACGCCGACCTGCGACGAGCCGCCGGCCGGGATGGTCAGCGAGGCGGGCTGACCGTCGGCCAGCTCGTAGCTCGCAGCGTTGGTGCCGGCGAAGTGCAGGCCGCTGACGGTGAGCGGCTGGGTGCCGGTGTTGCTGAAGGTGAAGTAGCGCACCGGTGCGGCATCGAAGCCGTTGACCGCGGAGAAGACCAGCCGGGGGGCCGCCTGGTGCAGGGTCACGCTGTCCACCGAGGTGACGACGAGCTGCGGCAGGTTGGCGACCTGCTGGGTCCAGGTCGAGGTGGTGATCGAGACGTTGCCCGACTTGTCGGAGGCGCTGACGGTCATCGAGTGGCTGCCGAGGGCGGTCACCTTGACCGGCACGGTGTACGCCTTGGTTGCCGCACCGTCGAGCGAGTAGGTGACCGAGGTGACCCCGGAACCGCCGGCCTCGTCGGCCGCTGTGACGGTCGCCACGACGTTGCCGCCGTAGACGTTCGGCGAGACCAGGTAGCCGGCCAGGCCGATGGTCGCCGTCGGCGCCGTGGTGTCCGGAGCCGCCTGCACCGCGTCGATGAAGTCGATCTTGGTGTTGGAGCCGCCGGTCGCGTTGACCGTGAGCTTGCCGTCGGAGACGGTGACCCGCTGGGTGACGGTCGAGAAGTAGTTGCCGGCCGCCGGGATGAAGTTGTTGATCAGGATGGCCGCGTTGGGCGTGCCTGGCTCGACGTTGATCCGGTCGACCGAGTTGGTCGCCGAGGCGTCACCGACGGCCACGGTCACCATGTAGTCGCCATTGGTCAGCGCCGCCTCCCACTGGCCCGGGGTCTGCGTGCCGCCCGAGGAGGAAGCCGTCTGCTGCATCTGGATCATCGTGTCGTAACGCTTGTCCGGCGAGGCGACCAGGTTGCGCTCGCGGCCGTTGCCGACCAGCGAGGTGGCCGTCCCGTCGGTGGCGGACTCCCAGCCCTGTCCGGCGGCGTCGGTCCAGGCCTGGCCGTAGTCGTTGGTGTAGCCGGCCGGCGTCGCGCTGGTCTGCGCCGCGAAGTTCACGTGCAGGCTGATCGGCGACAGGCTGGCGATGGTGAACGCCGCACTCCTGGTGCCGGCGTTGTTGGCCGCATCGATCGCCGTGACGAGTACGGTGTGGCTGCCCACCGTGGCCACCTTGAACGGCACGGTGTACGGGGTCGAGGCCCCACCGTCGACGGTGTAGCTGATGCCGGTCACGGCCACGTTGTCCGTGGCGCTCGCGGTGACCGTGACGGCGCCGACGAACGGGCTGCCCGCACCGGCCGAGAGCGAGCCGGCCAGCGAGACCGAGGCCACCGGCGCCAGGGTGTCGGCGGCAGCGGCCACAGCGGTGACGAAGTCGATCTTGGTCTGGGTGCCGCCGGTCGGGTCGAGCACCAGGGTGCCGTTGCTGACCGTGACCCGCTTGGTGACCGTGGCGAACAGGCTGGCCGCCGTCGGCGTGACGTGGTCGATGATCGCGGTCGCGTTGGGCGTACCCGGCTCGGCCGTGACCTCGTAGACCGAGTTGATCGCGGTGGCGTCACCGACGCCGACGGTCACGTCGTAGGTGCCGTTGTTGAGCGGGGTGCTCCAGCGACCCGGGGTCAGCTGACCGCTCTGGCCCTGCATGATGATGAACGTGTCGTAGCGGGCGTCGGGCGAGCTGGCGCTGTTGCGGATCCGGGTGTTGGCGGTCATGTCCAACGGAGTGCCGCTGACGTCGGTCCAGCCGGAGGTGCCGTCGAAGGCCTTGCCGCTGTCGGCGGTGTAGCCGGCCGGAACAGTCGCGCTGGCCGGCTGGAAGTTCACGTGCACCGAGGTCGGCAGCACGCTGCCGATGGTGAAGGTGGAGGTGGAGTTACCGGCGTTGGCAGCAGCGTCCACGGCGGTCACGACGACGGTGTGGTCACCGACCGTGGAGACCTTGAACGGCACGGTGTACGGGGTCGCGGCGCCGCCGTCGACCGTGTAGCTGAGGCCGGTCACGGCCACGTTGTCCGTGGCGCTCGCGGTGACCGTGACGGCGCCGACGTACGGGCTGCCGGCACCGGCGGAGAGCGAGCCGGCGAGTGACGTGGTGACGACCGGAGCGGTGGTGTCCGCGGCGGCGGGCACGGCGTCGACGAAGTCGATCTTCGTCTGGGTGCCACCGGTCGCGTCGAGCACCAGGGTGCCGTTGGAGACCGTGACCCGCTTGGTCATGGTGGCGAACAGCTTGGCTGCGGTCGGCGTGACATGGTCGATGATCGTGGTGGCGTTCGGGGTGCCCGGCTCGGCGATGACCTCGTACACGGAGTTGGTCGCGGTGGCGTCACCGACGCCGACGGTCACGTCGTAGCTGCCGTTGTTCAGCGGCGTTGTCCAGCGGCCCGGGGTGAGCTGGCCGCTCTGGCCCTGCATGATCAGCAGCGTGTCGTAGCGGGCGTCCGGTGAGTTGGCCGAGTTGCGGATGCGGGTGTTGGCGGTCATGTCCAGCGGGTTGCCGCTGACGTCGGTCCAGCCGGTGGTGCCGTTGAACGGCTTGCCGGTGTCGGCGGTGTAGCCGGCCGGGACGGTGCCCGCGGGCTGGAAGTTGGTGTGCACGCTGGTCGGCAGCAGGCTGGCGATCGTGAAGCTGGCGGTTGCCGGGCCGTTGTTGCCGGCGGCGTCGGTCGCCGTAACGACGACCGTGTGGCTGCCGACGGCGGAGATGCTGAAAGGCGCGGTGTACGCGGTCGCGGGGCCACCGTCGACGGTGTAGCTGGTCGCCGTCACTCCCACGTTGTCCGTCGCGCTTGCCGTGACGGTGACCGCGCCGACGTACGGTGAGCCGGCTCCGCCGGTCTGGGTGCCCGAGAGCGTGATGTTGCTGACCGGAGCCGTGGTGTCCGCGGCGGCCGGGACGGCGTCGAAGAAGTCGATCTTGGTCTGGCTGCCGCCGGTCGCATCGAGGATCAGCTGGCCGTTGCTCACCGTCACCCGCTTGGTCGCCGTGGCGAACGGGTTGGCGGCGGTCGGCACGTAGTGGTCAACGATCGTGGTGACGTCCGGAGTGCCTGGCTGCGCGACGATCTCGTCCACGGAGTTGGTCGCGGCTGCATCGCCGACGCCGACGGTCACGTCGTAGGAGCCGTTGGGCAGTGCGGCGACGTAGCGGCCGGGGGTCGCGTTGCCGCTGCTGGTCGGCAGCAGCTGCATGATCAGGAAGGTGTCGTAGCGGGCGTCGGGCGAGGACGCGGAGTTGCGGATGCGGGTGTTGCCCGTCATCGAGATCGGGTTGCCACTCGTGTCCTGCCAGCCGCTGGTGCCGTTGTAGGCAGCGCCGGTGTCGGCGGTGTAGCCGGCCGGGACGGCGCCCGCCGGCTGGAAGTTGACGTGCAGGCTGGGGTTGTCGGCTCGCGCAGGAGCTGCGGAAAGCACGGGCAGCATCGCGGTGACCACCGCCACGACCGCGATCGGCGTCGTGATGCGGCGGGCGGTGAGGCGCTGGTACAAGTTCATGTCGCTCCGTGGTCTCGCGGGCTGCTGACGTGCGGGCGGGGCATCCGAATCTCGCGTGTCTGCCGCGAAAAAAGGAGAGCAACAACTACTCAAGTCCGGCTCGGTAGCTGCCGAGAACATCTCCGTAGCCCCCGCCACCGGTGTGTCTCGACTTGGCCCAGGATAGGGCCGATGACCACGGAGAGCAACCGACGTTCACGCTCTGACGCGTGCGTCACCCGTTTGGCCCTGCCCTTCGGCTACGTACGGTAACCAGAATGGCCTAGTGCTCAATCGGCCGATTTGCGTCCTTTTAGCGTGACCGGTCCCTTTTCCCATGGCTGCTACGCGCGCCCCAATGCGCGTTCTTCACGATTTCGATCCCTGCCTGGTGAATTCTTGGCGCAGCCGCTGGGTCATGGGAGAGGCCGCAGCCGGGGAACCGCCGCGGACTAGGCTGGACCTGCTCCAACCGGCATCTGGAGGAGGCAGGTCGTGGCACAGCTGCGGGTGGCACTGGCGCAGGTCGACACCACCGTCGGAGACCTGGCCGGCAACGCGTCGATCGTCCGCGACTGGACCAAGCAGGCAGCCGCCGAGGGCGCGCACCTCGTCGCCTTTCCCGAGATGACACTCACCGGCTACCCCGCCGAGGACCTCGTGCTCCGCGGCTCGTTCGTCGAGGCGGCCCGGGACGCACTCGAGCGGCTGGCGCTGGACCTGGCCGCCGACGGGCTGGGCGAGATCGCCGCGGTGGTCGGCTACCTCGACCGCGCTCCCAACTCCGTGCCCCGGCTCGGGCGCCCGGCGCGCGAGCCGCAGAATGCCGCAGCCCTCCTCTACGGCGGCCGGGTGGTCGTCCGCTACGCCAAGCACCACCTGCCCAACTACGGCGTCTTCGACGAAGCCCGCTACTTCGTGCCGGGCAGCACCCTGCCGGTCGTACGGCTGCACGGCGTCGACGTCGCGATCGTCATCTGCGAGGACCTGTGGCAGGACGGCGGCCCGATCGCCGCAGTCGCCGCCGCGCAGGCCGGCCTCGTCGTCTGCATCAACGCTTCTCCTTACGAGCAAGGCAAAGTGGGCTACCGCTCGGAGCTGGCCGGCCGCCGTGCGCGCGAGGCGGGCGCCGCGCTGGTCTATGTCAACCAGGTCGGCGGGCAGGACGAGCTGGTCTTCGACGGCGGCTCGCTGGCGGTGACCGCCGAAGGCACCGTAGTGGCCCGGACGTCGCAGTTCGAGCAGACGCTGCTGGTGTTCGACCTCGACCTGCCGACCGGCTCCGAGACGGTTGAGGGCCCGGTCGACGTGCTCGACGGCACGACGATGACGATCGGACGAACCGAGCTGTCGGCGACGCCGGTCGCGTCGTACCTGCCCGCTGCCGCCCCTGTCCTCGACCCGGTGGACGTGCGCCAGGAGGTCTATGCGGCCCTGGTCACCGGGACCCGGGACTACGTGACGAAGAACGGCTTCCGTACGGTGATCCTCGGCCTGTCCGGCGGCATCGACTCGGCGCTGGTGGCGACCATCGCTGTCGACGCGCTCGGACCCGAGCGGGTCTTCGCTCTCGGCCTGCCGAGCCGCTGGTCGAGCGACCACTCCGTCGACGACGCGCGCGAACTTGCACAACGCCAAGGGATCTCGTACACCGTCGTGCCGATCGAGCCGATGGTTGCTGCCTACCACGATGCGCTCGAGGAGACCGGTGGGCTGCACGGCCTGGCCGCGGAGAACCTGCAGGCCCGGGTCCGCGGCACCACGTTGATGGCACTGTCCAACGAGCACGGCCACCTCGTGCTGACCACGGGCAACAAGAGCGAGCTGGCGACCGGCTACTCGACCCTGTACGGCGACTCCGCCGGCGGCTTCGCCCCGATCAAGGACGTCTTCAAGACGCTGGTGTGGGAGCTGTGCCGGTGGCGCAACGCCGAGGCCCTCCGCTGCGGCGAGACCCCGCCGATCCCGGAGAACAGCATCACCAAGCCACCGTCGGCCGAGCTCTCCCCCGGCCAGCTCGACACCGACAGCCTGCCGTCGTACGAGATCCTCGACGCGCTGCTCGACGACTACATCGAGCGGGACCTGGGGCATGACGAGCTGATCGCCTCCGGGCATGACCCGCTGCTGGTCGAGCGCGTCATCCGGATGGTCGATGGCGCTGAGTACAAGCGCCGGCAGTACCCCCCGGGTCCCAAGACCACGTTGAAGGCGTTCGGCCGCGACCGCCGGCTGCCGATCACCTCCCGCTGGCGCGAGATCGCCGCGCCGCACGTCGGCGGGCCCGACCAGTCGGGCCTTCCGCGGGACTAACCGTTCTGGCGGTGTATGAGCTGCTGGCAGATCCGTCAGCAGCTCATACACACTCCGAAGGACTAGCCGTTCGAGGTCCTGACCCGACAGGGTCGATGGGCCATCCGGGTCAGAGCGCGAGCAACCCGTCCACGGCGACCGTCATGCCCTTGCCGTGCGCTGCGCGCTTTCCCTTGACCAGCAACGTGATCCGGTGCGACTTGGCCGTGCTGAACCGGGCCAGGACTACGACGACGTGCGAACGACTGGATGTGCTGTAGAGGCTCAGGTCGCGTACGTGCCTGCCGTCGATGTAGACCCCGACAATGCCCTCCGCCGGACCGGTCGAGGTGAGCAGCGAGAACGTCCTGCCGACGGCCGCTATCGATGCTGAGGCGCCCGACCTCGCCGACTTCACGTAGCTGCCGTCGAATGCGTTGCGCGATGCCGAGCGGGACCAGCCCTTGCTGACCTTGAAGCTGCGGTCGTCGTAGGGCAGCCGCACGGTGTTGCTGGCGAATCCCGCCGCGTTGCCCGCGACGTCGACGGCCACGATGGCCAGCCGGTACGAGTGGCCGGCCAGGCCGGACATCGTCAGCGAAGCCCACGGTTTGACCTGCCCTGTCCAGACCGGCTTGTTGTCCCTGAAGACGGTCGCTGCCACCGTGCCGACGCCCGAGCCGGAGCCGTCGGAGGCCCGCCAGGTGTACGACATTGCCGCCGTACCAAGGGAAGTCTGCCGGGCCGACAAGGTCACGGTCGGGGGCGTGACGTCCGAGACCGCGCTCGGCGGGGCGGTAGGCCCGATCACCGGCTGGCCGGTGACGACCGGCGTGGTGGTCGTGGGCGGACTGGTCGTCGGTGTCGGTGTCGGTCCGCCGGTACTGACCACCGTCGTGGTCGAGACGATGAAGCAGTGCCGGTCACCGACGTAGCCCTCGGCCCAGATCCGGTACGAGCCGTCGGCAGGGACGGTCACCGGTGCCGGGTCAGCGGGCTGCCCGGCGGAGGTGCCGCACGTCCCCGGCGGGTCGCCGTAGCCGGTGGTCCAGGCCAGGAAGGTCTGACCGGCAGGGGCGGAGACGCTGACCGGGACCACCCGGGTGGCCGACGTCGCCGGCACGGAGATCACCGGCTGGGTCAACAGCCTGTCGACCACCTTGCTCCACAGGGGCGCACCGAGCCCGGTCACCATGTCGTAGCCGGCCTTCGCCGTGTAGAAGCCGTTGCTGCCGCTGGTGATGTCGCGGAAGTCCCCTGCCGGTGCGGTGTAGAGCACCGAGTGCAGGTCCCCGAGCCCCCCGTTGGTCGCTCCCCGCGAGCCGAGCTCGGCCACGTACAGCGCGGCAGAGACCGGCGACGCGAGGCTGGTGCCGCCGCTCAGCTGCCAGCCGACGCCGCTGGCGTCCCGCTTGTGCCAGGAGAGAAAGCCGGTGTCCATGTCCGCGTCGGAGGAAATGTCCGGGAGCTCGCGGTTGCCTGCGCCGGTCACCGCTGTCTGCCACGAAGCTGCAGGGATTTTGGACGCACCGCCACCCGAGCCGTAGAAGCCGGAGATGCGAGACGGGTCCGGGGCGCCCCAGCCCGTTTCGCTCGTCGGGGCAAGGGTGAGGCTGGTGCCGCCGACCGCGATGGCGAGCGGGTCGGCGGCGGGGTAGCTGACGTCCCTGGACCCGTCCGCCGGGCAATAGACACCGTCGTCGCCGGAGGCTGCGAACACCGAGACGCCGGCAGCGACGACATTGGCCAGCGCGTTGTGCATGGCTTGCAGGTCGGGCCCGCCCAGGTACGAGGTGCACCAGGTCCACGAGATCGACAGTGCCACCAGGCCCGGGAGGTTCTGCGCGTCGACCGCGACCCGGTTGAGGGCAGCGACGAGGCCGGCCGTGCTCCCGTCAGCGAAATAGGCCCGCTGCAGGGCGTACGGGTCGGTGTCGTAGATGCTCTCCTGGTCGAGGGCGACCTCACCGGACCCCGGCTCGGCGAAGGCGGTGGTCGAGGCGCCGCCAACGGAGATCGCGGTGTAGGTGGCCGCCGTGGGCGCCGGCAGTGCCGGCGCGTTCTTGCGGGCATTCGCACTGGCCACGTAGCCGGCCAGTTCCGAGGAGTCCCAGCCGCTGAACTGAATCGTGGCGACGATCGGCGTTACGGCCGAGGCGGGCGGGCGGGCGCTCGAGGCCTGATAGGCCGTCCGCAGCTGGGATCCGCGCAGCTGCACCGGCCCGGCGGCGGCACTCGGCTTGGGGCCGCCGGCGAGGAGCACGGACGACACGCCGGGCACGGTGCCGAGCCGGTGGACGCTGCTCGTGGAGCCGTGCACCACCAGGGACCACGGGGTGGCTTCGTCAACGGTGAGACCAAGGTTGCGTACTGTCGCCAGCACCTCGGCCTGGGTGGCCCCCGAAGCCATGGTCTCGCGGAGCCTCGTCAGTCTGGCCGACCTGGGGAGGTCACCGGTCTGGGCCAGCGCCTCGGCGCTGCCGGAGGTGCGCAGCAGTACGGTCGCGGAGACGACGGCCGAACCGGCGCCGCCGGCCTGGGCCGCGGCCGGCAGCAGCGTCGGGACCGCGAACGTCGCACCGATCACCGCCGTGAGGGGCACCATCAGGACGCGCCGGATGCGCATGTCCTGAGGGCGGCGTTCGGCCCGCGACAGGCTGCTGGCACCCAACGGTCGTTCCCCATGTCGATCGGGCCGGGAGACGCGGTCAAGGCGCTCCGCAACCCGCGGGGACGGGTCACTGGGCGTCATCCTGCCGCAGTTCTGTGTGATTGTCAGCCGTCTGGCCGACATCGCGTTGGCCCATTCGGCCTAGCCATAGGACATTTCGGTGTAAGCCGAACGCCGCAGGCTGGGCGTCAGACCGCCAGCAGCCCGTCCACGTTGACCACCACGCCCTTGCTCCGCGCCGCCTTGGCGCCCTTGACCACGAGCACCACCGAGCGGAGCCTGGCCGAGCCGAAGGACGCCAGCCGCACCAGCGACTGCGGACGGTAGCTCCTGCTGTAGAGACTCACGTCGCGAACATGCCGGCCGTCGACGAACACCTCGGCGATGCCGCAGCTCGCGCAGGTGGTGGTCAGCAGCGAGAACGTCGAGCCGTACGCCTTGGCGCGGGCTGCGGCGCCGGCCCGCGTCGACGTGACCAGCCTGCCGCCGAAGGCCGCGTGGCTCGTCGCCCGCGACCAGCCGCCGCTGAACCGGAAGCTCTGGTCGTCGTAGGACACGCCCAGGACGCGCTTGGAGGTCGCGAGGTTGCCGGCCTTGTCCCTGGCGGAGACCACCAGCTGATAGCTCGACCCGAGCCGGCCCTTGAGCGTGACCCGGCCCGCGCCGGTCGAGTGGCCCGACCAGATCGGCTTGCCGTTGCGGAGGACGGACGCGTTGACGCTGCGCACACCGGACACCGCATCGGAGACCGCCCAGGAGTAGGCGACCGTCCTGCCGGCCGGTGACGAGGCGCGTGCCCTCAGGGAGATCCCGGGAGCGACGTGGTCGACGACCACCGTCGTCGTCCCGGTCAGGCATCGCTGGTAGCCGAGGTAGCCCTGCGCCCAGAGCTGGTAGACGCCGTCCTTGGGCACGACGACCGCGGCCGGTGCCGCCGGCAGGTCGAGGTCGGTGCCGCACGCCGGCGGCGAGCCGGTGCCGGTCGCCCACGCGAGGAAGTCCTGGCCCGCCCGAGCCCGTACGGTCAGCTGGATGGTGCGGCTGGTCTGCACCGCGCGAGCGTGGACGACCGGGGTCCGGAGCAGCTGGTCGACGATGGCGTGCCAGTGCGGGGCGCCGAGTCCGGTCACCATGTCGTAACCGGTGCCGGCGGAGTACGAGCTGTTGGTCCCCACCGTGATGTCCCGAAAGCTGCCCGCCGGCGCCGCATACAGGGCGGCGTGAATGTCCCCGACCCCACCGTTGGTGAGGCCGCGCGAGCCCAGCTCAGCCGTCAGCAGTGCGGCCGAGACCGGCGACGACAGGCTGGTACCGCCGATCTGGGCAGCCTCCGGCCCGCCGCCGAAGTCATGCACGATCACCATCCCGGTCACCGGGTCGGCGTCGGCGGCGATGTCGGGCACCTCGCGGTAGGGAGATGCCGGGGCGACCGCGTCCTGGTACGGGGGCCTGGCGAACCCCGACACGCCGCCTCCGGAGCCGCTGAACCCGCTGGCCGCAATGTCGTCCGGGGCACCCCACGCGGTCTCCACCGGCCCCACCGTGTCCAGCGTCGTGCCTCCCACCGCGACGACGGCCGGGTCGGAGGCGGGATAGCTCACCATGTCGGGATAGACGTGCTGACGGCCGGGATCCTCGCAGAACGAGCCGTTGTCCCCCGAGCCGGCGAAGACCGTGACCCCGGTGGCCACCAGCGCCGTGATCGCGCTGTGCTCGGCCACGGCAGCCGCCGGGAACTCCTGCTCGCACGTGGCCCACGACACCGAGAGGGCGACGATGCCCGGGCCGGTCAGCGCGTCGGCCGCCATCTGGTAGTAGGCGTCGACGTCCCCCTGGACCGTCCCGTCGACGAAGTACGCCCGCTGGTAGGCGTACGGGTCGACGGCGTAGATGCTCTCCTGGTCGATCGCCACCTCCGTCGAGGCGTCCACGACGGCGGTCGTGCTGGCGCCGTCCACCGAGACCGCCTGGAACGCGCCGACTGCAGGCGACGGGAGGTGCGTCGCCCGGGCGTACGCCGTCAGGTCCGCCGGGTCCCAGCCGGCGTACTGCAGGGTGGCGATGACCGGGTGCCCGACGCCGGGCGCGAGCGGGGCCGGGGAGGCGGAGTAGGCGCGCAGCAGGTCGCTCCCGACGACGTCCTGCTTGGCGAGCGGCGCGTGCGGGATCCTGGCGCCGGCGACGACGACGCTGGCGGCCTGCGGGACGAGGGACGGCAGCGAGGAGACCGAGCTGCCGAGGCTGCGCCCGCTGGCCGCCAGCAGGGCAACGGCTCGCGCGGACCCGTGCACGACCACCGTCCACGGTGTGACGTGGTCGACGGTGAGGCCGAGGCCGGCCGCGACCAGCAGCGCCTGCGCGCGGACAGCCGGCGACGGGATGCCAGCCCGGAGGCGGTCGAGCCGCGTGGCACGGGACAGGCCGGCCGAGGCCGCGAGGGCAGCGGTCGCCGCCGGGTCAGGCGTGCGCAGCACGAGGGTGGCGGACACCTGTGGCTGCGACACCGGCGTCCAGGCCGCCGCCGATGCCGGAAGGGCCCAGGCGAGGGAGAGCGCGCAGGCCAGCAGCGACGCCGAGCGGCGGACGGATCTCGTACGGGCGTGCGGTGCTGGGCGCAAGGCTGGGCTCCCCCGTGAGGTCTGGCCCACCTGTCGGCGGGCTGTCGGCGCCAAACCCTCGACTCCCCCGGTGAGCCACCCCGGAAACGTGCAGCCACCTGGAGCCACGGCACTCCGGAGAGGACGAGGTCGACGCTCTCCTCAACCTATGCCCTGCCCTGCACCCGGGCGCCACCGCCGACCCGCAAACCGGAATCCGCTGACCCCCTCGGCAGTTGGCGATTACCGTGCCACGATCGTGGAAGTCCGGGGACGCCTAAGGCGCCCCGAGATGACGAGAGGCAGCCCGATGAGCGAGAACACCGATCGCCTGTACGGCGACCAGACGGCGGCCTCCCAGCCGCCCCGACGCGTGACCATCCGCGACCTGCAGAACGCCAAGACCCGCTCCGAGAAATGGGCGATGCTCACCGCGTACGACGCCTTGAGCGCCCGGATCTTCGACGACGCCGGCATCCCGGCGCTGCTGGTCGGTGACTCCGCAGCCAATGTGGTCTATGGCTACGACTCCACCGTTCCGGTCACGGTCGAGGAGCTGCTGCCGCTCGTACGCGGGGTCAGCCGGTCGACGCGGCGGGCGCTGGTCATCGCCGACCTGCCGTTCGGCTCGTACCAGGAGTCGCCCCAGCAGGCGCTCGCGACGGCCGTACGGTTCCTCAAGGAGGGCGGCGCGCACGCGGTCAAGCTCGAGGGCGGTGAGCGGGTGCTCCCCCACGTCGAGCTGCTGGTCGAGGCCGGTATCCCGGTGATGGCGCACCTCGGGCTGACCCCGCAGAGCGTCAACGCCTTCGGCGGCTACCGGGTCCAGGGCCGCGGCGAGTCCGGCGAGCGGCTGCTCGGTGACGCGAAGGCGCTGCAGTCCACCGGGGCGTTCGCGATCGTCCTCGAGGTGGTGCCGGCCGAGCTGGCCGACCGGGTGACGGCGTCGCTGGAGATCCCGACGATCGGGATCGGCGCAGGGCAGGGCACCGACGCCCAAGTGCTGGTGTGGCAGGACATGGCGGGACTCACCGAGGGCCCTGGGCCGAAGTTCCTCAAGCGGTACGCGGACCTGCGCGGTGCGCTGACGTCGGCGGCCCAAGCGTTCGCCGAGGATGTACGGGGCGGCGTCTACCCCGCGGAGGAGCACACCTACCACTGACCGGTGGCGGTTGGGGCTCATCGAAGCCCGAAATCGCGCACGGTAGTCTCCGGATCGGCCCAGCCCCGCCCCTCGGAGGTCCCCTTGCGCGCAGCTCGTCGACTGACCGTGTCCCTGCTGGCCGCAGCCTCCACCGCGGTCGGCCTGGTGGGGCCAGCCGGCGTCGCGCGGGCAGCGGTGAGTCCGACCGTCGCGATCACGGCGCCGACGGCGGGGGCGACGGTCAGCGGGCTGGTGAGTGTCAGCGTCGCCGGCAACGTCGACCCCGCGGAGACCGCAACTGCCCGGACGCTCCTGCAGGTCGACGGGATCGCGTACGGGCTGCCCAAGGCCTGCGACTACGCGGCGTACGGCGCGAACTGCCCGACGACGTTCACCTGGGACTCAACCGGTGTCACCGGTTCGCACGTGCTGCAGGTTGTCCTCACGACGCCGAGTCATCCCGCCGGCAGCACGAGCAACGTCACCGTGACGGCCGCCAACCCGGCGCCGACGGTGACCATCACCTCGCCGAAGCCCGGCGCCGTCGCACGCGGCACGCTCACCGTCACGGCGACCGGCTCGGTCGACCTCTCGCAGAACGACACCCCGGTGTCTCTGCAGCTGTGGGTCGACAACCTGAAGTACGGCCTGCCGGCCGCGTGCAGCGTGGTTGTCACCACCGCCAAAGCCTGTGCTGCGACGTTCGCCGTGCACGAGCCCACCTGGTCCGGCCCGCACAACGTGCAGGTGACGTTGACCACCTCCGTCGGCTCGGCGGCAAGCGACGTCGTGCCGTGGTTTGCCTACACAGCAACGAAAGTGGTCCTGAGCCCGGTCGCCACCGTGCACTCTGGCAGGCTCGCCGTGATCCGTGGCCGAGCGGTGGCGTTGAACGATGGAGGCCCGCTGGTGGGCGCCCGGGTAGCCGTGACGCTCGCTCCCGCCGTCGGCAAGCGGCACACGCTGATCGTGCACACCGGCGCGACGGGTCGCTTCTCGCTGGCCACCAAGGTCGCCGTCAACACGGCGATCCGAGCGGTCGTCACGCGGACGGCCGACCTCGGCACCAGCCTGGCCGACGCCAAGGTGGGGGTCCTCGCGCCGATCGTCTGCAAGGCCGACCGCACCATCCGGCATGGGCGTTTCGACTCGGGCACCTGCACGGTCGCCCACCTGCCGGACGGGACCAAGGTCAGCCTGCAGTACCAGTCGAACAAGAGGTGGCACGTGCTCGGCGCCGGGACGACCGCCGGCACGTCGATCCCGATCTCGTTCCAGTTCGGCAAGCCCGGCAGCTATCCGATCCGCCTGGTGCTCGGCGCGAACAAGGCCTACGTCCGTACGTCCGGCACCCCGTTCGTCGTACGGGTGACCTGACCGCGATCGCGGGCCCCCTCCTTGCCGTGGACAAGAGTCAGGTCCGCGCTGTATCGGATGCCGCGACCGCGTCGCTGACCGTGGCGAACATGGGGAGCACATGGGTCAACCCGGTGAGCTGGAACACCCGGGCCACGATCGGCTGTGCCCCTGCCAGCCGTAGCGGAGCCCCGTCGGGGAGCCTGCGTCGGGTTGCGACCAGAAGCGCCAAGCCGCTGGAATCGCAGAACCTGACGTCGGTGAGGTCGAGGATCAGGCAGGGATCGGTTTGGTGGAGCGGCGTCTCCAACGCGTCGCGGAGCTGCGGCACCGTTGCGATGTCGATCTCGCCTGAGATCGTGACAACCGTGAATGGACCGTTCTGACCGGTGCTGACAGTCAGCCCCATCGCTCAGCCTCCGGTAGCTCGACCAGGGCGCTGTGGCCCGGCATCGCTGCGATCTCGCCGTGTCGCCGAGGGCATTCCCGGCTGCGAGCAGGAAGCAGCCCGGGCGCGCTGGCCCTGTTCCGGCTCGGGAGGTGGCGAAGCATGGGTGGGCGCCTTCCCGGGCAATGGGCATCGCACAGACTCGTCGGCCTCAGCTGACCCACGGGGTGAACCATGGAGGTGACTCAATCACCCCTAGGGCTGGTGCGGTACACCCCAAAGGAGGTTAACGTTCGGCTATGGCCAAGCCCAATCGCGGAACGCCCATCACCGTTGCGTTGGTCGATGACTACGACATCGTGCTGGCCGGTGTGGCCCACATGCTCGCCCGGTACGGAGACCGCGTCCGCGTCGTCGAGATGGACGCCAACAAGCCCATCGTCGAGGCCGTGGACATCGCGCTCTACGACGCCTTTGCCCAGGCCGAAGCCGACCGCGACCAGATCGCAGTCCTCGTGAACAACCCGAAGGCCCGCCGGGTCGTGGTCTACACCTGGAACTTCGAGCCCGGCCTGATCGCCAGTGCCCGACGGCAAGGAGTGGACGGCTACCTCTCCAAGACCTTGGCCGCCCGCGACCTCGTCAGCGCCCTGGAAGCGGTCCACGCGGGGGAAGTGGTTGTCAGCGAGCCACCAGCCCGTCCGCGCAGCGCAGTCGGACTCGACTGGCCGGGACGCGGAGAAGGACTTACCGACCGCGAGGCCGAGATCCTGGCCCTCATCACCCAAGGTAAGAACAACGCCGAAGTGGCCGCACTCACCTACCTCAGCCCCAACACCATCAAGTCCTACATCCGCACCATCTACCGCAAGATCGGGGTGAGCAGCCGCACCCAGGCGGTCCTCTGGGGCGTCGATCACGGCTTCATCCCCGACCACGACCGCATCGAACACTGGAGGAGCGGCACCTGAGACCACGCAATCGCCTGGTCAGACGTCGGTGACCCGCAGTCCGGCGTGGGCCTTGTAGCGCCGGTTGACCGCGATCAGCACCGCCGTCATCCTCTCGAGCGCGCCGGCGAGGTGCAGCGGGCCGGCGTCGATCCCCCGCATCCCGTCGATCGTTGCCGCCAGCGCGATCACGAGGTCCTTGTCCGCCCGGACGTTGCCGGCCACCAGCACGTCGGTGTCCACCGGCCCGTCGCCCTCGAGCAGCAGCCGGGCACTGATGTGGTGGAAAGCTGCGCAGACCCGCGAGCCCGGCAGCAGCGCGGCGGCCTGCTGGGCTGCACTCCCCTCGGGTACGGGGACCGGCCACGGGCCGCCCTTGCCGAAGGCGAGCGGGTTGACGCAGTCGACCACGAGCCGGCCTTCGAGCGGCCCGGCGAGTCCGCGGAGCAACGCTTCGTGACCCTCCCAGGGCACGGCGACGATCACGATGTCCGCCCCATCCGCGACCTGCTCGTTGAGGCAACCCTTCACCCCCGCCAACCCGTCCGCCGCCTCCTCCGCGCGGGAGGCCGTACGGGAGCCGAGGAGCACCGGCAGACCGGCCATGCCGAACCGGCGGGCAAGGCCCCGGCCCTGTTCCCCCGTACCGCCGAGCAGGCCGATGGTCAGGCCTTCGAGGGAGGGCGGCGGGTTCTCTGCTGGGCTGCTCATGCGACGATCCTGCCACCGGCGGACGGACCGACCCGGGCAGGCAGGAGGTGCCGGTGGATGCAGCGAGCGTGAAGGCGCTGCGCGAGCTGCTCTCGTCCACCGGTTGGGGCGATCGCACCCGCAGGTTCGGCAGGTCCTTGCGTGAGGCCGGGCACGAACCCGGCGGCCTGCTGCTCGTCGGCACGCCCGACGAGGAGCCGTGGCACCTCACGGCCCACCTGGACGAGGAGTCCCGCTGGTCAGGGATGCCCTCGCTGGCCCCGACCCTGGTCCGCTGGCAGCCCCCGGCCGGCGCTCCGGCCCATCTCGCGGTCGGTCTCGACCGGCTCGAGCACGCGGGCAAGGGAGAGACGGTCTTCGTCGTGGCACCCGACGTGCCACCGGCCTCCCTGCTCGAACGGGTGTCCGACGCGCGGCACGACGGGGCCGTGATCCTCACGCTCGACGGCGGCGACCGGGAGCTGGAGTCCCTCGCCCACGACGCGCTCGTCGTCCCCGGCGGGCACCGCACTGACGCCGGCATGATCCTGCCCGAGGGCCTGCCGCCGGTCTCGTTCGATCTGGTCAGCCATCTGGTCAGCGTGTCAGCGGGCGAAGGGCCGTCCCAGCTGCGCCGAGGTGTACGCGCCCGGCTGGCCCAGCTGCTCGACACCCTGTCCGGGCCGCGCGAGAGCTAGCGCCACCAGACATTCCGGTGATGTTTCGCGTCCGCGTACGAAAACGGCTGAACCGGGGCATGATCGTGTACGGATGGCGCCCGTCGGGCGCTGGTCGCCAGGTCCGACAGCACGGGGAAGGGGGCCCGCATGGGGCAGGACGGGTCGCTGCGGGTCCTCCTCCTGACCGGTTCCGCAGAGCTGGCCGACCGGGCTGCCTCGGCGTTGCGCGAGCAGCTGTCGGCCTCGGTGGACCTGGCTGGCGCCCTGGCCGACCTCGAAGGACTAACGGCCGGCGTTGCCCTGGTGGTCGTCGACCTGCGTGCGTGTGAGGAGACCGCCCAGCGCAGCCTGACCTCCGTCCGGGCCCTCGCACCGGGGGCCGCCGTCCTCCTGCTCCTCCCGACCGGATCGGCGACGGAGCCGCTGCCCGGTGCCGACGGCAGCGCCGAGCTCGAGCACGCCATGTCCTCCGACCAGCGGCTGCTGGCAGACGCAGCCCGAAACGCACTGAGCCACCGGGTGACCAGGGCCGAGGCCGAGCACTACCGCGGGCTGACCCTCGGGCTGCTCGAGTCGATCGATGCAGCAGCCTGTCTTGTCGACGAGCTCGGCAGGCCGGTCGCCGGCAACCAGCGGTGGGCAGGCCACGCAGCGGCCGATGGTGAGCCGACCGACTCGAGCGAGGCAGCTGACGGTCTTCGGCGGGTCCTGGCCGGCGAGCTGGACCAGTTCGAGACCGACCACCTCAGCGGAGTCGCAGGCGCTGAGCGCTGGTTCCGGCTGCAGGTCAGGCGACTGGTCGGTGCAGCCGGCGCCCTGCTCACCGATGTCGACCTGACGACAACGTCCGGTACGAGCGAGCCGCTGCCGATGCGCGATGCGTTGACCGGCCTGGCCAACCGGCACCTGCTGTACGACCGCCTGGTCGAGGGACTCGCCTCGTCGGGACAGGCCGAGCGGCAGGTGGCGATCGCGTTGTTCGACCTCGACCGGTTCAAGCGGGTCAACGACAGATGGGGGCACGTCGCCGGCGACGAGATGCTGCGCCAGGTGGCGAGGCGGCTCGAGCAGCTCGTTGCGGGGACCGACACGCTGTCCCGGTTCGCAGACAACGAGTTCGTCGCCGTCCGGCCGGGCGTCGGGTCGGCCGAGGAGGCTCAGCTCTGGGCAGCACAGCTGCTCACCGCCTTCGACGAGCCATTCGTCCTCGAGTCCCAGGCAGCGACAGTCGACATGACCGCGTCGGTCGGCGTGTACGTGGCCGAACCGCTGCACTCGGTAGGGCAGATCCTGCACGGGCTCGACGTGGCGGTGCGGGAGGCGAACAACGACGGCCCCGGACGCACCCGCCTCTACACCGAGGACCTCGGACGAAGCCTGGCCTCCCGGCTGCGTACCGAGCACGAGATCCGCGAGGGTATCGCTGCCGGAGAGTTCGCCCTCTACTACCAGCCGGTCATCGACCTGCGACTGCGCAAGGTGGTCGGCGTCGAGGCGCTGCTGCGCTGGTGCCACCCCGACGGCACCCGGCTGCCGGACACGTTCATCCCGATCGCCGAGGAGAGCGGGCTGATCGTGCCGCTCGGCGGCTGGGTGGTCGAGGAGGCCTGCCGGCAGGCGAGGTCCTGGTCCGCCGCCGGCCTCGACCTGGAGATGGCGGTCAACCTCTCCGGGCGCCAGGTCTCCCACCCCGACACGATCGCCACCATCGCCGACGCGCTGACCGCGGCCGGGCTCGAGCCGCGCCGGCTGCTGGTCGAGGTCACCGAGTCGGCCGTCGTCGAGGACGCCGACGCGGCGCTGCAGGCGCTGACCGAGCTGTCAGCCCTCGGCGTGCGGATCGCCATCGACGACTTCGGCACGGGATACAGCTCGCTCCTCTACCTCAAGCGCTACCCGATCCAGGTGCTCAAGGTGGACCGCAGCTTCGTCTCCGGGATGGGGGTCAGCGACGACGACGACGCGATCGTGGCCAGTGTCGTCAGCCTGGCCAAGGCGGTGGGCGCCGTGTGCATCGCGGAGGGCGTCGAGACCGAGGCCCAGCACGGGGCGCTGCTGGCGCTGGGCTGCCGCTATGCCCAGGGCTTCCTGTTCGGACGTCCGGTTGCAGCAGACCGGCTCCCGGACCTGGTCGCGGATTGCGACCGCAGGCTACAGCTGCCGGTGGCGCTCGGGTCGGGCTCGGGTAAGCGGCGGCGGCGGCTCAAGGTCAACCCCGAGGTCGTCAGCCGGATCGAGCAGCTGCACGGTGCGGGCGCTTCACTGCACACGATCGCAGCGGCCCTGAACAAGGAACACGTGCCGACGGATCACGGCGGGCGCTGGGTCAGCGCGACCGTGGCCAGGGTGATCGCGTCCGGCCGAGCAACGGGGTGAGCTCAGCCGCCGGGGTAGTTGTGCTGGGCGATCAGGATGCCGCTGAAGATCATCAGACCGGTGAACAGGCCGAGCGGCGGCACCATCCGACGGTAGGAGCGCTGGTTGGCGTTGGACACGACCCAGGAGAACCCGGCCGCGACCACCAGCATCACGGCGTAGAAGGCGACGTAGGTGTACTCGACCTGGTGCTTCTTGTCCACGCCGACTCCTCGTCGCTGGCCCGATCCGTACGCCGGTCAGCCTAGTCGGTCGGCCGCCGGCTCACGCAGCAGGGCGGCCGGTGTCGGCCTCGTCGTTGCGACCGGCCGCGGGTGGGGTGCGGCAGGGAGCCGCACCCCACCTGCGGCTTAGCTGGTGATGTCGACCCGGTCGAGGGCGATGGTGGTTCCGCTGCTGGCCGAGCTCTTGGTGCCGAGCACCGAGATGTGCAGGACGTGGCTGCCTGAGGTGAGGCTGGCGCTGGTCCACACCGAGCCTGAGGCATTACGCGTCGCCGCGTAGTCGTCCACGGTGGTTGCACCGCCGCTGTCGACCCAGACCGACATCTGTCCCTGGTCTACGTCACGCACGGCAAAGAGGGCCACCTTGGTTCCGGAGAACGCGACACTGGCTGTGTTTCCCGCCGCGGAGGCCCAGTTCGCCGTCCCGGCGTACATGTCGGAGACGCCGGTGGTGACGCCCCACCCGGTGCTGTAGTTGAACTGGTTGGATCCCGCCCCGGTGACGTTGGCGTCGACGGTGGTTGTCGTCGGGGCGGCGGCTGCGGAGACGTCGGCGCGGTCGATGGCGACGGTGAAACCGCTGCTGGCAGCGTTCTTCCGACCGGTGACAGTGACGGTCAGCGTGTGGGCGCCGGCACTGAGCGTCGGACTGGTCCAGGACAGGCCTCCGGCATCCCGCGTGGCGGCGTAGCCGTCGACATCGGTCGCGGTCCCGCCGTCGACGGAGACGGACGCGATGCCCTGGTCGGTGTCGTGGACCGCGTACAGCTGCACCGTCGGTCCGGTGAAGTGCAGGGTCGAGGTCTGCCCGGGGCCGGAGGACCAGTTGGCGGTGCCCGCGTACATGTCGGAGACCCCCGTGGTGACGCCCCAGCCGGAGCTGTAGCTGAACTGGTCGTTGCCGTTGCCGGTGGTGTTGCCGTCGATCGACGTTGTCGCGGGCTTGCCCGTCGTGAGGGTGACGATGTAGGCGTCGGTGGTCGATGTCCAAGGGACGGTGACCGTGGCCGAGCCGTTGCTGATCGGGACCCTCGTGTCCTGGACCGTCATCGGTGCGGACAGGACGCCGTCGGCGAGACGTTGCACGATGGCCCGTACGGAGCCGTTGTTGTTGAGATAGGGGGTCGCGCTCAGGCCGGAGATCGCGGCGGTGAGCGTGCCGCTGAACGTCCCGTCACCACCGAGCAGAGCCACCACCTTGTGGGCGGAGTCGTCACGGGCAGCCGTGAGGTCCACGTTGGCCGAGCCGGTGCTGGCAACCACCGAACCGCTCAGGTCGGCCGAGCCCTTGTACGCCCAGTACGCGCCCGTGGGCTGCATCACGCCGCCCGAGTTGACCAGGATCTGGTCGAGGGTGGGATCACCGCAGCAGTTGGTCCAGATGGCGTGCGAGGCCGACACGATCCCGGAGCGCTGCAGCTTGGCGAGGTACCACGCCGTGTAGCCGGCAGTCTGCTGGTTGGCCCGGAGGTACTCGTTCATGGTGAGGGTGACTCCGGTGATCGAGCGGGCAGCCAGCAGGCCCTTGGCATTGGCCGCGTCGGCGACCGGGTCGCCGCTGAAGTGCCAGTTGAGGATGTTCGGCACGGTGTTCGACGCCTTGTAGTGGTCGAGGAAGCCGGCCATCGTGGTCACGTCGTAGTTGGCGAGGGAGGGGCCGACGATCAGCCCGGCCGGGTCGAGGGAGCGCAGTGTGCGTGCGGCCACGTCCCACATCGTGTAGTACTGGCTGATCGGCCTTGGCCAGAAGTAGGAGTTGTCCGCCGGCTCGTTCCAGATGTCGAACCTCACCTTGCTGTTGAGCAGACCGTCCGCTCGCAGGTGGTTCACCAGGGACGTCAGGAAGTTGACCCAGTTGGTGCAGGCGCTGCCGTCGTCGCACGGCTGGACGAGGCTGGCCGGCCGCTGTCCCGACCCGTCCGAGCCCCACAAGTCACTGACGAGCACGTCGTACGTCGCCTTGTACGGGGCGTTGGTCACCCGCTGGGCTTGCGCCTTGACCACGTTGTAGCGGGGCAGGAACTGAGTCTCGCCGCCGACGCCCCAACCCCAGTTGCCGTCGGAGTCGATCTCGCCGCCGCCGCGGAACGACGCCGGCTTGATCGGCTGCAAAAGGCTGTCCGATGGCCCGCTGCCGTCGTTGCTGAGACCGTAGAGGAAGCCCCGTCCGACGGAGCTTGGTGCAGCGCTTGTGCTGGAGACGTTGATGTTGACGCTCTGGGTGGCTGCACCGGCCGAGAGTGGAGCGGTGCCGACAAGGCCCGCCACGAGTGCCGCCGGCAGGAACGCCCGCACGGCCTTCCGCCTGACGGATGTCGCTGGGGTTGTCACGTCGCTGATTCCCATGTCGCTCCTTGCGAGCTGACGGTCCTGTGGAAGAATCGTCGAATTGATTCGATAACGGACAAAGGGAAACGTAACATCCCATCGACCCTTGCCGAAAGTCCTCCGCCGGCCACCGTTACCCAACTGTGGCCTGCACCAGCCGGCACCGGGTTGCCCGGCCTCGAGGCGGCGTGTACGGTCGCCTCGTCGAACTGATTCAACGAGGAAGGTCGTCGCCGTGCCAGCCACCATTGCGGACGTTGCGAAGCGGGCCGGCGTGTCCGCCAGCACCGTCTCGTACGTGCTGAGTGGCAACCGGCCGATCTCGGAAGCGACCCGTCGCCGGGTCGAGGAAAGCATTGCGGCGCTGCAGTTCCGCCCGCATGCCGGCGCCAGGTCGATCCGCACCCGCACCACCGGGGTCATCGCGATGGCGACGCCGCTGATCTACGGTTTGCACAACCAGGTCCAGATGCAGTTCGTGGCAGCTACTCTGGCCCGCGCGCGGGTGCACGGGCTCCGAGTCCTGATGCTGACCGACGACGACGGCCAGGCCGAGATCCGCGACGTGGTCAATCGGGCGATGGTGGACGGCGTGATCGTGATGGAGGTGCGCCAGCACGACCTCCGGGTGCCGTTGCTGGAGAGTCTCTCGCGGCCGGCCGTGGTCATCGGCACCCCCGTGTCGGACAGCCTGGTCCACGTCGACTTCGACTTCACCGCAGCCGGTGAGGGCTGCGTGGATCACCTGGCCGGGCTCGGCCACCGGCACCTCGGCTATCTGGGCCAGTCCCCCGAGACCTTCGAGCTGGAGACCAGCTATGCCCTGCGTACCAGGGACGGCTTCTTCGCCGCCTGCGCCCGGGCGAGCGTGTCGGGCGTCTGGAGCCCGTGTGAACCGACCACCGAAGGTGTGTCCGCGGCGCTGGACGCCCTGCTGCGCGAAGACCCCGACCTGACCGGCCTGGTGGTCTACCAGGAGTCAGCGCTGGCAATGGTGCTCGAGCAGATGCAACGGCGGGGCTACGCGATCCCGCAGGATCTCTCAGTCGTCGCCATCTGCCCGGACGAGCTGGCGACCAGCATCGTTCCGCACGTGACCGCGATGTCCTTGCCTGCAGAGGAACTGGCCTCGCTGGCCGTCGACCGGCTGGCCGGTCTGATTGCCGAGCGGGACCAGCCGCTGCGCACGATCCTGCCCCCCAGCATCGCGTCCCGGGACAGCGCCGGACCGGTGCCACCGCGGCGCCGCCGCCGCAGAGCCTGACCTACCCTGCCCACCTCCCTGCGTTCCCCGCGAGCTTCGTCGAATCATTTCGAAAGGCACCGTACATGCACCGGTTCGAGCACGACGGAAAGGCCCTCAACTGGCGGCTGGACCACCAGCGCCTGCGGCTCGAGCCATGGGGGACGGACAGCGTACGAGTGCGGGCCGGCCTGCACGGGATCACCGACGGACTGCCCGGTGCACTCGAGGCCGAGGACCCGTCCAGCGGTGAGTCCGCGGTCCGGATCGGGGACGACGAGGCGGTCCTCCGCGTCGGCGCGCTCGAGGCCGCCGTCTCCGCCGCAGGCCAGATCGTGTTCCGGCGCAGCGGGGACGGAACCGAGCTGCTGCGGGAGCAACCCGCGCACGCCTGGTGGCCCGGCGCGCGGCACCTGGTCAGCACCGGGGGCGGCCGGCACCGGCTCGAACAGCGGTTCGCGGCCTACGAGGACGAACGGCTGTTCGGGCTGGGCCAGCACATGAACGGCCGGTTCGACCAGAAGGGCATGGTCCTCGAGCTTCTGCAGCGCAACGGCGAGGTCAGCATCCCGTTCGCCGTCTCCAGCCGTGGCTACGGGTTCCTGTGGAACCTGCCCGCCGTCGGCCGCGTGGAGCTGTCGACGAACGGGACCCGCTGGGTGGCCGACAGCGCGCGCCAGATCGACTACTGGGTCACCACCGGTGCCGGCCCGGCGGACATCCTGGCCCACTACGCCGATGCCACCGGACACTCCCCCGAGCTGCCGGAATGGGCCTCCGGCTTCTGGCAGAGCAAGCTGCGCTACTCCTCGCAGGAGGAGCTGCTCGCCGTCGCCCGCGAGTACCACCGACGCGGGCTACCGCTCGCCGTCATCGTCGCCGACTACTTCCACTGGCGGCACCTCGGTGACTGGAGCTTCGACCCGGCTGCGTGGCCCGACCCGGCGGCAATGGTCAGGGAGCTTTCCGAGATGGGGACCCGGCTGATGGTCTCGGTGTGGCCTTCGGTCAGCCCGCTGTCGGTCAACCACCGCCCGATGCTGGAGAACGGCCTGCTGATCGCCACCAACAGCGGGGCACCGGCTCACGTCGATTGGCCGGACGACGGCACCGACGCCCAGATTGGCCTCTCGTTCTACGACGCGACCAACCCGCAAGCCCGCGACTACATCTGGCGGCAGGTGCACGACAACTACTACGCCGACGGCGTTCGGACGTGGTGGCTGGACGCGTGTGAGCCGGAAATGCGACCCGGTCACCCGCACAACCTGACCTACGCCGCCGGCCCCGGCGACGAGGTGGCCAACCTTTATCCCAGAGAGCACGCCCGCGCCTTCTTCGAGGGCATGCGCGACAACGGGGAGACGGAGGTCCTGTCGCTGGTGCGCTCGGCGTGGGCCGGCTCGCAGCGCTACGGCGTGGCCCTGTGGTCCGGCGACATCCCGGCAACGTTCCAGGCCCTTGCCGACTCCGTACGAGCGGGCCTCAACGTCGCCATGAGCGGAATCCCTTGGTGGACAACGGATATCGGCGGCTTCCACGGCGGGGACCCGGACGACGAGGGCTACCGCGAGCTCGTCGTCCGCTGGTTCCAGTTCAGCGCCTTCTGTCCGCTGTTCCGGTTGCACGGGCACCGGGAACCGCGGGTCGCCCTCGGCCCGGTCGGCGTTGACGGCGGGCCCAACGAGGTCTGGTCCTACGGCCCCGAGGCGTACGCCGCCATCGTCGCGATGTTGCAGCTGCGCGAGCGGCTCCGTCCCTACCTTCACGAGCAGCTCAGCGAGGCCTCGGCGCGCGGTCTGCCCCTGATGCGCCCGCTGTTGCTGGCCTTCCCCGCCGATCCGGTCTGCTGGGAGGTCGAGGACCAGTTCCTCTGTGGCAACGACATCCTGGTCGCGCCGGTCACCGAGCTCGGTGCCCGGAGCCGCCCGGTCTACCTGCCTGCCGGCGCCACCTGGACTGCCGTCGACGGCGGCGCATGCCACGACGGCGGCCAGTGGGTCGAGGTCCCAGCACCGCTGAACCGCATTCCGCTGTTCCTGCGCGACAACGCCTGCCCACCAGTACATCTGGATGTTCCAGCTTCCTTCTGACCGGCCCTGTCCCCGTCCGACCTTCCCGCCCAGCATCCCGTCCTTCCGAAATGGAGTCTTCATGAAGATCACCCGCGTGCAGGTCCTCGCGGTCACCACCGCGAGCCTGCTTGCCCTCACTGCCTGCGGGGGCAGCAGCAGCACGGGCGCGACGCCTGTCGGCAACACCACGAGTGCGACCTCCGGGGCTGCGACCTCGGCGGCCGGGAGCAGCACTGCGACCGCCACCGGCGCAGCCGCTGGGGCATCCGCCGCCGCAAGCTCCGTACCCAAGCTGCCAAGGGTGCACCTCACTATGTGGACCGCCCAGGCGAGTGCCACGGAGGCCGACCAGGTCATCGGCGCGTTCGAGAAGGCGACCGGGGCGACGGTGGAGAAGGTGGTCATCCCCGACCCGTACGAGACCAACGTGCCCACCAAGTTCGCCTCGGGCGCCAAGCCGGACCTGATGTTCTACCAGCCCAGCCAGAACACCCTCGCCGCCCTGCAGTACAAGAAGAACCTGCTGCCGCTGGACAATGAGCCGTGGGTCAGCAGGTATGCCGACAGCGTGAAGCAGCAGGGCATCATCGACGGCACCCGGTACGCGGCGATCGTCACCAGCCCGTCTGTCATCGGCGTCTACTACAACAAGGCCGACTTCGCCAAGGCCGGCATCACCACGATGCCCGTCGGCTACGACGAGCTGATCGCCGATGCCAAGAAGCTAAAGGCCGCCGGCATCACCCCCTTCTATGAGGCGGGGGCTGACAAGTGGCCGCTCGCCTGGCAGGTGGCGGTGCAGCTGGCCGAGCCCACCAAGGACGGCTCGTTGTGGCCGGCCCTGAACGCCAACAAGGACAAGTGGACCAACCCGGTGTTCACCGACGCGATCACGAAGTATCAGAGCGTCATCCAGCAAGGGCTGGTGAACAGCGACTACAAGACGGGCACCTTCGTCAACCAGGGCACCGCGGTCTACGACGGCACTGCCGCCATGGCCGTGCAGCTCGATGCCCTGTTGAGCGAGATCCAGGCCAAGCACACGCCGGCGGAGATCGACAAGAACCTGGGCTTCTTCCCGATCTCGGCCAAGGGCAGCATTGCGACGAACAACCCCGACCAGACCAACGCCGTGGTTCTGTTGAACACCGAAAACAAGCAGCGGCAGGACGGCGCCAAGGCGCTGCTCAACTTCTGGCTCGGCGCGGACTACCCGGCGTTCATCGCTGCGGCGAAGACGACGTCCATCGAAACCGGGGTCGACTCGCCGGCCGCCGTTCCGCAGATCGCCCGGACGATCTCGGCCAGCCTGGCCAACTCGGTGCCGTCGCTGTACATCGAGCCGGTGGCGCACGTCGACCTGTACCTGTACCTGGCCGACATGCTCTACGGAAAGAAGACACCGCAGCAGGTGGCCAAGGCGTCGCAGGACGAGTTCACCCAGGAGGCGACGGCTCAGGGCGTGCCCGGCTTCTAGGGGCGCGTCCCGTCACGTCCGATCGAGAGAAGGGAACCGGCGCCCATGTCCGTCACCACGCACCTGAGCCGCCGTCGAAAGCCTGCGGTTCTGCGGCCGTCGCTGTCTGGCCAGAAGGCGCCGGTTCCCCACTCCCACCGATCCCGTCGCAGGCACCCCTGGATATTCGTCCTGCCGGCAGTGGCGATGTTCTCCGTGTTCTTCCTCGCTCCCACGCTGTTGACGTTCTTCTATCCGTTCACCAACTGGTCGGCGTTCCACTCCAACATCGACGTGGTGGGACTCAAGAGCTTTCGGTCGATCCTGCACGACGGGTCGTTGCGCAACGCCCTGCAGGCGACGCTGATCTATGCCTTCGTGGTCGCGGTCTGCCAGAACCTCTTCGGTCTCGGCCTCGCCCTGCTCCTCGAGGAGGACACCTGGCTCAACCGCGCGCTGCGCACGGTGTTCTTCCTACCGGTGCTGCTGTCGGCCCTGGCCGTGGGTTATGTGTTCCGGGCATTCCTGACCCCGGACGGCGCTCTGAACCACGCACTGAGCACCATCAGCGGGGCACACGTCACCTTCGCCTGGCTGGGCAGCACGACCTGGACCTTGGTGGTTGTCGCCCTCATCCACAGCTGGAAGTGGATGGGCCTGTCGATGCTCATCTACCTCGCCGGCCTCAAGGCGGTGCCGCCAGAGCTGCTCGAGGCCGCGCGTACGGATGGGGCCGGACGCTGGCGAACCTTCCAGGCCGTGAAGTTCCCGTTGCTCGCCCCGGCGGTCACCTTCAACGTCACCCTGGCTTTGATCGGGACGCTCAACAGCTTCGACATCGTGCAGGCCACGACCGGAGGCGGGCCGGCCGAGGCAACGCAGATCTTCAACGTCTACATGTTCCGCGTCTTCGGTGAGGGGCTGTACGCCCAAGCCGCCGCGATGAGCCTCGTGCTTTTCCTGGTCGTCACGGCTCTCGCCATCCCGGTCATCATGTTCCTCCGGCGTAGGGAGCTGTCGCTATGACCGCCCTGGCCCCCCGAGCACGCCGTCGGCGCACCCGGCGTGGACCACGAGCCGCGTTCGCCGTCCTCCTTGCCGCGGTCGTGATCGGGATCCCGGCGTGGCTGGTGGCGGCCACCATCGGGAAGTCCTCTGCCGATGCGCAGAGCCCCAACCTGCACCCACCCAAGCAATGGCATGCCGCCGCCAACCTGCACACGGCCTTCAACCAGGGGCAGATGGCGCGAGGACTGCTCAACACCGTGCTGGTCGTCGTGCCCTCCGTGATCCTCGTCCTGATCCTGGCGGCCATGGCGGCGTGGATCTTCGCCCGTCGGGCCGGCCGGCTGACCGCGGTGGTCTACGCGGTCTCCATCAGCGGCATCGTGCTGCCGCCGACCGTCATCACGATGGTGCTGGAGCTGCGGAAGATGGGCCTGGCCGACACCAGGGTCGGCCTCATCTGTGCCTACACCGGGATCTACCTGTCGTTCGCCATCTTCTTCATGACCGGGTTCATCAAAGGGCTGCCGATCGAGCTCGAGGAGGCAGCCGGCATCGACGGAGCCGGCCCGATGCGGGTCTTCTGGTCGATCGTCTTCCCGCTGTTGCGGCCGGTCATTGCGACAGCTGCCATCATGGTCACGTTGTTCGCCTGGAACGACATCTTCTACGCGTTCTTCGTGCTCGGCGGCGGGGGCGACGCGACGCTCCCGCTCAACCTCTACCAGGTCGCCAATGCCCAGCTGTACCAGAACAACTGGAACCTGATCTTCGCCTTCATCAGCATCATGAGCCTGCCGCTGGTCGCCCTGTTCATGCTCGGCCAGCGCCGGATCATCTCCGGCATCACCAGCGGCGCCGTCAAGTGATCCGCGCGACGGCCGGGGACGGCCGGGTCAGTCCTCGGTGACCTGGCCGTCGCGGACGCTCCAGCGTCGGTCGGTGGGGACGGCCTCGAGGAGCCGCCGGTCGTGGGTCACGAGCAGCAACGTGCCGCCGTACTCGGCCAGCGCCTCCTCGAGCTGCTCGATCGCCGGCAGGTCGAGGTGGTTGGTCGGCTCGTCCAGGACCAGGCAGTTGGTGCCCCTGGCCTGCAGCAGCGCGAGCCCGGCCCGGGTCCGCTCCCCCGGCGACAACGACGACGCCGGCCGGGAGACGTGGGCCGCCCTGAGGCCGAACTTCGCCAGCAGCGTCCGGACCTCCTCGATCGGCGCAGCGGTCGCTGCTTCGAGAACGTCGACCACGGTGTCCTCGACGTCGAACGTCCGCCGTGCCTGGTCGAGCTCACCGACGACGACACCGGACCCGAGCGTCGCCGTACCGCTGTCCAGGGGCAGCCGGCCGAGCAGCACCTGCAGCAGGGTGGACTTGCCGCTGCCGTTGGCGCCGACGATGGCGACCCGTTCGGCCCAGCCGAGGTCGAGGTCGACCGGACCGAGGGTGAAGCCGCCCCGGTGGACGACGGCTTTGCGGAGGGTCGCCACCACGGCCCCGGATCGCGGTGCCATCGGCAGTGTGAGGCGCAGCTCCCACTCCTTGCGCGGCTCGACCACACCCTCGCCCTCCAGCCGCTCCAGCCGGTTCTCGAGGACGCGCACCTTGGAGGCCGCCGAGGTGGCCGCCTCGATCCGGCCGGCCTTGATGCTCTTGTCGTTGTCCGGCATCTTCCGCTTGGCCCTGAGCGCCCCCCGTACGGACATCTCGCGGGTGCTCTGGACCTGCCCCACCAGGCGGTCCTTGCGCTCCTCGAAGTCCTCGAAACGATCGCGGGCCTGCCGACGGGCGACCTCGCGCTCCTCGAGGTAGGAGTCCCAGCTCCCGTTGATGGTGCGGGAAGCCTTGTTGTACGGGTCGAGCTCGAGCACCGCGTTGATCGTGCCGGCCAGGAACTCGCGGTCGTGGCTCACGACGACCAGCCCACCGCGCAACCCCTGGACGAAGCGCTCGAGCCGGTCGAGGCCGTCGAGGTCGAGGTCGTTGGTCGGCTCGTCGAGCAGCAGCACGTCGTACCGGCTCAGCAGGACGGCCGCCAGCGAGGCCCGGGCCATCTCCCCGCCGCTGAGCCCTGTCGTCTGCGCCGCCAGCGAGTCCGGGGGCAGGCCCAGGTCGGCGCACACCTCGGCTGCGCGGGTGTCCAGGTCGGCACCGCCTAGGGCGAGCCAACGGTCGAGAGCGGCCTCGTACGCGTCAGCGGCCTGCGAGGTCTCGTCGCTCAGGCCCTCGGCCGCCTTCTGCATCGCCTCGTCGGCGCCGGTCACGCCGGTGCGCCGGCCGAGGTAGCCGAGCAGCGTCTCGCCCGGCCGGCGGTCCGGCTCCTGCGGGAGGTAGCCCACCGTGCCGGTCGCGCTGATCGTCCCGTTGTCGAGCGGCACCTCGCCGACCAGCGCCTTGAGCAGCGTCGACTTGCCGGCGCCGTTCGGCCCCACCAGCCCGAGGCGGGTGCCCGGACCGACCACCACGTCCACGCCGTACAGGACGGGCACATCGGCGAAGGACGCGCGGATACCGCGCGCAACGAGGGTGGACACCCGACCAGTCTCCCCTACGGCGCCAGGCGTTTTCCTGGTGACGCGAGATAACCGGTTGGCACTGGGGGCGCGGGCTGCTGCATGATCGGTAGTATGACTACCGATCGCCGATTCCTCCTCCTGCACGGCTGGGAGAACCATCGGCCGCCCGCACATTGGCAGTGGTGGCTCGCGGAGCAGCTCCGTGCCCAGGGCGAGCAGGTGCTCTACCCGCAGCTCCCCGACGCCGACTCCCCGACGCTTGCCGCGTGGACCGAGGTCCTGCACGCCGAGCTGGCCCAGCTCGGCTACGGTGAGCGGGTCGTCGTGGCGCATTCCCTCGGTGTGACCCTGTGGCTCGCGGCGGCGCTCACCCGGGACCAGCGGGTCGACCGGGTCGTGCTGGTGTCGCCGCCGAGCCCGACCGTGCTGGGGCGCTACCCCGAGGTCGAGGAGTTCGCCCGGGCGCCGCTCGCGTCGGGCACGGCTGACACCCGGCTGGTCTGCAGCGACAACGACCCGTACTGTCCCGAGGGCGCAACGACGCTGCTCGCCGGCCTGCACCTGGACACGGACGTGATCGCGGACGGCGGCCACCTCAACCCGGACTACGGGTACGGCGCCTGGCCGTCGATGCTCGCGTGGTGCCTCGACCCGGCGACCCGGATCACCGGGCGATCTGGTCCAGCGTGAGCTCGCGCGCCTCGGCATAGCGCAGCCGTACGGCCGGCACCTCGTCGGCCTCGAACAGCTCGCCGGAGGTCGCAGCCCACTCCGGTGGGGCACCGGCACCCGACAACGTCCACGCGGCCTGGCGCGCGGCGCCGTCGGCGACGTACTCGCTCACCGACGGCACGACGACCGGGCGGCCCAGCACAGCCGGCGCGATCGCCCGTACGGCAGGCGATTTCGCACCGCCGCCGATCAGGAACACCCGGTCGACCCGGGCGCCCTGCGCCACCAACGCGTCGAGGCCGTCGGCCAGCCCGCACAGCAGACCTTCGACCGCGGCCCTGGCCATGTGGGCCGGGGACATCGTCGCCAGCGTCAGGCCGTGCAAGGACCCGGTGGCCGAAGGCTTGTCGGGGGTCCGCTCGCCCTCGAGGTAGGGGACGAGGACCAGCCCGTCGGCACCCGCCGGGGCCTTGAGGGCAAGCCGGGACAGCTCGTCGAGATCGACCCCCAGCATCCGGGCGGCCGAGGACAGGATGCGCGCAGCGTTGATCGTGCACACCAACGGCAGGAACCGGCCGGTCGCGTCGGCGAACCCGGCCACCGCTCCGGTCACGTCACCGGCAGCCGGCACCTCGCTCACCGCCGAGACGACGCCGGAGGTGCCGATGGACACGACGACATCGCCCGGTCCGGCACCCAGCCCGAGGGCGGCGGCGGCGTTGTCGCCCGTGCCGGGCCCGAGAACGGCACCCCCCTTGGTGTAGCCGCCGGCCTCCGAAGGCCCGAGCACGGTCGGGACGGCGACCTGCTTTCCCAGGGCACGCTCGAGCAGGTCCAGGCGGTAGCCCTCTGCGCTCGGCGACCAGTAGCCGGTGCCGCTGGCGTCACCGCGGTCGGTCCGGATCGCCTGCAGGCCAGGCGATCCGGCGAGGTACCAGCTCAGGTAGTCGTGCGGCAGGCAAACAGCAGCGGTACGGGACACGCTCTGCGGCTCATGCTCGGCGAGCCACCGGAGCTTGGTCACGGTGAACGACGCGACGGGCACGGTGCCGACGGCGTCGACCCAGGCCTGCGGGCCGAGCTCGGCGACCAGTTCGGCGGCCGCCTGGCTCGAACGAAGATCGTTCCACAGCAAGGCAGGCCGGACGACGGCTCCGTCCTCGTCGAGGCAGACCATGCCGTGCTGCTGTGCCCCGACGGACACCGCCCCGACGTCGGCCAGACCGCCGGCCGCCTCCACCGCGCTGTCCAGGGCGGCGATCCAGGCGGCGGGGTCGACCTCCGTACCGTCCGGGTGTGCCGCGGCCCCGGTCCGGACCAGGGCACCGGACTCCGCGTCGCGGATGACGACCTTGCATGACTGGGTGGAGGAGTCCACACCGGCGACGAGCATGGTGGCATCGTTCCTGTCCGGGCCCGGAAGCGCCAGCCCGACGGATTGGTTGGGTCGCCCAACTTAATTCGAGGAACAGGCCGGGTCAAGGGGTCCGGATACTGGGCCCATGGACGGCTCAGCCTTCGCCCGGGCCTACGACACGGTGATGACCCAGCTCACCGGGGTTTCCGCCGATCCTCCGCCGCTGGTGGGCACGGGTGGCCAGCTGCCGTCCCGGTTGCCGGTCGAGGACGCAGCAGCGGCGAGCGTGGCCGCAGCGTTGACCGCCGCGGCCAGGCTGGCCGGCCGGTCCACCGGCCACCTGCCGGCGGTCGCCCTCGATCGTGACCATGTGGCGGCCGCCTTCCGCAGCGAGGCCTACGTCCGGCTGGCCGGGGTGGCGAACGGGGACGGCTTCGCCCCGCTGTCCCGGTTCTGGCAGGTGGCGGACGGATGGGTCCGCACCCACGCCAACTACGCATGGCATCGCCGGGCCCTGCTCGCTGCCCTCGAGCTTGCCGATGCACCAGGCGATCCGGCCGCCGTGGGCGCGCGCCTCGCCACCATGGCCGCCGCCGACGTCGAGGACCGGGTGACCGCTGCGGGAGGCGTTGCGGTGGCGGTACGGGATGAAGCGCGATGGCAGTCACGTCATCCGCTGGTCAGCCACGTCGTGCTCGGCTCGGCTCCCCCGCGGCAGGCTCGAACCAGCATGCGGGTCCTCGACCTGACCCGGGTCATCGCCGGGCCCGTCGGCACCCGGTTCCTGGCCGCCCTCGGGGCCGACGTGCTGCGGCTGGATCCGCCACTGCTGCCCGAGCTGCCGCTGCACCTCGCCGACGGGTTGGTCGGCAAGCGCAGCGCCCTGCTCGACGCCCGCGCCGAGAACGCCCGGCTGCACGCGTTGCTCGACGGCGCCGAGGTGCTCGTGCACGGCTATCGTCCGGGCGCCTTGGCGGCGTTCGGCCTCGACGCCGAGAGCCTCGCCGACAGGCATCCCGGGCTGGTCGTCGTCCAGCTCTCGGCGTGGGGCCGAACAGGTGGAGCGCCGTGGCTTCGACAGCATCGTGCAGGCCGCGTCCGGCATCTCGCTCATCGAGTCCCGCGATGAGCGGCCGGGGGCGCTGCCCTGCCAGCTGCTCGACCACGGCACCGGCTACCTGGTCGCCGCTGCGGCCCTGGATGGCCTGCTGCGTCAGCGATCCAGCGGTGGCACTCATCTGCGCACGCTGTCACTGGCCGCGACCGCGACCTGGCTGATGGCCCTGCCCCGGGCGGAGACCACAGGCGCGCCCGGGGCCCTGGACCCGATGTCATGGATGACGACGATCGGCAGCCTGACCGCCGTCAGACCCCCCGGCAGCCTCGACGGCAGGCCGCTGTCCTGGCCCAGCGGCCTGCCGGAGTACGGCGGCGACGAGCCGCGCTGGTAGCTCCTACTCCCGCGACGGACGGCGGCGGACCCGTACGGCGACGACGACGCCGGCCGCCAGGAGCACGACGAGCAGCAGCACCGACAGCAGGACCTGCAGCCCGTTGCTGCTGTGCTGCCCCGACGCGACAACCCCGAAGGCCAAGGCGTAGTCGCCGAACCCGGCGAACTGCGTCGAGTAGACGTCGTTGCCCGAGGTGAAGATCTGGAGCACCCGCCACGGCTGGGACGGCTGCGGGCGGTAGAGGAAGGACGGTCCGGGCTTGCGGGCGGTCGTCGCCCGCATGGTCACGTCCGAGGCGGTCGCCGCGTCCCCGGGCGGCGGCGCAAAGGTCACCGGCCCCGCCGGGTCGGCGACGGCCGAGACCCGGTAGACGTTGCCGTCGATGGCTCCCTTGGCGGGCTGGCGGTCCGGCGCAAGAGGGACGACGGAGACGGTCACCGTTCTGGCCGTTGCCGGCGCCGCCAGCAACCGGTTCGGGATGACGACGTTGACCTGGGGCGCCTGCTCGTCCGTGTTGACGTAGATCGTGTCCTGGTTGGTGGACTCGGCGACCGAGCTCGATCCCTTTGCGGACAACGGTTTCGGAGTCTTCTGGTATCCCGCCGGAGGCACCACGTAGCGGTAGGGCTCGTCCGGGAAGTTGATCCCGTCGTACAGCGGAACGGCCGCGGGTACGGCGATCCAGGCCGTGGCCAGCGTCGCCAGAGCGACGGCGACCCGACGACGCGCGCCAACGACTGTCACCGAACCGCAGCCGCCAGTGCCGTCGAAGTGGGCGGGTTGGCCGGCAGGGCCGAGGACGACGAGCTGTTCTCCTTGACCAGCGGCTGAGCGATCAGCCACAGGGAGAGCATGGTGTAGGCGACCATCGCGACCAGCCAGCGGTACTCACCCCGGCGGGCGTCAGCCCTGGCCTTGCTGCGCAGCGTGAGGTGCCGGTGGGCGATGACCACGGCCACGACATGCACCGCGACGATGACGACGACGCCTGCGTACCAGTAGAACGAGTTCGGCAGGAAGGCCAGGTGCGGCTCGAAGTTGTCGTTGAACGGGTACGGCAGGTGGATCGGCCAGCTCTCCTTCCCGATCGGGTTGCCGACCAGCGGGAGCATCAGCTGGCTGTTGATGAGCACGTACTGCAGGTTGTGTGCGATGAGGTAGCCGAACGCGATCGGCAGCATCGACGGCAGCAGGTCGGCCAACGAGGGCACGAGCCGGCTCCGCGACCCGGCGGCGCGCGCGGCGGCGTACGCGAACGTCCCGAAGACGGCGAACACGGCGACGGCGATGGCCAGGAACACGGCCACCGAGAACGCCTCGAGCTGGCCGGACTTGCCGGGGGCGGCAAGGCTGAGGTCGGACTTGATCGTGTTCCAGTGCGGGGTCGAGATCAGGCCGTCGAAGTTGACGCTCACCAGCAGCAGCAGCACGAAAGCGGTTCGGGAGGGCGACGGCTCGAACGGCGCGTCCAGGCCCCCGGCGAACCCGCGACGACCGACAGCACCGAACCGGAAGAAGCCCAGCCGGCCCCAGGTGGCGAACAGCACGCTGAACATCTCGCCCCGGGTGAGCCAGCTGCGACCGAACATCAGGCCGAGGAACGCGGTCGCCAGCGCGTAGACCAACAGCGCGATCGCGGTGACGCGCGGCTGGACCGCCGTCTTGTTGAAGATCAGCTCGCCGCAGGCGGTGACGAAGTAGAGCGCTGCCGCCGGCCACCAGCCCAGGCGGGCCGGCCACGCCACCGGCTCGGCGCTGCCCAGGACCGCCCTGCGCAGGCCCGGCCGGTCGAACAGCTTGGCCAGCGCCGCGAACGGGTTGAGGGCCTGCGTCCAGTCGCCGAAGATGCCGCAGGTCAGCGGGACGATGATCCACACGATCAGCCAGAAGCTGGTCGGCACGATGTTCTCGGAGATGACCTGACTGCCGGTGATGCCGACGATGATCAGGAAGGCCAGCACCAGCAGGCCGACGCCGGCCCCGACCACGCCGCTCCGGCTCAGCGGCCGGACGAACGCGCTGTCCTCGGTGGGCTCCGTGCGGGCAGTGTCGACACTGCGGCGCTCGGCCACGAGGAACGACAGCACCACGACCACCGCCCCGCCGAGCACGAACAGCTTGAGCGGGATGGGCAGGTCGTAGCGGGCACCGAAGGCGTGCGCCAGGATGAGCGGCTGGGCGCTGTCCACAGTCGGGCTCCTCACGTGATCGACATGTCGGGGTGCAGCGTACGTCCTGAGCCTTGCGATCGGCCTAAGTGCGGCGCGCCTGAACCCCGCGCCGCCGCGGGCTTGCCGGCGACTCTCGGGCAGAATTGCCGGGTGACCACACCAGGCCCGCTCCTGATGACGCCGCTCCAGCACCCGCCGTCGACGTCGGTGCGGCCGCCCGGGTCCAAGAGCATCACCAACCGGGCACTGCTCTGCGCGGTGCTGGCCGAGGGTGTGAGCACGCTGTCCGGCGCCCTGCTCGCCGACGACACCGAGGCGATGATCGACGCCGTACGGGCTCTGGGCGCCGTGCTCACGATCACCGACGGCGACATCACCGTGCGGGGCATCGGGTCCGGGATCCGCACCGTCGCCGCCGACGTCGACTGCCGCAAGTCCGGCACGACGTCGAGGTTCATCCTGCCGGCCGTCGCCCTGAGCTCGGGCCGCTGCGTCGTCGACGGCGGCGACCAGCTGCGGGCCCGTCCGTTCGGGCCGCTGCTCGAGGCGCTCGCCTCCCTCGGCGCGCACGTCGAGTCGCTCGACCGTCCCGGCTACCTCCCGGTCGCGGTCACCGGGCCGGCGCTGGGCGGGCGGGTCTCGTTGCCGGGCCACCTGTCCAGCCAGTTCCTCTCCGGCCTGCTCATGGCCGCGCCGCTGATGGCCGACGGCCTCGAGGTCGAGCTCATCTCACCGCTGGTCTCGGTCCCCTACGTGGAGATGACCGGGACGGTGATGAGGGCCTTCGGCGTGGAGAGCCAGCACCTCCTCGTCCGGCCGCAGTCCTACTTGGCGGTCGACTACGCGATCGAGCCGGACGCCAGCGCCGCGTCCTACTTCCTCGCTGCCGCCGCCATCACCGGCGGCCGAATCACGGTCGAAGGCCTTGGTACGGAGAGCATCCAGGGTGACGTCGCCTTCGCCGACCTGCTCGAGCAGATGGGCGCCCACGTCGTACGGGAGCCCCACCGGCTGACCGTCACCGGCACGAGAACGCTGCACGGCATCGACGTCGACATGGCCGACATCTCCGACACAGCACAGACTCTGGCCGCAGTGGCGGTCTTCGCCGACAGCCCCACGGTCGTACGCGGCGTCGGCTTCATCCGCGGCAAGGAGACCGACCGGATCGGGGCCATCGTCACCGAGCTGCAGCGGGCCGGCATCGATGCCGTCGTCGACCCGGACGGCTTCACGATCAACCCGGGACCGCTGCGCCCGACGCGGTTCCGGACCTACGACGACCATCGGATGGCGATGAGCCTGGCGCTGATCGGGCTGCGACAGCCCGGGATCGAGATCGAGGACCCCGGCTGCGTCGTCAAGACCTACCCCGACTACTTCGCCGACCTGGCGAAGCTCGGCTGAGGTCGCAGAGCCGCGCGCCTGCAGGACGTCGGGGGGCGCCCAGCCGCCGCCCACATCGCCCGCAGCCGGCCCTTGACGCCCGAAGTAGTAAGCGCGCATATTACTTGCATGACAACTCTCGGGAGCGCCTCAGCCCACAGCACCACCGCCCCCTCGGCGATCTTCGCGCGCTGGGCCGACATGGTCACCTGGCCGGAATGGAACGCCGACACCGAGTGGGTCCGGCTCGACGGGCCGTTCGTCCAGGGTGCGACCGGGGTGCTCAAGCCCAAGGGCGGCCCCAAGGTGAAGTTCGTGGTCACCACCCTCACCGACACGGACTTCGTCGACGTGTCCCTGCTGCTGGGCGCCAGGCTGACCTTCGCCCACCACATCGTCGCCACGGCGGACGGCTGCCGGGTCGACGTCGAGGTCGACCTCACCGGCCTGCTGGCGCCGGTGTGGAGCCTCGTCCTCGGCAAAGGCCTCAGGGCCTCCCTGCAGCGCGATCTCGACCTGCTCGTCCTCACCGCTCAGACCGACGTCGCCCGCCAGGTCGGTCAGTGACCGGTCTCGAGACGGAGTTCGAGTCGGCCGACCAGAGCCCCGGGCTGCTGCTGTGGCAGGTCACCAACCGGTGGCAGCAGGCACAACGGGCAACCCTGAAGCCGTTCGGGCTGACGCACGTGCAGTTCGTCGTCCTGGCCTCGCTGACCTACCTCGCTGCCGACGGTCCGGTGACCCAGAAAGCACTGGCCGGCCACGCGGCCCTGGACCCGATGATGACCTCACAAGTGCTGCGGGCACTGGAGTCTGCGGGTCTGGTCGTCCGTGAGGACCACCCCACCGACCGCCGGGCCAAGGCGCTCACCGTGACGACCGAGGGTCGCGCAGTGGCCAACCGTACGGTCAAGGCGGTCGAGGCCTGCGACGCCGAGTTCTTCGCCCCGCTCGGCAACTCGCGCGCCCTGATGCAGGCCTTGACCGCTCTGCGTCAACCCCGGCTGGGACACCTCGGCGACCTCTGACTCAAGCGCCCGGCCGCAGGCTGATGGGCAGCACGGGCAGGAACGATTCGCCACCGCGGGGACCGCTTGCCAGCATCGCCGAGAAGGCGTCCGCCGGGAGTGGGGGTGCGTAGAAGTAGCCCTGCGCCGAGTCGCAGCCGACCGCGACGATCCCGTTGCGCTGCCCCGCGGTCTCGACACCCTCGGCGACGACGGACAGTCCGAGCACGTGGGCCAGCCTGGTGATGGCCTCGGCGATGGCGGCGACGGTCAGGTCGGTCTCGATCTCGGGTACGAAGCTCTGGTCGATCTTGAGGATGTCGACCGGGAAGCGGCGGAGATAGCTCAGCGAGGAGTAGCCGGTGCCGAAGTCGTCCAGCGCCAAGCGGATCCCCATGGCCTTGAGCTCGCCGAGTACGGCCATCGCTCGCTCACCGTCGCGAATGAAGATGCCTTCGGTCATCTCCAGGACCAGACCAGTCGGGTCCATCTTGGTCTTGGCGATCACGGCAGCGACTCCGGCACAGAAGTCCGGCGCCATCAGCTGGCGGGCAGAAACGTTGACGGCAATGTCCAACCGCTTGCCTTGGCCGAGCCACCGACGCCGCTCCGTGCACGCACGCTCCAGCACCCAGGCCCCGATCTGGTGGATCAGGCCGTTGTCCTCGGCGACGCCGACGATGTCGAGCCGACTCACCGGGCCTCGTTCCGGATGCATCCACCGCAACAGTGCCTCGGCGCCGGTGATCAGCCCGTCAGAGGCGCGGACGACCGGCTGGTAGGCGACGGACAGCTCCTCCCGCGAGAACGCCAGATGCAGGTCCTGTTCCAGGCTGGAACGGTCAGCGCTGCGGGTCGCCTCGCGGAGGTCGATGATCTGATGCCCGGCTCCCCCCTTGCGCTTGGCCTGGTACATCGCGATGTCCGCGTTCACCACCAGCTGCGGCGTCACCGCCACGCCGGGCCCGGCATAGGCCATACCGACACTCGCGGTGACGAAGAGGTCCACACCAGACAGCACGAACGGCAGCATGAACGCCTCGTCGATCCGCGCGGCAAGAAGCTCGATGGCCCCCGCGTGGGTCACGCCCTGGCAGAGGATGACGAACTCGTCGCCACTGACCCTCGCCAAGGTGTCCCCAGGGCGTACGAGACCGGACAGCCGATGAGCGACGGCTATCAGCAGCTCGTCGCCGACGTGGTGGCCGTAGGTGTCATTGATCTGTTTGAAGCGGTCAAGGTCGGCGAACAGCACCGCCACGTTGTTCTCGGCGTGCTCGGCCCGGTCGGCCGCACGACGGAGCTCTTGGTGCAGCATCAAGCGGTTGGGCAACCCGGTCAGCGGATCGCGCAGGGCAGTGTCCCTAGACCGGTCCGTCGTCTCTCTGACGACTTCGCGGGCCTGGGAGTTGATGATGTACGCGGCCGTGACGTCGGCCATTGTCTGGGCAGCCATCAGGTCCCGCGCGTCCAAGGGGCCGGGAGCGTCACGGTAGAGGTCGAGCACGCCGAGCCGTCCGTCGTTGTGCCACAGCGGAAAGGCGAAAGCGGCCGAGATGCCAGCCGACGCCGCCGCCCGGGAGAACGCCGGGAACCGCAGGTCTGCGGCGATGTCGGCGATCTCCACCACCTCTCCGGCCTGGTACGCCGACAGGCTGGGGCTCAGCTGGAGCTCGGTCTTGAGCCGCTCGAACGCCAGAGTCGGTGCGTTCGAGCCGGCGACGCAGTGGGCGCCCAGCCCCGGTGACATGAGGGTCACCCCGACCGATGTCACCGGCAGAGCATCGACGATGCGCTCCACCAGGTGATCGAGGATGCCCTGGATCGGGAAGTCCGTGAGCAGCGTACGGGCGAAATCGCCGAGCAAGGCGGACAGCTTGTCCTCGTAGACGATGACGGGGATGCCCTTGAGCTCGGTACGTGATCCTGCGTGAGCAGAGAAGGCGGCCCGCTCGGGCACCTTCGAAGGGAGGCCGAACAGGATCGACTCCGACCTCTCCGGCACGAGGTCCGCCTCGGCGGCAGGCGGCTCTGGTGGCCATGGCTCGGAGCCGGCTGCATTTAGCTCGAACCAGACGGTCTTTCCGCCTGCTGCGCCTGGCATCGCATCGGTGCCCCAGTCCTTCGCGACGATGTCGACGATCCACATGCCGCGGCCACCGTCACTGGTGCTGTTCACCGTCAGGACCTGCGGTTGCCGGTGGTCGGCCTTGTCGGCGACAGCAATGTGAAGGACGCCGTGCTCGAGCGAGATGGTCATCGACACGAGCCCGTCACCGTGCTCCAGGGCGTTGGCCATCGTCTCGGTCGTCAGCAGCGCGGCGTCATCGACGACATCCTCCGCGACGGACCAGCCCTGCAGGAGCTTGGTCAGGAAGGCTCGCGCCGCCGGAACGGAGTCGAGCCGGCTCGGCACCCGAGCGGTCGCTGCCAACTCCGTGGCCGCGTCGGCTGCTGCCGGGTCGCTCGACCCGAGCTGAGGAGCCGGCACGCAAGCCCCTTCCCCGTGTGCGAGCACTCACTCCATCGCTGTCAAGCGGACGGCCCCGGCGATCGGGACGCGGACTAAGGCCTCGCGCCACACTATGCCGATCACGAGGTCTCCCGAGGCGCATTGCGAAAACACGGCCCCTCACCGGCGGGCCGGACCCCGGGAGAGGTAACCGTTTCGGGGACGTAACGGCGACGAACCCTGCGCCTAACGGCGACCGCCCAGCCTGGACCGGTGACCCCTGACTCTCAGCGCCACCTAGTCGTCGCCGGTAACGGCATGGTCGGCCAGCGGTTTGTCGAAGCGCTGCGCGCCGGCGACCTCGATCGGCGCTGGCAGGTCACCGTGCTGGGCGAGGAACGGCGCCAGGCCTATGACCGGGTCGCCCTGTCCTCCTACTTCGACGGCGCCACCGGCGAAGACCTCGATGTCGTGGCCGAGGGCTGTTACGACGAAGCGGGCTACGCGCTGCACCTCGACGAGGCGGTCACCGGCGTCGACCGCGCGGCCCGCATCGTGACGACGTCGGCCGGCCGGGTCATCGCGTACGACGCCCTGGTGCTGGCGACCGGCTCCTACCCCTTCGTGCCACCGGTGCCCGGACGCGACCTGCCGGGCTGCTTCGTCTACCGCACCCTCGAGGACCTCGACGCGATCCGTACGGCGGCGCTCGAGGCCGTGCGCACCAGCTCGCGCAGCCGCCGAGCCGGGCTGGTCATCGGGGGCGGCCTGCTCGGGCTCGAGGCGGCCCGCGCCTTGCGCCTGCTGGGCATGTCACCGCACGTCGTCGAGATGGCGCCATGGCTGATGCCGATGCAGGTCGACGAGGGCGGCGGCGCGCTGCTCCGGGAGCTGATCGAGGAGCTCGATGTCAGCGTGCACCTGGGCATCTCGGTCGCCAAGATCGAGAGTGACCGCGGCCGCATGCTCGCCACCCTGACCAACGGCGATGAGCTCGACCTGGACGTCGTGGTGTTCTCGGCCGGCATCCGTCCCCGTGACCAGCTGGCGCGCGGGGCCGGCCTCGAGGTCGGCGCCCGCGGCGGCATCGTCGTCGACGACAGCTGCCGCACCAGCGACGACGCCATCTTCGCGATCGGCGAGTGTGCCTGCATCGGAGACAAGGTGTACGGCCTGGTTGCACCTGGCTACGCGATGGCCGAGGTCCTTGCCGACCGGCTGCTCGGTGGTCAGGCGACGTTCACCGCTGCGGACACGTCGACCAAGCTCAAGCTGATGGGCGTCGACGTCGCCAGCTTCGGCGATGCGCTGGCCCGCACCGAGGGCGCGCTCGAGGTCACGCTGAACAACCCGGTGCAGCGTACGTACGCCAAGCTCGTGGTCTCGGACGACGCCAAGACGCTGCTCGGCGGGGTGCTGGTCGGCGACGCCTCGAAGTACGCGATGCTCCGGCCGATGGTCGGGCGCCCGCTCTCCGGTGACCCGGTGGCCATGATCGCGCCGGCCGGTGAAGGTGGCGGAGTCGGCGTCGGCGCCCTGCCCGGCGACGCGCAGGTGTGCTCCTGCCTGGCTGTCACCAAGGACCGCATCTGCAGCGCCATCGTCGACAACGGACTGACCGACGTCCGCGGGATCAAGGCGTGCACCAAGGCCGGCACCGGCTGCGGATCCTGCGTACCCCTGCTCAAGAGCCTCCTCGCGGAGAGCGGCGTCGAAGTGAGCACCGCACTGTGCGAGCACTTCAGTCAGACCCGCGCGCAGCTGTTCGACATCGTCCGCGTCGCCGGCATCGCCTCGTTCACCGAGCTGATCGAAGGGCACGGGACCGGCCGGGGCTGCGACATCTGCAAGCCGACGGTGGCCTCGATCCTGGCCAGCCTCGACCAGGGACACATCCTCGACGGCGAGCAGGCGGCGCTGCAGGACACCAACGACCACTTCCTCGCCAACCTGCAGAAGAACGGCACGTACTCCGTGGTCCCTCGGATCGCCGGGGGGGAGATCACCCCGGAGCGGCTGATCGTGATCGGTGAGGTGGCGCGGGACTTCGGCCTCTACACCAAGATCACCGGCGGCCAGCGTGTCGACCTGCTCGGTGCCCGGGTCGAGCAGCTCCCCGCCATCTGGAAACGGCTGGTCGATGCCGGCTTCGAATCCGGTCACGCGTACGGCAAGGCGCTGCGTACGGTCAAGTCCTGCGTGGGCTCGACCTGGTGCCGCTACGGCGTTCAGGACTCGGTCGGGCTGGCGATCGAGCTCGAGCTGCGCTACCGCGGCATCCGCTCGCCACACAAGATCAAGGCCGGCGTGTCCGGCTGCGCGCGTGAGTGCGCCGAAGCGCAGAGCAAGGACATCGGCGTCATCGCCACCGAGAACGGCTGGAACCTCTACGTGGGCGGCAACGGAGGGTTCCGGCCGCGGCACGCCGACCTGCTGCTCACCGACGTCGACACCGAGACGCTGGTCCGGACTATCGACCGCTTCATCATGTTCTACGTCCGCACTGCCGACCGGTTGCAGCGAACCGCCGGCTGGGTCGAGGGACTGGAGGGCGGCCTTGGCTACCTCAAGTCGGTCATCGTCGACGATGCGCTCGGGATCGCCGCCGAGCTCGACGCGGCCATGTCCGTACACGTCGAGGAGTACGAGGACGAATGGGCCGCCGTCCTGGACGACCCCGAGCGGCTGCGCCGTTTCGTGTCCTTCGTCAACGCCCCGGACACCCCCGACCCCAGCATCGCCTTCGTGTCGGAGCGCGACCAGCCACGGCCGGCGCAGCTCGACCTCCCGGTCCTCGTCGCCGGCCCGACCCTCGAGGTGATCCGATGACCGTGACGCTGGCCTGGACCCCCGTCTGCCCGTACGCGGACCTGCTGCCCGAGCGTGGCGTTGCGGCGCTGATCGACGGCGTACAGGTGGCGGTCTTCCGTGACTTCGACGGCAAGCTGTACGCCATCGGCAACCAGGACCCGTTCACCGGCGCCTTCGTGCTCAGTCGTGGGATCGTGGGGAGCAGGGGATCCGCTGTCACCGTCGCCAGCCCCCTGCACAAGCAGGTATTCGACCTGAATACCGGCACCTGCCTGGACGACGACACGTTGGCGGTCCCCGTTTATCCCGTACGCACTCGAGCTGGTCTGGTCGAGGTCTCGGTCGACCTGGCTCCCACATGACCGATCCGCTCCCGGTGCCCACCGGGCCCGAACCGCTGGCCGGCTACACGGTCGGCATCACGGCCGCGCGGCGGCGGCAGGAGCTAGGCGCCGCGCTCGAGCGACGCGGCGCCAAGGTGACCTACGGACCAGCCATCCGGATCATCCCGCTTGCCGACGACACGGAGCTGCGCAAGGCGACCGAACGCTGTCTCACTGCCCCGCTGGACATCGTGATCGCCACCACCGGGATCGGCTTCCGCGGCTGGATGGACGCCGCGGAGGCGTGGGACCTGGCCGAGCCATTGATCGCCGCCATCGACCGGTCGACCGTCCTCGCCCGCGGCCCCAAGGCCAAGGGTGCGATCCGGGCCAGTGGCCTGCGCGAAGCCTGGTCCCCTGAGTCGGAGTCCTCCAGCGAAGTCCTCGACCACTTGGTGACCAACTTCGACCTCGAGGGCAAGCGGGTGGCGGTGCAGCTGCACGGGGAGCCTTTGCCCGACCTCGTCCAGACCCTGCGCATGGCCGGCGCCGAGGTCATCGAGGTGCCGGTCTACCGCTGGGTGCGGCCGGCGGACGAGGCACCGCTGCGCCGGCTGGTCGAGACCGTCGCAGAGGGCGCCGTCGACTGCGTGGCATTCACCAGCGCTCCGGCCGCGAGCAGCTTTCTGCAGACCGCCCACGAGCTCGGGATCGCCGATGCCGTACAGGATGCGCTGAGCCACCGCGTGGTTGCCGCCTGCGTCGGCCCGGTGACGGCCGGACCTCTGCTGCGCGAGGACATCCCGGTCATCCAGCCGGACAGGGGGCGGCTGGGCGCGCTGGTTCGCGAGATAGTCGAGCAGGTGCCGCGGCGCAGGGGGATCACGGTGCCGGTAGCCGGCCACCTGCTCGACATCCGCGGGCATGCGGTTGTCCTGGACGACAAGCTGATCCCGCTGAGCAGCGCTGCCATGGTGTTGCTGCAGGAGCTGGTCCGGGTGCCAGGCAATGTCGTGACCCGCGCCGACCTGCTCAAGCTGATGCCGGGCGAGGGCTGCGACGAGCACGCCGTCGAGGTGGCGGTCGGTCGGCTCCGCACCGCCCTCGGCGATCCTCGGGTCATCCTCACCGTCGTCAAGCGCGGCTACCGGCTCGCGTACGAGCCCGAGCGAGCCTCTGCCGGTCCGTCCGACTGGCGCTACTGACCTTCGCAACCTGCCCGCCCGCCAGCTGCCTCCGCGGCGTGTATGAGCTGCTGACCGATCTGTCAGCAGCTCATACACAGATCCAACAGGCATCAGGTCCTCGGCGTAGCCCAGACGTCCTGCGTACATGGCCTCAGACGCCGGTGAGCCGTTTGCCCTGGCGCACGTACACGGCGTAGGTCACCGCGACGCAGACCAGATAGAACGCGATGAAGCCGATGTACGCGCTGTCGCCGGTCTTGGTGTGCAGGAACGACTCGCGGAAGGCGATGTTGACGAGCACGCCGCCGAAGGCGCCGACAGCGCCGGCGATGCCGATGACGGCATTGGCGTAGCGACGTGACTCGTGCTCCACCGCGTCGGGGTGGGCACCGTCGGTGATCTTGTCCAGGCCCTTGGCGCGGAAGATCGCCGGGATCATCTTGTAGGTCGAGCCGTTGCCGACGCCGGAGAAGACGAAGAGCGCCATGAAACCGACGAAGAACAATTCGAGCGACTTCTCCTTGGACGCGATGAGGACGACCGCTGCTGCCGCGGCCATGGCCAGGAAGTTCCAGAACGTGGTGCGTGCGCCGCCGAAGCGGTCGGCCATCCAGCCACCGACCGGCCGGATGATCGAGCCGACCAGCGGGCCGAGGAAGGTCAGGTAGGCGACCTTGATCGGGTCCAGCTTTCCGGCGGTGAGGAAATGCGCGCCGAACTGGTTCTGCAGCACCTGGCCGAAGGCGAACCCGAATCCGATGAACGAGCCGAAGGTGCCGATGTAGAGGAACGAGATGATCCAGGTGTGGCCGTTGCGTGAGGCCTCCCGCAGGGCGCGCTTCTCATTGCGGACGTGCGCAATGTTGTCCATGAACATCGCTGCGCAGAGGGCGGCGATCACGACCAGCGGGATGTAGACCTCGAGCAGGATCCGCGGGTGCGCCTTGCCGGCAGTGGCCAGAACGAGCAGTCCGACGAGCTGCACGGTCGCGACCCCGATGTTGCCACCGCCGGCGTTGAGACCGAGCGCCCGGCCCTTGAGTCGCTGCGGATAGAACGAGTTGATGTTCGTCATCGACGAGGCGAAATTGCCACCTCCGACACCCGCGAACCCCGCCACCACCAGCAGGGTGTCGAACGAGACGCCGGGCTTCACCGTGAACGCCGCAATAGTCGTCGGCACGAGCAGCAGCAGGGCGCTGACGATGGTCCAGTTGCGGCCGCCGAACTTCGCGACGGCGAAGGTGTACGGGATCCGTACGGCCGCGCCGATGGCGGTCGGCACCGTGGTTAGCAGGAACTTCTCGGCCGCCGCGTGCTTCGGGTCGTGACTGATGCCGTAGGCGGGCGTGAGGAACAGCACGAAGACCGACCACAGGCTCCAGATGGAGAAGCCGATGTGTTCGGAGAAGACCGAGAACACCAGGTTGCGCGCGGCAACCCGCGACCCGCCCGCTTTCCAGAATGCCGGATCTTCCGGGCGCCAATCCTCGATCCATCTGCCCGGCCCCGATGTCACCGGGGCCTCGGTGGCCTTGACCTGCGTCGTGTCGAGGGTCATCGAGCTTCCTTTGTCTGTCGTGGCCAGGGGTCGGCTGGGTTCGCCGTGTGGTTCCTCGTCAGACTAGGAATGGGCGATTTCTCCCTGGTAGATGTTGCGAAACAATGGGCGAACGTCCTGCGCACATCCGGGCGGACGCCGTGGTGAGAACTCAGTAGACGTCACGGACGTAGCGCTTGTCCGCGACCATCCGCTTGACGTACTCGAAGGCCTCGGACTCACGCATGCCGCCGTGCCGGGCCACGATGTCGCGCAACGCGACGTCGACGTCCTTGGCCATCCGGGTCGCGTCGCCGCAGACGTAGAAGTGCGCGCCGCCGTCGAGCCATGCCCAGACGTGCGCTCCGTGCTCGCGCATCCGGTCCTGGACATAGATCTTCGACCGCTGGTCGCGGGAGAACGCGGTGTCCAGCCGGGTCAGCAGGCCTTCGCGCTGCAGCGCGTCGAGCTCCTCGCGGTAGTAGAAGTCCGTGGCTTCCTGCTGCTCGCCGAAGAACAGCCAGTTGCCACCCGTCGCGCCCGCGGCCCGCCGGTCCTCGAGGAAGCCGACGAACGGCGAGACTCCCGTGCCGGGGCCCACCATGATCGCGGACGTGCTGCCGTCGGCCGGTGGCCGGAAGTACGGCGCCGGCTGGATGTGGACCGGCACCGCCGTCCCCAGCTCGGCATCGGCGAGAAAGGCGGAGCAGACACCTTTGCGCTGGACCCCCGTCGTCCCCTCGTAGCGCACGACGGAGACGGTCAGCCGCACCTGGTCGGGCGAGACACGGGGGCTGGAGGAGATCGAGTAGAGCCGTGGCTGCAGCCGCTTCAGGACGGTGGCCCAGTCCGCAGGGGTGGCCCGCAGACCCATGCCCCGTACGACGTCGATCGCCTGGCGTCCCCACAGCCACTGGTCGAGCTCGCCCTTTCCTGCCGGCTCGAGCATGCGGCGCAACCGGCGGTCGTTGACCTTGGTCGCGGCGAACCGCAGCAGGTCCGGCCCGACCTTGCAGATCTCGAGGTGCTGGCGGAGCGCGGCGCCGAACGGGACCTCCCCCACCGACGCGACCAGCACCGGCTCGTCCGGGTCGGCACCGAGCACCGCTAGCCACTCCTCCACCAGGTCCTGGCAGTTCTGGGGCACGATGCCGAGGGCGTCCCCGACGTCGTACGTGATCCCGCTGTCACCGAGGTCGAAGGTGAGCTGGCGGACCTCCTTGGTCGTGCCAGGAAGGCTGAGCAGCCGGTTGCCGGACAGGACGGCCATGCCCTCGGACCGCCGGCGAGTCCCGCGAGCGACGGGACTGGCCAGTGCCGGCACGTCGTGGTCCGCCAGCACGGCGATCACCGACTCCAGCCACCGCGCTGCCGGGGCCTCGAAGTCGGGCTCGCAGTCGACCCTGGGCAGCAGCCGGGTGCCGCCGAGCGCCGCCAGCCGCTCGTCGATCCGCCGTCCGTGCCCGCAGAAGTCGGTGTACGAGGAGTCGCCCAGCGCGAGCACGGCGAACCGGACGTCGACGAGCCGCTGGCCTTCGGCCGCTGCCAGCAGGTCGAGGAAGCCGGCGCCGTTGTCCGGCGGGTCACCGTCGCCGAAGGTGCTGGCGATCACCAGCAGGTCGGTGTGTGCCGGCACCAGGGTCGTCATCTCCCCCATGCAGGCCACCTGCACCCTGCCACCCGACTCACTGAGTCTTGCCCCGGCCCGCTGAGCCAGCTCCTCGGCATTGCCGGTCTGGGACGCCCACACGATGGTGACCTCACGGCGCCCCGGAAGGACGTCACCGCCCACCCGCCGGGAGAACATGCCGGCCAGCATTCCGTTGACCCACAGGGCGTGTGCCGGCGCGAACGGCGCAGTGTCCGGCAACACCGGCACGGTGTCCCGAACGGTGTCGAGGTGGGTGCCGAGCCCGTTCAGGAACCCGCGCAGATAGCGCCGCTCGTCTCCGGTCAGCTCCGGCGGTGGCGCCTCCTGCAAGCCGAAAGCGCCTGCCAGTACGGCGATCGCGCCCTGCTTGGTTTCCGGAACCGGCTTTACCGCCGCGGATACACGGGTCAGCGACACGGCGCAGAACTTGAACTCCGGCTGGTAGGACACCGGGTCGACGGCGTCGTTGGTGACGGCGTTGATGCTGAGATATTCGCCGAAGAGGTCGTTCCAGTGGAACGGCGAGAAGCAGGTGCCCACCCGCACCCGGTCGGTGACGACGGCGGGCAGGACCGCTCGTCCGCGGCGGGAGGCGACCTCGACCAGGTCGCCCTCACCGATGCCGAGCCCGGCGGCATCATCGGGGTGCACCTCGACGAACGGCCCGGGGTTGAGCTTGTTGAGCTTGGCCACCTTGCCGGTCTTGGTCAGGGTGTGCCACTGGTGCTGCAGCCGGCCGGTGTTGAGGACGAACGGGAAGCCCTCGTCCGGCATCTCCGCCGCCGGCAGGTGTGGCCGGGGGAAGAACTGCGCCCGGCCGTTCGGTGTCGCGAAGACCAGACGCGGCTTGGTCCCGTCCGGCCGCACGGCCAGACGTTGGCTGACCCCCTCGTTGAGGTAGCGGATGGGGTTGCGGGCCGGCCCACCCGGCGCGACGGGCCACTGTACGGGCGAGTCGGCCAGCCGCTCGTACGAGGCGCCGCGCAGGTCGTAGCCGGTTTCCGGGTTCCACGCCCGCCGGATCTCCTCGAAGACCTCCTCGGCGCTGGAGTAGGAGAAGCCCTCGGCGAAGCCCATCGCGCAGGCGACCCGGGCGATGAGCTGCCAGTCCGGCAATGCCTCGCCCGGCGCGTCAGCGGCCGGACGGAGCAGGGTGAGGCTCCGCTCGGAGTTGACCATCACCCCGTCGGACTCGGCCCACATCGCCGCGGGCAGTACGACATCGGCATAGGCGTTGGTCTCGGTCTCGCCGAAGACGTCCTGGGTGACGACCAGCTCGGCGGCCTCGAGCCCGGCGATCACCGTCTTGCGGTTGGCCATCGACGCGACCGGATTGGTGCAGATGACCCAGCAGGCCTTGATCTCCCCGGCGGCCAGCTTGCTGAACAGCTCGACAGTGCCTTGCCCGACGTCGGTACGCAGCCGGCCCGGCTCGATGCCCCACAGGTCCTCGACGAAGGTCCGGTCCGCAGCCACCAGCACCGACCGCTGGCCAGGCAGTCCCGCTCCCATGTAGCCCATCTCGCGACCGCCCATCGCGTTGGGCTGACCGGTCAGGGAGAACGGGCCGCTGCCAGGACGGCAGATCGCACCGGTGGCCAGATGCAGGTTGACCACGGCGTTCGTGTTCCAGGTGCCGTGGGTGCTCTGGTTGAGACCCATGGTCCAGCAGCTCATCCACTCGCCGGCCTCGCCGATCAACCGGGCGGCCTGACGCAGGTCGGCCTCCGGGATGCCGGTGATGGCGCTGACCTCCTCCGGCGGGTAGTCGGCGAGGAGGTCCGGCATCGCGTCCCAGCCGTCGGTGAACTCGGCGACGAAGTCGGCATCGACGTTGCCGTCGGCCACGATGAGGTGCAGCAGGCCGTTCAGCAGCGCGATGTCGGTGCCCGGCTTGACCTGGAGGAACAGGTCGGCCTTGGCGGCCGTCGCGGTGCGCCGCGGGTCGACGACGATCAGCTTGGCGCCGGCTTTGACCCGGTCCATCATCCGCAGGTAGAGGATCGGGTGGCAGTCGGCCATGTTGGCGCCGATGACGAAGAAGACGTCCGCCTTCTCGAAGTCCTCGTACGACCCTGGCGGGCCGTCAGCGCCCAGGGACAGCTTGTAGCCACTGCCGGCGCTGGCCATGCACAGCCTCGAGTTGGACTCGATCTGGTTGGTGCCGACGAAGCCCTTGGCCAGCTTGTTCGCGAGGTACTGCGCCTCCATCGTCATCTGCCCCGACACGTAGAACGACAGCCCGTCGGGACCGTGCTCGTCGAGGATCCGGCGCAGCTCGCGTCCCACGTGGGCGATGGCCGCGTCGATGGGGACGGGGGTGGCCTCGTCGCCGCGGTTCGGACGTACGAGGGCGTGTCCGAGCCGGCCCGGCCCCGCCAGCATCTCGGCCGTCGTGGAACCCTTGGTGCACAGCCGGCCGGCATTGGCGGGATGCGCCTTGTCGCCGGTGGACCTGACCACCCGCCGACGGCCGTCCGGGTCCACGGCGACGTCGAGCACGATTCCGCAGCCGACCCCGCAGTAGGAGCAGACGGTCCGGACGGCCTCGAGAGCCACTTCCGGGGCTGTGGTCACGCAGGTCCCCGTTCGTCCGTCCTCTCCGGCACGGTGACGCTATGCAGGGGCGGTTTCGCGGAGGTGACCGGCCTGGCGGCCAGGCGGTTACTTCTTCCGCACGGTGAGCCGGGGCCGCCGGTGAGGTCCGATCGTTGCCCCTCGCTAGGCGGCGACTGCGTACTCCCCCTGCAGGGGCAGCGCCTCGGCGAGGACCGGGCCGCGGTCGGCCGCGAGGACCACGATCGCGGCACCGAAAGCGGCGATGACCGACGAGTTCACGATGATGACCGGGTCGGCCACGATGAGCCCGTACGCGACCCAGAGCAGGTTGGCCACGCAGCTCAACTGCCAGCGGGTACGGGAAACGCCTGCCGCGTCGGAGATCCCGGCCCGGCGGGCCCTGGCGAGCAGGACGACCTGCGGCGCGACGCCACTGATGGTGGCGACGGACGCGGTGACGCCGAGCGGGCGGGCGCCGATGCCGAACATGACGAGCAGCACCGCGAGGCCACCGACCAGCAGCGGCAGCCACTGACGAACGGCCGGGCGGGTGAGCACGATGTGGCCCGCAAGGATGGCGACGAGGCCCGAGACGCCCAGGATGTTGGTGATGACCTGGACGGTGCTGTGCGTCGCGAAACCGTACAGCAGCCAGGCCGTGGCATAGAGGACGCCCAGGACGTTGGCGCTGAGCGAGAGCCCTTCGTGCCGGCGGCCGACCCACAGGCGGGCCACCTGCGGCCAGCCGGTGGCGATGCCGATGGCTCCGGCAGCCCACCCGAACGCGTCGGCGACGGCGGGAACCGCGGAATGAGGCGTCGTGGCCAGGGACAGGACAAGTGGTGCGACGGGCACGGCGGAACAGCTCCCAGCTCAGTTGATCGGCACCTGGAAAGGCGGTGGGTGCGCGACTTTCCCACCTATCGGACGCCGGATCCCGGTCTTGAGCCGGCATCGGCAAAGGTGACCCGGATCACCCTCGCGGAAAAGTGTTTGCCCGCAGGCTGGGCGGGTCGCTTGACCTGCGGGGGTCGCGCCAGGACCGTAGGGGAATGGCAGAACGCAGATTGACCTCTCTCGTCGACGACCTCAACGGCAGCGTCGCGGCCGAGACCGTGCGGTTCGGGGTCGGCGGAGCGCTCTACGAGATCGACCTCAGCGCCGACCACGCCCGTCAGCTGCGCTCGGCCCTGGCACCGTTCGTCGTCAAGGCCCGCCGAGTGCGGCCCGCTGCCACCCGGACGAGGCGGCAGCCGCTGCGGATCGGCGTCACAGTGGACCCCGAGTGGTCGGACAACCGGGCCGTCTGAGGTAATGGCGACGTCCGTTTTGTCGGCGCGACCAGTCCGAAGGCCAGGTGACCGTGGTGCGCAACCGTCGTTCGCGCTACCGGGAGCGCTCCGGCAGGCGTCGTCTGCTCCGGTTCTTCGTGGTGGTGGCGGCGCTTGCGCTGGCGGTGTTCTCCGGCTTCATCCTGCAACGTGATCTCCGGGCCGACCGCACGTTGTCCAACCGGGGCGTCGCGGTCACCGGCACGCTCGACAGCACCGGCTGCCTGGTCTGCCGCGCGGTCGGCGTCAGCTTCACGACCACCACCGGTCAGAAGGTGTCGGCGGTGGTCACCGCCATCGGACCCCAGGCCGACCGGACCATCAGCCTGCGGTACGACCCCCAGCACCCGTCCACCGTCCAGCCCGCCCTGGGGGTGCGCGAGGAGGAGGGGATCGCCGGCGGCGCCCTCCTGGTCAGCCTCCTCGTGCTGATGCGGTCCCTGCACCTGCCGCGGCGACGGCGCCGCCGGCGCGGCGGCGGCCCGCGCATCCGCACCCGGCCCGGTTCCGGCCGGGACGCGACCGGCCACGTCCGGATCCTGGGGTCCTAACCCGCGAGGATCAGGTCGAGCGTCGGCTGGCCGCTGACGGCGGTGCCCTGCTCGACGCAAAATCCTTCAGCCACAGCGATTGTGGCCACGTCCGCCGGCTTGCGCACCTTGTGGCCGGCCGCCTCTGCCGAGACCAGCGCGCGGGCCAGCCGGCCCTTGCTGAGCTTGCTGGAATAGCTGACGACCGTGCGGACGGCTGCGCGCTCGGTGAGGACCCGTACGGCGAGCACGTGCCGGCGCAGCGAGGCGGGAACCGGTGGTGCGCCAAGATAGTCGCTCGAGCGCAGGTCGACGACGAGGTGCCTCGAGGCGACCATCGCGGGGATGCTGTCCTCGAGATGCCGGCGCCAGTAGGGCGTCAGGCCGCCGATGCCCGGCACGGTGGCGGCCATCGGGACCCGGTGATCGGGGATCGGCTCCCCCGCCGTGAGCAGTCCGAACGCGCCTGAGGCGATCAGCACCGTACGGTTCGCGACCCGGCGTTCGGTGGCCGCCATCGTGGCGAAGGCGAGGCCGTCGAAAACGACGCCCCGAAAGCGCTCGATCGCCGGCATCGTGCCCGAGGTGAGCGCCTGGACGTTGACCGCCAGGTCGTCCCTCGCGGTGGTGGGCGGCAGCCCGAGACCCTGCGCTGCCGCCTCGGAATCTGCGGCGCACCACGCGGAGACGGCTTCGAGGACGGCGCGCCTGGCGTCGGCGAGCGGGCCGTCGAGTCCACGCGCGGACAGGGAACGGGCCCTGCCCCGAGGGGCCTTGCCCTCACTCGGGGGCAGCAGGATGCGCATGTCGCCTAGTCTGCCGGGTACGCGGCGCCGGCCAGGGCCGTCCGGGCCAGCACGGTCGTCCCGTCGGCGGAGAGCACCTTGTCCGTACGCACCACCTCGGCGACGGTGACCTCGAGCACGCCGAACCGACGCGCGCCCTGATCCCGTACTGCTTCGGTCAGCTGTTGGACGTCCTGGCTCAGGTAGCGGACGGCGTTGACGAAGCCCAGCCGGCGCCGCGGCCAGGCCGGACGGGCGCCGGTCACCTCGATCAACCGGCGGCGCACGGCGTGCAGCGCTCCGGTGTCGTCGAAGGCGCGGATCGACACCGAGTGCCTGGACAGCTGCAGACCGTGCAGTCGGACCGCAAAGGGCGCCGTCCGGCCCAGCACCGCGGCGACCGCGTCCAGGTCCTTGCTGGCACCGAGGTTGAGCAGCGTGACGTGCAGGTCCGCAGCGGGGTAGACGTAGTGCCGCTCGACGCCGGCCAGGCTCCGTACGGCCTGGTGGATCGGCAGCGCGAGGACCGGCGGCAGCCGTACGACGCAGGTCAGCGACGGCTCGCCCAGCTGCAGCGTTGTCGCCCCGTGAGGCAGCCGTCGCCGCTCCTGAGCCTGCAGGAGCGCGAAAGCCGCCTGCTGGACGGGCCGCCGCAACACCGGGACAGGCTACCGGCATAGCATGCTGCCTCGGTCGGCTCGACGACGTTCCGGCCCGACCCGTCGAAAGGACGCCGCCCCCATGACCGCCCTGACCGTGCTCTTCATCGGTGGCACCGGCACCATCAGCTCCGCCTGCGCTCAGGCCTCGCTGCGCGCCGGCCACGAGCTGACCATCCTCAACCGCGGCGCCACGTCGACCCGACCCCTGCCCGAGGGTGCCGAGGTGGTCCACGCCGACATCCGCAACCCGGCCTCCGTACGGGAGGCGCTGGGTGACCGGACCTTCGACGTGGTGGTTGACTTCGTGGCGTTCACCGCCGAGCACGTGCAGACCGACGTGGACCTGTTCTCCGGGCGCGTGGGCCAGTACGTGTTCATCAGCTCGGCGTCGGCCTACCAGAAGCCCCCCGCCCGGCTGCCGATCCTCGAGTCGACACCGCTGCGCAACCCGTTCTGGCAGTACTCCCGCGACAAGATCGCCTGCGAGGACCTGCTGATGGCGGCCTACCGCGATCACGGTTTCCCGGTGACCATCGTCCGGCCGAGCCACACCTACGACCGGACGTCGATCCCGACGATGAGCGGCTGGACCGACATCGATCGGATGCGCCGGGGACAGCCCGTGGTCGTGCACGGCGACGGCACGTCGCTGTGGACGCTGACCCACAGCCGCGACTTCGCGAATGCCTTCGTCGGGTTGCTCGGCCGGCCGCAGGCGTACGGGGACAGCTTCACCATCACCTCGGACAACTGGCTCACGTGGAACCAGATCTACATGGCGCTGGCGAACGCGGCCGGGGTCGCCCAGCCGCACCTCGTGCACGTGGCGTCGGAGACCATCGCGGCTGCCGACCCCGAGCTCGGCCCAGGGCTGCTCGGCGACAAGGCGCACTCGGTGATCTTCGACAACAGCAAGGTCAAGTTGCTGGTCCCGGGGTGGGTGGCGACGATCCCGTACGCGGTGGGGGCTCGGGAGATCATCGACTGGCACGACGCGGACCCGTCACGGCAGGTCGTGGATCAGGACCGGAACGCGCTCTGGGACAAGCTGGTCAGGCGCGGCTGAGTGGCACCTTCGAGCAGCAACCGCGGCCAGACATCTGCGGTCACGGGGGGCCGGCGTGGAGGCCCTGTGAGAACGCTCCCATTGACACTGGTCGGTCGCCGGTCCAGAGTCCTAGCAGGTCCGGCGGCGGTGCGGGATTTTTCCCGATATCCGCCGTCTTGGGGCCGTCCCGCACCCCTCGGACCCGACCTGCCCGACCGGCTCTGCAGAAGGAGTGGCTCCATGACCCTCCCGGAATCCGCCTCCGGCACCCGACCGCGGCGCGGTCAGGCCGCTGCCGCCATCCTGGGGGCCGCAGCTCTCGCCACCCTGTCCGCGGCGCCGGCCGTCGCCGCCACGGCGACCCACCAGCTGGCCGGCAACACCCGGTTCGCCTTTCACCAGCCCGACCCGGCGGCACTCCAGCAGGTCGGTTCGCTGCTCGCGCACCACGACGCCAGGGATGCCGCGCTGATCGCCGGCGAGCTGCTCACTCCGCAGGCGGACTGGTTCACCAAGGGGACACCGGCAGAGGTACGGCAGCAGGTAGCCCGGATCGTGGTTCGGGACAACGCCCTGCGTACGGTGCCGGTGCTCGTGATCTACAACGTGCCGGGCCGCGACTGCTCGCAGTACTCCTCCGGTGGTGCCGTCAGCGACTCCGCGTACCGGGCCTGGATCGACGGCTTCGTGCAGGGGCTCGGCTCGGGCAAGGCAGTCGTGGTCGTCGAGCCGGACGGTCTGGCCAACCTGCCCAGCGACTGCCCGGCCGCATACCCCGGCCAGGACATCGCGGCACTGACCGCCGGCCGGATCGCCGACATCAGGTACGCCGGTGAGTCCGTCGAGAGCCACGACCCGAATGCCGTGGTCTACCTCGACGCGGGCAACAGTGCCTGGCACTCGGTCGGCGACATCGCAGACCGCCTCACCCAGGCCGGTGTCAACGACGTCCAAGGCCTCGCCCTGAACGTCTCGAACTACCAGTACACCGCCAACTCCGACTTCTACGGCACCTGGGTGGCCGACTGCCTTGCCTACACCACCACGATCAGCCCCGGCGCCTTCGGTGACTGCCCGAACCAGTACTGGAACGGCGGGCCGCCGAACAACTGGAACGGTGTCGAGCTGAACCGCTACGGCGTGTGGAGCGAGACGGCCAGTGACCCGGCGCTCAACACTGCCGGCATCACGTCGCGCTACACGACCATGCTGGGCGGCCTGGTCCCGACCGCGCACTTCGTCGTCGACAGCAGCCGCAACGGCAAGGGCCCGAACGACATGAACGCGTACGCCGCTGCGCCGTACAACCAGCCGGCCGCGGTCGTCCACGGCCTGCAGAACGGCAACTGGTGCAACCCGCCCGGCGCCGGCCTCGGGGTGAAACCGACGGCCAGCACCGGTGTTCCGCTCGCCGACGCCTACTTGTGGGTCAAGACGGTCGGCGAGTCCGACGGCCAGTGCAACATCGCCGGTGGTGCCCGCGCCTGGGACTACGGGGCGTACAACCCGTGGGGCTGGAACGCGGCACAGCAGGCAGCCAACGATCCGCTGTGGGGCATCCTGGACCCGGCCGCTGGTGCCTGGTTCCCGCAACAGGCACTGCAGCTCGCCCAGAACGCCAGCTGACCGCGGGCAGGACCGGTCGCTGCCGAGCGACCGGCCCCGCCGGGGTCAACCAAGGGCCGCGGCCGTGGCCTCGCGCCTGGCCCTGAGCATCACCGCCAGGCTCACGATCACGACCGCCGCCGCAGTCGCCCACGACGCGGATGCGGGGGCGCCCGCCGGTAGCAACACGGACAGCTCCTGGCAGCCGGGCAACGCGGTGAAGATCGCCGCCACGCTGAGCCGGCCGAGCCAGCGCCCAGCCTTGCCGGCCGCTACCAGCGGGAACAGTCCCCAGGTCAGGTACCAGGGATAGACCACCGGGCCCAGCAGAGCAGCTACGAGCAGGGTCAGTCCGATGGTTTCCGCTGCCGGCCTCCGGCGCGCAGTCAGCACCAGGAGCACGACCATCGCCGCCGCCGCCACGATCGCCGCGAGCTGCATGGCAGCCAGCAGCTCGTCGAACTCCACATCGATCCCCACCGCGTGGCCGGCTGCAGCGATGATCTCCGTCGCGGCCGTGCTCGGCCCGTACAAGGTGCGCGCGGACAGCGAGCTCCGCACCCCGGCCAGGAAGCCGAGGGCATGCGGCTGCACGGCGGCGGCCAGCAGCCAGGGCACGACGGCGGCCACCACCGCGCCGCCTGCCGCCCGCAGCCGGCACCGGATGGAGGCGTGCCCGGCCACGTACAGCCCGGCCAGCACCACGACCGCCACGAGCATCGGTACCTTCACCGCCGACGCTGCTGACGCCACCGCCACTGCCATCAGCGGATGTCCCCGTTGCCACAACAGCAGGGCCCCTAGGACTCCGACACCGACCAGTGCCTCCCAGTGCCCGGCCCCCAGCAGCTCCAGCAGCATCAACGGATTCGCCACCCCCATCGCCAGCGCGAACGGCCGGCGTCCAGGTGCGCACAGGGCGGCCAGCAGCACCCCGCACCCGGCCAGGGCGGCCGCGGCGATGACATGCAGCGCGACCAACCCGGCGGAGGGACCGGCAGCGGCACACAGCCGGGCCAGGACCAGCGCCACCGGCCCGTACGGGGAGGGTGTCAGCCGCCAATGTGGGTCAACGGCGTCAAGGAACGGTCCAGGGCCCGACGCCTGGGGGCCGACCCGGTAGGGGTCCATACCCACGTGCACGAGGTGACCCTGCGCCAGATAGCTGTAGGCATCCAAGCTGAGCAAGGGCGGACCGACGACCAGCGGCACAGCCCAGCACGCGGCGACCTTGGCCACTCCGGCCAGTCCCAACCGGCCCTCGCGGACCAGCCGCAGCAGCCACATCCAGGCGACCGCCAGCAGCGCCACACCGGCCAGCTCGCCCAGCGGCACCAAACCGCGCAGCGGGCCGGAGAGCGGCGACAGCAGCCCCCACCAAGTCGTCGCCGGCGTTACCTGATCGATGATCGCTGCCCGCCCCGCCGTCAGTACGAGCAGCACGCTCCCGACCAGGCCCAACACTGCCACCCCTGGCGTCCGCCGCGGCCATGCCCACAGACCCCACAGGCGGCGATCCGGCACATGCCCTCCCATGACTCGGCGGGACGGCGAGTGGACAATCCGAAACGATTGCCGGCGCCAGCCACCGAGGCGGTCAGGTCACCCGGGCGGCTCGGTTTGCTTGCCCGCCGTCGCCGCCCGTACACCCTGCGAGCTCGGCCCGGGCGGTTGCTTCGGGAGCCTTGCCCGATGCGGGTGGCGTCGCCTGGCTTCCGGCCGTGGGCATCATCCTGGTCCCCGTGGGCTCAGGTGACCGCCCGTTTCGCGCCTGCGGACAGCCTCAGCGAGCCGCGTTCTTGATGAACTGCTCGGCGCTCTCGCCGGCGCGGTCGCCACCGAAGTAGCCGCCGCGCACGTGCCGGCGCGTGGAGGATTCGTCCGTCGCCCGCGCCGCCGAGTGCCACAGGTAGCAGTCGTGCAAGATCACGTCACCACGCTCGGCGTAGACGGGGATCTCTCCTGGCACCGGCTCGAAGCGCATCGGCATCTCGAACGGCGGCGGGGTGTCGGTGTAGCCCCCGACCGGCTTGGCGTCCGCGGGCACCTCGACGTTGTTCACGTTCCGGTACGGCGCGGGAGTGGCCCACTGGTGGCTGCCCGGCACGACCCGGAGGAACCCGTTGGCCGGGGATGTGCCGTCGATGTGGAAGGTGAAAGCGGTGGAGGGCCAGACGTCCAGGCTGGGACCGGCCTGCCAGTCGGAGTGCCAGCCGATGCGGCTGTAGCCGGACTCCTTGCCGGGCCGGGCGTCCTGGTAGACGATGCCGAACTGGTTGCTGTCGCGCAGCCAGCAGTCCTCGCCGAGCACGCGGCGCAGGACCATCAGCAGGACCGGATGCGTTGAGGCCACCCGTACCGCCGGCGAGAGCTCGTTGACGAACTCGACGTAGTTGGCGAAGCGGTCGGCCTTGGCCTCATCGTCGAGGAAGACCGTCGACCCGTAGCGTTGGGGCAATTCGTGCGCGATCACCTGCTCCTGGGCGGTGACGCACTCGGCCTCCATGGCGTCCATCAGCTCCGCGTCGAGCACACCGCGGAGCACGACGAAGCCGTTGTCTCGGTAGCACAGCTCGAGGGAGTCGAGGGCGGCCTCGTCGATGACGGGCCCGAAGACGGCGGATTCTGCAGCAGGTCGGATCGGCACGATCTTGATCCTAGGACGGAAAAGTGCCTTGCGAGCCGGCGAAGCGAGGCATTTACCCGCACGAAACAGTCTTGTTTCACAAGGCATCGCGGGGCGCGTCGGAACCGCTGCGACGACCGGGCGGATGTCCCGACTCCTTGACGGCCACCGAGGTCGCCTCCCTCGGCCACGCGGGCGCGAAGTATAATCACCCGGATCGACGCCGGCCACCTCCCCTTGCTGTTCGGGCCCGTGACTGTCGCCCACGTCATCGAGCGGGCAGCTCGAACCGTCGGCTGACCGCCAACACACCGCAATAACTATCGCTGGTGGAGGCAGAAATGAGCAGGATCACGACTACCGACGGCACGGAGATCTTCTACAAGGACTGGGGCTCCGGACAACCGATCGTCTTCAGTCACGGCTGGCCGTTGTCGGCCGACGACTGGGACACCCAGATGCTGTTCTTCCTGGACCACGGCTACCGCGTCATCGCTCACGACCGGCGCGGGCACGGCCGCTCCACGCAGACCGGCGACGGCCACGACATGGACCACTACGCCGACGACCTGGCAGCGCTGGTCGCCCACCTCGATCTGCACGACGCCATCCACGTCGGGCACTCCACCGGCGGCGGCGAGGTCGCCCACTACATCGGTCGACATGGGGAGGACCGTGTGGCGAAAGCTGTGCTGATCAGCGCGGTGCCGCCGCTGATGGTGCAGACCGAGGCCAACCCCGGCGGCCTGCCCAAGAGCGTGTTCGACGACCTGCAGGCACAACTGGCCGGCAACCGCTCCGAGTTCTATCGTGCGCTGCCGTCGGGACCGTTCTATGGGTTCAACCGGCCGGGGGTGAAGGCCTCGGAAGCGATCATCCAGAACTGGTGGCGCCAGGGGATGATGGGCGGGGCGAAGGCACACTATGACGGCATCGTCGCTTTCTCCCAGACCGATTTCACCGAAGACCTCAAGCAGATCACGGTGCCCGTCCTCGTGATGCACGGCGACGACGACCAGATCGTTCCCTACGCCGACTCCGCACCGCTGTCGGCGCAGCTTGTGAAGAACGGGTCGCTCAAGACCTACCCGGGCTTCCCGCACGGGATGCCGACCACCCAGGCCGAGACGATCAACGCGGACCTACTCGCCTTCCTGAAGTCGTCCCTGTAGCCGAGCGTTGGGCGGCCTTCGATGTCCCCTGACCGCAGGTCGGCCGAGGACGAGCCGAATCAGTTGACCGGGGACATCGCGCCGATCAGCTCGTCGACATCGACCCAGGCGACGCCGATCCGGGCATCACCGATGCCGTACGGGATCCAGAGCCGCTCGTCGTGGATGAGACCGCCGCAGGAATAGACGACGTTGGGGACGTAGCCCTCGCGCTCGTCCGCTGCCGTGCTCAGCAGCGGTCGGGTCAGCCGCTTGATCACCCGGCTGGGGTCCTCGAGGTCGAGCAGCAACGCGCTGATGGTGTAGACCCGCATCGCGCCTACCCCGTGGGTCAGCACGATCCAGCCGGCGTCGGTCTCGATCGGGGGGCCACAGTTGCCGACCTGCAACGCCTCCCACGACTCGCTCGGCACATGCAGCGGCTCGGGCTTGCCCCAGACGAACCCGTCGACGGAACGCGCCAGACTGGTGCTCTCGCCGTCGGAGCGGCACAACGAGAGGTGCACTCCCCCGACCAGCCGCGGGAACAGCGCGAGGCCCTTGTTGCGGGCCGCCGGCCCGGCCAGCCGGTGGGCAGCGAACACCCGCAGGTCCGGACTGGTCAGCAAGCGCGGCGCGATGTGCCGGCCGTCGTACGCGGTGTAGGTGGCGCGGTACTCCACCCGACCGTCCTCGTCGGTGAACCGGACGAACCGAGCGTCCTCCATCCCATTGCTCTCCTCGGCGGCCGAGGGGAGCAGGACCTGCTGGCTCAACGTGACGTCGTCGGGGAAGTCGACCTCATAGGCCGACGCGACCAGCTGCCGCAACAGCTCCACGGTGGCCTGGACGCCGGGCCGGGCGAGCATGTCCGCGTGGGCATCGGCCAGCACGCTTTGCAGGTCAGGCCCGGTGAAGACCTCCGGGAGTACGGCCAGCACGCCGTAGGACAGCTCGTCGAAGTGACCGTGGTCGGTGAGCACGGCGCGGAGGTGGTCCCGACGCCAGCTGGCCAGACCACTGGTACCCGCCACCGCCGGCATGTCCCGTGACTCGAACGTCCACGTCGCACCCGGGCCGACAACGGCCGTGGCGAACCCGATGGAGGACAGATGGCCCTCCCCGATCGCGCGCAGGCTGACCACCAGCCGGGCCTGTCCCGGCCGCAGACCGGTCTGGTCGGGGTGCAGGACAGCGCTCGGGTTGCACAAGGCAGCGCCCTCGACTGCGAACTCGGCGGTGAAACAGGCACCCAGCAGCAGCTCGCGATCGGCGGAGAGCCGGCTCGACGGTCGTACGTGGGACCGGACCATGGAAGCGTTGGCCAGCAGCACTTCTCGGTAGTGCCGATGCCGGGGCTCGAAGTCCTTCAGCAGCTGCCCGACCAGCGTTCCGACCTCGGCCTCGTCGAGGGCGAGCACCCGCCGGACGATCGCCCCGCCTCGGGAGTGACCGTTGGGCAGCTCCTCGCCGGGGAGAAAGAGCCGCGCGATCACCCGGCCGAGATCCGGGCGCAGGGTCGCATCGACGTGGTGAGCGAGCGCGTCGGTCACAGCCGCTGCTCGAGCCGTTGGGCATGCTGGGCAGTGGACAGCATGGCGAGGGTCGACTCGGCGCCCTGGTTCTGGTTGGCACCGTGGGGTTCGAGGCCGTCGAAACCGCCGCCGGTCAGAGGGTCGAACATTCGGGTGCTGCTGTCGTTGTCTCCGAGGAACCAGGCCCACGCGGCCACGACGCCACGCTCCCAGCGTGGGTCCCCGGTGATGGTGAAGGCGCGGGCGCAGGCATCGGCAAGGGCGGCTACCTCGATCGGCTGCTGGTCGAAGCTGGCAACGGTGTCGTGCCGTCCCCGACCGATGACCGGGGTGACCGACAAGTGCCCGTCACGTGACTCGGTACGGAGCAGAAAGTCCAGCAATACCAAGGCATGTGCCAGCGCGTCGGCATCCGGGAGAACGGTGCCAGCGAGCAGCAGCGCCTCGACGACCGACCCGTTCCCGTACGAGAGCCGCGGCTCCGGCCAGGGCCAGGCAGCGTCGTCGGAGGCCGGCCCCACCGCATCGACGAGGTCCTGCAGCAGGGTGCGCGCCAACCCCTCGTCGGGGCTCGCGAGCAGCAGCTCGCCGGCGCCGAGAGCCGCGAACACACGGGCCCGAAGATGCGGCGAGCGGGCGGCAGCCCCCGTACGGAATCCGCGCAGCGCCTGGGTGCGCATGGCAGTTGTCGGCGCATGCACGGCGGCGACCCCGAGCGCCCACAGGGCGCGTCCCCACCAGTCACCGAGAGAGGGGCTGTCGGTCCAGGTGCCCGCCCTGTCCATCCGGTTGTGGCAGGTGCCGTCGGCCTGGACCGCCGAGAGCAGGAAGGTCAGGTAGACCCGGCTCATCCGGCGCAGCTCCGGACCCATCGCGGGTTCGCGGCAGAGCACCACGAGGCCCCGGGCGACGTCGTCGACGCAGTAGCCGTGCTCTGGCCGCGGCACGTCGAACAGCGCGTGCTCGAACAAGCCGTGCCCGTCGGTCAGTCGCTGCAGGTGGTCGAGAGGGGGCCACGCGGGGACGAGCTTGACGGTCACGCGGCGAGCCTGGCCCGCAACAGCTGCTCGGCGAGCTCCCGGTAGCGGCCGGCCACCGCAGGCCACAGCAGGTCAGGCGCGGTTGCCGCGGCGGCCCTGGTCATGCCGAGGCTGAGGTCGCGGTGGGTGAGCAGGGTGCGCAGCGCGTCGGCGGTGGCCTGAGCGTCCTTCTGCGGTACGAGAAGCCCGGCTCCGTCACCGAGGAGCTCGATCGCGTGCGGGAAGCGGGTGGCGACGACCGGCTTCAGCGCCGCCACGGCCTCGATCAGGACGCCGGAGGTGACCTGGTCGGTGGAGTCGTACGGCAGGAGCACGACGTCAGCGGACTCGACCAGGGCTGCCAGCTCGGTAGCGGACCGGTAGCGCCCGTCCAGGGTGACCATGTCCTCGAGGCCGAGGTCGACGACCTGCCGCTGCAGTCGCTCACGGTAGACATCGCCCTCGTAGGCCAGCACCTTGGGATGGGTCTGACCAGCGATGACGTACTTCGGCGCCGGGTCGAGATCCCTGAGCAGCGCCATCGCGGCAATGCCCCACTCGACGCCCTTGCCCGGGCCGATCAGGCCCCAGGTGAGTACGGTCGGCTGGCCGGTGCGGAAGCTGGCGATCTGACCGCGCTGCGAGGCCGGGGCGCCATGCGGGATGACGCTGACCTTGCCCATGTCGACGGTGTAGCCGTCGGCCAGCCGGTCGCGGGCTGTCCCGGTCATCGTGACGACGGCGTCGGCCAGTCCGGCGACGGCTTCGAGTACCCGGCGCTGGTTGACGGTCGGTTCGCTGAGGACGGTGTGCAGCACGACGATCGTGGGGGCAGTGATGGCCCGCAGCAGGCTGAGCACCTCGTCGCCGTCGGGTCCCCCGTACACGCCGTACTCGTGCTGCAGGATGACCACATCACTGGACGCGAGCTGAGCCGCCGCCGTACGAGGAGCCGCGGCGTCACCGGCGACGAGCTGGCCCACCACCTCGGGGCCGAGAGCGGCCTGCGGCGAGTCGACAAGGCGGATCACCGCGCCCGGACCCGACGTCAGGAGCTCGCTGCGCAGGGCAGAGGTGAAGGTGGCCAACCCGCACAGGGTCGGCGGATAGGTGCTGACGAAACCAAAGCGGACCATGGACATGCCTTCCGTCGACGGCACCGCCGGTCGAGCGCAGGCCGCACGCGAGCAAGATGGTCCTGAAGCAGTGGCACAGAGAACGCCGATCAACGTTGGACGGCGAGCGCCAGAAACTGCGACAGAGAACCGTACGAATGAGCGTCACCACGATGGTGAACAAGGGGTACGAGACCCGAGGCCCGCGGTCAGTCTACGCTGTCCGCCACCCGACCCAGCAGGTCGGCATATTCGTCGACCATGCGGTCGGCGGTAAATCGCCGCTCCACCTCGGTCCGGCAGTCGCTCCTGCGCAGGTCCGGCAGCAGGCCGACGGCGGCCACCGCCTCGGCCAAGTCGTCGACCAGGAAGCCGGTCCGACCGTGCTCGATCAGCTCAGGCATCGACCCGAGACGACGGGCGATGACCGGCGTTCCCGTCGCCAGCGACTCGACCACGGAAAGCCCGAAGGGCTCGGCGAATTCGATCAGATGGACGAGAGCCAGCGCACCACCGAGCAGCCGATCGCGCTCCTGCGGGCCCACCGCACCGACATAGCTGATGTTTCCCTTCACCAAGTGCGGCGCGACCTCGTCACGGAAATAGGTCACGTCCTGGATGATCCCGGCGATCATCAGCGGAAGTCCGGCCCGGTGGGCCAGCGCGATGGCGTGGTGGGTGCCCTTGTCCGGGTGGATGCGGCCGAGAAACAGCAAATAGCTCCCCGGCTCTGCCCGAAAGGTGAACTGCGCCGGGTCGATGCCGTGGTGGATCGTGGCCGCATAGCGCAGGCTCGGGTGCCGGTCGGCGTCGCTGATCGACACGTAGTGGGCCACGTCCTGGTACGCCTGGAACACCGGCACGATCCGCTCGGACGAGAAGCCGTGAATCGTCGTGACGACCGGCGTCTTGACCAGTCGGCTGTAGGTCAGCGGGAGGAAGTCGAACTGGTTGGAGATCACATCGAACTCGCCGGCACGTTCGTACGCTGCCGCGATGTGCAGACCCTCGTACACCTTGGCGTCGAGAGTCTCGTCCTCCTCGTAGCCGGTGGGGGCCACCGACAGCAGTCGCGCCGCAGTGATCGAGTCGGCCGTCGCGAACAGGGTGACATCGTGGCCCCGGGCGACCAGGCCCTCGGCCAGCGTGGACGCGACCTGCTCCCAGGGCCCGTACCCGCGAGGCGGCGTACGGTGCGCAATGCTTGCCAGTACGGCAATCCGCAACTTGCGGGTCACGATCTCAGTGGTGGTCAGGAGACGTTCTCGAGGTCGGCGGCGATGTCGGATGCGGCCCTGATGGATCGGTCGACGATCGCGGTGTCGTGCAGCTGCGGCTGTCGTGCCATGGACACGATTCTGCACCAGTCACCCCATCGGCTGTGATCCGGGCAGGCTGACTGATGACGGATCAGAGCTGACGGCGAGGGTATTCGGCTAACCGACGCCCGCAGCTCAGGCGCCGAACAGCGCCGACCGACCGGGTGCCTCCAGGCGCTCCACGGCCTTGACCAACGGAGCCAGCAGGGGATTGCGGCCGGCTGCGTCGAGCGCCTCCCGCACCGCGCGTTCATTCGTCGGCCGTGCCTGATCCAGCAGGGCCAGGCCGTCCGCGGTGACATCGGTGTAGATGCCGCGGCGATCGGTCGGGCACAGGTAGCGGGACAGCAGACCGCGATCCTCCAAGCGGCTAACCAGTCGGGTCGTCGCGCTCTGACTCAGCACGACGGCCGCAGCGACCTGGTTCATCTGCAGATGACCGCCCTCGCCGTTGTGCTGCCGACTCAGCACATCCAGCAACGAGAACTCCCGCACGCTCAAGTCATGCTGAGCTTGCAGCGCAAGCTCCACCCGACCCTCGATCGTGCCGTGCAGAAGCGACAGGGCCCACCAGCCGTGGGCCAACGCGGTCAGTGCCGGATCCGTAGCGGTCATCGGTACGCCATCCCTTCGATGCGAGATCCACCCTAGCGCGTTCGCCGTTATCCAGCGTTTGCCTTTAACCCGCGTCTGCAACTATCGTGGGATGCGGTCTCTCCAGACGTACTCCCATGAGAGGGCGGCTCATGCCATTGGCATTACTGGCGCTGGCCATCGGCGCGTTCGCCATCGGAACGACCGAGTTCGTGATCATCGGCCTGCTGCCGGGCGTCGCGAACGACTTCGGCGTGAGCATCCCGACGGCCGGCTGGCTGGTCACCGGATACGCATTGGGAGTGCTCGTCGGAGCACCGCTCATGACCATCCTCGGCACCCGGATCCGGCGTGACCGGATGCTGATGCTGCTGATGGGCGTGTTCGTCCTGGGCAACGCACTGTCGGCGGTCGCACCGTCCTTCGCGTTCTTGCTGGTCGGCCGGGTCGTGGCCTCATTGGCGCACGGTGCCTTCTTCGGTATCGGCGCCGTCGTCGCCGCTGACCTCGTCGCACCCGAGAAGAAGGCAGGCGCGATCGCCACCATGTTCACCGGACTGACGATCGCGAACGTGGTCGGCGTGCCGCTGGGAACCTTCATCGGCCAGTCGGCCGGCTGGCGTGTCACGTTCGGACTCGTGGCGGGGCTGGGGGTGGTCGGCCTCATGGGCATCGCCCGCCTGGTGCCGCCGATACCTCGTCCGGCGGACGTGCACCTGACGCAGGAGCTGTCGGCCTTCAAGAACGTCCAGGTTCTTCTTGCCATGGCGATGACCGTCCTCGGCTTCGGCGGGGTGTTCGCCGCCATCACCTACATCGCCCCGATGATGACCGAGGTCGCCGGCTACAGCAGCTCGTCGGTGACCTGGCTGCTCGCTCTGCTCGGTCTCGGCATGGTCGCCGGCAATCTGATCGGCGGCCGGTTCGCCGACCGGGCCCTGATGCCGATGTTGTACGCGACCCTCGCGGCGTTGGCCGTCGCACTGGCTCTGTTGACCGTGACGGCGCATGACAAAGCCCTTGCCGCGGTGACGATAGTGCTCGTCGGGGCGTTCGGCTTCGCCACGGCTCCCCCTCTGCAGAAGCGCGTTCTGGACCAGGCCATCGGTGCTCCTACTCTCGCGTCAGCGGTCAACATCGGCGCGTTCAATCTCGGCAACGCCCTCGCCGCCTGGCTTGGTGGTCTCGTGATCGCCGCCGGACTGGGCTACACCGCACCGAGCTGGGTCGGCGCTTCCTTGGCAACCGGCGCACTCGGTGTCGCCCTCGTCTCAGGCACCCTGGAACGCCGAGCGAAGACGGCGGTCTCGATCGACGCCTGTTCAGAGGGCGCGCTCAGCGCCAACCGCCGATTGTCCCTGGCCGAACCAGCGGGCGATCCGGCTCGCGCCGAACTCGACCTTCTGGGCCGCCAGCTCCCTCGACGGTCCTTCGAGTTCGCCCCTCGGCTGCTGGCCGCTGAGGAAGGTGACTTCCACCCTGGCCACCTGGTCACGGCCGAACTCCAGGTAGCACATACCGTTCCCGTCGTACTCCGCCGACGTCGCATCGCCGCGGATCAACGCGATGATCCGATCGGCGACGACGGCAGCCTGGCCCTCGGCGAAGACGCCGGCCTTGGGTGTCCCGACGCTCGTCACGTCACCAATCGCGTACACCCCTGCAACTGTCGTTTCGAGAGTCAGGGGGTCGACCGGGATCCACCCGTCGACGGTCAGGCCGGCGGCCTCGACAACCGCCGGCGCGCGGTGCACCGGCACGGCGAGAAAGAGGTCGTACGGCATCTCGCTGCCGTCGCTGAGGATCGCGACCCTGCGAGCCGGCTCGAGCTCTCGGACCAGGCGCTCCGGATGCCAGTCGATGCCGCGTTCAGCGAAGGCGGCGAGCAGGGCCTCGGATGCAGCCGGCGATGGTGGAATCGGAACGCCCATCGGCATGACGAGCGCAATGGAGGACTTGTCGCGGAGGCCACGCTCACTGAGGTAGTCGTGCATCAGCAAGGCTGTCTCGCTGGGTGCCGGCGGACACTTGAACGGCGTTGACGTCACCGCCACGATGACGCGACCACCCTCGAAGGACGCCAGCACGTCGCGCAGTCCGAAAGCGCCTGCCACCGTGTAGAACTCGTGACCACCCTCGACGAGCCCGGGCGTCGCCTGCGGGTGCAGGTCGGCACCAAGGGCGATGACGAGGATGTCCGCTTCGAAGGTGCCGGCATCGGTCTCGACCCGCTTGGTGTGCGGGTCGATGGCGAGCACCGCCGCGCCGACGAAACGCACGCCCGGCTTGACCAGATCACGGTACGGGTGCACGACCGCTGCCGGCAGCGTCCGGCCGAACATGACGTCCAGCTTGGAGAACCCGAAGACGAAACTGTCGCTCTGATCGACCAGGACCACGTCGGCGGCGTCCCCGAGCCGCTCGGACAGCCTCGTCGTCAGCTCGAGACCGCCGAATCCAGCGCCGAGGACCAGGATCCGCATGCGCCGCAGCATAGCGGCACGGTCGCCCCCCGCACTCACGCCGGCCCGGCCATCACTGCAGGTCCGCCCGCACGGCTGTCGATTTACCGGCGCGCCGTTCGACGTCTCGGTGAGACATCGACCACTCGTTGGCGCACCGGCCGTCCTCGACCCAGGAGCTACCATGCCCGACTCCATCTGGCCCACCATCCATGCCGAGCGCAAAGCGCTCCTCGATGACGTCTCAGACCTCAACGACACGGAGTGGTCGACGCCGTCCCTGTGCAGCGACTGGACCGTGGCGAACGTCCTCGCCCACCTGCTGTCGGCGGCGAAGATGACGCCACTGCGCTTCGCCACCCGATTCGCCGGCGCGCGGTTCGACTTCGACCGGTTCGCCGCCGAGCAGGTCGCCACCGAAGGCGCCGGCGGTCCTGGCGCGACGATGGCGGCCTTCCGCGCGGCTGAACCGCGCGAGACGGCCCCACCCGGACCGAAGGCGACCTGGCTGGGCGAAGCCTTTGTCCACGGCGAGGACATCCGCCGTCCGCTGGGCATCCGGAGGGACTACCCGCTTGCCGAGGTGACCAGGGCTCTCGCCTTCTATGCCGGCAGCAACACCATCATCGGCGGCAAGGACCGCGTCGCCGGGTTGACGCTGCAGCCGAGCGACATCGACTTCTCCGTCGGCACCGGTCCAACCGTACGGGGACCGGCCATCGCGCTGCTTCTCGCCTCAACCGGCCGCAAGTCCGCCCTGGACGAGCTTTCCGGACCCGGGGTGTCGACACTGCGCGGCCGCCCCTGACGGCCGCCGCTCGGCGGCCCCCAGACCGTTGTTGCGCACCACACAATTCCGGTCCGAACCGGTGACGATTGACCCTGGCCAAAAGATTGCCCAGATCATGCGGGTCGAGGCGCAGGCTCCGCCGTGATCAAGGACCTCACAACAGCCGGTCCTTTTCTTACCCATGCCGCCTCAAGCACATTCGCACCCGGCTTTCCGAGCAGACCGCCTAATCGACGGTCGGCACTGAAGGCCCGTGCCCCGGCCACGCGGGGCCAGTCGGCAGCGATCGCCCCGTGAGGGCTACAAAACAGTGACCTAAACGGCAGCCCGCCGTACCCCGCCTTCTCGCTCCTCGATCACGAAAGCCTTACCTGCCAACCGGTTGTGGCTGATGCTGGGTCGCGGCCCTCCCATCCAAGCCCAGGCGCGAGCCCGGCGGACAAAACGTTGCTATTAGGTGCTCACGCGCAATTACCCCGAATCGGTGCATTCTGGAACTCGGCGCTATTGTTCCGGGTTTCGAAACCTAACCGCCGCACACGCAGCGAGAGCGAACAGTCACGCAGGAGAACGAACCTCGGCCGCTCCCGCAAGCGGTCGACCAAGGCCCATTGCCACAGTGGGTTCGCGGTGACATGGTGGCCCGGGGATTATCGCCGTTGCAGGTCCGTTTGGGGGGCTTTAAATGGCATTGTTGCATTCTGCGCTTTCGTCGATGTTGTGGCGGACCGAGGGTCAGCGACGGTGGCACAGCCCGTCGTTCGGCGCCGGCCTGGCCACAGCGGTCGTGACGCTCGCCTTTGTCGCTGTCCCCTTCAGTCCGGGCGCACACGCCCTGAGCGGTTGCACCAGTAATTCGCGCCAGATCTCCACCCTCTCCTGCTCGGAGATCCTCGTCACGGCCCCGTACCAGCTCGGCTTCAGCTCCGACGCGGGGAAGCTGGTCGCCGGCAACGGGGTCGGGACCGGCTTCACCATGGTCGACCCACCGACCAACGGTGTCGGCTACCAGCCGCAGAACCTGCTCGTCTCCACGGCGACGCCGGGAACGCTTGCCATCACCACCGACAAAGGCATCGCCTGGCTCGGCAGCAACGCCCAGCAGAACGCAGTCGGTGTCGGCATCCACCCTGGCCGGTTGATGGATCTGACGACGACTCTCGTCAATCCTCCGCTGGGAAGCGGAGGCTACGAGCAAGCGGGGCTCTGGTGGGGCAACGACGAGGACAACTACGTGAAGTTGGTCGTCATCTCCAAGCCCGGGTCGACCGGGGTCCGCACGGACATCCAGCTGGCGATGGAGCTGGCCGGCGGCAACGCCAAGACCATTGACACGCCCGACCTGCCGAGCCTCGCCGGCTCCCGCGTGGCATTCACGCTGCACACCGATCCGGTCAGCGGCCGGGTCACCGGCGCCTACACGGTCAACGGAGGCGCTCCGGTGACCGTGGGAACCCTCACCCCGCCCGCGGCTCTGTTCAGCGCTGACGCGGCCGGCATCGACCCGACCATCGGGACGAACACGTTCGGCGGTGTCTTCGCCACCCACCGCAACGCCGCCGCTGCGCTGCAGTATCGCTTCGACAACTTCACGCTCCAGGACGTCACCCCGATCACACCCCCTCCGCCGCCGGGCAGCCCGACCTTCCAGCGCTTCTCCATCGGCGGCACGGTCAGCTCGCCGACGGCCATGGCATTCGGTCCCGATGGCCGGCTCTACGTCACCGAGCTGCTGGGCAAGATCCACGCTCTCACGCTGGACTCGGCACACCTGGTCACGGCCGACCAGGTGATCACGAATCTGGGTTCCCGGCTGACCACAGGTCTGACTATCGACGCGGCCTCGACGGCAACCAACGTCATTCTCTGGGTGTCCCACTCGGATCCGGACCTGGCCGGACCCGACCCGACGACCGGAGCCGGCGGCGGCGCCGCCAATTCCAGTGCCGTGGCGAAGATCACCGTGAACCCGGTGTCCCGCACCGCCGTCCGGGCCACTCCCGATCCCATCACCGGGCTGCCGCGCTCGCAGGCCAACCACACCATCAACGCCGTGCACTTCGGCCCTGTGCAACCGGACGGGCGCCGACGCCTCTTCATCGCCGTGGCGGGCAACACCGGAGCCGGTGCCCCGAACAACTCGACGGAGTCACTCGGGGAGTTCGGCCTGCGGGAGGAGCAGCCGCTCTCGGCCGCCATCCTCGAAGCGGACGTGTTCGGACCCGGCTTCGACGGCAGCTGCGCCAACACGACCGACATCTACGCGGCGGCGCCCTGCTCTGTTACGACCTTCGGGACCGGTTTGCGCAACAGCTACGACTTCGTCTGGCACTCGGACGGATCGTTGTACGCCCCCGAGAACGGTGCCTCGGTGGGACCGACCTATCCGAGATCTCCGACCGCACCTTGCGCGGGGCTCGCGCCCTACCCGGCCAACGACCCCGGGGACCAAAACGACTTCCTCTACCGGGTCCAGCGCGGGCACTACTACGGTCACCCGAACCCGCACCGCCTGCCCACCGCCGAGTGCGTCTTCAAGAACGGCAGTCTCCAGGGTGTGCCGCCGTTGAGCACGTACCAGTCGCCGATTGCCGACCTCGGACCGCACAAGTCGGCTGACGGCATCATCGAGTACCGCTCAAGCGCATTCGGTGGGGCAATGCGCGGCAACCTGCTCATCACGAACTACTCGATCGGCGACGACATCACCCGGGTCGTGCTGTCGGCCGACGGGACATCGGTGGTGTCGAGGACCAGCCTGGTCACCGGTTTCACCGACCCTCTGCCGTTGGTTGAGGGACCGGACGGGACCATCTACGTCGGCGAGTTCTCGGCCAAGCGCATCACGGCGCTGGTCCCGGACACGACCGTGGCCACCGGGCCCGGGACTTGGGTGACCAAGGCGCCGATGCCACTGGCCATCCTCGACGCGGGCGGGACCGCGCTGAGCGGCAAGCTCTACGCGGTGGGCGGCAAGACGAGCGCCTCTCACCTGCGATCGCTCTACGTCTACGATCCGGCCACGAACGCCTGGTCGGCAGGTCCTGCGCTGCCCGCCGCGTACCCGGCGGTGGAGAACCCCGCCGTGGTCGCCTACAACGGCAAGTTGTACGTGTTCGGCGGGTCCACGGCTGCCTTCTCCGGGGCCGTGGCCAGTGCCGCCGTCTTCGATCCGTCCTCGCGCGTCTGGACGATGCTGGCCTCCATGCCCATCGGTCTCGGCGGCGCCGCGGCCGAGGCGATCGGGAGCACCATCTACGTCGCGGGCGGCATGGGTGCGGACGGTGCCTCGGTCAACAGGCTCTCGATCTACAACCCCGCCACCAACTCGTGGAGCCTCGGCACTGCCATGTCCACCCGGCGCGACAACCCAGGCTCAGCCGCACTCGGCGGCAAGCTGTACGTCTTCGGCGGGCGAACGCGCAACGCGGATGGCACCACCCCCGTCGCAACGCTCAACTCGGTGGAGGCGTTCGATCCAGCGACCAACCTGTGGCAGGCGCGTGCGGCCATGCCGACCGGCCGGCGCACCATGGCCGTGGGAACGATCAACGGCCGGGCCCAGCTGGCTGGCGGCGAAAGGTCCACGACGGCCAGCGGCACCTTTGCCCAGAACGAGGAGTACGACCCCGTCGCGAACACGTGGCGGGCGCTGACCGCGATGCCAACGCCTCGCCACGGCTCCGTTGCCGGCACCATCAACTCGGTCTGGTACGTGGCTGGCGGCGGGCCCGCGACGGGGGCGTCCTACTCGGCCGTCACGGAGGCGTTCAGCTTCACCCCTTGAACGGGCAAGCCTTCTGGCCCGCGTTACGGCACCGTGCCCGTTGGCCGTCAGCGCTGTGGCTCGCTGGCCGGGATGCTGTCGGTGACGAGCTGGACCAGCGTCCGGGCGGCTGCGGACAGCGGGCGTTCCGACGACGTGATCAACGAGACGGTGAACACCGGTGCCGGGCTGACCCGACGCAGCGAGCGCCGCTCCGTCGCCGGGATCCAGGAGGGGCCGACCAACGCCAAACCGAATCCCGCCCGGACCAGGTCCACCAGGGTCGAGACGTCGGGCACCTCCACGACGATCTGCCGGTGCAGACTGGCACCTGCGAACAGCAGGTCGACGCTGGTCCTCGTTCCCCAGCCGAGCGGGAAGTCCACGAAACGCTCTCCGTTGAGCTCGGCGAGGCTGATCGAGCCGCTTCGGTCGAGCGGGTGACCCGGTGGACAGGCGAGGCGCATTTCCTCCGTGGCCAGCGGAAAGGCCGAGATCCCCGCCGGGTAGCCGCCCGGCATCGCGGTGAACGCGACGTCGAGTCGCCCCTCGACCACGCCGGCCACCAGCCCGGCCGATCCGCCCTGTGCCGCCGTTGGCAGGATCTGCACACCCGGCCGCGCCTGCTGATAGCTCGCCAGGAGGGAGCCCAGGTCGAGCAGCGACAGCGACTGCATGATGCCGATCCGAACCGTCCCGCGGACTCCCCCCTGGACCGCGGCGACCGCATCCCTCGCCGCCTCGGCGGCCGCCAGCGCGCGGCGAGCCTCCGGCAGCATCACCCTTCCGGCGTCGGTCAGGGAGACCGGATGGGTGCCGCGATCGAACAGGGCCGCGCCGACGTCCCTTTCGAGGGCACGGATGGACACCGACAGTGCGGACTGGACCAGATGGCTGCGGGCCGCGGCGCGGGTGAAGCTCTGCTCCTCGGCCACAGCGACGAAGTGCGCGAGCTGGCGCAGCTCCATACATTCTCCAAATAGATGCAGATGGTGCGAAGACTTCATTGGACAGCATAGGCCCGGGCAGGGAACCTGGAAATCAGCCCGGACCCCGCCCCAGGAGGACGCACCGATGACATCGACCTACGCCGCCGGACCCAGTGCCGCGGCTCCCCCGCGCGAAGTCTCGCCGCACAGGCGCCGCCGGCACCATGCCTTCGGGTTCTGGGCAGCGGCGATCGCCTTCCTGGTCAACATGGCGTTCTCGGCAGTGCCCACCCCGCTGTACGTGCTGTACCAGCGTCGCGACCACTTCTCGACGGTGACCATCACGATCGTGTACGCGGTGTACGCCGTCGGCGTCATCGGCAGCCTGTTCCTCGGCGGCCACGTCTCAGACTGGGTCGGCCGCAAGCGGATCTTCGTCCCCGCCCTGCTGGTCAACGTGGCAAGTGCCGTGATCTTCCTTGTGGCACCCAGCTTGGCCGGTCTGATCATCGCTCGGATCGTCAGTGGCATCTCGGTCGGCCTGACGACGGCCACCGCCACCGCCTACCTCGCCGAGCTGCACATCGGCATGTCCACCGGCAGGGGCGAGTACGACGGTCGGCGCGCCCAGATCGTGGCGACAGCCGCCAACCTGGGCGGCATCGGTGTCGGCCCGCTCGCCGCCGGCGTGCTGGCGCAGTACGCGCCGCATCCGCTGCAAGTGGTCTACATCGTCTTCGCCGTGGTCCTCGCCGTGCTCGCCATCCTGGTCGCGTTCTCCCCCGAGACCGCCGAGGCCGTCGTCCCCGCACCCGACTGGCGCCCTCAGCGCATCGCCGTCCCCTCGGCCGCCCGCCGCCAGTTCGCTGCGGCGACCGCCGCAGGCATCGCAAGCTTCGCGGTCTTCGGCGTCTTCAACTCGCTTGCGCCCAGCTTCCTCGCCGGGACCCTCCACAACAGCTCGCACGCCATGGCGGGTGCGGTGGCCTTCGCCGCCTTTGCCAGCGGTGCGCTGATCCAGATCGCCCTGGGCAAGGCCGCTCTCGCCAAGACGCTGCGGCTCGGCCCGGTGCTGCTCCTCCCGGGCCTGGCTCTCTTCGCTATCGGCATGTGGATCCCGAGCCTGGCCGCGTTCATCCTCGGCGGGATCGTGACCGGAGCCGGTGCGGGGCTGGTGTTCCGGGGAGCGCTCGTCGCGGCCGGTGCCACGGCACCCCCTGAGGCGAGGGCTGAGGTGCTGGCCGGCTTCTTCCTCGGCGCCTACGTGGGTCTGTCCGTACCGGTCATCGGCCTTGGCGTAGCCACGCAGTACGTCTCGGCAAGGGCCGCCATGCTGGTCTTCGTCGTCATCGTGGCGATCGCCACCGTGGCCAGCACGCGCGCCGTACAGGCCGAGATCACCCGCAGGCGCTCCGCCTCCACGAGCAGCCCGAGCTGACGAGCTGACGCGGACCGGTCGATACCGGCCGGTCCGCCCACGCCGGCTACTCGATGTTCAAGACCGCTGCTGTTTGTCCGGCGGTTCGTTGGGGAAACTCGCTGGTCTGTTGGCTACGGGCCTGACGGCACCAGGGCCGAGCGGGCAGCAAGGGAAGGCGCAGCCGATGTCGATCGACGAGGTTTTGGCGCCTGAGGACTATGAGGCCGCAGAGAGGTCGTCCCGCCAACGCCTGGCGAGGGCGCGAGCCGCCCTCGAGGAGGCAAACCCTGGGACGAAGGCTGGCGACGGCTCCCCTCGGTCCGCCGAGGACCATGAACGGGCGCTTCTCGAGCTGATGGAGGGGGCGCGCGAACGGGCGGCCATTCTGCTACGACGTCCGCTCCAGTCCGAAGGGCCGGACGGCGAGCACGCCGCTCTTTAGCGCGAACCGCCGGCGCCGGATGGGTCGGACGCTGGTTTGGTCAACGCCCAAGCTTGAGCAGCCGCTCGCCGGCGGCGTGGATCGTCTCAAGCTGCTTGGGGAACGCGAACCGCACTTGCGCGGCGCCACGTCGAGGGTCGGCATAGAACGACGACCCCGGGACGGCAGCCACGCCGATATCGGCGACCAGGCGACGGGCGAAGGCGAGGTCGTCACGAGCCGGGTCGAGCGCCTCCGTCTGCGTGAGCACGTAATAGGCGCCGTCGGGCTTGTGGAAGGCGAAGCCTGCCTGCGCCAGGTAGTCGCAGAGCAGGTCGCGCCGCTCGGCGTACTTGGCTGCCATGTCGGTGTAGTAGTCGACCGGCAGGTTCATGGCCACGACGCCCGCCGCCTGAAGCGGAGCCGGCGCCCCGACCGTGAGGAAGTCGTGGACCTTGCGGATGGCGTCGGCCATCACAGGCGGAGCAACGACCCAGCCCACCCGCCAGCCGGTCACCGCATAGGTCTTCGACATCGCGTTGATCGTGATCGTGCGGTCCTGCAGGCCATCGACAGTGGCCGGCGGGACGTGACCGCCGGCACCGAGGTAGTGGATGTGTTCGTAGATCTCGTCGGTGACGCAGAGAGCGTCGTACCGCTGACACAGCTCGCTGATGAGGGCCAGCTCTTCGCGGGTGAAGACCTTGCCGGTCGGGTTGTGGGGCGTGTTGACGATGATGGCGCGGGTCCGGTCACTGAATGCCGCACGCAGCTCGGCTTCGTCGATCGACCAGTCGGGCTCGTGCAGCGTGACGTAGACCGGCTTCGCGTCGGAGAGGATGACGTCGGGTCCGTAGTTCTCGTAGTACGGCTCGAAGACGATGACTTCCTCGCCGGGGTCGACCAGGGCGAGCATCGTCGCGATCATCGCCTCAGTGGACCCGCAGGTGACGCAGAGCTCGGTGTCCGGGTCGATCACCCAGCCCGGGTACGTCCTGGCGGTCTTCGCGGCGATCGCCTGCCGGAAATCGCCGGCGCCCCAGGTGATGGCGTACTGGTTGACGTCGGCGTCGATCGCTGCCTTGGCGGCCTCCTTGAGCTCCGGCGGGCAGGAGAAGTCAGGGAAGCCCTGCGCCAGGTTGACGGCGCCGTGCTCCATCGCCAGCCGGGTCATCCCGCGGATCACCGACTCGGTGAACGTCTCCGCCTTTGCGCTCACCACACCTCGGCGCCGCGGCGGAAGATCGACGGAACCGGTGGTGAGGCGAGGCTCGGTCACGGCTGACTCCTGCTGGTGGCACGACAAGGCGACGACTCATCGTAGAGCGCCCTACGCCGGGTTCCGGCAGAGCCGGATGGCGGGTGGCGGACAAGCCGGCTGTCAGCGCTCCAATGCCCCGCTCCTGTGCGGCGGGCCGAGGACTCGACTGCGCTACGGGCTGACAGACGCTCGTCGCCGCAGAGGTGCCGTCGCGGCCGCTCGCCTGCAAGATCCCTCGCGCTGACTGCCGACACCGATAGGCTCAGGTCCATGGACGAGGTGCAGTTGGCGGCGGAGCAGCGCGCCCGTGTGCTCATCGACCGCCAGCTCACCGACTCCGGCTGGGCCGTCCAGCACAAGAAGGACCTCAACCTCTTCGCCACCCAGGGCGTCGCCGTCCGCGAGGCCATCATGGCCGCCGGCCACGGCCGTGCGGACTACCTGCTGTACGTGGATCAGCGCGCCGTCGGCGTGATCGAGGCGAAGCCGGAGGGGATGCCGCTGTCGGGAGTCGAGTGGCAGTCGGCCATGTACGCCGAGGGCCTGCCGGCTGAGGTCCGGCTCAAGGCGCTGACCCACGACGGGCGGCTGCCGTTCGTGTTCGAAGCCTCCGGGTCGGAGACGCACTTCACCAACGGGTTCGACCCCAGCCCGCGGGCCCGGCGGATCTTCGCCTTCCCCCGGCCGGAGACCCTGGCACGAGGTCTCCGGGATGCCGAGGGAGATCCCTCAGCGCCGACATGGCGCGCCAAGGTTAAGCACATGCCGGACCTGCTCAGCGAGGGCCTGCGTCCGGCGCAGATCGAGGCCGTCACCGGCATCGAGCGCAGCCTCGCCGAGCAACGGTTCGAGCGGTCGCTGGTCCAGATGGCTACCGGCGCAGGCAAGACCTTCACCGCGGTAACCGAGTCCTATCGGTTGCTCAAGCACGGCGGCTTCCGTCGGGTGCTGTTCCTGGTCGACCGCAACAACCTCGGCGATCAGACGCTGCGCGAGTTTCAGAACTACTCGACCCCGGACGACGGCCGCAGATTCACCGAGCTGTACAACGCCGACAAGCTGACTGGCGCGGGCATGGTCGACTCCTCGCACGTGGTCATCTCGACCATCCAGCGGGTGTACGCCGCGCTACGTGGGCAGCAGATCGCCGACGTCGACGACCCGAACATCGACGACTACACCCCAGACAGCCCGGTGGACGTGGTCTACAACGCGCAGATGCCACCGGAGGCATTCGACCTGGTCATCGTGGACGAAGCGCACCGCTCGATCTACGGCGTGTGGCGCGGGGTGCTCGAGTACTTCGACGCGCACATAGTCGGCCTGACCGCGACCCCGGTAAAGCAGACCTTCGGCTTCTTCCAGCAGAACCTCGTCGCGGAGTACACCTATCCCCAGTCGGTCGCGGACAACGTCAACGTCGACTTCGACGTCTACCGCATCCAGACCCAGATCACGGACACCGGCTCCACCGTGGAGGCCGGGACCATCGTCCCCGTACGGGACAGACGCACCCGCCGGGAGCGGTACGAGGCGCTGGACGACGACCTGAACTACACCGCCACCCAGGTCGACCGTGCCGTCACATCGCGGTCACAGATCCGGCTGGTGCTGGAGACCTTCCGCGACCGGCTGTTCACCGAGATCTTCCCCGGCCGCAGCACCGTGCCCAAGACGCTGATCTTCGCCAAGGACGACAACCACGCCGAAGAGATCCTCACCACGGTGCGCGAGGTGTTCGGCAAGGGCAACGACTTCGCCGCCAAGATCACCTACAGCGCTCGCGACCCCAAGAGCCTGCTCCAGGCGTTCCGCACCTCGGCGTCTCTGCGCATCGCGGTGACCGTGGACATGATCGCCACCGGCACCGACGTCAAGCCGCTGGAGTGCGTGTTCTTCATGCGTGACGTGCGCTCCGCGTCGTACTTCGAGCAAATGAAGGGCAGAGGCGCCCGCACCATCAGCAACACCGACTTCCAGGCCGTGACCCCTGACGCCGAGGCCAAGACCCGGTTCGTGCTCATCGACGCGATCGGGGTCACCGAGCACGACTACGTCGACGCGTTCCCGCTGGAGCGAGCCAAGACGATCTCACTGAAGAAGTTGCTCGACAAGGCGGCAGCGCTCACCCTGACCGAGGATGAGACCGCGACCCTCGCCTCGCGGCTGGCCAAGCTCGAGCTGCAGCTGACGCCGGCCGAACGTGTGGAGCTCGACGACGTTGCCGGCGGCTCGCTCAAGGATCTGGTACGAGGTCTCGTGCACGCCGTCGACCCGGACGCGCAGGCGGCCGCCATCGCCGAGGCACCAATCGTCGACGGTGTGGTGGAAACCCAGGCAGCAGTGCAGGCGCTTCTCGACAGGGCGGTCCGGCCGTTGGCCGCGAACCCTGCCCTGCGGCAGCGGATCTTGGAGCTGCGCGCCAGTCACGACCAGGTCATCGACGAGGTGAGTGTCGACGTGCTGCTCGACGCCCATGGGGTTGTCGACGTCGAGCGGGCGCGCTCTGTCGTCACGTCGTGGCGCGCGTACCTTGAGGAGCACCGCGACGAGATCACTGCGCTACAGGTCGTCTACTCCGAGCCGCAGGCCCGTCGTCTCACCTTTTCAGACCTTCGGGAACTGGCCGAGCGCATCCACCGGCCGCCCTACAACTGGACCCCCGACCTGCTCTGGAACGCCTACGCCGCCATTGAGGTCCACAAGGTCCACCGAGCTGAGCGGCACACCGTCACCGACCTGGTCAGTCTGCTGCGCTTCACCCTCGGCGCCGACAATGAACTCGTCCCGTACGCCAGCATCGTTCAGGAGCGCTACGACGGATGGCTTGCACAGCAGCAACAGGCCGGGGCAACGTTTACCCAGCGGCAGCGTTGGTGGCTAGACCGCATCGCCGACGTCGTCGCCACCAGCGCTGGGATCACGGACGACGACCTCGAGAATGCGCCCTTCACCGAACGCGGCGGCATCGCCGGCGCCATCCGTGATCTCGGTGCCGAAGCGGGGACGTACCTCCAACAACTCAACGCGGAGTTGACCGCGTGAATAACCTGCCGCGTGACTGGGATCTAGTCTCGCTGAACGAACTGCAAGCGGATGAACCGAGGGCGATCACTGACGGCCCCTTCGGGTCGCACCTCACAAGCGCGCACTATACGGAGCAGGGTCCACGGGTCGTACGGCTGCAGAACATCGGAGACGGCCGGTTCGTTGATGCCCGCGCGCATATCTCCCGGCAGCACTTCGAGTCGCTGCGGGCGCACGAGGTTGTGGCTGGCGACCTTCTCGTAGCCTCGCTAGGCCACGATCCGCCCCGCGCATGCCTCGCCCCGTCCGCACTTGGGCCGGCGATCGTCAAAGCCGACTGCATCCGTGTGCGCCTCAAGGCGTCGGTTGATCCACGGTGGGTGATGTATGCGCTACAGACTCCAGCCGTGCGCAGGTGGGCATCAAACAAGATGTACGGGGTGGGTAGACCACGTCTTGGGTTGAAGACGATTCGTGCCATCCCGGTGCCGCTGCCTCCGTTGGGGGAGCAGCGGCGCATAGTCCAAATCCTCGAAGACCACCTCTCCCGCCTCGACGCGGCTTCGGCAAATGTGAGCTCTTCACTCATAAGGGCTCAGGGCTGGCGACGTTCCGCGACCGATCGCGTCGTGTGGAGTGAAGGGGCTGAGGGCTTGCTAGCAGTAGCCGACGTGCTAGCCGAGAAGATGCGGAATGGACATTCGGCACGCGCTTCGACGACGGGCGCCGGGATACGCGCCCTGACCCTCACCTCGGTGACGCGGAACAGCTTTACGGATGCGTTCACGAAGATCGTTACCGTCGATGAGGAGCGAGTTCGGGATCTTTGGCTCCGCGAGGGCGATATTCTCGTCCAGCGTTCGAACACGCCGGAACTGGTCGGGACAACCGCCATATACCGCGGTCCAGACGACTGGGCGATCTTTCCAGACCTACTGATTCGACTGCGAGCAAATGTGAAGCGTGTGTCGCCTGACTTCCTCGCAGCGGTGATGAGGACTGAGCGTGCGCATCGCCGGTTGCGGAGTCAGGCCAAGGGACTCGCTGGATCGATGCCGAAGATCGACCAGGCAGCCATCGGCTCGTTGCTGGTGCCAGTCCCGTCCGTCGCGGTTCAGGCTGACGTCGTGTCCCAAGTGTCTGACATCGAAGATGGGTACAACCGCTTGATCTCAGAAGCCCAAGCCGCCGTCCGCCGCGTCGAAAGTTTGCGTCGGGCGCTCTTGGCCGCCGCGTTCTCCGGGCAGTTGTGACCATGACCGCGGAACTGTCGGAAGATGGCCGCAGAGACGAACGGCTGTACTCGCCGGCAGGCGGGGATGGAGAGGTGCGCGGTCGGTCGACGCTTCAGCGCAAACCCGCCACTGGCTCAACGGATCGACAGACAGAGCCACAGTCGTACGCGTCATGGTTCGCGATCATCGATGAGAGCTGCGGACCATGCCGCGGCCCCCATCGCAAACAGCGAGGCTGCGCTTGACGTTCGAGCCCAACGAAAGCCCGCCAAGTGGTTCGACGATAGGAGCTGGTAGGTGTCTGACTCGAGGCGACTAGTCGATAAGTTGTGGTCGTATTGCAATGTGCTGCGTGACGACGGCGTCTCCACGATCGAGTACACCGAGCAGCTGACATACCTGCTGTTCTTGAAGATGGCGCACGAGCGGGAGACCCGGCCGCTGAGGCCTGAGCGGATCGTGCCGGCGGATTGTTCGTGGCAGCGGCTGCTGGACAACGACGGTGATGAGCTGGAGGTGACCTACCGGCACATCCTTGGGCGCCTCGCACGGCAGCCGGGCACGCTGGGGGTGATCTTCCGCAAGGCGCAGAACCGCATCCAGGACCCGGCCAAGCTCAAGCGGTTGATCGTGGACCTGATCGACAAGGAGAACTGGTCGGCGGCCGGAGTCGACATCAAGGGTGACGCGTACGAGGAACTGCTAAGCAAGGGCGCCGAAGACATTAAGAGCGGCGCGGGGCAGTACTTCACGCCGCGTGCGTTGATCCACGCAATCGTGGACTGCATCGATCCTTCGCCCGCGGACACGGTCATCGACCCCGCCGCCGGAACGGGTGGCTTCCTCCTGGTGGCCCATGAGCACGCCGCGCGTGATGCGGAGGACATGACGCCGGACCAGCGGGCGCATCTGCGGGACGGGTTCGTGCATGGCATTGAGCTCGTCGACGGCACGGCGCGGTTGGCGGCGATGAACCTGCTGCTGCACGGCATCGGCAAGCCGGATGGACCGAGCCTGATCGACGTGAAGGACTCGCTGATCGCCGATCCCGGCACACGGTGGTCGGTGGTGCTGTCCAACCCGCCGTTCGGCCGCAAGTCCTCCATCACCATGATCGGCGCCGACGGCCGGGAGGCGCGAGAGGACCGGGAGATCGAGCGACCGGACTTCGTGGTGACGACGGCGAACAAGCAGCTGAACTTCGTGCAGCACATCGCCACGATCCTCGACATCAACGGACGGGCGGCGGTCGTCGTCCCGGACAACGTGCTCTTCGAAGGCGGCGTGGGCGAGACGCTGCGGCGCCGGCTGCTGGCCGACTTCAACGTGCACACGCTGCTGCGGCTGCCGACGGGGATCTTCTACGCGCAGGGCGTGAAGGCCAACGTGCTTTTCTTCGACAAGAAGCCGGCGAGCGAACGGTCCTGGACCGAGCGGCTGTGGGTCTACGACCTGCGCACCAACCAGCACTTCACGCTCAAGCAGAACCCGCTCCGGCGCGAGCACCTGCAGGAGTTCGTCGACGGCTACCGAGGCTTTCGGGTCGAGGGCGAGCGGTTCAAGTCCTTCGGCTACGACGAGCTGATCGCGCGGGACAAGATCAACCTCGACATCAGCTGGCTGCGTGACGAATCGCTGGAGGACCTGGACAACCTTCCCGCGCCGGAGGTTATCGCACGGGAGATCGTCGAGGACCTGACAGCAGCTCTCGCGGAGTTCCAGGCCGTCGCCGCGGCCTTGGAGGACGCTGCGAGCGATCGTCTCTGACGAGCCCGCCCGACCCCAGCTCTGTTATGCAGGCCTCCCGACAACTGAGCGACATGACTTCGGGTCGGGGTTGGCTCGGCGGAGAATGCAGCAGTGGACACCAAATGGCCCCGAGGGCGTTTGCGACCGCCGCTGCCCTACGCGCCCCTGCCGGAGCCGGCCGCCCACCACCGGGCCACCACCGGCGCAGTCCGCCGAACCGGCGCGAGGTCTGTGGGCTCAAGCCGACTACATCGGAAGGTCACCGCCGGAATGCGACGGGACAGCATGCATCACCGGCACCGTGAGCGTATCTGCTGGTCGGCCGGGGCCACCGCCGCACGGCTAGGCTACGGCTCGATCGCGTCGACCAGGGCGTCCCAGCCCTCGCTGCTCCAGTAGCCCAGGGTGTGCACACTCCCGTGGGCGTCCAGCACGGATGCGTGCTTCATGCCCTCCTCGAAGCCGACGGCCACCACGAAGGCGGTCATCGGGTGTTCGGGGCTCTGGCGGTTGGTCAGCTTCACCTGCAGGCCCTGTACGGGAGCAATCGACATCGTCATGTTGCCGAACATACTCAGGCCGGCGCCCCGCAGTCCGGGCAATCACGGGGTGAGATTCCGGGCCACCGCGATGCCGACGGGCCCCGTTGCCTAGGGAGCCTGTCGACGCTTCCGTCGCTGGTCTCAGTCGACGGAGCCATCGGTCATGGCAGCGTCAGGCAGAACTCTCGCTCCAGCTGCTGCTTGGTGCCGCGGTGCCGGGTGACGTACCCGCCGCTCCAGCGGATGACCAGCTCGAGCTCTCGCTCCTCGGTGTCCATGTCGACTCCTTTCGCTGAGGGCCCTTCCCTCTGCCAACAGCATCTCGCTGGTGTCAAACCGCCCTGATGTGACCGCGCACTGCGAAGAGCCCCCCAGTTCCCTGGAAGGCTCTTCAACGCCTGTCTGCTAACCCCAGGTCAGGGAGCGACCGAGCCTGTCCACGATGCGGATGGCCTACTCGAGGCCCCATCGACGGCGTGATCGGCATGCTGCTCGCGCTGCGGCCCTTTGATTCTGAGCCCCAGCTGGCTGTGCGCCGACAGCAAGGACGGGGCTCGGACGCTACCGAGCCGATGGCTGAGGTGCGCACCGGGATCGGGGAGCGCCCAGCCCGCCGGACCGGATTCACCACCGCCTCTCACCCGCCGATGTCCTTGCTCGACGCGCTGTCCCTCCTCGAGACTCTCGCGCCCTGCCTCTCCTGAGACGCGGCCGTGGCCCTGCTCGAGGTGGACTTACGCACACGCCGATGCGTCCGGCCGGTGTGGCCACTCTGGCCCGATGGTGCGGAGAAAGACCTCCATCCGGATCGAAGCCCAGCCTGGCGGCGGCACCTACGTGGCTGGACCTCCCGGCAGGCCCGTCTCGGCCGAACTCCAGCGGGTGGTCACGACGTTGGCGCGGGCAACACTGCCGAAAGCGAAGCGCATCGTCGCGTCGACTTCTTGATCGACCAGGATGACCGGCTCGTACGGGACGCTAACCCCGTCCTCCGTGCTGACGACCGCTGCAGCGGTCTGGCCACCTTCGTCGTGCGGATGCTGGTCGCGGCGCCCAGACCACTTGCCCTGACCGAGCTGCACGAGGGACTGCAGCCTCGGTGGCGCTTCCGTTAATGGCTATCCGTCGCATGGCTGAGGGCCTCAACGACCTCCAGGCTCAACTGGGTAACATCGCCCTACTTGTGGCGCGGACCTCGTCGACTGACTCCAACGCTTGCCGAAGCAGATCCAAGGCGGGTCGATAATCATCCGTCAAAGTCGAGTAAGCCTCCAGGCGGGCGACGGTCTCGCTGACCCTCAGAGCGAGTTGCTCACATAGCGCATCTAGCTCCTCGATCATCTGGAAGAGGTCACTCAATAACCCGCTGCGCATATTCGCCAGAAGCCCAACAGGTGCGTCAGCGGCCTGCATAGCTACCGACAGGATGGTTGATTGATGCCACAGCCGCTGGGACGGGGCTAGGGCGGAAGACGCCGTCCTTTCATGGACCGAGAGTTGGTCGGCCAAACCCCAGGTCGCTGAACCTTGCGGCAACTGGGTGCGGCGCTCCACCTGCCCCTGAGCCTGCAAGGCCCGTCGAGCCTCATTCAACGCCTCAACAACTGCGTCCTCCGCTGGCCCGGCTAGATCGAGGAGTGCCTGCTTCGGCGAGGATCGCGGCTGAACAACGTAGTCACGAGGGTCTTGGCTCGGCGTTGGTGTGCCGCCTGCCGTCAGACTCTCAAGGAAAGGCACAAGGTCGGAGTACTCCGCGCCATACGCAACCGGTACGACTCCCGCGCCGGGGGGCCGGCTCAGCACGGCGGCGAGATCCCCTCCGCGCACAAGCAGAAAGTGCTCCAGCGGGGGGACCCCCGCCGAGCCCAGCGATCGCATAAACTCCAAAGCAGGACCGATGTTTGGGTCCGTTAGACCAGCTCCGCAACCGATGAATAATAAGCGGCGCGACCCCACCAGCACCTTCTGCCAGAACTGTGCGGATTCGCGGTCCAGCAGACCTTGGTATTGCCAGCTGCCCAGGACAATCGTCTTGGGTCGTGAGACCACCCCATGAAGATGAACCACTGCTCGGGCGTCTCCGCCCACGAGCAAGGCCAGATCGGTCGGATTATCCCAGCTCAATGTCTCGTGCGCCGGAGACGCGGCCTCAAGAAGCAGGTCGTAGTTCGTGGTAAGCAACACACGGTTAAGCTTGCAGATAGCTGCGTGAAGAGGACTGGAGGGGGCGACCAGTCGACCGACCGTCTGACCGATCCAAGAATCCCATTCCCCGCAGTGCACGAGGCGTCGACTAATCTCGTCCGCCACAGCCAGGTAAGTCAGGACATCGCCCGACCGAAGTCGGGCGCGCGTTTGCTCCGACCAATCGTCTGGAAGCTGTGGCTGAAGCTGCTGACAAGCGTTGAGGCCGGCCTCCAACAGACCTTGCCAACTAGCGACTGACTCGTTCGGGACCGCGGCAACGGTAGCGCCAACGCCAACGAAGGGCGTGAGCGTGTGTCGGTGCTCCAACAAGCGGTCAAGTCGCGTCATCGCCAAAGACCTCCGATCTTGGCCAGATGTTGACACGGCACACCCTGCACGTCCAGCGTTTGGTGTAATTCGCCGGCGTTCCACGGAGGCAGCCTCCTGGTCGACGGAGGCGTGTGGGCGTTGAGGCCCATGCACGAGGCAGCGCACTGGGCCGACCAGGCGACAGTCGGTCGTCCCACTCACGCAAACTGCGCCGCAGGGCGCTTACCGGCAGTGTTCCAGTTGATCGGTCAGAAGAGAGAGCCTTGGGCTGTGGCAAGCACTTGGCCGACCAGGTCAGACTCCTCCGGGGCTAACGTCCTCAAGAGAGGCAGGGTCTCGCGGAGGAGCTCGCCCAAGATAAACTTCGCGCTCGTCTGTCCCGCCGCCGTACGGGTGGTTAGGTCGCACACAACTCTACCTCCGCCGCGTAAGGCTAAGGTTGCCTTCCCCACCGTGGCACTCGTCGCCTCTGCTAGTGAGCTAAGCGCCTTCTCATTGATGACATTGACATTACCCACGGCTTCCCAAGTTATTGAGGACTGAGCGCCGAGCAACTGGACGTCGGTAACTCGTATGCCGAGCCTTTGTGCACGGTCCCGTGTTTCCTTAACGCCGAGGCCTGGCCATTCCTCCGCCGTCGGTAGCTGTTCCTGCCGCGTTGGAGCAGCGTACGCCTTCCAGCCGTCGCCCCGCAACACGATGCATCCTCGACTTAGCAGCCACCGTGGTGTGTTCTCCGCTTCGCCCAGCTGCAACGGCTCATCGCTGATCCGCAATGCTTTGACCTCAATGAGGTTCACTAATGCTTCCATCAGCAACTGGAGATTCTCCGAGGGATCGTCGAGAGGTAACCTCGTCAATTGTTCTGCGGAAACGTTCCTGGCGACGCGGCCCCAGAATTCCGCTCCCGGCCTACTCAGATCACGAAGAAGAAAGATCAGATCGTCGTCGGTCAGTGGCCCGCCGACGAGATCGCGAGCGGGAAATTGGGAGGCTACTCCTCCATGCCCTTCCCAAACTGACTGCAGGAGCCGCGTCATCCTCCCCGCCTGCTGCACGTCCAGCAACCTCTGAAGAAGGTTCGTTGCGGCACCCGTTCGTTTTGCATCCACTTCAGCCGCGCCAGCAAAGCCATTCTCAGTCGTGTCGACGGCTCGAACGACCGACTCCTCGTCGAGCACTCCTCGGCCACCCCGAATAATTGCCTGACCCAGGAGTGCGAACGTCGGACCTGCGCGTCTGCGGGTACTCAAAGCAGAGATACTCCAGGGATCAGCCACCAGCGCGTCGATCTCCATCGCCTGGTCATTCAAGACGCTTCTAGTTAAGCGCCCATCTTCGACCAGTTTGTGGCTTGCTGTTTCGACCCCACTGTCGAGTCCACGCAGAGCGTAGAACAGAGGATGGTCCGCCGCCAAGAGCTGTAAGTCGTCTGCGATCCATGCCGCATCCGTGCTCGGTCGAATGAATACGCCCCGTTGGATATTCTCATTCGGCCAGTCGAGCACCATATCTGGAGCGAAAGAGTGATTGAAATACTCTGTATGCACAACTCTGGCGGTGGGGTCCCCCGCCCGAATCTGTCGTGTGACTGCTAGCTTGACCGCACTTATTCGGTCCTGAGCCGTGCCGTGACTCCCGGCGACGGTCAACTCCTGCGCAAAGTCAGCATCGATCGTCACGAGGCCTCACGGCGTTCAGCGATCGCTAGTCTTACATCACGATAATGCTCGTCAGCGATGACGAGTCTCTCTTGCTTCTGTGCCAAAGTGATGAGCCAAAGGCGGTCCGCTACCTCGATCAGTCGTCGATGGTCTACTTTTGCCAAAGCTCCAGCTTCGACCTCCTCACCAAACACCTGGCGTCGGTGCTTGAGAACCGCCTTGAGAACCTTGGCCTCTGACACGTGTTCATCCCAATGCTGCGCTTGAAAAGGCGACCAGGCGACCCAGAGAAAGTGATCACACCTCTCCGGCCGATGACCGAGGGCGACGTAGCATTTGGCCAGGAACGACACATAGTGTGCGGCGAGGTCGTTTTCCTTGGTGTAATTCTTTACCTCTGCAATGAACGATTGACCCTCCAAATCGCCACCTTGAAACCTACCGCCCAGATCGTAGCTAAATGGCTGTTGGTCGCCGCAGGGCCACTGGAAGTGCAACAATTCGCTGAGTGGCGAGTCCGCACGAGTCCAAGTCTGATCAACTCGAGTCGTACGCTCCAGCCACCGCTTGACCCTCTGGACGCCTTGCTCGCCTCTGTCGTGCTTGTCTTCGCCAGCCATAGGCAAACGTATACACCAAAGTGGGCCTCATCACCGAGATTGGCGGCTTGCGGCCGACCTGTCTTCAGACCTCCGTGCCGTCCCTGCCGGCCGCTCCCAAAGCGACCGAGGCCAGATCGGCACCTCGGTTCTAGCCTTGGTGGGACATGGACACCGCCCGAGCCACCGCTCTGACGCATTGGCTTCCGTCGACGCACCTCTCAGTCACCTGTCTGACCTGTGCCGGCCAGCGAGCTCTCCCTGTCCGACCTCCATCGGTGGGTGGCCCGGCCCCCGAGGCCATGCGTGCCAGGAAAGGGTCTGTCGTGCAGCGTCACCGCCGCTTGATTTCCTAGGCCCCTTCAGGCTACCGGACGCCGTGAGCGTGCTCGACGACCGCAGACTCGGCGTGCGTTGTAACGCCGGCGAACCGGCGAGCCGGCGCCATGCTGATTGCCTGGGTCGCTCGTAGCAGTAGCCCACCTTTCGAGGTTTCTTGACCAAGATCATCGGTGCGGACACTGTCCGCACCGACGGCGCAGCAGTGCACCACGGTGCACGCCACGGCACTCCAGCATGCCCTCTGACCTGGCACAATAGGCAAAGCCGCAGGTCACCGACGTGGAGCAGAGGGGTTCAAGTCCCCCTCGGACACGTCGCCAGCGAGCCTTGCAGAAGCAGCGGTCGCCGGTCAGGACTCTCGCATCGCAGGCCGTGTCCGCACCATGTCCGCACCGTGTCCGCACGGCAGCGTGTTCTGCGGCCGGGGCAGCCCCGGCATCGACAGCCGGTGGAACTCCCAGGTAAGCATCGGCCGCGCCGTGCTCGACCTACTCGCACTGCCCCTGCTGGGGGTGCTGCGGCTCGACCAGGCGACCAGCCTCGCCGACCTGGTCAACCCGGCGGCAACCACACGGGCGTCCCCGACACCACCCCCCGCGCCCGTACCGCCGCCACCGTCCGGCACATCGACGTTGGTCGGGCCGATCGTCCTGCGCGACGACAGCACCCTCGCAGCCCCAACAACCGACCCCTATATTTGCGACGATGACCCTCGTCCCGGCTGCCTGCCCGAGATCGGCGACGTCGCGCAGGAAGCGTTGTTGGTCGCGGAAGACACGATGCGCCAGCCGGAGACTGCGGCCCGCACGGCTCCCAGCTGACCGTCCCGAGATGGATTGGGAACAGGGCGGCAACTGCCATCCTCGAAGTCCTCGCCGGCAGATAAGCTCTGCCGCGCCGGAGTGGGCGATGCTCAGGCCGGTGATCAGCGTGCGCAGCGCTATACCGCAACTGAGCAGATACAGCCTGAGCCGCCTGCAGATCGGCGGATGCGTGCCACGGCATGTATCGGCCGGCCGGCGTGCAGCAGGGCCAGCACAAGCGCGATGCTGTCGATGCTCTCTGTCTGGGAGAGCCCGCCGATGACGACGCCGTCGATGGTCGCCAGCAGAACCGGACCAGCCTGCTTGGGTCGAGCCGGATTGGAGTCTGCGACGGACAGGGCGACGCCCACGAGCACCTCCGCTTGACTGCCGAGGGACTGCGCCAGAACGGGTTGGTGCCCCCCCACGCCGAGGAGCCTGGCGAAGCGGCCCGGTGGCACAGTGACGCGAAACGGGTACGGCTCGTCCGGCTTCCCGTGACTCGAGGTCATCAGCGTGATCCCGATGTTCGGCCTGCCGGGGTACCACCCGTGAGTCGGGCCCAGCAGGTAGCAGCGGTGCCCTTCGCCGCGAGGCGCGCCAACGCCTTGTAGAGCGACTGCCCGGCCGGTCCGAGGTCCGTACGGGGAATGTAGCCCACGTGATCCGCTCCCACGAACACCGCCACCGCCCCGTGGTCGTGCGGATTCCTCGCGTCCCGGCGCAGTTGAGCCATCACGTACCGATGCGGTTCGGTCCGGACCAGGTGGCGTTCCAGGGCCGCGAAGCGGTAGGACTCCCCGACCACACGGGACCAACCGTCTGGGCGGAGAGCCGGGTCGCTGCCCAGCCAGGAAGCAGACACCACCAACGAAGGCGTCTGAGGTGCGTACTCGCCATGTGACGGCCGGCGGCGTTGGGCCACTCCGCCTGAACGCGGGGTGCCCGTACCGCCGAGAAGCCTGGTCAGCCAACTCATGCCGTTCCCCCGTCTCGGGACGTGGCAGTCCCCCAGTTGAGGAGTATGCCGGGGCGCCATGCCAGGTCGGGCATGTCGTCCCTGGCAATGGTCCGCCGCCTCTGCTTCGACCAAACCAAAGCCCGCTCCCTGGTCTACCGACGCGGCGGCGCGAACCCGCTGCTCTTCGCGGCCGACGCCAAGTTTGGCTGGGAGGCGAGGCGGTGGCCGGGTAGCCAGTCTCGGTCCGTCCAACTCTGCCACGAGGTCGGATCAGTGGTCGGTCTGGCGAGTAGGTAGCCCTGGGCGTAGTCGACGCCCAAGCTGGACAGGATGTCCAGCTCGGCAACTTCCTCGACGCCTTCGCCGGTAACGGTGGCGCCGATGTCCAGCGCGAGCAGCACCAGGGCGGTGACCAGCGATCGCCAGGCCGGGTCGGCAGCTAACCCGGCGATAAGCGAACGGTCGATCTTGATGATGCGGGTCGCAGCTGCAGGACGTGGCTGAGGAAGGCATAGCCTGGGCCGGCGGTGTTGACGATTCCGACAAAGCGCAGCGGGGCACAATCGGAACGGGCGGGCGCACCTCCCCGCGGAGGCTGCGCTGTCTGCTAGACGCAACCGTTTGTGGCCCCATCGGTCAACGTCCTCCGAACTTCGTCGTTATGCGTGCAGAGGTCCCCCGACGTGCTGCAGACGTGAAGACACGTTACCGCAGCAACTCAAAGGTCATCGTGATGCCCGAGTCGACGGCGGGGTGGAAGGTGTTCGTCTGCAGAACGGCAGGATCCGTGCTGGGCTGCCAACCACCCCACCTTCCGGGCTCTTTTGCCGGATCCGAGGAGAATATGTATTGCCACTCGATTAGGTGGTCTGCATCGCTCCAGTGTTCGATGAGTGGACTTGACTCCGATCCTGGCCACATCCATAATTCGGTCTGGGTGTCGACGTTCCAGTCAACGTCGACGGATATGCGTCCGGGCGAGTAGCTGGCGAGGGAGATACTCTCCGGCGGGTAGCACGGTTCCTTTCGGTCGGGCATCTTCCGGCTGACGTAGGTGTCGGTGCCGCTGCTCACAAAGTCGGCTCCTGCACCCCGAAGAAAAACCTCCGGGTCTGTGGTGTCGAGAGTCGCGTTCGCTGTCAGCGGAACAGTCGCGCTATAGTCTCGTTCGGTGTTGACCGTGATCCAGTCCCAGCAGGTGCTGTCTATAAATCCGTGGCCAGTGGGTCCATCGTAGTGCCAGGACTGGTGAGCCGTCATACGGATCGCCGAAGGTAGGGGCAGGTGGAAGCTAACCTGCCAGGGCAGAGTCGTGGTTCGGGCGGCATCGGCAAAAACTTCGATAGCGCCGGCGGGCCCCTGCAGCGAGACGTTCGCCCAGGCCGTGGCGATCGCTTTGCCTTCCGCGAGTTGCAGCGGGCCTGAACGGCCGGGGTCGGCTTTCGGTGTAAAGGTGAGCCACGCCCGTCCAGCCGCGTCAGTCGCACTAAGGTGTCCAGGGATGACGCCATTCGGCTCGACCGTGCCCCAGGACTCGAGTCCGCCAGTCAGCCAGGACACCCAAACTCCAGGCACCGGCCCCTTGCCAGGGATGCTCATGTTGGCGAGGTAGCCGCACTTCACGAGCACGTTTGGGGTATCGAGAAGCATGTCGACCTGTAGGCCAAAGGGCACTGGCTTGCCGGGATGGCCGTTCGATCCTAAGGCGATGGGCATCGTAGGAACGATCGTCGTAACATCAATGCCAAAAGCAGTGATGAATTCGTGTATGGCGTCCAAAAGCACGCCCGCCACTTTACCGGCCTTGGCTATTAATTCCGCCATCTTGGGTATTTCAGTCCCGATCGTGTACCCAATCACCGGCACGGAACGGTAGAAGTACTTGTTTATCCACTTTGACGTCAAGGCACCCATGACCTTGACGCCTGCCTTCAGGAGTGGCGAGAGCTTCTCGCAGACGCTAGCGCTGATGCCCCGTTTCGGTGGAGTGGCCGCGACAATGCCATGGCTCAAGACGGTCAATTGGCGGGTGTGCGTCACCACCGGCAGGTACGCCGTAAGGGGTGCGGTGAACTCCAGAACCACCAGTGCGGCCTGCAGCGGGTCGAGTGCCCGCAAGCGGGGCGGAGACGTGGACGCTGGATCTTGGTGCCTGTGTCGGCCCAGTTCCCGCACGATGCGGATGAGCAGCCAGCCCTTGTTATCCTTCGCCTTCAGGCTGCGGCTCGCTTTTGCGGTGTCTACCAGGGCAGCGGCTAAGGTGCCTGCCGTCAGGGAGGCCTTCGCGGCGCTGTAGCCGCCGGCGTTGATAGCCGCCGCAACGGCCGCCAGCGACACGGATCGGCGGGCGGCGATAGCCAGCGCCAGCTGCTTGACTTCCGCGCTGTACAGGTACCCCTCGCGTTCGGAACGCAGCGGCCCACGTACCACCCAATGACCCGTGCGAGCATCCCGGACCGCGATCTGCAATGCACCCAACATGGTCTCGAGGGCTACCATCCGCGCCTTCGTGGTTGTCGCCTGAGTCACGGCCATGACCAACGAAGGCGCGAGCGAGCTAGGTTTACCTTTGCTCATTCCGGCGGCGGGGGAGGGGGAATAATCGGACGCCATCGCCCGATCCGAGATCACTGCGGGCGCGGTAGTCGTGGACCATGCTTCGGTGGGGGTTCCGAGCGGCAGGAGCGCGAGCACCAGACCCACCGCAATGCGCCGGAAACTGTGGGGTAGCGTCATACCGAACTCCGAGATGGTAGCGCCGCAACAGGTGCGATCATCTGACGGTAGACCCTGTAGTAGGTGTCAGTCCACGGTCGCTCTGCGACTTCGGCGATTTGGACCTCTCTTAACTCGGGGATAGCGTCCCTATAATGACCAGTGCCTCCTCGACGGAGGACCAGCGAAGGCACGCGGTGAGTTCATGCCACCGGGCGCATCGACCCTGAGCGTTGAGGGAAGGAGGCCTCGCTACTTCGCCGAGCCAATGCTTTGCGTCCACGACGCCACGACACGTCCGTCTTCCGTTCCGTCACGCGATGATTGTGGGTGCGAGCCTTCACTGCCGCCATAAGGGAAGAACTTCCTGTGGCGGGGCCTAATTGCTCTTGCCGAAACGATGACAGTCACGTGACGACAGCCCCCTGAGCGTGACGTTGGACGCCGCCCGCGCCTACCGTGGAATGGCCCGGTCCGGTAGGAGGTCAACCTTGGCCTTCGCGCGAGGCGACGGTCCGGGTTGCCCGCGAGCTCGGAACTCCCCGCGATCGATGACCGCGACGAGCTCGCGCGCGCAACCCTGAGCCGGCTCAGGGACGTCCGGAACGGCGACTGCAGCGGCCTATACGCCATATCTGCCGACACCAGGAGGGCTGCAGTCCTGATCGACACCGGGCCACTCACTCCGTGTTGGGTGAGGCGATGACCTCCCATGTGGTCTGATGCTTGTCATCCCTGCTCGGTGGCAGGTTGGAGAACACCCAAGACGCGGGCGTGATTGACCGCGGTGACTCGATCGTGTGCACTAAGCTTTCGGTAAACGTGCTCCAGGTAGTGGAGCACCGTGCTGGGGCTGATTGCCAGCCTTGTGCGCGATAACCGTGGCTGCCATCCCATCCGCGCCAAGGACATGATCTGAATCTCGCGCCCGGAAAGCCTGGGCAGCGTGGACAGGGTGCGATGGGGCAGCACTGCAAGGTTGGGCAATGGGTGTGCGGTACGTGGATCGATAGAGGGCGATCAGGAGCGGTTCCAAGACGGCAGCAAGCTCGAGGTCGTCCTCGGTGAAGTCGGGACCTGAGCGATTTGCCGCGCAGCCGACTATCCCGCTCGGAGTTCCGGTGTGAACCATGAGGGCGAGCTGACGATCGGTGCCGAGGGGCTGAAAACGTCGGCGTACACGCTTGTGTTCGGGTGGTCGTGCACGGCTTGGCTCGGGCGCACGCCGAATCAGAGCAACTACGCCGAGGCTCGTAGCGGTTTTCGTGCCGGGAGCCCGCCAGGCGAGCGCTGCGTCTCGGCTATCGAGCGCCACCGGGACGTCCCGGAGACCACCCCTTGCCGGTGCGCTGAGCGCCGCACGGCTCCCGGTTGACGCGACCGGAAATCGTTTCGCTACCGGGGCGGCAACTGCGTCGTCGAAGCCCGTGTCGCTTCGGGTCGAGCTCCTGCCCCGCCGCGCGGTCGAGAGCACGTCCTTGATCGCACTCGAGGCCGGCGGTCGTGCACAGTGCCGGCAGCTGAGCTGAATGTCGGCGGTAGCAGATCCGTTCGACCACCGTCGCAGTGTTGCGTAGGCGCCGCGACGCCGGCGGTGATTCTGCCTGTCAAATCCTCGCTGCCAGCCTTGTGGGGCAGACATTGTCGGCGCCGGCTTTTGATGAATGCTGACCGGCAGCTGCCGTCTCGCCCACCGCCGCGTCGTTGGAGGCGGATCGTGCTCCCCCAGCCGATCCCCTGCGAACCTCTGGTCATGTTTCTGGTGGCCCGGTACCGCCTGCATGTCAAAATGGCGCCATGACCGGATTGTGAGGCGCGGCTGCGCGGGTGCTCCTGCAACCCCCGAGCCAACGGGTCACAGGCAGCATCAGGGGCGATCGGGACCATGATGTCGAACGGCACCGGCTCCTCAGCGCTGGCAGGTGCCGAGTCCGGCAACGAGCGCAGGCATCCTCGCGGCGCTGCCTCCCACCGCGCGTCGCCAAGACATCAACCTCAGGCAGCCGCTGTTGTCGCCGACAATGCCCCAGTGGACACCATGTGGGAGCGAGGGGTCGCGACCGCCGCGGCCCTGCGCGCTCTTCCGACACCGACGTCGCCGCCGCCGGGTCCGCTCGACGCCGTTATCGGGATGCTGCTGGCAAGGGCAGCGCCGTTCGACCAAGCCACCCAGCTCGCCCTCCGACGTCAGCAAGGCTGGGAACGGCGGCACCGCAGCCGATCACCGAGATCCGGTCCCACGGGCGCTGGAAGGCCACGCCCGCCCTGACCCGGCTCACCGCCACCTCCGCTCCGCCGTCGCTCCTCGCTGCAATGCACCTGCTCGAGGAGGTGGCGCCCTGCCCGTCAGGCGACGCGGCTGCGGCGCTCATCAAAGCCGGCCTGACCAACACTCCGATCCATCCCGGCGGAGCACTGACTCTCGCCCGCTGCTACGGGGTCAGCACCGCGCTCCGCCTCGAATCCGGAGCCGAAGGACGGACCACGGTGGTCGGCCGGACCACTACGGCGACGCCAGCAGCGACTTACCGGATCTTGACCGCAGCGGGACGGGCCGGCTGGGTCGACCTGGGACGACTACGTGCCGACAATGCGACCTCGTACGGGAGGCCGACCGACTACGCCATCTTGGGCGACGCGCGCCTGCACCGTACGGGTGAGGTCGTCGTCCGAGTCGACGATCGCGGCAGTGGACTCTGCGTGCTGGTTGTACGGATGCTCACGGCGTCACCCAGGCCGCTGACACTCGGCGAACTGTACGACGGCCCGCAGCGTCGCTAACGGTTCCGTCGGCACCTGCTGCCGTCACCAAGCACACTCGCCGCCTGGGTCGCGGCGCAGCCCTGGCTGTCTCATGGTCGCGACGACACAGTCGGGCTCTGCGGAGAGCTGACTGCCCGGCAACGTGAGGCAGCACGAGGTGGAGGTACCTGGCAACTGGCCGATGAAGTCAGTGGTAGTGCCAGCGCCACCTGGAGACAGTTGATCGGGGCACTCACGGCCATCGGCATGCTGCCCGAGACCGCGAAGATGGCCGCGCACACCAGCCCGATCCTGGTGCGCACCAGTCCGAACCAGTACCGGCTTCGTGGCTTCTAATGAACGGCTTCCCGCCAAGGGGCGGTACGGGCCCAGCAGCGATTGGTCGAGTCGACTTCTTCGCCCCCAGTGAGGCAGCCCAGCAGACGGGCCTGAATAGCGGCGCCAGACCGGCGACGGTACCCCGGTTCGCCGCCGGCCCCGGCGGCCTGGATCGGCTGAGGTCGGACTGCGACGGTCCGCGCCGGAAGTTCGGCGACGCGAAAACGACGAACCACCCGACGTCGCCGGGGTGCGCCGCGACGACAGAGTTCCGCGTCTGATGCATGATCGAGCTCAGGGCGTACGTCGTTCTGGCTCCAGGCGACGGGGATGGGGATGAGCATGGCCGAGAAGGTCAAACTCGAGGAGGTATTTAAGCTAAGCGGCGTTCCTTCTTACACTTTCGTGGAGCCAGTGGAGTTTGGCAGGCTTGTAGTAGCTTTGCGGACGCCGGGCCGCGGGGTCGTCATCGAGGGGCCCTCCGGCATCGGTAAGACCACCGCAGTTACAAAAGCTCTTGCGGAACTGCCGGGCGGGGATCAGGCACTACGCTTGACAGCACGCAGGGCCGGCGATCGTGAGGTAATCGAGGCGCTTCCGGAGATGCAGGCAGCGGGATTCGTGGTCATCGACGACTTTCACCGCCTTGAAGATTCTATCCGAAGCGCAATAGCGGACTACCTAAAACTCCTCGCGGACGAAGAAGACGTCACGACGAAGATCGTAATCCTCGGCATCAATCGTGCCGGAGAGTCACTCGTCAACTTCGCCCGCGACTTGAGCGGCCGACTCGACGTAATCAGGTTCGAATCGAACCCGGACGAACGCGTGCAGCAGTTGGTGCGCGAGGGCGCCAATGCACTCAACATCATCCTTCCAGAGAAGGAGATTGCAGGAGCTGCTACTGGAAGCTTCCATTTGGCCCAGTTGCTGTGCCACGAGGCGTGCGTCGCGTCAGGGTTTGATCGCGAGCAGCCAGTCCAAGCAAGCCTCAGTCTGCCCTTCAACGTGGTCCTAGAGCGCGTCGTCGACGACCTCTCCATGAACTTCATGGAGACAGCGATGAAGTTTGCCACCCCCCCAGGTTTAGCAGAGAAGGGCGCGCGCCGTACTTGCATATACTGCGTTGGCTGAGCGAGCGCAACGAATGGACCATCAACCTGGACCGGGAGATCCGTCAGCGTCCTGAGTTGCGTCCCAGCGTTTCGCAGGTGGTCGACCGAGGTCACCTGGCCGATTTTCTACTCAACAATCCAGAACTGGGCGAACTGTTGCACTTCGACGAGCGAACGCATGTCCTAGCGGTCGAGGACCCGAAGTTCTTCTTCTTTATCAAGAATCTCTCGTGGCCTAAGTTCGCCGAGCGAGTTGGCTATCTCAATATCGGCTACACAACGAAGTATGATTTCGCCATGTCATTCTCCGGGGCTGACCGCGAGGTCGCCTTGAGGATCACAAACGCGCTAATCGAGCGAGAGTTTGCCGTCTTCTATGACCAGAATGAGCAAGCACGCATTCTTGCTGCCAACCTTGAAGAGTATCTGGCGCCGATTTATCAAAGCGAAGCCAGCTTCGTTATCTGCCTCCTGTCGGACTCCTATCCGGAACGGGTGTGGGCTCGATTTGAGAGTAAACAGTTCAAGTCAAGGTTCGGAGCCGAATCGGTGGTTCCCATTTGGTTCACCTCCTCCCCTCCTGGGGCCTTCGATGCGGCTGCTGCAGTGGGCTCCTACCACCTAAGGGAAAGCGGGGATGTGAAAGAGCAGATCGACTATCTGGCCGATTTGCTCAAAGAAAAGCTCGCCGACTTCCGGCTGCTGCCGAAACTCGAGCCGGGCGAATTCCGGTGCCGTCAATGCCACCTAGTGCAGAACGTCAGCCAACTGGCCGAGGGCCGGATTTCACTCTGCCTGGAATGCTCCGAAAGGTGGAAAGTCGAGTAGGGTCCCGTGGCCGCACCCTATGCGGATATGCAGCTTGGGCTCAGCGCCAACCCTGTGGCAGCCCACCAACTCAGTAGAGAAGCGGATCGCGGTCGCGCACTATTCCGAGGAGCCGTGGTGCGCAAAAGAGAACGCCAGCGCTGCGGCGGCACTCGAGGGGCCTTCAGCGCCGGCTCACAGCATGAGGAGCCTTCGGGCACGTCGGGATCAGCCAACTCTTCGAGCAGCCTGTGAGGCCGACCAATATCATCACCCACCAGCCGCGCGAGAATACGTTTGCCCGCCGGACCGCTGGCGGGCATTGAAAACCGAGAGCAAGACCGAGCAGAGCAATAGCACCCATACATAGGTCGCGTAGATAAAGTTGCCCGGCAGGAAAGTGCAGAGGATTGAACCGGAGAGGAGGATGTGCAGCCAATGCTTTCCCGACGGCACGTAGCCGGATGGCAGTGCCGCTCCAATCACGAGTAAAAGACTGCCCAGTAGGTACGGGGTAATGGGAACCATTAGGCGATCTTGCCAGTCCATGCCTGCAAATGGCACCGGAAAGCTCACAGATGTAAGCACAACAGCCCCTGTGCCATACCAAACCCAATGACCAATTATCCAGCGGTGAGGGTCCCTCGTAACGACATCCGGTGAGGGTATCGGCCGCTGACGAATAGCGTGAATTACCCGCCGTCGAGCTAGGTCAACAAGCAAGATTGGCAACGCGACAGCAGCGACGATCCCAGCAAACACAATCATGGGGTGCGCTGACGGAACCGAGATCAAACCAAGCCCGTGGCTGTCGCGATCGACACGTGAAATGTCGTACGCGACAAGAATCAACATAGCCAAACGCGAAGCAAGTCGCCGCGATCGTTGGACCCGGTGATCTAGGAAACGCGTCCAGGATGCCAAACTCGGAGCCGTCCGACGGAAAGCCTGTGGGAACAATTGAATCGCCAACTGCCACATTACAGGTGTGGTCCAGCCAAAGTAGGAGATATGGTCCCGAAACGAATTGCCAGCGACAGGCCACGCACTGATCTCAGCGCCGTTCAGACGTGGGTAGGCGAGACGAGCGACACTGTCTGTCTCACTGATCATCTCTCGCCACGACGCGACAGCGCGTGGGCGCGACAACTCCCGGTTAGATAGGGCCTCCAAGGTCGGGCGCACGACCACGAGTGCGACTATGCAGGCGATGAGACCGAATCCAAGTAGCACAGACTGACGTAGGTCGGGCGTGAAGGAGGAGACACCCTCCCAGCGGGCTAGACTTGAGGAGACAGGACGTTCGCCTTGGGTGTAGTTCACGAGACTGCCGACGGCTGCCGGAAGCCAGGCGCGAAGGAATGGGCGGAACTGCCCGACAGCAGCAAGAGCAATCGGCACGAGACCAAGGAATGTCGCAAATATACCTGCGAGGAGAAGCCACGCCAGCGCAATTGAGCGACGGCTATCGAACGTCTTGAGCAACCAGATCGGCTTCAAACCGGAGCCGACCCCCACTAAACTGAGAATACTGCTGCCCGACGCCTCGCGCTGGCATAACCCACGATGAGCAAGGTATCCGCCTTGTGAATGGCCCACAACTACAACTTGGTCGTACCGCGCGGCCAAGACATCAACCGTTGCGTTGATCCGATCGGTAATCTTGGCTACCTGATCTTCATTAGTGGCGGCCATGTATACGTCACCTACGAGGTTGAAAGCACGCACCGACGTCGCGGCAAGGAGGGTCCCGACTAGGACCCCACTCAATAAGAACGGGTGCCAGGAGGCAGCACATACAATAACCAATGATGGCAACACTAAGCGGTACAGGATAGCGGTTAATCTGCCCCACTCAAGGGTTTCACCCACTCCCGGCGCCAAGGGGAAGAGAAATAGCAGCGGCAGGTTTCGTAAGACCCACCACCAGGTGGTGTAGCGGCTAGGGCGGTGACTGACATCTGCCCAATGAACCTCCGTGACCAGGATGCTCGCCCTTCGCTGAGTCGTCCCACGCCCAGAAGTCCACGACACACGGTTCGCATGCACATCTGTCTGGCCGCTGAGGCGCTGTGCCTCAACCGCAACGTTTGAGTCACCGACTTCCGCGATGAGAAGTTTGGCTATAGACGTTGCGAAGCCACCCGACGTCGCTCCCGCCTTCGGGGAGCCAATCCCATGAACGACAACCACTGCCGTTGCCTCAGCCCCACCTCGTCTGGACGCCTCCATGCCCCGCTTCATGGCTCCATCTAATCATTTCGAGGACTGGCCCGGTCCCTCTTAGCCAGCAACTCGACCCGAGCCACCCCAAGTGGCCTTGCGCAACATGCTGATCTTCCACAGGAATCCGGCGAGTGAGCTCAAGGCAGCGGCCACGGTCATGGCGGGCGGGGCAAGCGAAGGCAAAGGCTTTCCAGGCTACCGCCACCGCGATCAACGCGAAGGCGCAGGCCCTCGCCGCCGCCTGCACCGGCTGAGTCAGCCCTCGTCCCTCGCGCAGCGGATCGGCGTGATGTAGTTCCGCCCGGTTCCCACCACTCGTCGCGCGGTGGCCGGGTGCGGCCCCATGAGCAACACCAGCAGGCGCGGCAGGCCGTCGATGCGATCACCGCAGCCAGGCATTGGCCGACACCGTGTTCCAATTCACCTTGGACGACTGGGGGCTTCGACGACCACGTCGTCACACCGAATGTCGAGCACACCCCCGACGGGGTGCAGCTCGGCTGCGGCCCCCGCGTCCCGCTGCTCATCTTGGGCGGCCGGGTCCGACCCGGCATCGACAACCGGTGGAACTCCCACCTCAGCATCGGACGCACCGTCGTCGACCTCCTCGGTCTGCCACCCCTGGGCGTGCCGCGGCTCGACCAGGCGACCAGCCTCGCCGACCTGATCAACCCGGCGGCAACCACACCGCCACCGCCGACGTACGGGACAACCATCACCCAGCCGTCACCACCGACCCTCACACCGGCTCCTACACCGGTGCCGCCGCCACCGACCGGCACCTCGACATTTGTCGGCCCGATCGTCCTCCGCGACGGCAGCATCCTGCCGCCTCCCGACGACCAACCTGTCCGCTTGCCAGCGCGATGAGTGGCGGCAGCATCCTGGGTGATCGGGAAGGGCCGCTCCGGATGACGATTCTCTGTTGGCAGGGCACGTAGGGAGGCGGCGGCCACCGCGTCTCCGGCCAACGAGTTCCCTGACGACGTTCCGCCTCCCACCGTGGGCACCTTTTCGTGACGCCGCCTCTGATCGGCGTATGACCCTCAACACAGGAGAGCCCCCGTCTCGCCGAAGCGAGACGGGGGCTCTCCTATGTTGAGTTACAGCGGGGGCGACGCGGTGCTGGAAAGCTGATCGCACTCGTCGCACCAGTAGCCGATGGCGCCGCGGCGGTACATCTGGTCAGTGATGAAGGCGACCTGGGCACCACACAGTGCAGTCGACGCCATCGGCCACGCAGCATGGATCGGGAACTCGCGATCGCCGTACGGTTGGTCGGGCCTGAGAGTGCCACTGGCGGTGGTGGGCGGATACTGCTCCTGGCTCCAACGGCTGGCGACACGCAACGAGGTCATGGTGCGATGCTAGCGGCGGCCCCTGACGGCTTCTTGTGACGCGCCGCCCGCTGGTTCTCAGTCCTCGACCTCGGTCGCATCTCGGTACGGGGCATCGATGAAGTCTGCCTGCAGCAGTAGCTGGATGAGCCGGCCCCAGTCCTGACCCTCGAGTTGGTCAACGTCGTCGGCCTCAGGTCGGGGCTTACCTGATCGAGATGCGCTCACAATCGGGGCTTCAGTGGCTCGCCGGTGTTCCTCTACCTTCCCCGCGGAGGCTTCCGGGGAGAGATCGGCGACACGTCGCTCGAGGACAACCAGACCAAGTTCTTCCTCCTCGGCGTCGACACAGGCCACAAGATCGAAACTTTGGCTGTGGAGGTACGCGACAGCGGTGGGGAACTGTGGTGCACAAGTCCCAACCAGCGCGTTAGCTACACGACCGACATCGCGGTCGTTGCGCCAATCTGGGGACTCCTGGACCGCTTGCAGGAGCAACCCTTTGTTGAGAACGGCTCGCGCGGGGAGAGGTGGCAGCCATCGCCGCTGACCAAACGGCCGGGAGATTCGCGAATCCGCCGGACAGCGGGAGTGACTAGGTCGCGTTCCACGAAAGCGGTCGACAGGTCCACGCGCCGACGCGAGGTCGTGCCCATCCTCTCGACCAGGTCGCGGACCTTGCCGTCGGTCAGGATGATCGTGGCGAACTTGCAACGGTTCGGTCAGCAGATCCACGCTCTTCGATTGGCCTCAGTGGCCGTCAGACCCCCACGGCAGGGATAAACGGCGTGCCGGCCGTCGTGTCCAGAGGCGCCACGCGTCGAGACCGCGCTCGGTCGCGTTTTGACTCGCAGGCGACCGCCGCATAGCGAGCGGCATAGGACAGGAGAGCTGGATCGCGAAGTCGCCCGAGCGAGCAGGAGAGCCGGAGAGATCCCGTTCACCGGGATCTGGCCTGCGGGCGCTGTCCGCACCGGCGGCGTGCCAGTGCTCCACAATGAACCGCGAAGCTCAACCCGCACGCCGGTGACATGGCACGATAGGCAAGGCCGCAGGTCACCGACGTGGAGCAGAGAGGTTCAAGTCCCCTCCCACACCCGGCGAAGTCGGTTATGACGCAGGGACGAAAGGTTCCGAACGTATCCTCGTGATCATGACGCCTGGGCTGCCGCAACAGAAGGCCGCGTTCACTTCAGTCGCACCGCCCAGTAGATCGCGAAGTCGGGACTGGCGGAAGGCCCGGCCATGGGTAGTGACCACCGCGATCGCCGTCACCGCCGGAGCGACGGGCGCCGCCGTGGCTGCGCTTGCGGGGTACCACTTCGGCCAGACTCCTCAGACGATGGCCGACCGGCTGGCGCTGACGGGCGTGGTGCTCGCGGCGGCATCGTTCGTGTTGGTGGCTGCTGCAGGCGTCGTGGCACTGCTGGCTTATCTCGTGGCGAGCGGAGCACCAGATCTATCGATCCAGATCAGATTTCGCTTTTCGGAAATCAACGCGCCGACCTTCCAGGCTGAGAGCCCACCTGAGTGGCCAGGGCGGCGAGTCGCTGGCGCCTGGCGTCAGACTGAGGGCTACGTCATCCTGACCAACAGGAGCCGGTATGCCGCGCGCAACCCTGGCGTCCGGCTGGAGTTGATCGGCCTTGGCGGTCTAGCTGAGCAGCCCGGTTGGACCGTGATTGCTAGCGCCAACCAGGTCGGACCGACATGGTTTCAGTGGGACGGCGGCGTTCAGGAAGTCGTACACGGGGAGTGGAGTCGCACACTCCCCAACCTCGACTTCGCGGGACTGGTGGCCTACAGCGATCAGCCCACGTTGCTGCGGGTGACGGTGGCCGCTGACGGCATGAGTCCCCGCGTGGTGGAGATGCCCGTACGCCTGCTCACCTCCGGCGACTGGGACCGCCACACGGCCGAGCGCGCTGCTACTTTGCCGCCACCCCTGCAGACTCCTCCAAGGCCGGGCGTTCACCCGCAGAACTGAATGTCCGATGGCCCCGGCGCACCTAGGGGTGAAACAGTCGCGCCGGGCGGGCGGGCAGTCCGCTAGGCAATGCCGAGACCCGATGGACTGACCCGGCGGCGAGTCCTTGCGGCCAAGGTCGCTTGTCACCAGAATGTCACCTAACAACCGCTACCAAGGCCCACCAACCGGCACCAACGAGCAAGATCATGAAGAGCCCATCGAGGCGCTGACCTGCGCAAACATCGCCTGACCTGCATCGAGGCAGACAGGCGGTGGACGAGTCGGCCTGTAAGCCGGGTTCTGTGCACTGCCCGAAGGCAGCCGGCGACCATCCCTCTAGGGCCCGCGTTGCCGCAGACCTCGTGCGGTCTACCCGGAAGCTCGGGCGGGCAGCCCTCGAGCGCTTCCTGTCTGACCTTGCTCCAGGTGGGGTTTACCTAGCCGGCCGGGTCACCCCGGTCGCTGGTGGTCTCTTACACCACCGTTTCACCCTTACCGTCCGGCAAGCCGGACGGCGGTCTGTTTTCTGTGGCACTGTCCCGCGAGTCACCTCGGGTGGGCGTTACCCACCACCTTGCCCTATGGAGCCCGGACTTTCCTCGGCGAGGTCCGCAGACCTCGACGCGGCCGCCCGGCCGGCTCGTCCACCGTACGGACAGGGTAGCGGCTCCGCGTCGCGCGTAGGGTGCGGCTATGAAGGCGATCGTCTACTCAGCCCCCCGCGAGTTCACCCTCGACGAGGTGGCTGACCCCGTTGCCGGCCCAGGCCAGATCGTGATCCGGACGACCCTGGCCGGCGTCTGCGGCACCGACCTGCACATCCACGAGGGCGGCTTCTTCACGAAGTTCCCGCTCACGCCCGGGCACGAGATCGTCGGCGAGGTCCTCTCCTGGGGCGCCGGCGCCGAAGGATTCCGGCCAGGACAGCAGGTCGTCGTCGACAACGCCTCCGCCTGCGGCCACTGCCCCGAGTGCGGTCGCAGCGATCCGCTGTTCTGCCGCAACTTCCTCTCCCTCGGCGTCAACGCGGCTGGCGGGTTCGCCGAGCAGGTGCTCACCCGGGCCGACAAGGTTTTCGATGCCGACAACCTCCCGATCGACCTCGCCGTGCTCGCCGAGCCGCTGGCCTGCGCGGTCCATGGCATGGACGTGCTGGACCTCAAGCCGGGCGCGGACGTGGTGATGATCGGGTCCGGCACGACCGGGCTGCTGCTGGCACAGTTGCTGATCCACGGCGGCGCCGGCCGGCTGACGGTGGCCGGGCCGACGGCGTTCAAGCTCGAGCTCGCCAAGCAGTTCGGCGTCGACCGCGTGGTCAAGGTCTCTCGTCGCGACGCCGCCGCGACGGCAGAAACACTGCGGGAGCTGGCGCCCGGCGGCTACGACGTGGCCATCGACGCCACCGGCGCCCCGTCGGTGGTCCAGACGCTGCCCGACCTGGTCCGCGACAACGGCACGGTGCTCGTCTACGGGATGACCGACGCCGAGGACAGGGTGAGCTGGAGCCCGTACGACATCTTTCGGCGGCAGCTGACCATCAAGGGATCCTTCGCCCAGGTCAACTGCTTCGACAAGTCGCTGGCCATGCTGCGGTCCGGCCGGATCAAGCACCAGGGTCTGATCACCAACACGTTCCCGCTGAACAGGTACGGCGACGCACTCGCCGCCGTGGCCTCCGACCCGACGTGCCTCAAGGCCGTCGTCAAGCCTTGACCACGGACAGCATCACCCACAGGGCCACGACGGAGCCCACCAGCGTCACCGGCACCGTCACCAACCCCAGCCGGGTGAACTCGGCAACCGACGGTTCCGCGTCGTGAGCCTGCAGCACCCGCCGCCACAGCAGGGTCGCCAACGAGCCGGCGTAGGTGAGGTTGGGCCCGAGGTTGACCCCGATGAGTACGGCCAGCAGCGGCCCGGGGCCACCGACCGCGGCGATCGGCACCAGCGCCAGGACGGCCGGCAGGTTGTTCACTACGTTGGCTAGAAGCGCTGCCAGGGCGGCAATTCCCAACAGCGAGAGCAGCGAGCTCCCGTCCGGGAGCAGGTCAGCCAGCCCACTGTGGAGGCCATTCTCGACCACGGCCTCGACCACGACGCCGAGGGCCAGCACGAACAGGCAGAACGGCAGGTTCGCCGACCTGACGAGAGAAGCCGGTGTCGTACGGCCATCACTCAGCGCCCGGCTCCCAAGCACCAGCACCCCAGCCAGCGCCGCCCAGGCCGGATTGATGTGGACGAACGACGTGACCACGAAGCCGAGCAGGGTGAGGGCCACGACGACCAGGGTGAAGATCGGCACCTGCGGCGGGTCCGAGTCCTCGGGCCGCGACGCCGGAGCGGCGAGGTCGCGAGCGAAGAACCACCGGAACACCACGTACTCCAAGCCGATCGCCACCAGCCACGGCAACGACATCAGCGCGGTGAACCGCAGGAAGGACACGCCGGAGGCAGTGAAGGCCAGCAGGTTGGTCAGGTTGGACACCGGCAGCAGCAGCGACCCGGAGTTGGCCAGATGGGCGGTGGCGTAGACGTGCGGCTTCGGCCGTGCCCCCACCCGGGCGGCCGTGGCGAACACCACCGGCGTCAGCAGCACCACCGTGGCGTCGAGACTGAGCGCCGCGGTCACCAGCGACGCGACCACGAAGACACCGGCCAGCAGCCGCCGCGGACGGCCGCGCGCACCCCGGGCCAGCTCCGCGCCCGCGGCCCTGAACAGTCCCTCTGCGTGGCACAGCTCGGCCAGGGCCAGGATCGCCGCCAGGAAGAGCACCACCGGCAGCAGCCGGGAGGTCTCGGAGCGTGCGTGCGACCAGGTCACCGGTCCGACCGCGATGACGATGACCGCCGCGGGAACGGCCGCGACCGCCTCGAGCAGCCCACGCGGCCGGACCACCGCGAACGCCAACACCCCCAGCAGCAGTACGACGGAGATAACCTCCGCCACAGCCTCATTCACCGTACGGACTCCCAGCGTGGCGGCGGTCGACCCTGCCCTGCCCCGAAGCCGCAGGGGCTAAGCCCGATCGACGATGCACGCGGGCTCAAGCCCTGTCTGGCTGGGCGAGCCGAGCCACGGCATCGACGACGGTCCGGCGCCGCTCGCGTCTGCTGACCTTCCTGGCTGAGCTGGCGAACTCGGGGTTCATCGTGCCCCAGGACGTCGCCATCGCCTGAATGAGCGTCAGCAGCTGGACTGGCGTGAACCCGCCGGCCAGGTGGCCACTGTTCTGCGCCTCGGCAAGAGCCTTGAGCCGCACCTGGTTGGCTTCGATGATCGCCTTGAGCCCGATGCCGTCCGGTCGTTCCAAGCGGTACCAGGTCGACAGGCGCTGGTCGTTCGGGTTGTCCGCGAAGTGGTCGAACATGCGCCCGGCGTAGGCCGGGAGGTCGGTGGCATCGAAGTCGACGGCGTCCATCGACGCCTTGACCGAATTGCTGAACACCGCCTCGAACAGCGCCTCCTTGTTACCGAAGTAAGCGTAGATGCGCTCTTTGCTGCTGTCGGCCCCCCTGGCGACACGATCCATCCGGGCACCGGCAATGCCGTACGTCGCGAACTCGTCTCTCGCCGCCTTCATGATGCGCCGTTTGGTGTCGTCGGCGTTCCTGGCCATGGCGCCCATGTTACCAACCAACTAGTACGTTGCCAGCGCCGGCGCCTCGTGTCAGGCTGGGATGCCAACCAACCAACCAGTAGGTAGGTAGGTAGGGAAGGATCAGTCATGACGCGACACAACTGGCTCATCACCGGCAGCTCCCGTGGCTTCGGCTGGGAACTGGCTGCCGCTGCACTGGAGGCGGGCGACAACGTCGTCGCGACCGCCCGCCGCCCCGAGCAGCTCGAAGAGCTGGTCCGGCGGTACGGCGACCGGGTGCGGACGACCGCGTTGGACGTGACTGACCCGAAAGCCGCCGAGGCGGCGGTTGGCGAAGCGGTGGCCGCGTTCGGCTCGCTGGACGTGGTCGCCAACAACGCCGGCTACGCCAACTCGGCAGCCATCGAGGACATGCCGACCGACGACTTCCGCGCCCAGATCGAAACCAACCTGTTCGGCGTGATCAACGTGACGCGCGCCGCACTGCCCGTCTTCCGCGCCCAACGCTCAGGTCACTTCCTCCAGTTCTCCTCGATCGGCGGAAGGGTCGGCGGCAGCCCGGGCCTGGGCGCGTACCAGACAGCGAAGTTCGGCGTCGAAGGCTTCTCCGAGGTGCTGAACGCCGAGGTCACGCCGCTGGGCATCAAGGTCACGATCGTCGAGCCGGGTCCGTTCCGCACCGACTGGGGCGGCTCCTCCATGAGCTTCCACCCGGTCAGCCCGGACTACGAACAGACCGTCGGCCGGATGAACCAGTTCCGGCGTGAGACCGAGGGCACGTGGCCCGGCGACCCGGCGCGGGCCGCTCGCATCCTGATCGACCTCGTCAACCAGCCCGACCCGCCGCTGCGTCTGCTCCTCGGTGCGGCTGCCGTCGAGTCGGCCGAGAAGTCGTCGGCGGAGCGGGCGGCTGAGGCCGCCCGGTGGGCCGACGTCAGCCGATCCGCCGACTTCCCCACCGAGGCCGCCGACTGAGCTAGGCGTCGAGTCCCTCGAGGTGGAACGTCTCGTTGTACGAGCGCAGCGTGGCCGGACCGTCGGCGTACCAAGCGATCTCGGAGATGGCAGCCAGGTCGAGGTGCATCCGGAACAAGGCGGCGATCGGCGCGCCGAGGGCCAACTGCACCAGCGTCTTGATCGGTGTCACGTGGCTGACCACCAGCACCGTACGGCCGGGGTGGGCCGCCAGCAGGCGGTCACGGGCTTGCCGCACCCGCCGCCCACAGTCGGCCATCGAGTCGCCGTGCGGCGGCGCGACGGTCGGATCGCTCAGCCACGCGGCCAGCTCGGCCGGCCACTTCGCCTCCACCTCCGCGAAGGTGTAGCCGTCCCAGTCGCCGAAGTCCATCTCGCGCAGCCCGTCGTCGACGACCACGTCCAGGCCCAGCGCGGCGGCGACCGGTGCCGCGGTGGCCACCGCCCGGGTGGCCGGCGAGCAGGCGATGGCCTCGACCGGCGACCGCCGCAGCGTCAGCCTTGCCGCAGCCGCGCGGGCCATCGCCTCACCCCGTTCGGTCAGCGGCTCGGACGTCGGCCCCGAGAACCGCTTCTCCACCGACAACCGGGTCTCGCCGTGCCGGAGCAGCACCGTGGTCGTCGGCGGCTCGAGCGACTCGCCGCGCCAGCCACTGCGCGCCGGGACCGCGGCGACCTCGATGGGCGAGTCAGCACCTGCGGAGAGCACCCGACGGCTCCAGGTGCGACCAGCGGCCGCGTCGTCCATCGCCTCGTTGGCCAACCGGTCGGCGTGCTTGTTGCGCTCGCGCGGGATCCAGGAGAAGCTCACCCGCTCGAACTGCCGCACTAGCGACTTTGCCTGCAGCGCAAGGGGTTTCATGTCCGGATGCTTGATCTGCCAACGTCCGGACATCTGCTCGACGACGAGCTTGGAGTCCATCCGTACGTCCACCTGCGTTGCCCCCAGGGCCAGCGCCGCGTCCAGCCCGGCGATCAGCCCGCGGTACTCCGCAACGTTGTTCGTCGCCCGCCCGATCGCCTCAGCAGCCTCGGCGAGCACCTCACCGGTCGGCGACAGCACCACCGCGCCGTAGCCGGCCGGGCCGGGGTTGCCGCGCGACCCGCCGTCGGCCTCGATGGCGACCCGAAGGCCAGGAGCCGACGAGTCGAACAGCGTCACAGCCCGGACTCGCCGGTCCGGATCAGGATCCGCCGGCATTCCTCGCAGCGCATCACCTCGTCCGACGGCGCATCCCGTACGGTCGCGAGGTCCTGGCCGGACAGCGAGAGTCGGCAGCCCTGGCAGGCCCCGCGGTACAACGCGGCGGCGCCGGTCCCACCCGAGGACGCGCGGACCTTCTCGTACAGCGCCATCAGGTCCGCAGGGATGCTCGCGGCGAGGACCCCGCGCTCGTCCGCAGCCTTGACGCTGTCGGCGTCGATCGCGCCGAAGGCGGCCGACTGCCGTTCGAGGGCAGCGGCCTGCTGGGCCAGCAGCTCGTCGCGCTGAGCGGTCAGGGCGGCGAGCCGTCCCTGGACCTCCTCGCGCTTCTCCATCACCTCGAGCACCTGGTCCTCGAGGTCGCCCTGGCGGCGGCCGAGCGAGCCGATCTCGTGCTGCAGGTTCTCGAGCTCCTTCGGCGAGGACACCGCACCGGAGTCGAGCCGCTGCTGGTCGCGCTTGGCCCGGGTCTGCACCAGCTCGACGTCGGTCTCGATCTTGGTCTGCTCGCGGCCGAGGTCGGAGTCCTCGGTGCTGACCCGGACGATCTCGTCCCGCAGCCCGGCCAGCCGGCCCTCGAGCGAGGCCAGCTCGGCGATCTCGGGAAGTGTCGCCCGGCGGTGCGCCAGCTGGTCCAATGTCGTGTCGGTGGCCTGCAGGTCGAGCAGGCGGAGCTGGACGAACGGATCGGCCTTCATTCGTCGGCAGAGCTCCTCGGGCGGGTCTCGGGTCGGGCAAGCGTCCACGGGTCCGTGCAGATGCGGGACACCGTGCACTCCACGTTAGTGCCGCGAGCCGCCAGCGTGTCACGCACCCGCGCGGCCGCGTCGGCGAGCCACGGCCACTCGGTTGCCCAGTGCGCAACGTCGACCAGCGCCGGACCCCCCTCGGCGACGGCGTCGGAGGCCACGTGGTGGCGCAGGTCAGCGGTGACGAAGGCGTCCGCGCCCGCCCTCCGCGCCTCCTCGATGACCGAGCCGCCGGAGCCACCACAAACCGCGACGGTACGGATCACGCGCGCGGGGTCACCCGTCGCCCGTACCCCCCAAGCGGTCGCCGGCAGCGCGCCCGCCACCAGCTCGACGAAGCCCGCCAGCGTCAGCTCGGTGGCCGGCGAGCCGACCCGGCCGAGCCCGCGCGGACCCGGCTCGGTCGCGAGCTCCACCACCTCGTACGCCGGCTGCTCGTACGGGTGGGCCGCCCGCAGCGCCGCTAGCACCTGCGCGCGAAGGCCCCTCGGCAGCACCATCTCCAGCCTGGTCTCGTCGACGGAGGCGACCTCCCCGACGGCGCCAACGGCGGGCGAGGCGCCGGGACCCGGCACGAACGTCCCCTCGCCGCGCACCTGCCAGGCACACCGGCTGTAGTCCCCAACCGCGCCGGCACCCGCCGCCGCCAGCGCGTCGAGCAAGCGGGTGGACTGCTCGTGCGGGACGTAGGTCACCAGCCCGTCGAGAGCCGGACCGGGCAGCGGTACGAGCGGGCGCAGGTCGACGAGGCCGAGGGCGGCAGCAAGGGCGTCGGAGACACCCGGCGACGCGACATCGGCGTTGGTGTGTGCGGTGAACAGCGCCGACCCGGCGCGCAGCAGGCGGTGCACCACGGCTCCCCGCGGGTCTGACGCCGGCACCCCGTGCACCGCCGACAGCAGCAGCGGGTGGTGGCTGACGACCAGGTCCGCACCGATCCGCAGCGCCTCGTCGACCACGGCAGCGACCGGGTCGACCGCGAACAGGATCCGGCGTACCGGCTGGTCGGGGGCGCCGCACACCAGCCCGACCGCGTCCCAGCTCTCGGCGTCCCGCGGGTCGTAGAGCCCGTCGAGCACCGCGACCACGTCTGCCAGGGAGGCTGCCGGTTGATCCACAGCGCGACGCTACCGCGTACGGACGAGCGCGCCGGGAACCTGCGCGCACAGCCGGACGTCGTACTCTGGGCGCTTCCGCCCCTGTTTCCCGTACGCTTCCGCACGCCACCTGTTCAGCCCAGCCGAGAATCCGCCGAAAGGGAACGACGTGACTCCCCCGTCGAACAAGCAGACCCGCAAGGCCGCCGAGACCACCGCCCGCGAGCGGGCAGCCGCGCTCAAGGCGCAGGCGGCCCGCGAGGAGCGCCGGCACAAGGTGATGGTCCGCGGCGGAATCGGCCTGGTGATCGCGGCGATCGTCGGCACGGTGGTCGCGATCCCGATGCTGAACAGCAGCGGCACCCCGACGGGCATCCTCAAGCCGGTCGTAGCCGCGGGCGCAACCTCGCTCCCGCCATGGCCCGCGCCGACGGACGTGGCAACGGCCGTCGCCAAGGCCGGCCTGGTCCTGCTGCCGAACGAGACGCTGAACCGGCACGACCATGCGCACCTCGACGTCTGGACTGACGGCAAGACCGTTCCCGTGCCGGCCTACATCGGGATCCAGGGCGGCGCGAACAGCACGGGGCTGTCGTCGCTGCACACCCACGACGCCACCGGCGTGATCCACATCGAGTCACCGGCTGGGGACCGCTTCACCCTGGGCCAGGTCTTCAACGAGTGGAACGTCCTGTTCACCCCGACCCAGATCGGTGGCCTCAAGACCGGCGCCGGCAAGACGCTCACGGTCTACGTCAACGGCAAGGCGCTCACGACCGACCCGACCAAGCTGGAGCTGCTCAAGCACCAGGAGATCGCCATCGTCTACGGCACCGCCGCCGAGAACGCCAAGGTCAAGGTGCCCAGCTCGTACAAGTGGACCAACGGCCTGTAGGACGAACCCCGCACCACGTGGTGGCCCCTGCAGGGCTCGAACCTGCGACATTCTCGGTGTAAGCGAGATGCTCTTCCAGCTGAGCTAAGGGACCTTGCTGTCCTACCAAGGCTACCGGTCAGCCGGAGAATCGCTGCCGCGCAGCACCCGGTCGAGCGCCCGCCCCACCTCGTCGGCGAACACCGGGTCGTACGAGCGGCCGCTGCTGGGCGCCGTCGCCTGCGGAGGCACGACCACCGACGGCGTACGGTCGCAGCCGCGGCAGTGGATCTCGCCGAGACTGCGGACCAGGGCCGTCGATCCGCACGACGAACAGCTGGCCAGGTGCGACTGCCAGTCCGGCTCGCGCTGACAGTCCGGGCAGACGAGGACCTGGGCATCTTCGCGGACGCCGCGTTTCCACGCGCTCGGGCCACGTGCCGGATCGACCGGCCGCGCACCAAAGCGGTAGCAGGGCATGTGCTTGACCTCCCGCCTGCGCGGGTCTGACTAGAGGGTGGCGAGCACCGACTGGTAGACGCCGAGGTCACGGGCGTCCGGAATGTCGTTGACGACCTGCCAGCGCACGATGCCCTCACGGTCGATGATGAAGGTCCCGCGCAGCGCAACGCCCGCTTCGTCGTCGAACACGCCGTAGGCCTGCGCCACGGTGCCGTGCGGCCAGAAGTCCGACAGCAGCGGGAAGTCGAAACCCTCGCGTTCGGCCCACACCCGGTGGCTGTAGACACTGTCGACCGAGACCGTGAGGATCTGCACCTCGTCGTTCTGCAGTGAAGGCAGCTCGTCGCGGATTGCGAACAGCTCGGTCCCGCACACTCGGGTGAAGGCCCAGGGGTAGAAGACCAGGACGACGTTCTTGCGCCCGCGGAAGTCGCTCAGCCTGATCTTCTGCCGGTGCTGGTCGACCAAGGTGAAGTCGGGCGCCAACTGGCCGACCTGAACCGCGCCCGACGGGGCGGACGTGAAGGGGCTGCTCACCGACGGGCTCAGCGCTTGCCCCTGCTGGACTTCGGCGCCACCAGGCGGGTGCCAGACCAGTCGGGTCCGGCGCTGATGCTGCTGGTCTGGGACAGCCCGGCAGTGGGCGCGGCCTCGTTGACGTCGCTCGGCTCGATGTGTCCCTGGCGGCCGGCCTTGGGCGTCAGCAGCCAGATCACCCCGTTGGCCGCCAGCGGCGCCAGCGCATCGACGAGCACGTCGACCAGGTCCCCGTCGTCCTCGCGGAACCAGAGCAACACCACGTCGACGACGTCATCGCCGTCCTCGCCGAGCATCTTCGCGCCCGTACGCTCGACGATCGCCTCGCGAAGGTCCTCGTCACAGTCGTCGTCGTAGCCCACCTCCTGGACGACCATGCCGGCCTGGATCGCCAACCGGTCGGCCAGACTGCGCTGGCTCCCCGCGTTGCCCGCGGTCGCGCTCACGTGGTGGTTCCTCCCTTGTCCGCGCCTGCGCGCTGGTGATGGTCAGGCTCATCAGCGAGCTAGCCCCGATACGGGTAGTCCACACGGGACGGCCCGACTGCGCAAGTATCCCCTGCCGTCCAGCGCAAGATCGCACGGGGCGGTCCAGCCTGTGGACAGACCCTCAGCGGAGCGGGCCGCCGATGAACGCCAGGGTACGGGCCCCCGGTCGCCCTCCCACCACCTGGCCTGACAACGTCGATGCGGGATTTCCTTCGCCAGGCGAGTGACCACCCGCATCGACGCTGGCCCCTCAACCGCCTCAACGCGGACCAGTTGCGAAACGCTGCGTCAGCCGGGCAGAAAGCTGAGCCGGACCGTACGCACCGGGTTGTCGACGTTGAGGTCGACCAGGGCGATCGACTGCCAGGTGCCGAGCGCGACGGCGCCGTCGATCACCGGCAGCGAGGCGTACGGCGGCACCAGAGCAGGGAGTACGTGCGCCCGCCCGTGCCCAGGGGACCCGTGCGCATGCACCCAACGTCCGTCGGCGGGCAGCAGATCGCTCAGCGCCGCCAACAGGTCCTCGTCGGAGCCTGCGTGCAGCTCGAGGACCGCGACGCCCACGGTGGCGTGCGGGACGAAGACGTGCAGCAGGCCGTCGCCGCCGCACGAGGCGGCGAACCGGCGGCACTCGCGGGTGATGTCCGCCACGACCTCGCGTGTGCCGGTGGTGACGGTGAACGTCGTAGTCTGCATTCCGACTCTCTACCAGGCACCAGCAACACGGGACGGCCATGGGACCATGGAGTCCTGCCTGGTGATCACTACGGCCCGGTGAAGGTGACGCTGACGCGCCTTCGTTGGACCATGTAGTGAGCAGGGAACCACGGCCGCCACAAGCGGCCGGCAGTGCCCCGTACCGCAAGGTCGCACACAACGCGACTGACGACCGACAGTGAGGACGAGCGTGGCTTCCGGACACGATCCCGCCATCTCAGCGCTGACCCAGATCCCCGACATCGACTCGTCGGAGACCCAGGAGTGGCGCGACTCCCTCGACGCGGTGATAGCCGCGCAGGGCACCGGCCGGGCCCGCTACCTGATGCTCCAGCTCCTCGACCACGCCAAGGAGCGTGCGGTCGGCGTGCCGGAGACCCGGACGACCGACTACATCAACACGATCCCGGCGGCGGCCGAGCCCGACTTCCCCGGCGACGAGGAGCTCGAGGAGCGGATCCGCTCGATCGTCCGCTGGAACGCCGCGGTCATGGTCACCCGGGCCAACAAGACCACCAACGTCGGCGGCCACATCGCGACTTTCGCCGGCGCTGCCGAGCTGTACGAGATCGGCTTCAACCACTTCTTCCGCGGCAAGGACTCCGAGGGTGAGAGCGGTGACCAGGTCTACTTCCAGGGTCACGCCTCCCCCGGCATGTACTCCCGTGCGTTCCTCGAGGGCCGGCTGACCGCCGACCGGCTCGACGGCTTCCGCCAGGAGGTCAGCCGCGACGGCCTCTCGTCCTACCCGCACCCGCGGCTGATGCCGGAGTTCTGGGAGTTCCCGACCGTCTCGATGGGCCTCGGCCCGATCCAGTCGATCTACCAGGCCCGGTTCAACCGCTACCTCACCAACCGCGGCATCA